>NZ_CP017146.1:2011565-2682087 GCF_009930795.1 Marisediminicola antarctica
CCGTGCAGAACCAGGTCTTCCCGTTCCTGTTCAACAGCCCGTACGGCAGCCCGGATGTCGAGCCCGACATTGCGGTGTCCGGCGAGTTCACGACGCCGACGGAGTTCACCGTCGTGCTCAAAGACGGACTCACCTTCGCGAACGGCAACGATCTGACCGCCTCCGACGTGAAGTTCACCTTCGACCGCGTGGTGAGCCTCGCCGACCCGAATGGGCCGTCGAGCCTGCTCGGCAACCTCGATTCGGTCGAGGCCGTCGACGACACCACGGTCGTGTTCACCCTGAAGGCCGCGAACGACCAGACGTTCGAGCAGATCCTCTCGAGCCCAGCCGGCCCGATCGTCGACGAGGAGGTGTTCTTGGCTACCGAACTCACCGATCCCGCCGACATCGTCGAGGGCAACGCCTTCGGCGGCCAGTACACGATTACCGACTACACCCAGAACGAGATCATCCAGTACGAGGCGAACCCGAACTACGACGGCCTCCTCGGCGCGGCGAAGACCGAATCGGTCACGACGCAGTATTTCGCCGACGAGACCTCCCTCAAGCTCGCTGTGCAGGAGGGTGACGTCGATGTGGCCTACCGCAGCCTCAGCCCGACCGACGTCGCTGACCTTCGCGAAGACGACGGCGTGACGGTCTGGGACGGCCCCGGTGGAGAAATCCGCTACATCGTCTTCAACTTCAACACACAGCCGTACGGTGCCGAGACCGCAGAGGCCGACCCGGCCAAGGCGCTTGCCGTCCGCCAGGCGATCGCGAGCGTCATCGACCGCGCGGAGGTCTCCGAGCAGGTCTACAACGGCACCTACGTGCCGCTGTACTCCTACGTTCCCGAGGGTCTGACCGGCGCCACCGAATCGCTCAAGGGTCTCTACGGAGACGGCGAGGGCGGACCGGATGTCGACGCGGCGGCCGCACTGCTCGAGGAGGCCGGAGTCACCACCCCGGTCGCCCTGAATCTGCAGTACAGCCCGGACCACTACGGAGCGTCCTCGGACGACGAGTACGCGGCCTATGCGAGCCAGCTCAACAAGAGCGAGCTGTTCGACGTCAACCTGGAGTCGACCCTGTGGGACGTCTACAGCGCCGAGCGTCGCGAAGACGCGTACCCGCTGTACCAGCTCGGCTGGTTCCCGGACTACTCCGACGCCGACAACTACCTCACGCCGTTCTTCAGCGACGCGAACTTCCTCGGCAACCACTACCAGGACTCCGCGGTCAACACCCTCATCCAGCAGCAGCTGGTCGAGGGCGATACCGAGGCCCGCACCCAGCTGCTCGAAGACATCCAGGACGCCGTGGCGTCCCAGCTGTCAACGTTGCCGCTGCTGCAGGGCGCCGGAGTCGCGGTCACGGGAACGGACATCTCGGGCGCGGAAGACACGCTCGACGCGTCGTTCAAATTCCGCTACGCGGCACTCAGCCGTAACTGACCACCCGCCGGCACCTGCCGGCCGGGCGCTAAACTAACGCCCGACGAGATACCGAGGGGTGCCCCGCACAGCGGGGCACCCCGAACTCATTCTCGGCACCTCGGAAAGGACGACCCTCTCTCGTGACACTGCTGCAGGAGGCCGAAGCGCCCATCGATCCGCCCGCCAGGCCACCTCGCTCCCGGGGACGGAAGTCCGGCGGCGGCATCGGACTCGGCCGGTACGTGCTCATCCGCGCGTTCCTGATAGTGCCGACCGTGTTCATCCTCGTTTCGCTCGTCTTCTTCCTGATGCGGGTCATCGGCGACCCGATCTCCGCCTCGGTCGGCGACCGACTCACCGCGGCGCAGCTCGCGGAGCGGCTCGCCGCCGCCGGCTACGACCGTCCGATCATCGTGCAGTACTTCGAATACCTCGGCCAGATCGCCACCGGCGACTTCGGCCGTACCCTCAGCGACAATCGCCTCATCTCCGAAGTGCTCCTCACCTACGGCGGGGCGACTCTCGAGCTCGTCTTCTACGCCCTCATCGTCGCGTTCGCGATCGGCATCCCGTTCGGCATGCTCGCCGCGTACTACAAGGATCGCGCCCCGGATGCCGTGCTCCGCATCCTCGCAATTCTCAGCTACGCGACCCCCGTCTTCTTTGCCGGCCTGCTGCTCAAGCTGACCTTCTCCGTCTGGCTCGGCTGGCTTCCGCTCGGCGGGCGGGCGTCCACGCGGGTGCAGATCGCCCTCGGCAGGCTCGACGACCCCACCGGCATCTACCTCATCGACGCGATCCGATCGGGCAACTCCGTCATCATCGGCGATGTTCTGCTGCACGCGATCATGCCGGCGCTCGCACTCGGGCTGCTCACCGCGGGCGTGTTCCTGCGCCTCGTGCGCACCAACGTCATCCAGACCCTGTCAAACGATTATGTCGATGCCGCACGCTCCCGCGGGGTAAGCGAGTTCCGCCTCGTGCGGTACCACGCCTACAAACCGGCCCTCATCCCGATCGTCACCGTGATTGGGCTGCAGATCGCCCTCCTCCTCGGCGGCGCGGTGCTCACCGAGTCGACCTTCGAGTGGCGCGGCCTCGGCTTCCAGCTCGCCCAGTACCTCGGTGCCCGCGACTTCGTCGCTGTGCAGGGCATCGTGGCGTTGCTCGCCGTGATCGTCGCCGTGACCAACTTCATCGTGGACGTCATCGCCGCGCTGATCGACCCGAGGGTGAGGTACTGACCGTGAGCGTCGCCACTGTTCGAAAGCCCAGCCTGCTCTGGCGCCTCCCCATTCTGAGTCACCTGCGCCAGAGCGTCGGCGTGCAGCGCGGGATGCTCATCGCCGGCATCCTGATCTCGGGGATGTTCATCGTCGCCGCCATCTTCGCCCCGCTCATCGCCCCGTACGGCTTCGCGCAGAGCCGCGACGAGAACGGCCTCTTCGGAAAACAGCTGCCACCGTCACCCGAGCACCTCTGGGGCACCACCGTCGGCGGATTCGACGTACTCTCGCGGGTGATCTGGGGCACGCAGACGGCGCTCTCGGTCGTGATCGTCGCGGTCGTGCTGTCGATCTTCGCCGGAGTCGCCCTCGGCCTCGTCTCCGGCTACCTGGGCGGCTGGCTCGACCGCGTGCTGGTCGTCATCGCCGACGCGATCTACCCGTTCCCGACCCTGCTCCTCGCCATCGTCATGTCGATCGTCATCAGTGGCGGCCGGTCGAGCCTCTGGAGCGGCATCCTCTCCGCGGCCATCTCGATCACGGTCGTGTTCATCCCGCAGTACTTCCGGGTCGTGCGCGCCGAAGCGGTTCGGCTCAAGGCCGAGGCGTTCGTCGAGTCGGCGCGCGTCGTCGGGTCGAGCACCGGTCGAATCATGTTCACCCACGTGCTGCGCAACTCCACCCGTACGCTGCCGCTGATCCTCACCCTCAACGCCTCAGAGGCGATCCTGACCCTCGCGGGCCTCGGATTCCTCGGCTTCGGCATCGCCCCGACCTCCGCCGCCGAATGGGGCTACGACCTCAACCGGGCCCTCTCCGACACCGCGAGCGGAATCTGGTGGACCGGTGTCTTCCCCGGCGCCGCAATCGTGCTGCTCGTGCTCGGCCTCACCCTCGTGGGCGAGAGTATCAACGACATCTCCGACCCGAAACTCCGAACCCGCAAGCCACTCAGGAAGGCGGCCTGAGAATGCCGAATGTCCTCGACATCAACAACCTCGGCGTGAGTTTCGCCACCGACGCGGGCGCCGTTCGCGCCGTCGACGGGGTGACCCTGTCGGTGAGGGCCGGTGAGGTGCTCGCGATCGTCGGCGAGAGCGGCAGCGGCAAGACTGTCACCGCCAAGACGATCCTCGGACTCCTCCCCGAGACCGCCGTCACCTCCGGCGTGGTCATGCTCGGGGCCAACGACATCGTCTCGGTCGGCAAGGACACCCTCCGCAAGATTCGGGGGACGGATGTCGCGATGGTCTTCCAGGAGCCGTCGCTCGCCCTGAACCCGGTGTTCACCGTCGGCTGGCAGATCGCCGAGGGGCTCCGCGCCCACGGGCGCCTGTCGAAGAGAGCGGCGAAGGCGAAGGCCGTCGACATCCTCCGCCGCGTCGGGATCCCCGAGCCGGAGAAGCGGGTCGACTACTACCCGCACCAGTTCTCGGGCGGGCAGAAGCAACGGGTCGTCATCGCGATGGCGCTCGTCCTCGACCCCGAACTCATCGTCGCCGACGAACCGACGACGGCCCTCGACGTGACAGTGCAGGCCGAGATCCTCGACCTGCTCCGACGCTGCCGCGACGAGTTCAATGCCGCAATTGTGCTCATCACCCACAATATGGGCGTTGTGGCCGACCTCGCCGATCGGGTCGTCGTGATGTACGAGGGCAAGATCGTCGAATCCGCCGAGGCGACGACCCTTTTCGAGAACCCGCAGCACGAGTACACCAAGAAGCTGCTCGGCTCCGTGCCGTTCATCGGGCAGGGAACCCGGGACACGACCTCTCGCGCCATGGCGCGATCCTTTGCCGACCACGAGGTGGCGGTTGCGGCCAAGCGCCTCGTCATCGAGTATCCGGGGCGGCTTGGCAGGCCGGGTTTCCGTGCCGTCGACGGGGTCAGCTTCACGATCGCGCAAGGCGAAGTGCTCGGCCTCGTCGGCGAATCCGGCTCAGGCAAGACCACGATCGGCCGAGCAATCGCCGGGCTCACCGCGGTCTCAGGTGGAAGCCTGAGCGTTCTGGGCACCGAGGTGCGAGGTCTCAGCGAGCGTGGTTTCCGCAGCCTCCGCGCCGACATCGGCTTCGTCTTCCAGGACCCGGCATCGAGCTTCAACCCGCGGCTCACGATCGCCGAGTGCGTCGCGGAGCCGCTGATCGTGCACGGGAGGGCCGGCGACGCAGCCGCGGCGCGCACCCTGGTCGACGAGCTGCTCGAGGCGGTGCAGCTGCCCAAGGCGTTCGGTGACCGCTTCCCGCATGAGTTGAGCGGCGGGCAACGACAGCGGGCGAGCCTCGCGCGGGCCATCGCGCTGCAGCCCAAACTCCTCATCGCGGACGAGCCAACGAGCGCGCTCGACGTGTCAGTTCAGGCGCGGGTGCTCGAGCTGTTTGCGGAGCTGCAACGCGAGTTCGGTTTCGCAGCCCTGTTCATCAGCCACGACCTCGCGGTCGTCGACCTCCTCGCCGACCGGATCGCGGTGCTGTACCGCGGGGAGCTCGTCGAGGAGGGAACCGGAGCTCAGGTGCTTGTGACGCCCCGTCACCCGTACACCCGTCGCCTGCTCGCCTCGCTGCCGGTACCGAACCCGTCGCTCCAGGCGGAGCGCCGCGAAGAACTGCGGCGGTTGAGAGGACTGGACTGAGGCATGAGTGAGACCCACGAGGACCCAGCGCGAAAGCGCACCTATGGCACGGTCATCACGGCGGACGACCTGTCGATCGAGTACCGCTCGGCAACCGCGAGCTCACGCCACGTCGCCGTCAACGGCGTCACCCTGCAGCTGCGCGCCGGACAGGTGCTCGGCATCATCGGAGAATCGGGGTCCGGCAAGTCGACACTGGCCATGGCCCTCGCCGGACTCGCTGACGTGCGGCCGGTCGACGAGGGGGCACCGCAGATCTGCGGCGGCTCTCTGACAGTGCTGGGAACTCCGATGCGAAGGCTCGGCAAGAAGGCCAGGCGCGTGCTGACCCTGAGGGTCGGGTACCTCCCGCAGGATGCCGCCCAGCGGCTCAACCCCGGGCTCACGGTCGCCGAGAACGTGGCCGAGCCGATCTTCCTGCGCGATCGCCGCTTCGACCAGAACGAGGCCGGAAAGCTGGTCGCAACCCTCATTGACGCCGTGCACCTGCCGCTCTCGGCACTCGGGCTCATGACATACGAGCTCAGCAGCGGCCAGCTGCAGCGGGTCGCACTCGCGCGCTCGCTCATCCTCGACCCCGAACTGCTGGTGGCCGACGAGCCCATCCGCGGCGTTGACATCCTCGTGCGGCACCACGTGCTCAACGTGATCCCCGAGCTGCAGGCCGCCCGGGGATTCTCCGCGGTCGTCGTCAGCAGCGACCTGTCCGTGGTGCAGGATGTGGCGCAGCGGATCGCCGTGCTGCAGGACGGCGTGATCATCGGGCTCGGCACGCTCGACGAGCTCGTGACCGCGCCGGAACACCCCTATCTGAAGGGCCTCTCCCGCGCCCTCGCTTCCGAGCGGCAACCGCGAGAGGATGAAGCGAGATGACCAGCATCCGCCCGAACCTCAGCACGCCCCGCTCTGCGGACGGGGTGCGCCCGCAGCACCGCTCCGTCGTCGGGAGGCAGGCGGGCATCATGCCGGAGCACTCCCGCCCGGCACCGGGCCCGATCACGCTCATGCCGCACCGGGTCGACGCGTTCGCCGATGCGGTTCGGGCCGGCGGGGGAGAGGTTGCCGACCTCTCCGACTCCACCCGCGGCCTGGTCTGGCTGTCGTCGGAGCAGCCTGCGCTGCTCGTCGACACGCTCGAGCGGTACCCGGAGATCGGTTGGGTCCAGCTGCCGTGGGCCGGGGTGGATGCGTTCGCGGGCGTCCTCGCGCCCTTCGCCGGCCGTGCGCGCCCCCTGTGGACGAGCGCGAAGGGCGCCTACTCCCAGCCGGTCGCCGAGCATGCCCTTGCCCTGACCCTCGCGCTGCTGCGCGTCGTGCCCACTCGGGTGCGCGCGACGAGCTGGTCGACCGTGCCGGAGGGCAGATCGCTCTACGGGCTCAACGTCGTCGTGATCGGCGCGGGCGGAATCGCCGTCGAACTGCTCCGACTGCTCGAACCGTTCGACCCGGTCACCACGATTGTGCGCCGTAGCGCCGACGCCTTCCCCGGCGCCCATCGCACCATCCCCACCGATCAGCTCGCAGAGGTGCTGCCGGATGCCGACGTCGTGATCGTCGCCGCCGCGCTCACTCCCGACACGGCTGGCCTGATCGGGGCGGCCGAGCTGGCCCTCATGAACCCGAGAGCGGTGCTCGTCAACGTCGCCCGTGGAGGCCTCGTCGACACCGATGCTCTCACCGCGGCTCTGGCTGCACACGCCATCCACGGCGCCGGCCTCGACGTCACAGACCCAGAGCCGCTCCCCGACTCCCACCCGCTCTGGAGTGAACCGAGGGTCATCATCACGCCGCACTCGGCAGACACACCCGACATGACCGCGCCGCTTCTCGCGGAGCGCATCCGCGCCAACGTCGAGGCGTTCCTCTACCACGGCCGATTCATCGGCGTCGTAGACACGGAGGCAGGCTATTGAGTGCGACATTTCTTACCGGCGGATACACCGACTCCAGCGGCGGCAACGCTCGGGGAATCGGCCTGGTCCGCCCCACCAGCGGTGGTGAGCTCGCTTTCGCGGGCCTCGCTGCGAGAGCTTCGTCGCCCTCGTTCCTCGTGAACGGCGAGCTCGAGGGCGTGCTCTACTCGGTCGACGAGGTCGGCAACCGGGTCCTCGCCTTCGAGGGCGACCTGCGCAACGCGGGCAACGAGACCAAAGAGGCCAACAAGGGCAACGAGGCCAACGAGGGCGGCCCGCTCCGCACGCTGGGCTGGCAGCGTAGCTCCGGCACGGGGCCCTGCCACCTGTCGGCAACCCGAGACTGGCTCTACTCGTCGAACTACGGCACCGGCGAGATCGATGTGTTCCCGCTGGGGCACGACGGAAGCATCGGCCCGCTGTACGACAGCGTCGTGCCGGCCGCTTGTGCGCCGGGTCCTCACTCGGCACAGGACGGCCCACACGCGCACTCAACGCTCGTGCTCAGCAATCCCGTGCTCGGCGACACCGTGCTCGGCGACACAGTGCTGGGCGACACAGTGCTCAGCGCCGACCTCGGCTGCGACAGCGTGGGCATCCACCGCTGGGTCGACGGGCACCTGACCCGGGTGCGCTCCATCGCCTTTCCCCCCGGTACCGGTCCGCGCGACATCGCCGTCGGCCCGGACGGGCGCGTATTCGTGCTCGGCGAATTCTCGGGCGCGGTGTTCGAGCTCGCCAGCCTCGACACCGAGATGCCCGGTATTTCCCGGTCCGGACCGGTCACGGCGTCGCCGGTCCCCGGCGACCAGGCGGCGGGTCTCGTGTTCGCGCCGGACGGGCGCCATCTCTATACGGGACTGCGCGGCTCGAACCGCGTTGCCGTCGTCAAGGTTGATGACCTCACCCCTGTCGAGACCGTCGACTGTGGCGGCGACTGGCCGCGGCATCTCGCGATTGACGCTGGCACCCTTATGGTCGCGTGTGAGCGCTCCGGAACGGTCTGCATGCTGCCAATCGATGAGCAGACCGGTGTTCCCCGCCCCGGCTCCACGATTGAGGTGCCGACGCCGACCTATCTGCTCGCGGCGGGTGCCTGATCCGGCCGGTCTGCGGGGCGTCGGAGGGCGAAATCGCACCGATGGCCTCGACAGGCCTCCGCGCGTCGATTTTGCACATGGCCGGGGTTTGGTAAGGTAATCAAGCTGTTTCAGCATTCCTCGATAGCTCAATTGGCAGAGCAGCCGACTGTTAATCGGCAGGTTCTTGGTTCGAGTCCAAGTCGAGGAGCTCGAAGGCCGCAAGGGGCTCCACCCCCTGCGGCCTTTGTTCGTTAACGAACCTGTCCGGATGATTCGGCCCCGTCGCGATAAAGTCGGTTCTGGACCACGCCCTGCCGCACCGCCGGGCCCGAAAGGACTCACCGTGATGGACTGGCTGACTGGCAACGTCGGCGTCGTCGCCGCGATCGCTGCGGTGTTTCTGGCCACGAGCCTTCTCCTGCTCGCCCTGCTGCTGCGATCCGTGCACAACGGCAGGCTGCTGTCGGGGGAACTCGACGTGGCTGACCGGGAGATTGCGAAGCTCGACATCGCCGTCGCGGAACGCGCCGCGCGGTTGCGCATTGTGCGTGAGCTGCACGAGGTCGCCGTGGTCTCGATCTCGGCGATCATGCGCCAGGCCCAGGGCTCCCGGTACGTCGTGCAGACCGACCCGGGTGCGGCATCCCGGTCAGCCGGCCAGATCGCCGACCTCGCGACAGGCGCGCTCACCGACCTGCGGCGCATCGTCACGATCGCTGGCGAAGGCGAGACGCCCGCGGCATCCCAGCCGAGCATTGCGTCGGCCGCCGACCTCATAACCACCATGATCGGCGCGGGTCTCAGCATCGGGTTCACCGAATCGGGCGAGAAGTTCGAGCTGCAGCAGGGCGCCGAGGTCGCCATTTACCGGATCCTCGAGGAGTCTCTCGCGAACGCCCTCAACTACGGGGGGACCGGCACGGATGTGCGTGTGTCGTTCACCTGGACGGCAGAGGGCCTCCAGGTGCTCGTCGACGACGACGGTGTGCAGGCGGCGGCGCGCCGGGACGGACTCGACCCCAGCGATCTCGCGCAGCAACGCAGCTACACCTTTCAGGACGACCTCAACGCGCTGACCGAAATGGTCGAAGGGGAGGGGGTCACCGAGATGCGGCAGCGCACCGTCGCCTACAGCGGCGTCTTCAACGCCTACGCGGTGCCGGGCGTCGGCTTCTCCGTATCGGCGATCTTCCCCGCGCTGCGCTATGACAACGGCGTGCACGGGGTCAACCTGGCCCGCTGAAGGTCAGGCGTCGAGGTCATCCCGCCCCGGCATCCAGCTCTCACCCGGCACGCCCCAGCCCGCCCGACGGATCGCTTTGGCGACCGGCTTCGCCCAGACCGGTTCGAGCCGGTCGATGTAGAGGATGCCGTCGAGGTGGTCGTACTCGTGCTGGAAGATGCGGGCAAGCCAGCCGTCGGCACGAATCTCGAACGGCGCCTGGTCGAGGTCGACCGCGTGCAGGATCGCGAGCTCCGATCGGCGGAGCGGAAATCGCTCTCCCGGAATCGAGAGGCACCCCTCGGACTCCTCCTCGTCGTCGGCCTCGCCGATCGTCGGCGGGCTGATCCACAGCTCGGGGTTGATCGCGACGCCGCGCCAGCGCACCTCGTCGTCGTCGAGCCAGTCGTAAACGAACAGGCGTAACGGGATGCCCACCTGCGGTGCTGCGAGCCCGACGCCGGGCGCGGCCTCCATCGTCTCGAGCATGTCCGAAACGAGCCTGTGAAGGTGTGGTCCGAAATCGGTGACAGGACGGGCGGGGGAGTGGAGAACCGGGTCCCCCGTGATGAGTATCGGAAGCACGGCCATTCGCCAAGAATATCGACCCTTCAGCGGTTAGCATTCATCACGTGCAGCCGTTAGCCCTGACTGACCTCACCGACCAGGTCCTTAACCTCACTCCCACGCAAGGCCTCGGAATCCCGGTTGCCCTCATCGGTGCCGTCTTCCTCGCACTGGGCGCCCAATTCCAGCACCGTGGCGTCGGCAAGGTCGAGGCCAAGCTCGGTGGGGCCGCGAGGGGACTCAACCGCCGGCAGCTCGTGGCGCTCCTGACCCGGCCCTCCTGGCTGTTCGGCACGTTCCTGCTCCTTCTCGCGATCCTCTTTCAGCTCACCAGCCTCTACCTTGCCCCGCTCATCGTCGTCCAACCGCTTGGCGCAGTTGCTCTGGTGATCACTGCTCTCGTGAACGCGCGGGTCAGCGGGATGAAGCTCGACCGGGCCACTATGCGGTCGATCGCGCTGTGCGTCGGTGGCGTCGCCGTCTTCGTCACGATCGCCGCGTTCACCGCCCGAGAGACAGAGATCACCGACTCGCAGCTGATCACGGTGCTCGTCATCCTCGGCGTCGTCCTGGTGGCCGCTGCCGCCGCATTCGCTGTGCTGCGCTCCCAGTTCAAGGCGATCATCTACATCGTCGCCGCCGGCATCCTGTACGGTTTCGTCGCGACCCTCGCCAAGGTGATCATCAACCGCGTCAGGCTCGAGAACTTCGACGTGCTGACCTTTATCTGCGTCATCGCCCTCCTCGCCGCGACGGCGCTCGGCGCCTATTTCGTGCAGACCGCCTACGCCTCGGGGCCCCCCGACCTCGTGATCGCAGGGCTGACGGTCATCGACCCCCTCGTCGCCGTCAGCATCGGGATTGTCGTGCTCGGCGAGGCATCCGGGGCTCCGCCGCTCGCAATTGCCGCGTTCGTCGTCACCGGGGCCGTTGCGATCTACGGGGTCTTCCAGCTGGCGAAACACCACCCCCAGAACCAGCGCTAGGGTAAAATGGCTAATAGTCTGCTCAGTAGCCTCAGATTGACACGAGTCCACCGCACCCGCCGCCGGCACACAATGCAAGGGACACCCAAGAATTTGTCTGACTCCCACACTGGAGCCACCACGCCAGTCACGCCGATGCGCGTCTTGATCGGAGCCGATACTTTTCCACCCGACGTGAATGGCGCCGCAAATTTTGCGTCCCGGCTCGCGGCGGGCCTCGTCGAGCGAGGTCACGAGGTTCACATCGTCGCGCCGGCTCCGAGCCGCAAGCACGGCGTCTTCATCGAGGAGCACGACGGCACCAAATTCACGGTGCACAGGCTGTACTCGTGGCGCTGGTATCCGCACGACTGGGTGAGGTTCGCCCTCCCGTGGCGCAGCCAGCACAATGCCGCGAAGGTGCTCGACGCCGTGCAACCGGATGTCGTCCATTTCCAGTCGCACATCGTCATCGGCCGCGGTCTCGCCCGCCAGGCCTCGAAGCGCGGCATCCGCATCGTCGCGACGAACCACTTCATGCCCGAGAACATGATCGAACACAGTCTGCTGCCGAAGTTTCTGCGCGAAACCGCCATCCGGCTCGCCTGGAAGGACGCCGCGAAGACATTCCGGCTTGCCGAGTCGGTCACGAGTCCGACCCGCAAGGCCGCCGCGTTCCTTGAGGAGGCCGTCGACCTCGACGGAGTTCATGCGATCTCCTGCGGCATCAACGCATCCAAGTACGAGCCGAACTTCGATCAGCGCACCGAAAACCGCATTCTGTTCGTTGGCCGGGTCACGGGGGAGAAGAGCATCGATGTGCTCCTCGGAGCCGTCGCCAGCCTCGACCCGGGGCTCGACGTGAAAGTTGAGATCGTGGGGGGCGGCGACTTGCTGCAGCACCTCCAGCAGGTCGCGATCGGACTGGGCATCGCCTCGCGCGTCACCTTTACCGGCTACGTCGAGGAGGCGGAGCTGCACGCCGCATACACCAGAGCCACCGTGTTCGCGATGCCGTCGATCGCCGAACTGCAGAGCATCGCGACACTCGAGGCGATGGCATCCGGTCTCCCGGTCGTGGCCGCGAACGCCATGGCCCTCCCGCACCTTGTGCACGAAGGTGAGAACGGCTACCTCTTCGAGCCGGGCAACGTGGCCGACCTCGCCGAGAAGCTCACCACAGTGCTTACCGCCTCGCCGGACAAGCTCGACCGCATGAAGCGCACGAGTCTCGCGTACACCGCCCCGCACGACATCGAGAGCACGCTGCTCACGTTCGAGAGCCTGTATCGTGGGGAAAAGGTGGTCGATCCGATCACCGAAGTGTCGCTCGACGACTCGGCCAACGCCGACTGACAAGCACACGGGGCGGTAGCTCAGCTGGTTAGAGCAGCGGACTCATAATCCGTCGGTCACGGGTTCAAGTCCCGTCCGCCCTACCTCGAAACAACGTTTGATCAGGGTTTCTTGTCCTCACTGAAAGGGCAAGACTTGATGCGCTTAACGTTTATTCAACGAATATTCGCGAGAAACTGCATCCCGAGGGGATCCTCG
Organism: Marisediminicola antarctica; assembly: GCF_009930795.1. GTDB lineage: Bacteria > Actinomycetota > Actinomycetes > Actinomycetales > Microbacteriaceae > Marisediminicola > Marisediminicola antarctica. Next base: position 2,024,151 of record NZ_CP017146.1, read on the forward strand.
GGGGAGGTGTTCGAGCGGTCTCGGACCAGCTGGGACGGCCTTGCCCACCTAGGGGGTATGGACACTCAACGCCTCTCCGGGCTCGGCCTCGAACCCGTGCTGACAACAAGCGAGCTCGCCGAGTACCTCGGCGTGAACGCGCAGACCATCTACGACCTGCGCGCCGACGGACGCGGCCCGTCCGGATTTCGAGTCGGGCGGGAGATCCGCTTCGGGGTCTCCGACGTCGCCGCGGCCGCCGCGACCGCGTACGTCACCGTGATCCCGGACGAGCGTGAAGACGCGCACGCCGCAAGGCTCGCTCCGTTCTTCGCTGCCGGGTCGCCGCTCCTCACCGAGCAGCCGAACATCGCGAACCCGCAAGGGCATGACAGCGTCGTGGCGACGGTCACCATGTTGAAGAAGCCGTTGGCGGCGCCATCCCCGAAGAAGTCGGCGGGATGCTGGTGTTCGACGTGATGGTCACGTACGAGGCTCTGTACGAAGCGCCGGGCCAGAATCTTACCGTCCCCTCGGCCTCACGTGGAAGCTCACTATGGACCCGAACGTTGACGGTCTCGTCCAGTCGATCGAGGAGCCGACGAATCTGCTCTAACCGCCACACACGCATGGGTGCGAGGGCCACGACCCGTGCGCGTCCGGGCTACCTCATGGGAGCCGCAGAGCCGTTGCTCGCACGGGAACCGCGCGCTGGCGGCGAAAAGGCCGGATCGTCGGTCAAGCCATCGGGGCTTCGTCGTACAGGTCTCAGACCTGCTTGACCCTCTCCTCGAACTCTTCAATGACTCGCTTGTCATGGATGACCCGCGGGTTCGAGGTGATGAACACGACCCGCTCCCAGTAGTTCAGGTCCGACAGCAGCGGGTGGTCCTTCCATGCATCGCCGGACGCCAGCGCCATGCCAGCGAGGGCGGCGAACGGGATGACCAGACCTGCGCCGGATTCGGGGTAGTAGGTGATCAGGACGTACGCGGCAAGGAGCGCGAGCACAGTCGCGGCCAGACCCGGGATCAGGCGGCGGCCGGTGGGGGCGGAGAACTCGAGCAGCGCGCCGATGGCGAGCCCGAACAGGATCGCGGCGAGAAGGACCATTGCACTCTCCCTTTTCGTGGATTGTAGCGGCAGTGGCCGTCGTAGTAGCGGGCTACCGACGGCCTCCCTGTGGGATGCCCTGGCTGCTGCGAGAGACCTGTCATCGCCGGCACGTGCTGTAGCGGAGAATTGTCGGGGATCGGACCGGATTCGCGCAGTCTGTGCACGTGCGGGAGCACCGTACGCATCTGCTGGTGTCTGGCTGAAGTACGAGCGCACCGCCGCAGTCGGGGCACTGAGCTAGCGCGGGGTCATTTTGGAGCTGCTTCGTGCACCTCCAGCAATGTTCACGCGCCACGCGTGCCACAGGGGCGCCGCAGCGTGCGCAGTCACAGACTCGCTTGCCCACGGCCGGGTACCACCGTGCGCCATTGTTGGTGGCGTCAGCGCGCAGCGCGACGGATTCGCGGCGAAGCCCTACACTCGGGTTCATGAGCCAGAGTGTTGCACGGCCAGCGCCCGGAACCCGACTCCGCGGTTTCTCCGCGAGCGTGATCCTTCTGCTGGGTGTTCTGGTCGTTCCCATGGCACTCGTGCTCATCTTCAATAGCTATTCCGCGCCTGACGCCGCCGCATATGTCCGGATGGCGTTCGCGCAAGTTGCAGGCTCGACGATCGCTATCGTCACCGTAGCCGGATTGGTTCTGCACCGCGTCGTCCGGCGAAGCGCACCCTCTGAGATTGCCTGGTTAGCGTTGATCGCGGTGGTCATCGGCTCTTGGCAACTCGCTGGCATGGGTAGCGCCGCCGAAACTCTTTTGACTCGTCTCGGTATCAGCGGATGAACAGCCTGATCCTGACGTGACCGGATACGGCGCGTGCTCCTATTCATAGCGGCGGCAAGGATCGCCCGTGTCCGTTCGCCGCAGCCCGGGTGATCGACTGAGTCGATCCGGTCGCGGTGTTATGGACCGGGGCGGTGTCGATCTCGAAGAGATCGTCCGGCGTGCACTAATGCCGTGCACAGAGCCATGACCTCGGGAGACGGATGCCGCGATTCGTTCTTGCGGGTGAGGTCGTCGAGGGAGACATCTGCCGCGGCGAGCCCTTCCTGTTCCAGCTCGCCGGGGAGCAGGCCTGGTACGCCGGAACGGGCGATGTCATCACCCGCACAGAGGTACTGACTGGCTGGAAAGCCGCCCGCGCCGAGGCAGTGATCCACGTCGAACGCATCCTCGAGCGTCTCCCGGGGCGCGAGAGCGACTTCCTCCGGGCGATGGCTGATCTCCCGGCGAAAGAGCGCACCCTCACCCGCATCTCCAACGACATGGGTCTGGCCAAGGCCACCGACGCAGGCCCCACCTCGCAGCGGCTGGACTCCGTGCGCGGGATCATCGAGCGCGGCAAGCCGTACACATTCCGCCACCGCGCTGTTGAGGCGTACCTCACCAGCGACTGGCCGGACGTCCCGGCCGAGTTGACCTCCGCCGAGGCCGCGAGCGTCCTCGGAGCATCGCGCCCGACGCTGATGAAGCTGGTCGCAGACGGCGTGCTCGCCTCACACGAGGTGGGCGCGCATCACCGGTTCACGCACACGGATGTCGCCGACCTCGCCGAGATCCGCCGGGCGGCCCGGGTGGAGGCCTTCACCGAGCTGCGTGAGCTGGACGAGGCTCTCGAGGAGCCGCGACCATCCGCTGATCCACGATGATCGCCCGTTCCTGAACGCCCGAGACAGACCGTTCGCGGAGAAGTTCCCCGACGAGTCAGACCGTGCCTTCTACGGCTTCCGCCGGTGCGGGAGCCGAGTAGCCCGGCCCCACTGGGAGACCTCACGATGACATTCCAGTCGCATGAGCGTTTCCCTCGCTCAGCTTCTAACCCGCCTGCGTTTCGGCCGGCTCTCGACCGCGAGAGGCGAGGGCCACCGCCTCCCAGAGCGAGCCGCTGCTGGACTCGCTTATCGAAGTGACGTCGGTGCGGGGGCTGGGCGGAAGATCGTGTCATCGCGCGACCTTCTCGGCGTAGTCCGCGGACCGTCGCCGTTCACACGCGGCGGCACAGAGGCAGCGCCGCCGCGGCAAAGGCCTGTGCCTGCTGGCCCACGAGCCGGCGGGTTTCGCACGAGCTCTGCCTGGCAGCCTGCTCGATCGACGCCACCGTGGCGTCGAGTTCGTCAAGAGTGGGCGCGGTGATGCACACGAGACCGGTCGCGCGCAGCACACCGTGGCCGGCGGTGAGGTCTGCCTCCTGCTGCATCACCTCCTCGTACTCGGCGGTCTCGCCGGCATCCTCGATCTGGCCGATCCGCCTGCGTTGGTGGGCGTCGCTGATCAGCTCGGTCTCGTTCCTTCGGAGGTCCCGCGCGTCCTGATCGGCGCGGATGGGCAGGTAGTGCAGCGAGACCGTTCGCAGGACTCCGTTCGTGAATACGTGGGGGAGAGGACTCCGGGCTCGATGAATCCCGGGAGGGTGTAGAACAGGACATCGCCGCTCACGATGCGGGCGAACGCGCCCGCGGGCTCGACCCCGCGCTCGATCTCGAGCTCGGCGAAAAGCCCGGTGGTGAGGGAACGGTGGCCCTCGGTTTCGAGGTAGCTCCGCAGCAGCGGATCAAGGAATCGCAGACGCCTGAGCGCCACACGGTGGCCGGCTGGCGGGCGAAGACCTGGGTGAGGATCTGGTCGACGGACGGTCGTGGAATCGTAGTGGCGACAGGATGGAATCGGCCACCGACATTGCAGCCCCGCGCTCCGCGCGCGGGACGAACCTCTCGCCCACGCTCCTGGGGCGGAGCAGCGGGGCGGAGAAGTGGGGCGGAAAACCCGGGAGGAGCAGCACGACAAGCTAGGAGGGACCCAAGTCCCTAGCCGGCCGCCGGTACACCGGCTTAACTCGCGAACATGCCCGAGCACGAAAACAAGAACGAGGATAAGAACGAGTCCAAGACCGAGACCGAGACCGAGAACAAGAACAAGAATGTGCCCGAGAACAAACGCGAGGACAAGAACAAGACCAAGAACGAGCCCGAGCCCGAGCCCGAGAGCAGGAACCGGATCCGCATCTGGATAGCCGGTCACCCCCTCATCGCCTTCTTCCTCCTCGCCGACGCTATCTCGTGGACCCTCTGGGGGCTCGCCGCGCTCGGCGGCGGTCAGGTCGTCTTCCTCCTCGGCGGGCTCGGCCCGTTCGCGGCCGCCCTTATCGTGACCGCGACACGGGCAACGGCGCAAACCTGGCTTCGAAGCCTGCTCGTCTGGCGGGTGAACCCCGTCTACTACACGATCGCCCTGCTTCTGCCGGTCGCAATCTACGCCGTCATCAACCTCGTGCTCGTCGTGCTGGGTGAGGTCCCCGACCTGAGCCGCCTCGACGGGCTCGCACCGGCGTATTTCGGCACCTTTGTGATGGTCGCCACGATCGGCGGCGGACTCGAGGAACCCGGATGGCGCGGCTTCGCCCTCCCCGAACTGCAGCGGCTGCGATCGCCGGTCTCGGCGACCCTTATCCTCGGCCTCGCCTGGGGGATCTGGCATGTTCCGCTCTACGGTCCGCTCGGCTTCATCGTGCCGCTCGTGCTGGCGTTCTTCTACACCTGGCTCTACAACCGCACCGGGAGCGTGCTCGTCTGCCTCCTTTTCCACGGCAGCTTCACTCCTGCGCAGGACTACCTGACCCTCGTTCCGGATGCCGCGGTCGTCGACGTCGTGATCCTCGGCACCTACGTGGCTGCCGCCCTCGCGCTGACCCTGGCGACCCGTGGACGCCTGGGGCTTCCGCGTGCGGCCCCCGAGAGTCAACTTCCTCCCCGGCACTCGCTCCCCTCCCTGCTCTGAGAGGACGCTGACGAAAGGACCCACGGATGCCCAGCGGCTCGAGCCATTCCTTCGACGTGCACCCCGACAGTGCCAACAGAAACAGTGCGAACAGAAAGGCCCCACTCGCCGTCGTCACCCAGACCCTCGTCTATCGCGTCGCCATGGTCATCCTGGTCCGCGTCGTCCGACTCCTGGCCGCGATCACGCGGGCTACCGATGCGGCACTCCCGCAACCTGAGGCGCCGAGGACCTCAAGCGGAGGCCTGCACCATCCGCACTGCGCGGCGAACTGATCGTTGAGGAAAAACCCAATGCCGAGACTTGATGCGCGCACGTGTATTCAACGCTTAGGTCTCAAGGTAGGTCTGGGTGTACTTCCCCGGCAAAGCCCGGCGCCTCGCCCGTCAGGGAGAAGCCCAACAGTAGCGATTTCGAACAGCAGGTTTCACGGTTTTTTCCTCGCCGCCACGTGAACGCCGTGCTGTCGCAAAAGTCCCCGGAGCGTTCGTGGCTGCACGGCGAGCCAAGGTCCAAGGTGGCGGAGCAGTTTGGCAACCGAAGGTTGACGATCTCTCAACGGAGGCAATAGGGCCTCCTCATGGGGATGGGGAGACTCTGCTCGTGCTCAACAGATGTCTCCCCATGCTGGCCCGTTTCAACCCTTCGGCGAGGCGCCGCCTTTCATGCCCTTATCGCTCTCTCCAGGTCTTCCCCGTGAGATTTGGGGAGGTGCGCTCAGTCCGTGAGCGCTCTCTGGCGCTTCGGTGCGAGAACGACCCCTCGGCCACTCACGAAGTCGGTGCCTGCTGATTGCTCTCCGTTATCCGGTACGGCTCCAGCTTTGGCCAGCGTATTTTGACGCTCCATTGTAGCGCCTTACACGTACCGTGAGGGGCCTTTTCTTTCCGCATTTCTTCGCTCTAAATGGCGAACTTCTTCGGCTGCCGCCCCGGCCTGTGGATGGCGAGTCTCAGTTCGCCGTCCTCCCACTCGAGCCATACGGTGAAGCTGCTGTTGAGCGGCAGATCGAGTACCTCGCTGCCAGCGACCATCGTGTAGGCGAGGGGTTCGTCGATCGTGCGGTCCGCCCGGCGGATCGCATCGAAGTTCAGGCTCGGCACTAACGGGGTTGACTCGATCGTGAACCATGGCGAAATCCGCACCGCATCGTTCACGCCGAGCTGGCCGCGGTCGATCGTACCCACCTGGAGCCGCGGCGCGCCTGCGACGGCCTGCAGCGTCGGGATAGGGATCTGCACGCTGTCTGGAGTGTCCAAGTTGAATGGCAGCAGCTTGAACCCCGAGACGTCGACCAGAGACCGCGACAACTGCGCGGTGTTCAGCTCGAAGTCGATCTCCTGCATTGCGAGGGGCAGCACCTGTCGGGTCGCGCTGGCCAGGCGAGCGCCCAGCGCCCAACTTCCGTGGAGCGCCGCGCGGGCCAGCAGTGCGCTCGCGTCGAGTTTCGCCTCCACCCTCAGGTCCACCTCGAGGTATAACCCAGCGACGTTGATCCCGCCCGGCAGCTGCGACGGAGTCAGGCTGAGCGCGAACCGGGTGTGGCCCGATACCGCCACCCCGCTGGGCCGAAGACTGACCTTGCCGCCGAGCCAGGGCCGGTTGCCCCAGAGAAGTTCGCCCTCCATGTTTGCCGTGAGCTGCCCGTTGCGCTTCTTGCGGATCCCGCCCGTGCCCCGCACCTCGGCCCGGCCGGCTTTGATCGAGCCTGTTCCCGCCAGATCAAAGGCCGGGGAAAGCCGGCGGGACAGGTCGATCGATCCCCTCATGGCCAGCTTGAGCCTCGAACCGGGAATCAGCCAGTCCTTGCTGTCCAGCGTGGCCTCGAACTCAGCGCTGTCTTGCGTTACCAGGCCGCGCACCCCGACAAATGGCTGCCCCATGATGTCAAGCGAGCCGTTGCCCGCGAGGGCGAATGCGGGCCCGGGCCCAATCCGCCCCTCGCACGCCAGCCCCAAGCGCAGTGCGGGTCCGCCGTTGTGGTTGCCCACCTCGTAGCGCAGGGTACCCCCCGCGAACGCGTGCGCCTGGCTCACATCAGCCCAGCCGCGGATCTCGGCCGCGCCGTTGAACAGGGCGATCCGTGCGTTGCCCGCCAGGGCGAACTTTCCGTCGCTGTGGAGCTGCAGGCGCGCGGGGGAAAGAGTGAGCTGGCGGCCCGCGGCGATGCCGGCGCCGGATGTGATGCCGTTGATCCGGCGCAGCTCGACAGGGTCGGCCGCGTATTGCGCCGCGATCGACTCGACCGTCTCGCCCGCGGCGACGACGTGGGGAATGTTGCCGAGCGTGACGCGGAGGATCGCGCCCCCCAGTGGCCGCCAGTCCGCGGTCCCTTCCGCCTTCAGGTTGGCGGTCACGCTCCCGCGGCGCGACCGGCCGGCAAGCTCCATCCGTGCGGTGGCCCGCAACGGGAGTTGCGTCTCGATGCCCAGCACGCTCAGTCGGAGCGGTTCGGTGCTGAGCCCCGATACGAATGCGAACGATCCGTCGTCGAACAGGTAACCCACGAATCGGAATCGCTGTCCCGCGAATACTTTGACATAAGCACCGGCGAAGACACCCGCCGCGCCCTGGGGCACGGGCGGAAGAGCGTCGAGATCACCCTCCGTGAAAGATTTGAACTCGCGGCCGGTGAGCAGCTCTTCTGCTCCGGCCTCCGCGGCGACGCGCGTGCCCTTCGCGGGGATATTGCCGTTGAGGGTGCGGGCATTGTCCAGCGGAGGCAGGCTGAGGGGCCTAGCAGGATCGGGCGCGAGCAGGGGTTGTGCGGCAACGGGCTGCGGGCCCTGCGTGCGCGCGCGGAACGCTGCCTGGGCCTCCTCGGGCGTGATCAGCAGGAGGACGACGCGCGCCTCGAACCCGGCGAACGCGCCGTGGGTGCGGAACTTGCGCAACTCCGGTGGGAGCAGGTGCATCAGCGCGGCAAAGTCGGGCTGCAGGTCGAGCCGCTTCAGCCGGTCGAGCAGGGCTTGCGCGTTGCGCGTCAGGTCGTCGGCGGCCTGCCCTGCCGCCTCAACCAGCGGAAGAACCTGCTGGAAGAAGGAGATCACGTCTCCCAGGTTGAGCGTCACGTTGAGCGGCTTGTCGACGACGCCCTCCAACGCTGGGAAGAGTTGCCGCGCCCACTCGGGCGCGCGGACGACCGCGTCGGTCAAACTGACCCGCAGCAGGCTCGCGAGCGCCCCGTGTGGGTTCAATTCTAGGAGCGGATCGGAGAGCAGCCCGAGCACTTCGAAGACGATCATCGGGTTCGCGCTTGGGAAGGGCCGCTGCAGGTTGAAGTTGATCCCGAATCCGGCCACCCGCATGTTCACGCACAGGTTTTCGAAGTACGGCGCGGACGGGTCTGCCAGAAACGGGATGGGAATGGGGGTGCCGCTGCTCATAATGCCGGCCATCCACAGCAGATCATCCGCGACGAGGGTCATGCCCAGGCGCGCGTTGCCGATGTCGAGTGCGGCTGCCAGGTGCACGTTGGGGATCGGCAGGATCGTGAAAAGGGGCGAGAAGGCGATGCGCCGCAGTTGGTCGTGATAGATGCCCTTCGCAATGAGCTGGAGTCCGTCGTTCGTGGGGATGCACCCCAGCGCGGACGCGAGGCCGCTGGAGCCTGGCGCGCGCATGTCCAGGTCGAAGCGGAGCATTGGTGCCGGGAAGGTGATAGCGCCGAGGGTTACGGGGATGAGGTCTAGCTTGACCGACAGCGCGGTGAAGCGCGGTGGCCGGATGCCGAACCCGATCTCGTCAGAGGTATCGAGGTCCTCCACAAAACGAGGCGGCAGCACGAGTCGGCCGTCGAAGGCGAACGCCAGCGAGTTCATCGTGTACCCGTAGCCGATGAGGAGCTTGCCGATCTCCACCGAGCCGCCGGCGTAGCGGCCAAGATCAGGCAGGGGGATGGGCTGGTCCGATTCGAACGCGAAGTAGACCGTCTCAGGCGAGATACCCAGGCCCAGCTCGATGCCTGCAAGCCAGTGCAGCGGGTGATCGGGGTCCGCATCGAAGTCACCGGAGAATCCCGCTGTGCCCTCAAGCGCCAAGTCCGACGGATTGTCCAGGGGCAGCACGAACGACGCGGTCCGAATCACCAGATAGGTCGGGTTGGGCGTGTTGAACGGGCTGGTCATCGCGTTGAGCACGCCGCAGACCTCCCCGGTGTAGGTGCGGTACGCATCCTTTGCGCCGTCCGAGCCGAGCCGCTCCCGGATCGCACCGATCGCGCCCAGAAGTGCCTTCCTCATACCCAATTCGGTGAGTGCGCGGCGCTCCGCAGAGGTGCGCGGCTCGCCCAGGCCCGTGATCTGAGCCTCGAGCGCGTGGAAAAATGCGATCCAGTCCGCGTCCGTCCTGAGCGCATCGACCTCTGCTTTGGTAAGGGGGAACTGCGGCACGGCGAGGGGGATGCGCAGGTCCTGTATGCCCAGCCGGATCTCCTGCTCCGAGAATCCGAGCGCAACTTCCTGCGCCACGCCGGCGGCGAACAGATCTGTCACGAGGTCGAATCTCAGGCCGCCGGGCAGTGCGGGGTCGATGGTCCCGGCCTTGAGCGCGATGCGCTTCAGCCCAAACCCGACCTCCACGTCCAGCCCCGAGCCAGGCGGCTCCGCGGATTGCGCGGCCAGGGCTCCCAGCATCTCAAGGATGCCGAAGCGCAGGTCCGCATCGTCGAACGTGCCCACGAGCTCCGCCGCGGTCTTCGACCCGGCGAAGTGGATCACGACGGAGACGTCCCCACTCAGGACGAACTGACGCAGGTGTGTGAAGAGTGCTTCGATGGGCACAGCGCTGGGTGTCCCCGCGGGGAGCTGCGGCGGCCGCAGTACGAACCGGCCAGAGATTTCCAGCGCACCGTTGCCCCCGCCACCCGCGGCGACGTCCAGCTTAAAGAGGTCCAGCGACAAGGCGATAGCGGGTTCCGTGGTGGGCAAAAACGGGAAGTTCAAGCCCACGTCGATTGGGTTCTCCAGAATGAGATTCATGTACGGTTCGTTCGCTCCCGTCTGCGGGTTCTGCAGCCCAGCTTCGAGAGTTAGCTTCATCCACTCTTCTGCGGATGTCCCGCCGTCGAATACGACGAGGCCGCCCGGCAGGTTGCGCACCGCGGCGGGCAGCTGGGCCTCGAGGCTGGCCGAGATCCGGCCCGGGAAGGGGTTGCCCGCGGCCTGGGCCTGAAATGTCGCGGCATCGGCAAACGCGGCGTTGAACGCCACGACAAGGTTGCGCACGGGTGGCCGGAACTCGGGGGGGAGGAACCGCCACAGTGGTGTCGGATCGTCCACGTTCGCGGCAAACCGCAGGGAAAGCGCGCCGGCGCGCCAGCGGATGGTGGCAACCACCGTGGCATCGTCGGGCGGCAGTGGAAACTGCGGCGGCAGCGAGGCCAACCCGAGTCGCGCGCTCAGATCGCTCCAGGTGTAGCGCGCAGCGAGATAGAAATCCTCGAGCTGCGTCGCGCCGTCCCCCTTGACCCGTGTCACGACGCGCAATTCGGCGTCGTCCATTTGGCCCAAGGGCCCGAGGTTTAGCCCTCGTAGTTGGAACGAAAAATCCGTGCCCGAAGAGGTGCACTCCAGCCGCACCTCCACCTCGTCGACGTTGAGATTGAGCCCGGGCAGCCGAACCTCGAACCCGGCCTGACCTTCAGCGCCGAACCCCGCCTCGCGCAACTCACCCAGCAGCCGCAGGTGGGTCATGGTGATCCGTTCGCCAGCGCTCCCTAGGTCGATCTGGAGCGGCCCGGAGGGGTGGGTTTCCACCAGGGCGGTGGTCAGGAATGTGGCGTCCGGCGCGATTTCCAGCGAGAACGTCGTCTTGAGCAGCCCACTAACGAGGGGCAGCCTCATGACGGCTTCCGCCTCGATCGACTCCGGGACGTTCTGGACGACGCGGCCTGTCGCCCTCGCAAGCGCAACCGAGAGCGCGCCTTCGAACAGGGTGCCACGCAGTTCGGACGCGGGCAGGATCTCCCCGTTTGCGATCGCCACGTTCCACGAGTGGTCGAACTCGAAACTGATCCCGTCGGCGTCGACCGCTATATGCGTCAGCTCAAGCCGCAGCCCAGCTTCGGCGGAGGCCCGCCTGTGGAACTGGGGTAGCCACAGCAGCAGTGCCTTCTCCGCATAGACCCCGTGAAATGTCGCGCCGCCCAGAAGCTCGTGAATGGCGCCGTTGGCGAATGTGTCGCCCAGGTCGAGCTGGCAGTTTTCCAGCGCCATGACGAGCCCGGTCTCGCCGACCATGAACGGGGGGATCGTGTAGTTGTATAGGTCGATGCGCAGCACCTGGTCATCGAAGAACGTCAGGGTCGCGTCGGCCTGCGCGGTGAACGCCTCCTCGAGCACGACCTTGCGCTCCAGATCGTAGCGGCGCAGGAGGGGCTGGTTGAGGCGAATGGCTAAACGCAGGTCGTAAAGCTGCAGGGTTCCGCCGCTGCCGAGCGTGAGGCGGCCCCGCAGCGAGGTGAAGCCCGGCTCGCTCACGGCCAGCAGGACCGACACGATGGGGATTTGTGGGACACCAATCACGGTCTCGCCCTCGACGGCGAGTGCCAGTGAGATCACCTGGCGACCCGCAGGGTCCGCGGCCACCCTCAGGTCGCGCACGTGCACGCGGTCCATCACCGAGAGGTCGTGCTGGTCGACACCTGCCAGGAATTGCTCCGCGCCGGGGATGAGGGGCACGAACTCCCGCAAGGGCCCCAGCGTGAGGTATTCGGCCATTTTCGTTCGCTCCTTTCGGCTCGCTCAGGGGTTCACTGGCAGTTCAGCGGGGCGAATCAGCCAGTAGCCCCCCTGCACCCGGTCATTCCAGTAGCCCTGGATACGGGCGCTCTCCGCCTTGTTCCTCTCGAGCGTCTCCTGCAGCGTTCGGATCTCCCTCGCGCCGAGCTGATCCTCGGGCCGTGCGTAGGTGGTGAGTATCTGCTGGATGTCGCCCGCTTCATATGCGGCGATCACTTCCTCGATCGCCACGACCAGCATGTCGGTGGTGGGCTCGTCGCCCACCTTGTCGCTCGCCTCGAACGGGGCCAAGGCCTGGCGCAGCACCTCCTGCATCTGCGCGACCTTCGCCTCGTCTGCCACGTTCCCCGCGACCAACGCGGAGAGATCCTGGATCACCGCGCGGATGTCACTGATCTGCTGCTCCGCGGCCGCGATGGATCGGGCGAGCGCCTTGTAGCGGCTGAATAGTGGCGGCGTGTTTCCCGCCAAGCCTCCACGGGTGATATGCGAGCCTTCGGGGCGGTTCGCATAGAAATCGACCAGCTCGTCGAGGTGGTGGTCCAGCAGCACCTCGCGCAGCCCGCAGAATTCCGGGGAGACCTGGCACCCCTCCGAGCCAGTGCTCGAGTAGGTGCTGCCACGGTGCAGCCGGATCAGGGCCTTGCCTTTCGCTTGTGGGATCTCGTCTGCGGGTGCGGTATCCGGTGCGACGGGATTGGCGAAATAGTGAGCAGCCTCATGGACCCCGTCATACAGGAATAGCCACGCGCCTGCGGGCTGGTCGGGCACGAGGGAGCGGCTGACATTGCGCACGTAGATGCGGTTCTTGGACGTGCTCACGCCCGCGACGGGGATCTTGTGGAACAGGTCGTCGCCGCTTGCGAAGAAGACGGCGCGACCGTTTCCGCCCTTCGCTGCCAGCGTCGCGGCCAGGTCGAAGTCCACCTCAACGTAGGTGCGGCCCGCGAATGGCTGTCCCGCCGCCTCCACGCCCTTTGCGGTCACCCGGCCATAGTGCAGGGAGGTTTCGTCGGTCACCATGAACGCGACGTTGATCGCGGCCTTTGCCGATAGGAAGCTGCGCACGTGGTAGTACCGGTTGCCGCGAATCGATGAGGACTTGCTGCCGCCGTCCTTACGTGAGGTGTAACTCGACCACGGGAACGCGGCCGCGATTCTGCCGCCCAGGACAGCGAACATCATTCCGTCGTAGTGGTCCCACCCGTACGTCGTTTTCTTGCTCGGCGGCGTCACCGGCCCTTGAAAGCCCTCCACGCCCGCCGGTATGGCCCAGCGCGAGCCTCCGGCGGGCAAGACCGGGTTCGCCTCCAGCGTCAGCTGAGGATCACCTCCGTTGGGCAGCGTCACCTTCGTGATGAGAAAGTCGCACCGTGTACCTGCATCCGCGTCGCCCAGCGCGATCGTGTCGAAGTTCGGGTTGATCTGCCCCAGCCGCTTGCGCTGTGCCGGTGTAACACTACGCAGCGTCACCGTGTTGGGTGCGCTCCGGGTTGCCGTTGCGCCGCGCACGCGTGCGCCGAGGGGGTCTATCAGCACCAGCGAGGGACGCGGGCTGATGCGCCAGGGCCCGGCCGCGGTAACAGTTGGCGGTGCATCCACGGTCACCGTCCTGAGGTTGGGATCGGCGGCCAGGATGCGGTATTTGTGGTGGGTGCGAACCGTGTCGGAGTCCAGAACGAGCACGTCGCGACCGGCCACGATGCGGGTGAAGTCCTGGGTTCCGTCCAGCGTCACGGTGTCGGCGTTCACCTGGGCCGCAGCACCGTACGGGGCCAACAGGTTCACCATGCGATAGGCCGCCGCGCCGGGGAGGACGGGCACGGCCCCTGCCTTAAGAGGGTCGGGGTAGTTCATGAAGAACTCGGTCACCGCTTCAAGCTGGAAGACGTTGTGTTGATCACGCATGTTGAAGGCGAAGCGGCGCACACCGGCTTGAGCCAGGTCGGGCCGGAAGCGCATGAGCAGCTGCGCCAGGTAGAGCGCTTTCTGCCGGTCGCCCACGGCCCGCCACTGCTCGTATGTCAGGTCGAGGTCATTGCGCGCCTGAAGCAGCGCGGTGTAGGGCAGCAGATGATTTGCGCCGATCACGTTCGCCGCCGTGCCCACGGGGATGAGCGGCCAACGCACCCTCAATGGACCGTTCCGCGCAGCTGCTGCCAGGGGCGCGTCCGCGGCGAGTAGGGAGCCTTCCGCCGCCTGGTAGAAGAATCCGGGGTCGTGGGGCCCCGCCTCGGCCATCACACCAAACCACACTTGCAGCGCGCCCGCCGACGAGCCGGCGAGGTATGCCGTTCCGGCCCGTCCGAGCTTCTGCCCAGCGCGCACGTGGATCTCGCCGTTGCCCGCCAGGAAGTCGGCCCACGCCTTCTCATTGCACACGGCGCTCCGGCCTTTGCTGGTTGTCACGCTCGGGCAAAGCGCGATCTTCATCTCCTCAGCGTCCAGGTTGCCGTACTCGAACCAGCGCAGTGCCTCGACGCCGCGGGCAGTGTCAGTCCGCTCCGCGGGGCTGTGCGCGACCGCGTGCAGCAGCGGTGCCAGGGCATGACCATACGCCGGATCCAGCTTCGCAAATGTCGGCGTGAGGTAGAGGTTCACGGGTACGGGTGCGAGCGCCGTGCCGTCAAGCCGAAGCGGCCTGGCCTCGCAGGTGGCGACGGGGCCGGGGGGCCGCGTACTCAGCACGCCGGCGACGGCGGCATAGACGTCCGCGGCCACGAGGTCGTTCACCTGCATGTGCGCCACCACCGAGATGACCCCGACCTCACGCATCCCGGCGGGCAGATCCGCTCCGAATGCGATCCGCTCTCTCCAGGCTGCATACGAAGCTGACCCCGCCGGGGGACGCATGAAAAGGGCGAACAACTCCGGCATCGACTGGCCTCCCGGCGGGAATCGAACGATTGTGAACCACATGCTACTGCTGGCACGAAGCAGACGTCGACCCCGGGGATTCGAGAACTTCGCGCGCACAGAATCAGACGGGGTGGGGGCGATCGCGGACGCGCACCACATCGTCACGGAACTCGCTCGGGTAAGGCTTGGGCATAGCAACATCCTTCCAGGCCGCCCTCCCGGGCAAGCCAGATCAGATGTCACCTATCCGTGCAGCAGTCCCCTTTCGTCGAGTGCGTTGAACGGTTCGTCGAGCAGCAGAACCTGGGGGCTTTCCATGAAGGCTTGGGCGAGAGCGAGTTTCTGCTTCATGCCGAACGAGAAGGCTCGAACGCGTTGAGGTGAACGCGGGTCGAGGCCCACGGCGACCAGTGCGGCTGCGCAGACGGCGGGTGTGTCGCGTTTACGAATGGCTGCGAGGTCTAGCAAATTGTCGAGTGCCGTGAGTCCAGCAAGGTAGGCGGGGCCGTTGATGGAGATGCCGAATCGGTCCGGGAATGTTCGATTCGCGGACAGCAGTGACGAGTCGATGGAGACACTGCCCGTATCGGGTGCGATCAAGCCGCACAGCATTTGTAGGAGTACGGATTTCCCGGAGCCGTTCGGCCCGCAGAGTCCGTAGCGCCGCCCGCGTTCAATTTTGAGCGAAACATCCGAAAGCACCTGTTTCCCTGTGAACGATTTTGACGCGCTGCGGACTTCAATGATGGACATGGTGAACCTCCGAATGGTGGGCAGACTTGACGACAATGACTAGTGCGCTGAAGCACGCGATGGTCGTACTGGCAAGAACGACGAAGGCGATGGCGGATGCTTCCCCCATCCATTGCCCGGACCAGGCGAGCAGAGGATTCCAGGGTGACCACAGCGGCGGGAAGAATCCCAGTACGAGTATGCCGCAGCTGATGGCGGCGGGTGCGGCTTCCGAGTTGAATACGATCACTCCCAGAATGAGCAGGATCACGACCAGGGCCACCGAGACAAGGAGTCGGACGAGAAGGGTGGCCTCCTCGGCGATCTCGCTTGCTGAAGCGAAGGGATCGCCGCCGAAGGTAGCGAAATGGAATGCGACGACAGTGACGGCGACGGTGAGCACCGCGCGAGCTGCCCAGCCGAGCTCGCGGGTGAGGGATGCTGTGACCCAGCGTGTGGTGGAGCGGGATCTGATGCGTATGAGCGCGCTTCTGTGAGTCCAGTCCGTTGCGAAGCGCGCTGTGGCCGCAATGCCGAGGGTGAGAATCACTGTCATTCCTACGAGGTAATCGACCATCGATGCACCGACACCGACAAAGACGGTCGAAAGTGCCCTCGCGGCCGCGGGCTCGCCCGGTAACGGGGCGACAGCGCCGAGGACGCCGACGAGGAGGGCGAGAAACAGCGCGATCGATCGCGCCTCCAGGTACGGTCGGCGCGCGCCGGAGTCTTTCCATTGCGCCACTGCAGAACAGAGGACGAACGCGAACACGGCAGCAATCAACAGGCTGACGAAGAGGCTGGGCCGCGACCGTAGGTATTCGAGGCTGACGTACTGGGCGAAGTTGAGGGGGTGGGGCACGCTAAACACACCGATGTTTGGCAGTAGCGAGAAGGACCAGATCAGAATTGCGGCCACGACGCTGACCTGCAGGGAGTCGGAAAGGAGCCGTACTGTCAGAAGCACCCAGTACAGGGTCGCGAACCCTATTGCCAGCAGCGCCGCTGCGCCCGCAAGAACGCCAACGGACACTGCGGCAACGTCCATGCCGCCAACGCCAGCAGGCATGGTCGTCAGAGCAACGCCGAGCCACACCACAGAAACCACGGTCGCGGCGATGGCGAATCGCGCGAGCAGGGTCCACAACGGCTCAAATGCGAGTGCCCGTCGGCTTCCCCGCCGGACGAGCCGCTGCGGCGTAAGTGCCCGATCTGTCGCGATCGATGCCGCGATCAGCCAGACTGGCGCAGCCACGAATGTGTGAAATCTCTCGTTCGAGCTCAGCGCCGCGACGAGCGCCGCACCCGACGTTTCCTCGACCGCGCCGCGGCTGCTGAATGCGTAGCCGAGCGCGAAGAGCGCAAAGGCCACGAGAAGGACGACAAATTGGAGCCATGTGCCCGAGGTCATCAGCGGAGGGACGGCAGGTCATGCTCGTGGCGGATTGCCCACCCCCACGCCACCGCAACCCCGATCGCTAGGAGCGCTGTCGGCAGCACGGTTATGACGATCGGTGACTGCTGCAATCCGAACGGCGCGAGCGAGTAGAGGAGGCCTGCGAAGGGCCCCACGAGGATCGCAGCCGCGATGATCTCCACCATATAGGCGCCGAGGGGGAGCAGCAGGCCGAGCACCCGGTTTTGCAGAAGAATCATCGCCACGGCCGCAAACGCACCGTAGACACCTGCGGCGAATCCAAACCACAGCGCGGAGACTGCCCCGAACACCGGGGTACCCAACGCCATCAACTGGCTGAATGCGGTCAGCGATTGCTCATAGTCGGCCACCTCCTTCGGGCTGGACAGAAAATTGATGGAGGGGTCGATGAATGGGTCCCCCAGGAGTGGCCATGCAAGAAATGCGATTGCGTAGACGAGCGCAACTGATCCGCCAAAAATCAGGCCCGGTGTGAGGAAGCTGGTCAGCAGACGCGCGCGCAGAAACGCAACTGTCGATTGCCTCGGCCGAAGGTTGGCCGCATGACGATGGCCCAACTCGTTGTAGAGTCGCGCGCAGCCGGCCCACCCTGCCAGGAAAGGGATGACAAGCACGAGTGGACTGCTCAAGTACAAGACGAAGACGTTCAGCTGACTGGAGAGCGCATATTGCTGTATCTGGACGGTGCCCCAGACGACAGGGACTCCGACCGCGATCATGGCGACCGCGATCGGGGTGAGTGAATGCCGGGCCCTCCGCCTACGAAGAACTCCGCTCACTCCAGCGTCTGACCTGGCGGCACGCGTGTAGTCACTCATCGTCATTCGCGGGTCCGTACCGGTGGTGAAACGTGGCCGACTTCATGCTGGTGCTAGTTGCTGGCGAAGTATCCGGATACCTGGACATCCACCACATGGAAGGTTGATACCCGCATCTGCGCCACAACGTTCTTTGTTCCGGCGGAGATGCTGTTGGGCAAGTTCGCGCCGCTTCCCACAGGGACCGTGGTTCCACAGCTTGTGTTCGATCCGACGCACTGTTTCGCACTAATGGTGTAGCTGCCGCCGACGCCAACCTGCGAAAGCAGGCCAGCGCGACTCGAAATGCTCTTCGTCTGAAGTCCTGAATAGGCCGCACCGCCGAATTTGGGTGCGGGCGTGTTGAAGGAGACGAGTGTCGTCCCAGCGTTGGCCGCTCCTGCCCCACCCACCACGAGCGCGACTGCGACTGCGACGACAGCAGTGGTCAAGAATTTCTTACCGGCCCTCATTGATTCTCCTTAGGAAATCTTGCGGCGGTAGGACATCAGACCAAAGACCACTCCGGCTCACGATGGCTGGCGAGGTGAGCATTGATCGTGACGCTACTACCTCGAATAGCTATAGAAAATAGGTTTCTTCACCTTGGGGCCGATTCCAATCATTGGTCAGTCCGGAATCATGGCACGGAGAGGGCACGAGCCTCGTCGGGCTTGACTCCTATTCAGACGAGCCTTCTGATCAACGCCCAATCTTCCAAAGGGTTGCGTCCCTTTGAGTGGTGTGGTTTCCCGCTCTTGAGCGTTGCTCCGCCAACGTGAAGAGCCACCGTGGGATGGTCAGTGAGTACCGATCAAAGAACTCACAAAGGACACCACACGATGGCTCTAGACCAGTCTGCCCTGCTTAACCTGCTGGGCGATCTCAAACTCACCGATGTCACCGATCGCATCCGCGTCGCGACCGAAACGCTGTATCAAGAACTGATCGATGCCGAAGCGTCCGCGGTCATCGGCGCCACCCCCTTCGAACGCTCCGGCGACCGCACCACCTACCGCAACGGCACCCGGCCGCGGACCTTGTCGACCACGGCCGGCGACCTCGATTTGAAGATCCCGAAGCTACGCGCGGGGTCGTTCTTCCCGGCGCTGCTCGAGCGGCGCCGCCGCGTCGACCAGGCCCTGTTCGCGGTCGTGATGGAGGCCTATGTCCACGGCGTCTCGACCCGCAAGGTCGACGATTTGGTCAAAGCACTCGGCGCCGATACCGGGATCTCCAAGTCCGAAGTGTCCCGGATTTGCGCGGGTCTGGACGCCGAGGTCGCTCAGCTCCGCGACCGGACCCTGGCCGTGCAGGACTTCCCCTACGTGTTCCTCGACGCCACCTACTGCAAGGCCAGGGTCGGCCACCGCATCGTGTCCCAGGCCATGGTCGTCGCGGTCGGTGTTGCCGCCGACGGGCGCCGGGAAGTGCTCGGCTTCGACGTCGGCGACAGCGAGAACGAGGGCTTCTGGACCAGCTTCCTGCGGTCGCTGAAGGCCCGCGGCCTCGACGGGGTCAAGCTCGTCATGTCTGACGCCCACACCGGTCTCAAGAAGGCCATCGGAACGGTGTTCCAAGGTGCCGGCTGGCAACGCTGCCGGGTCCATTTCATGCGCAACGTCCTCGCCGTGGTGCCGAAGGGATCCCAGGAGATGGTCGCCTCGATCATCCGCACCATCTTCGCCCAGCCCGACCGGGAACACATCCAGAAGCAGTTCGGCGACGTCACGACCATGCTCGGCCGCTCTCACCCGAAGGTCGCCGCGATGCTCATCGACGCGCAACCCGACCTGCTCGCCTTCGCCGGGTTCCCACGCCGCCACTGGCGCCAAATCTGGTCCACGAACCCGCTGGAACGGGTGAACAAGGAGATCAAACGCCGCACCGACGTCGTCGGCGTGTTCCCCAACGCCGCGGCCCTGCTGCGCCTGGCCGGGTCGGTCCTGATCGAGCAGCACGACGAGTGGGAAGCCGGCGAACGACGCTACTTCTCCGAAGCATCCATGCTCGAGCTGGCCATCATGAACAACCCCGCCGACACCCTCGATCAGGCGGTGATCCTCCCCGAACTCGCCGCCGCCTAAACTGAAACAACTGACCCGCACGGTGTTGAGAAACTCCACCACTCAGCGGGACGTGACCCATCGAGTTCGCCGTATGGGTCTCCCTCGAGGGAAGAATCCGGATCATCGGGCGCCCACGAGGAGGGGTCTGCCATAGCCAGCCTCACATTCCGCCAGGTTTGTGAGGTCGTTGCCAGATAGTTTCAGCAGGCTGTCGCGCCACTACGCCTCCAGCTCGTGGAGGCCGCTGGTCTCAAGCTCCACCAGGATTCTCTCGAAGTCGGCGAACGACTGCTCCGGATCGCCGAGCATGTTCGGGCTCGCCAGGGATCCCGCCTGGCCCGCGCCCAGAGGAATCGGCGCCGGCGGGAACTACAGATCGCACTGGGTCTGGTCGCCGGCGCGATAGCTCAACCGGTCGGCCGGATCGGCAGGGGCATAAACTTGTTGACCTGCTCTCACGTCCACCACTACGTTGAGCCCACAGATACTAGGAGGGCACGTGCTCCACGTAGATCGAATTCGACGACGACGTCAACGGGGGGTGTTGGTGCTTTCGGTGGTTCTGGCTCTCGTCGGTTCTACCCTTGCCGCCAGTCCCGCTTTTGCTACCCACCAGGGCACGGCAGGCTCGGGGCGGCTGTACACGCCCAATTGGAGCGTATGCAACGCTGGTGCAAGCGCTGGCGTCAGTGGAACAAATTGGGCTATCGGGCAGATCAACCCGACAGACGTTAATGCTTCTGTGGTCGGCTGCCCTGGAAGCTGGAACGTATCAGTCAACTCGGTCAGCTATCCAGAGACCTGGTACGGGGCCACCTCCTGCTTTACCGCAGTGCAGAACGGCGTCTGCGGCAGTGGTAAAGGCGTCAAGCTCAATACACGGACATTGACCACTACCCAGCAATGGCAAAAAACGGCCCTTCACGAGCTCGGGCATG
This sequence comes from Marisediminicola antarctica, assembly GCF_009930795.1. GTDB lineage: Bacteria > Actinomycetota > Actinomycetes > Actinomycetales > Microbacteriaceae > Marisediminicola > Marisediminicola antarctica. The sequence continues at coordinate 2,044,592 of NZ_CP017146.1, forward strand.
TAGCGGGCCTTGGCCATCGCACCGTCGATACATCCGTGATGGCTTCGGGGGCATCGCCGCCCGTGTCTCAGTATCTTGATCAACACGATAGGGATTCGATCAATGCTTCTTACTAATCTCCGGATAACCGTTTCGACCATTTTCGTCGTTTCGACGCTCGTGCTTCTTTCTGCATGCAGCACATCAGCGACCGATAGCGCCGCCCCATCTCCGGAGCCAACTCAGGTCATTGAGGCAGATGAGCCATACGCGAATGCCTCCCTGGATGAACTCGCGGGTGTGGCCGACCTCGTCATTCGAGGCGAGGTGATCAAAATCAAGCACGGCATCAAGCTTGGCGAGGATAAAACCGTCGACTACAAGGCATATACCGTCACCCCGACAGGTTCCGGTAAGCAAAGCGCTGTGAATGTCATCGTTTCGGAGGCATACAACGGAATTCCCGTAGCCTTCGAAGGAAGGCCAGAACTCGAGGTCGGCGACGAAGCAATCTGGACGCTAACCAAAATAGATCCGCAGTTCAACTACAAGGGGTATGTGCTCGTAGGATCAACGTCACTTTTTCCTCTGGACGGAGACCAGATCGTCGGAGACGGTGACGCCCCAGGCCAGGTCGAAGCCGCGAAACTTGGCGGGAAAGGCACATTGCAGAAGCTGACCGGTAAGACGAGCTGAGCCTGACTGAAGATCACGCAGGGAGCCGTTTCCCAAGTCGAGAACCGCGGCGACTTGCTCCTGTCCACACTCAGGAGCTACCTCGTTGCCGCGGGCGCCACCGATCCACGGATCGTCGTCTCAGTCAACGGACACGACGTCGTGGTCGACCTCGCAGCAATCGCAGGCAGAACGTGATCTCGACGTGTGCGGAGGTTGCGGGGGAGTCGAGCTCAGTCACGTCAGCGACTTGATGCGCACACGTTTATTCAACGTTTATGCGTCGAGATTGATCTAGGTGAGTCGAGGTGTTTTGGTAGGGTAAGTGCACATTCGACAAGGAATCCCCGGTCAGGGCGAGGTCAGTCGAGGTGGGTCTAACTGTTGCGGCGGGTTCTTGAAGGCCCCGTCGCAATCCGTCGGTCACGGGTTCAAGTCCCGTCCGCCCTACAAAAAAGCCTTTGATCAGGGATTCCATTTTCGGCAATTGGCGCGCGACTTGAACCTTTAGCAAGGGGTCGCAGGTTCAAATCCTGCCAGCCCGACCGTAAACCGTTTCCCGACTGCGGTTGCGATGCCTGCGATGACGATGCCCAGAGCGTGGCGGAAGGAATGGGCTGGGCGTACCGTCCTGCAGGGCGGCTATTCTGAGCAAATCGATTCCTGGCCGGGCCGCTGGATCGAGTACCGGCTCGATGAGCCAGGTGTCAGGATGCAATCTGGCCGCAGCCGCACGAGAGACCTGCCCAACGAGCGGGTCAAACTCGCGCGGACAGCGCTGCCGGCTGCTGGCCGGTGGGCGTCTTGGCCCCCAATTGCGCAGGCTGAATATTCCTCCACGTGGCCGATGTGGGTGAATCGCATCTTGCCGAGGGGGAGCGGTTGAAGGCCGCGCTTCAGGATACCGTGGTCCCCGCCTTTCGGAGTTGGGCTGTTTCCCCAGATGGCACGTCGAAACCTGAGCGTCCGCGAGTTGTTCGTTGTGTTGATGGCACCCGCGCCGACGGTGAAGCTGATCCGCACCCCATGCGAGGTAGCCGCGTCGTCTCAGCGCGCCTCGTCACCCGTGGCGATTAGGCCGGCGATTTCGGGGACGTCGTCGAGGTGCCCGGAGGCGACATCCACGATGAAGTCGTAGGCCTCGTCGTTGGACCAGGTCAGCCGTCGTCCGTGCATACCGAGCAACGCGATCAGGCCAGCGAGACTCAGTCGCTTGTTCCCATCGACCAGGCCGTGGTTGCGGGCCAGGGAGTGAGTCAGCGCCGCGGCCTTCTCGTTGAGAGACTCGTAGGCATCTTTTCCGAAGGCGCTGGCCCGTGGTCGAGCGAGTGCTGACTCGAGCAGTCCCTGGTCACGGATCAGCATGTCTGCCCCGAGTGTTCGCTGCCCGATGTAGAGGAGATCGGCGTAGGTGAGATAGATCACTTTCCGAGGCGGTCAAGCGCTTCCGCGTAGCGGGGGAGCTCTTCGTCGAGGACGCTGCTCAAGAGATCCCGACGACTGTGGTTTTCGACGTATTCACGCACCGCCTGCTTGACGACCTCCTGCATGGAGCGGGACTCGTATTCGGCACGTCGACGCAGCGCCTCCGTCTCGGCATCAGTCAATCGAAGGGTCATAGGCATGCGTCGATGGTATCACCAGTGACACCACCAATCCAGTATTCGCATCCGCGATTGCCTCACAACGCGGGCCCAAACCCGGGACTTGATGCGGGTGCTCAAAGACCCCGTCGCAGCCCGCTTGTCGCGGGTTCAGGTCCAGTCCGCCCAACATCGAAATACTGTTTCACCGGGGTTTCTTGTCCTTGCCGAAAGGGCGAGACTCGACTATCCAACGATTATCCTACGATAATTCGTCGGCAGGGCGCCTTTAGGCCGCTTCGATGGAAAGGTGCACGAGCGGCTTCGACTCACCGGGGGTGGCCTCGGACACCTAGGGGTTATGGACACCCAACGCCTTTCCGGGCTCGGCCTCGACCCCGTGTGCACAACAAGCGAGCTCACTGAGTATCTCGCGCACACGTGTAGACGATCTACCACCATCACGCAGCAGAATGAAAGGTCGAGCCAGCCGCGTTCACTTTCCAGCACTGTCACGGGAGGAGACCGATCCAGAGTCCAAGGCCCGATGCCGAAGCGGAGGCGATGAGCATTCCCAGTGCGTTGATGAGGGCAGCCCGGAACCGACGCTCGCGCGCGAACAGCACGGTTTCGAGACTCGCCGTGCTGAATGTCGTGTACCCGCCCATCAGGCCGCCGCCGAGGACCAGTTGCAGCTCCGGAGGCAGGAGGTTCCCGAGTGCGAATCCGGTGATCAGCCCAAGACCAAACGAACCGGAGACATTGATGAGCATTGTGCCGATTGGCCTGACCGATGCGGGGACTCTGGCCCGCACCACACCGTCGATCAGCAGCCGCATGGCCGCGCCGACTCCTCCGGCCAGGGCGATGACGATGAACAGCAGCAGGTTCATATGCTGCCCGAGTCCGAGCTGGATTCAGGGTCGAGCGCGGGCGCCGGACACCACCGGTGCGCTGCTGCCGCCGCAGATATTCCGGCCAAGGAGGCGACCCCGCCTAGGGTGACGGTACCGAGCGAGTAGAGGATGGCCGGCGAGGCAGCCCGCACCGCCCCGCCTCGGGAAAATGGTGGCAACCAGGATATTAAGAATATGTCGAAGGGCACCCGGATTTTCTACCCCGTCTTCGTCGACGGCGCGAACCTGTCGTTGGGAGACCTTCACTTCTCCCAGGGCGACGGCGAGATCACCTTCTGCGGAGCCATCGAGATGGGTGGTTTTATCGATCTGAGGGTGGATCTGATCAAGGGCGGAATGGACACCTACGGTGTAAGCGAGAACGCTATCTTCATGCCGGGAAACGTGGATCCGCGCTATAGCGAATGGATCGCGTTCTCCGGCACTTCGGTCACACTGAGCGGTGAGCAGCGCTATTTGGACTCCCACCTGTCATACCAGAGGGCTTGTCTCCACGCCATCGACTACCTGGTCAAGTTCGGCTACAGCCCGGAACAGGCGTATCTCCTGCTCGGCGCCGCACCGATCGAAGGCCGGCTCTCCGGGGTGGTGGACATTCCGAATTCCTGTTCAACCGTTTACATTCCGACGGCGATCTTCGACTTCGATGTGCGTCCCTCGGCAGCGGGGCCGTTCCAGATCACCCCGGGGATCGGCGCGCCGAAGGCCAATAACCGGTGACGTGACGCATTACTCAGGAAGCAGGCGCCCAGTCCCCAACGGACTGGGCGCCTGCTTTCCGACCGCCCCGTCCGCGGAACTATGAACGCTCCCACCCATATTCCCGAACGTCCTATCGTGAAATTTCGTCTGACCAGTCATTCCGAGGAAGGGCCGGGAGACGGTCAACCAAAGGCTGACATTCTCCCGGCCCCGATACTCAGATGAACGGCAACTACTGAGGGCTACTCCGGCAGGGGAGTCACGTCGTCAGCGATCACTGCAAGGGTGTCGTCGTAGTCGAGAACGAGTTCTCGTTCGTCGTCGTCAAAGCCGAGGCCGTAATCGGCCTCAACGTCTACCGTGACGAACTCGACCACGGTACCTGTGATCTGAACTTCGTCGCCCTCTTCCACGTCGCTGGCCATGCCGTCAGCGATGATCAAGGTATCGCCCTCGCCCACTGTGAAAGAGTTGGGGCCGAAGACTTCCTGTACTTCGTTCTGCAACGTCACGGGCGAACCGAGAAGCAACGCTTCGGCCACGGGACCCTCTTCTTCCGCCTGGTCAACGACGGTCTCCTCTGCGCAGCCGGTCAAAACTGCCGCGACGAGCAGGACTCCGAAGGGAAGCGCCGCCCACTTGGAATTCATTACCTTGTTCATTGTGATCTCCTCCTCTTGGTTGGGGTCCGGCGGCGCATTCCGGCCCGTCTTTTTGTTACGTACGTTCAGCGCCGTCTAACAACGGTAAGCACGCTGAGCAATCAGATTCAAGGTGCGCGCCGCTCCCACGGCCCCATAGGTGGCGATCGTTATTGCGCTGTTGCGTCATCGTTATTTGGCTGTTGCGGCACCGTTATCTGGCTGAGACCCCGTCTCTCCTGCTGGCATTCTGAGTCGATGCTTGAGCCCGGCGGCGTGCTGTTTCAGGGTGCGTGCGAGCGTGATCAGCTTGGAGAATGTTCCGGGGGCAGCGCTGCTGACCCTGGTGATCGGGACGTAACAGCCAAATAACGATGCCCGCGTAAAGAGCGGCGGGTGGGACGCGCTCCTTGAATCTGCTTGCTCAGCATGCTTATCGTGTTGGCGCGGCGCTCGAGAGAAGTAACCGAAGGCGTCCACTCAGGCAAAGAAAGTTGGCGAAATGGTCAAGCCCCTGAACGCCCAGCCGAACCTCCGCTGGACCTCTCGCGCAGCCGCGATCGGCGCCGGTCTGCTGCTGCTGCCAGCACTCGCCGGCTGCAGTAATGACACCGCCGGGCCGGAAACCGGCGTCGATGTAGAAGACGTCGTGGAAGGCGACGAAGAGGTGCTCGAAGAGCCCAACCCGGGGCAATACGACGACATCTACGACGAAGACTTCTTCGACTCCATCACGAACTACATCGACACCGATGTGGTGCTCTCGGCGACAGTCGGCGAGGTGCTCTCCGACACGGCGCTCACCATCGCCGGAACTGACAACACGACAGTCGAGCCGTTACTCATCATCCATGAGGAATCCGTCGTTGGTCTCGACGAGGGCATCGTCGTTCAGGTGACCGGCAGACCCTACTCAAGGTTCGGGATCGCCGAAGTCGAGGCGCGCAGGGGGCTCGACCTCGATGATGCGACGCTCGCGGAGTGGGAGGGTCAACCGTTCGTTGAGGCGACCCGAATCGACACCTCACCGGAGTTCGACGAGGAAGAGTAGCCAGTCCCTGCGGCAGGCGTTCATTTCCGGGCCGAATTTTGTATTTCAGCAGTCTGGTCTTTCCACCGTGCAAGCGCCAACCCGGCGACGATTGCACCGAGCCCGCCAACAGCGAGATCTCCTAGGGTGTCACCGTAGCCGACGTTCAGTCCCGCGTCGAAAACGGCGTTCCCGATCCACTCCGCGAATTCCCAGAGCACTGCAACACTGATGCCGAATGCGAAGGTGAGCACCACGATCGACCTGGACGGCAACGCCTTGCCGACCGAGGTACCGGGGGTGACATCCAGTCGAGCAAGCAACAGGAATAGCACGGCCGCCGACGCACCCACCGTAATGAAGTGCACCACAAGATCCCACCAACCGATTGCCGCGTAAAGCCCTATGACCGCGCTCCACGCGGCCAGCAGTATGGTCGAACTGAACGCCGCATCGAAGGGGCCGGCAAGTCGAGCTACACGCGGGAGTATCAGCACACCCAGCACCACCACGAAAGTCAGAGACTCCGGAATCCCGAACCAGATAGGGGCGACAGGGGTGCTGAGCGCCGCAGCGATTCTCACTGCGTCACCGATCCGGCGTCCCCGCCTGTGCGCTGAGCGGTAGGTGTCCTGGGTGCATTTTATAGTTCTAGACTCTCTCGCCTAACCTGCCGGGCGCGACAGAGGTCGCAGGCTCAATTTGAATTTATCGAAGCGCAGGCAAGGACATCGCCGAGACGACATGGATCATCGAAGACATTTTGGAAAACGACATAGTCACGACTCTGGACGAGGCAGACCAGCGACCCGGTCCGGAGTTCGAGGCCAGCTCGTAGTCGGCGTCCGGGGCCAAAATGTGCCGGCACAGAGGACCAGTCACGGCCGCGCACAAATTCCACGACTTGAAGCTCAGCTCTCGCGGAAGGGGAACACGACATGGCGATTGTCGCTGTGATGGCGGATCCCGGGCTGCCGGAGCGATTGGCCAGTCGCTTGGCCGAGCCGCTCCGGGATGTGCTGATGTCCTGGACCGGCTCGGAAAAGGAGTGGGATGTTCAGGTGGGCCAGAAAACGTTGCAGCTCGATGGAGATGGCCAGGTGCCCCTGATGGACCGTGCTGAAGAGCTCAGAGCGGCTAATGGGTGGGATTTCATCGTCTACATCACGGACCTGCCACGCTTTCACGACCACCAGACGCTCCTCACCGAGTCGGACGGTTCCTGTGGCGCGGCGCTGGTCTCCCTCCCCGCGTTGGGCTGGTTCCGGGTGCGCACCGCCCTGCAGAAGGAGTTGGTGCGAGTGGTGAAGGATCTCGCAGTGCAGGCCGAGATCGCCCAGGGGAGTGCCGGAAGCAGCCAGGCGGCGGGTGAGGGGCGGGGCACGGTGCACTCCAGTGACGGTGCGCGCACCTATGAGACGATCCCGGATCGGCGAGGCCAGGTGCGCCTTCTGGGTGGGATGGTGCGAAGCAATCGACCCGGTCGGCTCGTTGAATCGTTGTCCAGTGCTGCAGGGGCGGCGATGGCGACTGGCGCGTTCGGTACCTTCTACGCATCCATCTGGAGTATGGCCGATTCGTCGAGCAGTCTGCGGCTCGCCCTCATCACCGTGTTCGCGGTGACGGCTCTGACGGGGTGGTTGATCGTCCACAACGGTCTGTGGCCGAACGCGCGAACCGACCCCAACGGCACATCGGCAACCCTCGACGACATGGCGACTGTCGTGACGGTCCTCTTGAGCGTCGCAGTGATCTATGGGGGGCTCTACCTGGCCGTGTTGCTCGGCTCGCTGGTCGTGATTTCAGGGCAGTACATGCAAGCCCAGTTGGGCCATCCGGTCTCGATTGTGGAATACGCGAACCTCGCCTGGCTGTCAGGATCTCTGGGAACTCTCGCTGGAGCGATGGGATCAAACTTCGACGGAGCCGACGCCGTGAGAAAGGCGACGTACAGCGGCCGGGAACATTAACGGTACCAACTGGCCGCGAACGAGCAATCAACGAGCGACCCCGGGCAGTAAAGCCGCAAGGGTGTCAGCAGTGCCCGCTCATCCGCTTTGCGCAGTGGACCGGGCCTAGTACTTGTAGAACCCTTCGCCGGTCGCGACGCCCAGCTTGCCCTTGTCGATGTAGTTCTCTTTGAGATATGTGGCCCACTGCTGAGACGCGGGGTCGCTACTCGCAGCCGAAATATTGTAGGCGGTCGTGAGCCCCACGACGTCGTAGATCTCAAACGGGCCGGCGGGCGCGCCCGTCGCTATCCGCCACGTTTTGTCGACCGTCTCCGGGTCGGCATAGCCGCCGAGTACCAATCCAGCGCCCGCCTGGAGGAATGGAACGAGTAGTGAGTTGAGGACGTAGCCAGCCTTTTCTTTCTTCAGCTCGATGGGCACGAGACCGCTGCCCTCTGCGAACTTCACCACCGCCGCGTAGACATCCGGATCAGTGTCGGTGGTCCCCATGATTTCGGCCGTGTTGTAGCGCCAGACCTGGTTGGCGTAGTGCAGCGCCAGGAACCGGTCGGGCCGCCCGGTGAACTCTTTAAGGTCGCTCGGCAGAAGAGTGGACGAGTTCGTTGCGAAGATCGATTTCGCGGGAGCGACGTCCGCCAGCTTCGTATAGAGATCGCGTTTGATGTCGAGAGACTCGGGTGCCGCCTCAATGACGAGGTCGGCATCGACGACCGCGTCGGCGAGGTCCGGGGTGAGTGCCAGGTGGGCGAGTGCGGCGGCTACTTTCTCCGGTGTTGCAGCGACGGTGTCGTCCGTCTGGTATACCTTCGCGAGACCCGCGAATCGATCCTTGGCCTTCTCAACGATCTCGTCGCTAATGTCGTAGGCAGTCACGTCATAGCCGAAATATGCAGCCTGGAAAGCGATCTGGGAACCGAGGACACCGGTGCCGAGTACTGTCACCTTGTTGATTGCTGGCATGTTCTTCTCTCCTTTTGTCGATCGTGCATGACTGTTGTGCAGCCGTTTACATCGTTGCTTGGGGGTGTGTCCCGTAAATACTGAGTGTCCAGACGCTCACGAGCACGTCGACGAGCAACGACTGGCTGATCGCCGGCTGCTCCCGGGCGAAAGCCGCTGACAGAACACGTTCGTTCATCAGATTGAGCGCGACTGCCAGGTCTCGTGCGGGTATTCCGTTGGGTGCTGTACCCCGCTTTCGCTCCGCGGCAATGGCCCTGGCTGAGTAGTCGACCCACGACTCCATTGCGCTGGCCCACAGGGCCTGGATGTCGGGGTTATGCAGCCGAGCAGCCATCGCCGTCGCGGCGACCGCTTCGTGTTTCGTGAACACCTCGACAAAGACGCTGATGGAGCTTCTCCACGGATCGCCCACCGCGGAGGCCGGTTCTGCGGGCAGAGTTGAGAGGGCCTGATCGACTTCGTCGATCACGCGGGTCAGGAGCGCGATCACCACCTCCTCCTTCGAAGAGAAGTACGAGTAGAAGCTGGGTCGCGAAATTCCGGCCCCGCGAGCCAAGTCCTCGATGGAGATATCGCCGAGAGGACGCTGCGTCAGCAGGGCCTCAGCTGTCACGAGGATAGCGTCGTGGCGCTCGTCTCCTGAGGGGCGCGTACTCCCGCGTTCACGTCGTGCCATCTCTCCACTCTATGCCAATTCGACAGCATGTTGGATTTATCGACACCCTGTTGATACGGTTCGGTCATGCACAAACACGTTGACGTGTTGATCGTCGGCGCCGGCCTGAGTGGCGTTGGCGCTGCTGCACACCTGAAACGAGACCTGCCAGGGAAGACCTTCGTGGTCCTTGAGTCGCGTCCCTCGATCGGCGGAACGTGGGACTTGTTCCGCTATCCGGGGGTCCGATCGGACTCGGACATGTTCACTCTCGGGTATTCCTTCCGCCCCTGGACAGACGCGAAAGCAGTCGCTCCTGGGGCATCGATTCGTGACTATATCCAAGCGACGATCGACGACGAGCAGCTGGGCGAGCACATCCGCCTCCAGCACCGCGTGATCTCGGCATCCTGGTCCAGCGAGTCCGCACTGTGGACGGTCATCGCCGCCCGCACGGGTTCGGATGAATTCCGCCCCGGGCAGCCGTTCAACGAGCAGATGGTCTTCACCTCCTCCTTTCTGTTCGTGTGTTCCGGGTACTACCGGTACGACGAGGGCTTCACTCCGGTGTTCCCCGGCGCGGAGAGTTTCTCGGGCGAGCTGGTGCACCCGCAGCACTGGCCGGCCGACCTCCACTACGCGGGAAAGCGCGTCGTCGTTGTGGGGAGCGGTGCTACAGCTGTCACCCTCGTGCCGTCCATGGCGACCGAGGCCGCCCATGTGACGATGCTCCAGCGATCGCCGACGTACATTGCGCCGATCCCGTCGGGAGACCGCAAGGCGGATACTCTTCGCAAATATCTCCCGGCCCAGCTGGCCTACAGCTTGACTCGGGCCAAGAACATCGGCTATTCGATCTTTACCTATCGGCTGAGTCGCCGGCATCCGGAGAGGATGAAGGCGATCCTGCGGGATGCCGCGATCCGCATGTTGCCCGAGGGTTTCGACGTCGATACGCACTTGTCTCCGCGCTACAACCCGTGGGATGAACGATTGTGCATGACGCCGGATGCTGATCTTTACAAGGCGATCAGGCGCGGCACGGCCGACAACGTCACGGACCGCATCGACCGGATCACCCCGACTGGAATCGAGCTTGCCTCTGGCAGGACCCTCGATGCAGACATCATTGTCAGCGCGACGGGACTCAACGTTCTGGCCATCGGCGGAATGGCACTCACGGTGGACGGGGCACCGATCACCCTGGCGGACACCCTCACCTACAAGGGCATGATGCTCGACGGTGTGCCGAACTTCGCCATGACGATCGGGTACACGAACGCATCCTGGACGCTGAAAGCCGACCTCGTGGCACGCTACATCGGTCGCACGCTCAAATACATGGATCGTCACCACCTCGACACCGTCACTCCCCGGGCGGCGGAATCTGTCAAGGCAGGCAACCTGGTCTCACTGATCGACTTGCAGTCCGGGTATGTGCTGAGAAGCGCCGGTGATTTGCCGCGGCAGGGCGCGAGCACTCCGTGGCGCCTGCACCAGAACTACCTGAGAGACTTCCGACTGCTTCGGCTCGGGCGGGTGACGAATGATGTGAGGTTCGGTCGCCGAGGCGCGGATGCTGCGGCCGCGGGAATTCCTCTCGACCTCCCGGGTTCCGGAGTGATCGACATCGACGGCGCCCGCGTTCGTTACCGCGTGACCGGGCAGGGCAGCCCGATTCTGCTGCTTCATGGGATCGGACAGAGCCTGGAGGACTGGAACGAGCAGCACGACCGTCTGTCCGACGCACACACTGTGTACAGCGTTGACCTCCCCGGTTTCGCCTACTCCGACCGGTTACCAGGCACGGCATCCCTGGCTGGGCTCGCGAGCATCCTGCCGGCATTTCTCGACCGATTCGGGCTGATCCAGCCCGTTCCAGTGATCGGGAATTCCCTTGGGGGTGCCGTCGCCATGACCTTCGCTGTGGCGCATCCCGAACGGGTTTCCTCGCTTGTTCTGGTGGACAGCGCAGGATTCGGAAAAGAGGTCACGATAGCTCTGCGGCTTCTCGCGATCAGACCGGTCGGCATTGTGCTGCTGCGCCCGAGCAGGAAGAGCTCCACCCGAACGGTCGACGGCATTTTTTACGACAAGAAGCACGTCACCGCAGACCGGGTCGATCACAAGTTGGCCCTGACGAACCGTTCGGCTCATCGGTCTACGCTGCTGGACCTCGCTCAGGAGCTCGGCACCTTCCGAGGCATCCGGATGCCGTGGCGTACCCGTCTGCTCGCCGAGGTCGCGAGCCTCCGAATTCCGGTGCTGATCATGTGGGGCGACCACGATCACGTGCTTCCGTTCATGCATCTGGATGCAGCCACGCGAGCGCTTCCGCACGCCCAGACTCACACGTTCCACAATGCGGGCCACATGCCCCAGATCGAGCACGCCGACGAATTCGCCGACGTGCTTCGCGGATTCATCGCCAATTCACGTCAAGAATGGCTTCACGTCTGATTCACGCGGCGAACGCTGCGGGGTCACTAAACTTGAGCAACTCATCTGGTTAGTCGGTCGATCCACTGGAGGTGCCTCGCATGGCGCAGACGAAGAAAAACAAGAAGAAATCCGGCGAGAAGAAGGCGAAGAAGGCACTGGCGCTCGCGGAGAAATCGGTGCAGGCGGCTAACAAGGCTGTGCGCGATTCGAGCAAGAAGTTGCGCGAGAAGGCGGCCGAATTGTCGAAGCAGACCGAGAAGTTGGCGGCGAAACAGGAGAAAGCCGGTCGTCGACTTGCCAGGGAAACCGCGAAAGCGTCGACCGCGACCCGATCGGCGGCGAAGCAACCGTCTCCCTCGCCACGACCTCCCTCGCCCCGGTCAACCGCGTCCCGGTCGACCGCGCCCAGTCTGATCGAGTTGCGTGAACAGGCAAAGGCGCAGAAGATCGTCGGGTATTCGCGCATGAACAAGTCCGCACTAATCACTGCTCTCGATTCGTCGAAGCCAGCGTGAAAGTCGTCGCGGTCTTCAGCACCAAGGGCGGTGTCGGCAAGACAACCGCAGCTGTGAATCTGGCCTTTGAAGCGGCGAAGGAGTCTCGGGTTCTGCTCTGGGACCTGGATCCGCAGGGTGCCACGACGTTCTTGCTGCAGGTAAAGCCGAAGGTCAAGGGTGGTGTCGGTTCGCTGGTAGCTGGCCCGAGCCGGGTCTCAGCCGCAATTCGGTCGACCGCGTATGGCAATCTCGACGTGTTGCCGGCGGATGCGAGCTACCGCGATCTTGACCTCGTCTTCGACCACGCGAAGAAGTCGGAGAAGCGGATCGCGAAGATCCTTGAACAGGTTGACCGTGATTACGACGTCGTCATCCTCGACTGCCCGCCGGGTTCTTCGCTCGTCGCGGAGAACGCCATCTACACCGCCGACGCCGTGGTGGTGCCGCTGGTTCCGTCACCCCTCTCGATGCGGTCGCTGGATCAGGTCACGGAGTTCGTGGCCGCATCGGCCTCGAAGGCGCCGATCATCGGGTTCTTCTCGATGGTCGACCGCCGCAAGACGACGCACCGCACGACGGTCGAGCAGTTGCCCGGCACACGCAAGGTCGTGACCGACATTGTTGTTCCTGCCACGGTGCAGATCGAACGGATGGGCGCCGAGCGGGCGCCGGTGACTGTCTACGCGCCCCGCTCCCTGGCCGCGCAGGCATACGGCGACTTGTGGAGGCGTGTACAGGCGACCGTGAAGGTCAAAAAGGGCAGGCGCAAGAATTGACCGCGGCTGACCTTGGTCGAATGGGCAGGTTCCCCAAGCTGCGCTTCTGCAGCCCGCGCCCCTCGAAGTGGCCCAGACCTTATCGGGAGACTGCGTCTTGTCCGCAAGCAGAGGCTTCACCAGCCACCAAACCTCACCGCCGCGCGAGCACGCATGACGCCAATTTGAGCTGACTGCGACCTCCTCGGAACGAGGTTCCCAGACTTCGCGATACGCCGCTGCAGCAAACAGGACATATCGCGCGGTGTCAGTCGAAAGTTTGCGTCAAAATTCCCTCCAAAGCATCGATATCAGCAGCACATCTGCATATTTATTGGAGAGGCGTCATGGCGCCCAAAGAATCCGGTCTCGGCCTCACGCGTGACTATGTCAAGGTGTTTGGGACCCACGAGGGCAATCTAAGCGGGACCCACTTCGGGCTGGACGGTGTGTCACGGGCAACCTGGACTGGACCTTCGGGGCTGGTGGGCGTCGTTGCGATTGGTCAGTAGGCGATGTAATGTCAGCGAATGCTGACTATTGCTTCGCGAGTGGACGTGATCAACCGATTGGGTCGAGCGATGGCCGATCCCACCCGGTCGCGAATCCTGCTATCGCTGCTGGATGGCCCTGGATATCCGGGTGAGCTGGCGCGCGAGTTGAAACTGACGCGGTCGAACGTGTCCAACCATTTGTCTTGCCTGCGCGGCTGCCGGATCGTGGCCGCCGTCCCCGAGGGCCGCTCGACTCGCTATGAGATCGCAGATCCCCACGTCACCCGTGCTCTCGTCGCTTTGGTCGACGTCGTGCTCGCGGTCGACGACGGAGCCGATTGTCGGAACGAGGCGTGCGACGTGCCGCTGTGCTGCGGGACCGGGGCATGAGCGCCCCCGCAACGGGCCGCCTCGACGAGATCCAACCGGACCGGAAGCTGCTGCTCCGCCGGCGGATTCGGTGGATCGTCGCGGCGACCATTGCCTATAACGTCGTCGAGGCGATCATCGCGATCTCGGCCGGAACCGCCGCCTCGTCGGCTGCCCTGGTCGGATTCGGTCTGGACTCCATCGTCGAGGTCCTTTCCGCGGCCGCCGTGGCGTGGCAGTTCGCCTCCCCCGACCCCGAGAAGCGTGAAAAGACAGCGCTGCGCGTCATCGCCTGGTCGTTCTTCGCCCTCGCCGCCTATGTGGCCGTCGACGCCAGCTTGTCTTTGTTCGGTGTTCGAGAAGCAGAACACAGCCCGGTCGGAATCGCGCTTGCCGCGGTCAGCCTTGCGGTGATGCCTTTCCTGAGCTTTGCGGAACGAAGGGCTGGCCGAGAGCTGGGCTCAGCGTCCGCGATAGCTGACTCGAAGCAGACCCTGATCTGCTCCTATCTGTCCGCCGCCCTTCTGGTCGGGCTGCTGCTGAACGTCATGTTCGGGTGGGCGTGGGCGGACTCGGTCGCAGCCCTCGTGATCGTGGTCTTCGCAGTCCGCGAAGGGCTCGAGGCCTGGCGCGGCGATGCCTGCAAGGTGCCGGTGTCAGCACTGACCGGCGAACGAGACATCGAGCACGACGACTGCTGCTGAGCTTCAGCTGCCGAGCCGGTGCTGTTTCTGGCTGTGGGCGAGACGGTAGGAGTCAGTGCCGGTCTCGATGATGGTGCCGTTGAACGTCAACCGGTCAACGATTGCCGCGCAAGGTCGCGGGTCGGTGAACGTTTTCGTCCAGCCGGAGAACGACTCGTTCGAGGCGATCGCGATGGAGTTGTTCTCCTCCCGCTCGGTCAGCACCTGAAAGAGGAGTTCGGCGCCTCTCCGGTCGAGTTCCATGTAGCCGAGTTCGTCGATCATGAGGAGATCGACCCGACCGTAGCGGGCGATGGTTCGGGCGAGGTTTTTCTCGTCGGCTCCTTCGACGAGTTCGTTCAGAAGCCTGGTGGCGAGGGTGTAGTTGACCCGGAACCCTTTCTCAGCAGCGGCCGTCCCGAGAGCGATGAGCAGGTGGCTTTTTCCGGTGCCGGAGTCGCCGATGAGGCAGAGCGGTTGACCTCGGCGGACCCAGTCCCCGGTGGCCAGCGTATTGATGGTCGCGGGGTTGATGTTCGGGTTGGCATCGAAGTCAAAATCCCCGAGCCACTTATCCCAGGGAACCCGGCTGCCTTGCCTCCTCAGAGAGACCGCTTCTTCGGCGGAGGGTGGTGGTGATGCTGGTTGTGGTGGTCATGATCCTGTTCCCTTCTTCACGGTGGGCGCGGTCTTCCCCGACTGCCGTTCAGGTAGTCGCAGCAGCTGGTCGTAAGCCGATACCGAAGGCAGCGGCCGCGTGTCAGCCGGAAGGCCCGCGATGACTGCCGCGGGATCCTCGAGACGGCGCTGGGTAAGACTGACTACCCGTCGCTCGGGACCTCGAGCATGTTCGACGAGGGGACGGTCCAACTGGGACCCACCGAGTGGTTCATGTCGTCGGTGCTTCGACCGCGACGACGTCGGCGGTGACCGCTCCGACCGTCAGCGCCGCGGTGATGCCGGCGACGATGTCGTCGGCGGTCATCGTGCGGTGCAGCAGGAGGACGTCGATCAGCGCTCGTGTGCCGCCAGCGTCCCCGTCGGTCTTCCGGGCGGCCGCTCAGAACGCTTCGTGAGCGGACGTGAAGACACCAGCTGCTCGAGCGTGGGCAAGAGCGGTCGAACCAGGGAGAGCGCCGGGCTTGTGAAGGAGGACCTCGAGGTAGTGGTCCAGGTTCACGCTTTGCCCGTGCATCGCTACGACGCGAGGGTGTCTGGCTATCTCGGTGCGGCCCTCGAAGAGAATCACCTCTGACGCGCGCAGGGAAACCCGCACCTGGCGGCCGATGAAGCGGGCCGGGACCGAATAGGACGCCATCCGCACCCGGACAAGGCTCGACCGGCTCACCCGCGGCGTCAACGACAGGCCCGGCTCGAACCGTTCCGCCGTGATCGGCGCCAGCAGCTCACGCTCGAAGGCGAAGTCCTGAGCCACTGTGCGCATGCGGTCGCCAATCCGCCGGTTCTCGTCGTCGAGGTCCCACCGACGAACCTTCTGATTCAGCTCCGCGAGGGAGTCGACCACGGGCATCAGAGAGAGGTGTGTGCTACGGAACCGGCCGACGTCGCCCTCGATGCCGCCCTTCTCGTGAGCGCCCTCGATCCAGGGGTGGCAGTAGAACGCATCGAACCCATAGTGCGAACGGAATAGCACCCACCGCTGGTTTTCGATCCGCTGCCGGCCGCTGCCGTAGATGACTTTCACCACTGCGTCGGTGAGGTTGTCGTAGCGAATGTGGCGGGTCGGGATCCCGCCGATGTCCGCGAACGCGTCGATGTTACCCGCAAGAAACGCTTCCTGCGCCTGCGTCGGATAGATCCGGTGGATCGCCTTCCCCGACTGCGAGAGGCGAAAGGCGAAAGGCGAACATGTGGCACTTGGACTTCACCCCAGCCAACCCCACCTCAATATCGATCTCCGGTCGGCGCCGCCGGACGTAGTCGCGGACCGTCGGATACAACAGCTCTGCAGCGTCGTGTTCGTCCGAGAGCCGCGCGAAGATCCGCCTCGCCGTGTGACGTTGCTTGCGTGGGCCCTCGAGATCCTGGCGGAGCATCTCGTCGATCACGAGCTTGAACGCGTCCAACCGTGGTGCCGTCCGCACCCGCAGCTTCCTGGCCGGCGGCTCGGCCTGAGCCAGCGCCTGCCGAACAGTCGGCCCGCCGACACCATGTCTTCGAGCCAGTTCCCTGATCGAGAGACCCTCAACGCGCGCATCACGTCGGATCCGCGCGATCAATTCCACCCGAGACTCCATCCGAAACCTCCACCTTGAGCAACGAAACACGTTGCGACAACGGCGAAGGTGGGTCCGATTTAGGTTGCCCGTGACACCCCGTCCGGCCCGAAGTGGGTCCCGCTTAGATTGCCCTGGTGGGTACGACTAAAGCTGCCATAGTCACGCCGCCCGGCAACGTCGTCGACTACGAACTGGACGAAGCCGTCATCGCGATCGTTGGTTGCCACGTCGTCGACTTGCTCGCGGCCGTGTCGAAGTCCGAGCTGCGAGTCTCTGTCGGTTGAGCAGCGGGCTCTGGCGCGCGCGTCGCCCCCACTTGGGTGCCTGCGTCTTCTCCTCCACAAGCCGTGCTCGTGGAGGATTCTCCACAGGCAATATCCCCGATCAGGGTGTGGTTTGGTGTCGGTTGGAATGTCGGTGGTGCCTGTCACTATGTGGGTATGTCCAAAGCAACCGATCCCCTCGCCGCAAGCGCTATTGCGTTCGCGTCGGTGTGGGCTGGTGCGCTCACCGGGTTCGGCGCCCGGGTCGGCGAACACCCCGATGCCCGGCCGCCCGATGCGCGTGGAGCAGGATCCGGCGCAGCGGCTGCAGCCGTCTCGGTCGGTGCAACCGCCGGCGCCTCGTTCGGCGCGATCTCGGTCGCTCCGTCCCAGCTCGATGTGGAGACAATGTCCGATGCGGGGCTGGTGCGGGCGATCCAGTCCGGCTACGACCTCAAACGACACGTCGATGCCCTGCTGGTGCGTGCGGCGGGGGAGCTGAGTGTGCGCTCGCGCCCCTCGCTCGGGCAGGGCGGCCTGGCGAAGTCTTCCGGGCATACCTCTCCTGCCTCCCTGATCACGGAACTGGGTCGGGTGACTCTGGCCGAGGCCGGCAGAACAGTCCGGCTCGGTGAGGCGACCACCGCACCGGTGTCCCTGCTCGGGGAGCGCCTCCCCGCCCCGTTCCCCCTGGTCGCGGATGCGGTGAACAGCGCGGTGGTGCAGGTGGATGCGGCCCAGTCGATCATCACCTCCCTCACCCAGGCCGCCCCCCGCGCCCTGCCGGTACACCTGGTCGCGGCGGAGGAGGAACTGGTCACCTTCGCCGCGTCTCATCCGGCGGACACGGTGCGGAAGCTGTCGATCTCCTGGCGCGACGCGCTCGATACCGATGGGATCGCACCGCGGGAGGAGGCACTGATCGCGGCCCGGTCGCTGCGCTGGAGCAAACAGGGCAACGGTTTGGAGCGCTGCACGATCGACCTCGACCCCCTCGGCGCCGGATATGTGCGCACCATGATCGACGCGATGGTCGGCGACGCCCTCCGCGCCGTCCGCTTCGACACCGACCCGACAGGACCTGCGGGGACCGCCGGCGGCCACGGCCACGGCATGGGCGATGAGGGTCTCGACCGGGACGCGTGCGGTGACCACCATGCCGAGCTCCCCGACCCGCGGACGATCCCCAGGATCGCCGCCGACGCTCTGATCGATGTGGCCCGGCACATGATGGGCTGCACCACCGCACCAGGACCCCTCCCACACACCACCCTGATCATCCGGATGACGCTGGAACAACTCCAATCCGGCCTCGGCGCAGCACACCTCGACGGAGTCGAGGACCCCATCACGGCTGGTGCCGCCCGCAGGCTTGCCGCGGACGCGGAACTGATCCCCGCAGTCCTCGGCGGGAACAGCCAAATCCTCGACCTCGGCACCGGGAGACGACTATTCACCCGCGCCCAACGAATCGCATTCGCCGAACGCGACGGCGGCTGCGCCATCACCGGCTGCGGCAGACCACCCTCCTACACCGAAGCCCACCACATCCACTGGTGGTCCCACGGAGGCACAACAAACCTCAACAACGGAATCCTGTTATGCACCGGACACCACCACATCATCCACAAAGGATGGACCGTACAAATCACCGACAACACCCCCTGGTTCACCCCCCCCCCACACATCGACCCCACCCGCACACCCAAACGCGGCGGAAAACTCCCCACACCAGCACTGCCATGACCACAGGCCGAGCACGGCCGGGATTCGACACGGACGCTGCGCGACCCGCTCAACCAACAGAAAAGCTGCGCGACCTGCTCAACCAACAGAAGTTAGCGAGCCGACGCGCGCGCCCCGACCACCACATCCATCCCTGCCGCTCGTTCCTCACCACGACGGGCGCGAACCAGCGTGACCCACCCGATCACCTACTTGCCGCAACAGGGTTTCGACGCGGTCGCTACGCGACCTGCTCAACCAACAGAAACAGCCGTGCGACCTGCTTAACCAACTGACACAGCTCCGAGGCCTGCTCAACCCGCCAACACGGTCTCGTCCTTCCGCTCCTAACGCCTGTCTCAAGTCACAGTACGGGCGCAGCCCGCGATGAGCGTCAATCGCGACGGGGCCGTCTCGACTGCCGGACACCGCGATCTGACCAATCCGGCATCCTTCGACGCAACCGGGCACCGACATCTGCGTCAAACTCCACCGGAGGCCTCGCCGACCACTTCGCTACCGACCACTTCGCTACCGACCACGTGGCCACCGACCACGTGGCCACCGACCACGTGGCCACCGACCACCTGAATCCCCACCGCAGCCTCCTCCACCGAAGGTCGCTGGAGCACCTCGATCAGCAGGATGGCGAGGAGCGCACCGGTCGCCGTCCAGAGGATGACGCCGGGGGAGAGCGGCCGAACGAACAGAACGATCGCTGCGGCGATCACCGCGACTGCGATCCTCAGGTAACGTCGCGCGCGGTACACGCACGCGCCGAACTTTCCCGTTGTGGCACCTTTGGCCGCGGCGGCGGCCCGAAGCCGCCCGGCGGTGTCGACGGTGGGCCCACGCGCCATGATTTCACCCGGGGAGTGCCCGGCGAAATAGGCGACGATCGCGACCGTGACGCCGACGACTCCCACGGCGATCGCGGTCGAGTAGACCAGCGGGACGAGCGCGTCGTAGATGGAACCGGCGGCGTCCGTCGGCAGGTAGACGCGAGAAATCGCGTCCACGAAGAGGATGCGCCCGATCGACAGCCCGCTCGCGAGGAGGGCCATCGCGAGCGCGAGCGCGATGCCGGCCCAGACAAGCGCCCGGGACCGCGTCCGGGCGGCGAGGACGCCGGCCGCGGGGAGGAGCAGGCTCAGCCACGGAAGCACGACGCCGAGCACATCGAGAATCTGGTGCACCGTGCGCGCTTGAGCGAGCCCCTCAGCCTCGGCGACCACGATCGTGCGATCGATGTCGGGAATACGTTGGGCGAGGGTGTGACCGCGGCCGATCAGCTCGGTCTTGACCTCCTCGATGATCGGCCCGAGCTGAATTCCCAGCTCGCCCGATTCGCTGATGACGACGGCCTGCGATGTATCCCCGCTGAGCGCAGTGGTGAGTTGCGCATGGCTCACACGCAGGGCCCGGTCCCAGACCCGCTCGAAGGCGTCTGACGTCACGAGGTGTTCGGCGGCGTTGCGCAACAGGTCGGCGCTGATCGCCTCGATGCCGATGCTGTCGTCTACCGCCGCGGCGATCCCGTCCACCAGGAAAACCTGGAACGCCTCGTCCTCGATAAGCGGCGTCAGGGTCGCCACGAACCGGTCGGTGTCGGTCACCTCGGACTTCGTCCACGCGGCGATGACTGCGACGGGGGCGAGGAGCACCCCGAGTGTGATGAGAATCACCGCGAGAACGGCCCGGCCCCGGCCTGAGGATCGGGCGGGCCGGGCCGCGGCGGCCTGCGCTGTCGTTGCCTGAAGCTGCGCCCGGAACACGCGCAATTATCAGCAGACAGAACGTGGTGGTCGACAGGGACCTAACTCCCTGATGCCGCGACCTACTGTGGGGCCTTGTGAACCTAGTCGGACGTTGAGTCCTGCGTGGCGCGAGTTCGCCAGCGATTCCATGGCCACGTCCCGTCGATCTCCACCTCGAGTGAGAAGCTCAGGGCGATGCGGATGAGGACGATGGCACCGAGGACCAGCACACTCTGGACGGTGGGCTCGACAAGGATCGTCCGGATGATGTCGGCCACGATGAGCACCTCGAGGCCCAGGAGAATCGCGCGGCCGAGGGTGCGACGCAGCCGCTGGTAGGTGCCCTTCCTCTCGTCCGGTCGCCGGAGCTGCAGCAAGGCCCTGACAAAGGCGAAGCCACCGCCGATGACCATGATGAGGGCTCCGACCGATTCGACCCCCCTCACCAATGTGCCGATCGCGTCGTCAAAATTCACCGGGCACCTGCCTCTCGATGGGGATAGAGCGCTCCGCCGCGCCTTAGATTCGCACAATCATACGATCTGCTCGACTGAGCACCGAACACGGGGCCTGTCCCCGGCGCCTGCGGGGACCTTCGGCCCTTCCTGGCCGGAACGATCCGGCGAAGGCTGTGTTGTCAAGGAGGAAACACCATGATCATCGCGGTATTCGGCGGAACCAGTGCGACGGGCAGGATTCTCATCGGCCAGGCGCTCGACGAGGGTCAACGGGTGAACGCCCTCGTGCGTCCGCCGGCGCGTCTCGGCATCGTTCACGACAGGCTTCGAATGGTGCCCGGGGATCTATCGGATGCTGCGGCGATCGACCGCGCCCTCGAGGGTGCCGATGGGGTGATCAGTCTTCTCGGACAGTCGGCGCCACAGCCCGGCACACCCATCGCGCGGGCGACAAGGAATATCGTCGCCTCGATGCACAAGTTCGGGGTGCGCCGACTGGTCATCGTGGCTCGCCCCGGCGTGCTCGTGCCGAACGACGAGCCCTCCGTGTTGACCCGCCTCGGCATACAGGCGACCCGGCGATTTCGACACCCGGTGTACGACGATGTTGTCGAGACCGCGAGGGTCCTGAGCGAATCCGGCCTCGATTGGACGATCGTGCGGCCGCCCGCGCTCAGGGATGGGCCACGTACCGGGCATGTCGCCGTCGGCTACCTCGGGGACGGCGTTACCGGGGGATCGCTGAGCCGCGCCAATGCGGCCGACTTCATGCTCGAGCTCGTGGTGAGCCGACAGTACATCGGAAAGGCGCCCGTCGTCTCCGACCAGAGATTCTCCTCCGTGGCCCAGTCCTTGCCGGTGCAGATCGCACCGGGCGTCTACTGCCTGCGGATGGGGGTCGGTATCACCTCGACGAACGTCTATTTCGTCCGCTCCGACTCCTCGTGGGTTCTCATCGACACCGCCGGCCCGAATCGCGGCGCGGAGATCCGTTCGGCGGCGGAAACGATCTTCGGGGCCGGGAGCCGTCCGGCGGCGATTCTGCTGACCCACCTGCATGCCACCCACGCGGGCTCGGCGCATGAGCTGGCCACGGAGTGGGGACTTCCGGTGTACGTGCATCCCGCGGAGCGCCCGCTCGTTTCGACCGGATACAAGGCAACCGAGCATCCCACCGGTCTACTGAACCGGCTGACGACGCAAGCGATGTCGAAGAACACTCGTGAACTCGACCTCGCGTCGATCGTGCACGCGTTCGACCCGGATGACGGCGTGCCCGGGCTGCCGGACTGGCAGTGCATTGCGACACCGGGGCACACTCCCGGCCACGCGTCGTTTTTCCGAGCCTCCGACCGGGTGCTTCTCTCTGGCGACGCGGTGTTGACTGTGAACCTGAACTCGCCCGCCGAGCCCTCCCGGCACCGTCAGCAGGTATCCGGACCGCCGAGATTCTCGACCTGGGACCCGCACCAGGCCGCGGAGTCGATCGAGCGGCTCGCTCGGCTCGAGCCTCGTGTGCTCGCCGCCGGTCACGGTATCCCGATGATCGGCGACGAGGTCGCGCCGGCGCTGCTGTCGTTCTCCGTCGAGACCAGGCAGGTCAGCCCGGCCCGGAGGTCAGAGACCTGAGGGTGTGCCGTACAGCTGCCCGTCACGGCGGGCGTCACACCAAGCCGGAGGTGCCCAGCAGGGTTCCAATCACGAAGGTGACGGCGAGCGCGGCGGCCCCTCCAACAACGACCCTCACCACCGAGCGGGCGACTGAAGCGCCGCCGATTTTCGCGCCGAAGGCGCCGGTGATGGCGAGCGCGATGAGCACGGCGACGAAGGTCACCGGCACTCTCCAGTCTCCGATCGGCAGGAGGATGGCGATGAGGGGCAGCGCCGCGCCGAGCGTGAACGAGAGGGCCGAGACCCACGCTGCGTGCCACGGACTCACCACGTCGTCCTCGCTGATGCCCAGCTCCTCGGAGAGGTGCGCGCGGAGGGCATTGGTCTTAGTGAGCTCGACGGCCACCAGATGCGCGGTCGGGCTCGAGAGCCCCTTGACCTGGAAGAGTCCGGCGAGCTCTTCCAGCTCCTGCTCGGGGAAGTCGATGAGCTCCTGGCGTTCCTTCGCGATGAGCGCCCGCTGACTGTCGCTCTGGCTGCTGACCGAGACGTATTCGCCCAGCCCCATCGAGATTGCGCCTCCGACGAGGGCGGCGACGCCGGCCGTGGCGATCGCCGGGACCGAGCTCGTCGCACCGGCGACGCCGACGACGAGAGCCGCGACGGAGACGATGCCATCGTTTGCGCCGAGTACCCCGGCCCGAAGCCAGTTGAGGCGTCCGGCGAGGTTCGAGACGTTGTTTTCACCGGGATGCTGACCCGGCACCTCAACGGGTTCGATGGTTGCCATGTGCTCATGCAACCACGCTGGACGGGTGATCGCCAGCACGGACAGCCTTAGCTAACCACCGCTCGACTCACTGCAGCATCCACGCGGTCGTGTCGGTCGGGAGCATCCCCTTCAGGAGCGGACCGCTGCACACGACGACGACGCCGGCGGGCAGGTCGACGGGCTGCTGGCTGAAGTTGGTGACACAGTGCCACCCGCCGGGGCGACTGAAATGCAGAATCCCCTCGGTGTCCCGAACCTGCCAGTCGAGTTCCTCATTGCCCTGCAGCTGGGCCCGCGCTCGCAGCGCCGCCCGGTAGAGCTCGAGGGTCGAACCATACACCCCGTCCTCCGCCTCCACAGACAGGTCGCCGAACCAGTCGGGCTGCGGGAGGTGCGACCCATCCGGGCCGAAGCCGAACGACTCCCCGCCGCGCGTCCAGGGGAGCGGGACGCGGCATCCGTCCCGCCCCTTCTCCTGATGCCCGGTGCGCTCCCAGGTCGGATCCTGCAGCACGTGATCGTCGAGCTCGGCGACCTCAGAGAGGCCGAGCTCCTCGCCCTGATACAGGTACGCCGAGCCCGGCAGCGCGAGCATCAGCAGGGTCGCAGCGCGGGCGCGACGGAGGCCAACCTCGCGGTCCTCGAGGATCGCGGCATCGGAACCGAGCAGCCACGCGTTGTGGTCCGCCCCGCGCGGGAGCCCGTACCGGGTGGCGTGTCGCACGACGTCGTGATTGGAGAGCACCCAGGTTGATGAGGCGCCGGTCGCGGCGGCGTCGTTCAGATTGCTGGTGATCACGTCGTGGAACTCACGCGGGTTCCAGCCGGCCAGCACCAGGTCGAAGTTGAAGGCCTGCCCGAGCTCGCTCGGTCGGGCGTAGAGCAGGCGCCGCTCCCTCGGCACCCAGGCCTCGGCAACTGCCGACCGAGGCGGGTCGTACTCGTTGAGCACCTCGCGCCACCGCTCGAACACGGCGTGTACTTCGTCGCGGTCGTAGAGCGGGTCGCTGCCGTCAATGGGCAGGTCGCCACCGAGCACCCTGTCGATGGAGGGCCGGAAGGGTTCGGAGAGGTCCTTGATGAGTGAGTTCGCGACATCGACCCTGAATCCGTCTACACCGCGGTCGGACCAGAAGCGCAGTGTCGTGAGGAAGTCCTCCTGGATCTCCGGGTTGTCCCAATTGAAGTCCGGCTGCTCCTTCGCGAAGAGATGGAGGTACCACTGCCCGTCAGGCACGCGGGTCCACGCGGGGCCGCCGAAGTTCGATCCCCAGCCCGAGGGGGGCTGCGCTCCATCTGGCCCCGCCCCATCGCGGAAGATGTAGCGTTCGCGCGCTGCGGAGCCCGGGGCGGCGGCGAGCGCCTCCTGAAACCACGGGTGCAGGTGCGAGGAGTGGTTCGGGACGATATCGATGATGATCCGGATGCCGGTTGCGTGCAGCGCGTCGACGAGGGCATCGAAGTCGGCGAGGGTGCCGAGCCTGTGGTCGACGTTGCGATAGTCGGCGACGTCGTAGCCGCCGTCGGCGAGCGGTGACGGATAGAACGGACTCAGCCACACCGCGTCGATGTGGAGGGAGGCGAGGTACGGCACGCGCGAGGTGATGCCGGCGATGTCGCCGAGTCCGTCGCCATCCGCATCGGTGAAGCTGCGCGGGTAGATCTGGTAGACGGCGGCGTGGCGCCACCAGTCCGGGTCGGCGGAGATCGTGCGCGCGGTGGGTCCCTGTGCGATAGTCATGCCTACCAGTCTCGGCGAACGGGACCCGTACCGCACCCATTGGATTCCGGCCGGAGTAGGTGAAAGGCTTGTCTCTTCGGGTGCGGGGCTGGAGGCTAGCTAAGGAGCAGTAGGGAGAATCTCATGGCACAAACCCGCCTGAATACCGTCCGACGCGGTAGCGGCAGGCCACTCGTCCTCGTGCACGGACTGGGATCCTCCTGGGCGACGTGGCTGCCGATCTTCGACCGGCTCGCAGCGACCCGCGACGTGATCGCCTTCGACCTGCCGGGGTTCGGGGAAAGCGACCCGCTCGCAGGGGAGGTCACCGTCGCGACCCTGACCGATGCCGTCGAAGGGTTCCTCCGCGACGAGGGTCTCGAGGAGGCGGACGTCGTGGGGTCGTCGATGGGTGGCAGGCTCGTGCTCGAGATGGCCAGGCGTGGCCACACAGGATCGGTCGTCGCGCTGGATCCCGGCGGCTTCTGGTCTCCGGGGCAGCGGGCGGTCTTCGGCGCCACGGTCGGCGCATCCATTCGCCTCATCCGCCTGCTCGACGGGATGCTGCCCACTTTCACCCAATCGCGGATCGCTCGGAGCGCACTGCTGTTCCAATTCAGTGACCACCCCTGGGCGCTCGATCCGGGGCTGGTGCTCACCGAGTTGCGCAGCTTCAACCGGGCGGCGAGCATCGACGAGGCGCTCGACGCGCTCGTGCAGGGGCCGACCCAGCCGGGGTCGCTGGCCACAAAGGGCAAGGTCGCGATTGGATGGGGGCGACAGGACCGCGTGACGCTCCCGAGCCAGGCGAGCGTTGCCATGCAGCGCTTTCCGAATGCGCGGTTCCGCGGGTTTCGGAGCTGCGGACACTTTCCGCACTGGGATCAGCCGGCGCAGACGGCCGCGTTTATCCTCTCCGCCACGGCCTAACGGGCCAGCCCGGCGCAGCGAGCGCCGTTGCACGCCAAACGCCGGCCGCATTGGCGGCCGGCGTCAGCGGGTGGTGCAGGGGTATTAGGTGCTGGGGCGCTCGGTCGACGTCCCGTCGTCGAGCTCGACCCGCTCCTTGCGGACCTCTTCACTCACCCGCTCCTGGTCGGTCACCGTTTCGACATCGACCCGAACCTGCTCCACAGCAACAGTCTCCTTGTCGACCACGGGCCGTTCCGCGTGGAGCGTGACCTCAACGTCCTCTTCGCCGATGTCGGCGCCGGAGGTGCCACGGCCCGCGTTCTGCTCGGAAATCGGCTCGCGCTCGAGGTGGACCTCCTCGTGGGCAACTGGAACCGTGACGTTCTGCTCCTCCGTCACCACGTACTTGCGCAGTCGTGCCTTTCCGGTCTCCACCTGCTCGGTGCCGACCGTGAGCTGCTCCTCAGAGCGGGTCACGGTCGTGTCGGTGTCGGTGTCCGGACCGGATGCGTCGTGACCGGTCGGTGCTGTTCCGGTCGGTGCTGTTCCGGTCGGTGCTGTTCCGGTCGGTGCTGTTCCGGTCGGTGCTGTGCTGTCGCTCATGCCGTAGTAGCGATAGAGCTGCTCCTCCTCAGCCGGACTGATCCGCCCGTCACCGTCGATTCGCGGCGCATCCTTGGTGAAGTCCTTCTCGTACGGGACCGTTACCGCTTCCCCGTCCCACGTGGCACGGTCGATGGGCACGAACGTCTCGGACATCCCGAAGAGGCCGGTGTTGACAGTGAGCCAGTTGGGGGTGCCGTCCTGCTCGTCGACATACACCTGGCCGACCTTTCCTACCTTCTTTCCATTCATGTCGATGACTTCGGCACCGGACAGGTTGGCGATGTTTGTGCGGTCGATCATGGTTACTTCCTTTCGTTGGCTTCCGTTGGTCGTGTGATCAGTGGCCGAGTGATCAGTGGCCGAGTCCGGCCTCGTCCACGCGGCGGTGGTAGCGCATGCCGGTCATCCCGCCGAGGATGGCCCCGCCGAGACTGACGAGCGCGATGATGACTGCCGTGATGATGCTGCCGGTCGCGAGCTCGCCCTCGGTGACGGGGATGCGCGGGAAGGCGTTGACCCCCTGCATGTTCACGTCATTCAGTGCCGGGCCCGCGACGGCCGCGGTGATCGCGATGACGATCGCGAACAGCAGTGCCCACAGCCACACTCCGATGCCCTGAAGGGCTCCGCTGAACCGCGCCATCCGCCCGGCGACGTAGCCGCCGCCGAAGTAGGCGATGAAGATCACCACCGCGAGAAAAATCGCGCTGACCACTCCGATCGTGTCGGCGTTCTGCGCGGCCTGATCGGTGACCTGCCCCAGGTCCGTTCCGGTCAGGCCGATAGCGGCGCCGATCGCGGCGAGGAGCACCGTGAGGAGCACCACGGCTCCGGTCGCGGCCAACCAGCCGAAGAATGTGGCGCCGGCCTTGAGTCCGCCGAACCTCTCCTTCTCCCGCTCGACGACCCGCTCACGAAGCGAACGGGAGTCGGCGGGAACCGAGCCCCGCACCGAACCGTCGGCAGACTCGGACCCGGGTGTGGATGACCGGGAGTTGCTTGGTTGTGATGAGTTGCTCACTGGTCTTCCTTTCTCTTGTGCCTTCCAGTCAAAAACAGGGCATCGGGAAGGTAAAGGGGCTTGATTTTCGCCACAGTGCAGTGTCAACACGGAGGCAATAAATTCGTGTTCCGTCAGGTTGAGGTCGAAGACTCTAGAAAGATGGACCCATGACTGACATCACCACAGCATCCGCGTCGCCCGAAGACCTGCTCGCCATCTACCGCACCCGGAGGGAGCAGTCGGTGGTTCAGCCCAGGGGCAACCTCGCCCTCGTCAACACCCAATGGGTCGACTCCGAGCAGCCCGTCTACGGGGTCGCGGGCCTATGGGCGCCGCTTCCCGCGGGTGAATCGGGCCTCAAAGTGACCGCGACCGCATCCGACAACATCCGCGTGGACGGCGTACTCGTCGATGGCGAGGCGATCGTGGCTGGCAAGGACTCTGCGGCACCGGGCGACGTGGTGTTCAGCGACACCGTGAGCGGCTTCGTCATCGCGAGCGAATCGGGTAGCTACGCGCTGAGAGTCTGGGATTCGGAGTCCGAGGGCATCCGTGACTTCGGCGGCATCGACGCCTTCCCGTACAACGCCGACTGGGTGATCACGGCCACCTGGACCGAGATCGAGGGAGGCACGAGTGTCGGCATCGAGCACCTCAAAGATGAGGGCAAGCCCCGCGAGAAGGTGCTGCCGGGGGAGATTACGTTCACGAAGGACGGCGTGGATTACAACCTCGCCGCGTTCAAGGAGGGGCGCGCCCTTCTGCTCGTGTTCGCCGATGCGACCAACGGCGTCTCCACGTACAGCGTCGGCCGGTTCCTCATGGTCGCGCCAAACCACGACGGCTCGATCACGCTCGACTTCAACCGCGCGTACCTGCCACCGTGCGGATTCAACTACAACTTCAACTGCCCGCTGCCGCCGAGGCAGAATCGTTTCACAGTGTCGATCGAGGCGGGCGAGAAGAACGTGCTGAACAAAGCCGGCGAACTGCTTCACTAGCGCCCGTGCTGGCCTATTGTGAGGGTTGGGTGGGGGTTACCCCGCGAACAATGACAATCGGGGTGGCATGCGGAATCCGTGGCTCGCTGCACCGTTCGTCGACTCGGTCGCTGAACTCTCGAAGCGCCTCGCGCTCGCCCACGACCGGGCCATTTCCGAGCGACAGCGGGTCGGCGGCGTACGCCAGGTTGTTCAGGAGTCGTGGGAGCGGTCGCTTCGACTCCGGCTCGACCCGTCGACGGCGAATCCCGAGCTCGCCCTCGACGACGACGACCTGCGGGAGTATCGCAACGCGCATCCGCTGTCGCTAGCGCTACCGGTTGTGCACAAGCTGCTGACCCGGCACGCGTTCGACTCCGGCCTTCTCGTCGCGGTGGGCGACGAGTCGGGGCGGCTGCTCTGGATCGACGGGGACCGTGCTCTGCGTCGCCGCGCTGAGGGGATGCTCTTCGTCGAGGGCGCCGACTGGTCGGAGAGTCGGGTCGGGACGAGTGCACCCGGAACCGCGCTCGCGCTCGACCACGGCATCCAGATCCAACGTGCCGAGCACTTCAACCGCATCGTCCACCCCTGGAGCTGCACCGCCGTGCCGGTGCACGACCCCGACACGGGAAGCGTGATCGGAGTCATCGACATCACCGGGAGCGACGAGGCGGTCTCGCCCCACACCCTGCCGCTTATCGAGGCCACCGTGGCGGCGGTCGAGGCGGAGCTGCGCATCCGCCGTCTCGATGGCCTGAGCCGCAGGCGCGCCCCGCGGTCTCCATCGCTCCCACGGCGCCTGCCGCAGGGCCTTGTGCTGAACTCCCTCGGACGGGACCACGCCACCCTCGAGGTAGGCGGACGCTCGCTCGAGCTCTCGCGCCGTCACGCGGAAATCCTCACCCTCCTGGCGTGGCATCCGGAGGGGCTGCCCGCGGACCAACTCGCCAATCTCGTCTACGAGAGCGACGGCTACCGCGACACTCTCCGGGCTGAGATGGTGCGGCTGCGAAAGGTCGTGGAGGCCTTCGCCCCCGAACTCACCCCGACCTCCCGCCCGTATCGACTGGGTCGGCCGCTCGACCTCGACGCGAACCGGGTACTCGCGTTCCTCGATAAGGGTGCGCACCGCGTCGCGCTGGCCGCGTACCGTGGGCCGGTGCTGCCGGGTTCGTTCTCGCCCGGCATCCAGGAGATCCGCCACGAGGTCAGCTCCCGGCTGCGAGCTGCGCTGCTCGCCGATGCCGCGGTCGACACGCTGCTCAGCTACGCGCGCACCGACGAGGCCGCCTACGACAGCGAGGTCTGGAAGACCTGCCTCATGCTGCTGCCGGCCCGGTCGCCGAAGCGCGCCGGAATCGTGTCGCGGATCGAACATATCGAGGCGGAGGTCGGCACTGTACACGGCTGATTCCCAGCGCAACCCTCCTGCAACGTTACCCGGGCTAGCGTCAGTCAACTCGGAAATTACGGGGCACCCGACAACGACGTCAACAGGAGTGTTATGACAATTTACTCAGTGCCAGGATCGGCCGACTCGAAGGTCACCTTCAAGGCCCGCTACGAGAACTGGATCGGCGGAGAGTGGGTCAAACCCGTCAAGGGCCAGTACTTCGAGGATATCTCCCCGGTCAACGGCAAGCCGTTTGCCGAGGTCGCGCGCGGCACCGCCGAAGACATCGAGCTCGCCCTGGACGCCGCGCACAAGGCCGCACCGGCCTGGGGCAAGACCTCCACAACCGCTCGCGCCGACATCCTCAACAAGATCGCCGATGTCATCGACGCGAACCTCGAGCTGCTCTCGGTCGCCGAGACCTGGGACAACGGTAAGCCCGTGCGCGAAACGCTGAATGCTGACCTCCCGCTCGCCGCGGACCACTTCCGCTACTTCGCGGCCGCGATCCGCTCGCAGGAGGGCTACTTCGCCGAGATGGACGACTCCATGACGGCGTACCACTACCACGAGCCGCTCGGCGTGGTCGGCCAGATCATCCCGTGGAACTTCCCCATCCTCATGGCCGTGTGGAAGCTGGCCCCCGCGCTGGCCGCAGGAAACGCGATCGTGCTCAAGCCCGCAGAGCAGACGCCTGTCTCGATCCTCGTGCTCGTCGAGCTGATCGGCGACATCCTGCCGCCCGGAGTTCTCAACATCGTCAACGGCTTCGGCGTCGAAGCGGGCAAGCCGCTCGCGTCGAGCCCTCGCATTCGCAAGATCGCGTTCACCGGCGAGACGACCACCGGCCGCCTGATCCTGCAGTACGCGAGCGCCAACATCATCCCGGCGACCCTCGAGCTCGGCGGAAAGAGCCCCAACGTCTTCTTCAAGGACGTCGCCGACCACGACGACGCCTTCTACGACAAGGCCCAGGAGGGCTTCGTGCTCTTCGCGTTCAACAACGGAGAGGTCTGCACGGCTCCGAGCAGGGCGCTGATCGAGAAGCCGATCTACGACAGCTTCCTCGGCGACGCCGTCGCACGCACCGCGAAGGCGGTGCAGGGCAACCCGCTCGACACCGACACGCAGGTCGGCGCGCAGTCATCCAACGACCAACTCGAGAAGATTCTGAGCTACATCGATATCGGCAAGCAGGAGGGCGCGAAGCTTCTGCTCGGCGGTGAGCGTGTCGACCTCGGGGGAGACCTCACCGACGGCTTCTACGTGCAGCCGACGATCTTCGAGGGCCACAACAAGATGCGCCTCTTCCAGGAGGAGATCTTCGGACCGGTGCTCGCGGTGACGAGCTTCGACGGCTACGACGACGCAATCTCGATCGCCAACGACACGCTGTACGGTCTCGGTGCCGGCGTCTGGTCGCGCAACGGCAACGTCGCGTACCGCGCCGGGCGCGACATCCAGGCCGGCCGCGTCTGGGTCAACAACTACCACGCGTACCCGGCTGGCGCCGCCTTCGGCGGGTACAAGAGCTCGGGTATCGGCCGAGAGAACAACCGTCTCGCGCTCTCGGCGTACCAGCAGACCAAGAACCTGCTCGTGTCGTACTCCGAAGACAAGCTCGGTTTCTTCTAAACCGTGAAGCGGGTGCCGGTCATTCTCGCAGCGGCCGGCGCCCCGCCGTTTCCCTTCTCGTTCCCCGTTGCTCATCCCCTTTTTTGGAAGGACGCCGATGCCGATCATCGACAATGTTGTTGCAAGTGTCACGGTGCCGGGCGAGACGATCCCGCGGGTCGAGTTCATGCCCGCGACGGTCGAACTGCTCCGCAAGCTCCGGGACCAGTACGGACCCCTGATGTTCCACCAGTCGGGAGGGTGCTGCGACGGCAGCAGCCCGATGTGCTTTCCGGAGGGGGACTTCCGCACCTCCGACCAGGATGTGCTCCTCGGACGGCTCGACATCGCGCCAGCCGGAGCGGATGCTCAGGTGATCGACTTCTGGATGTCATCGGAGCAGTTCGAGTACTGGAGTCACACCTTCCTCACGATCGACGTCGTGAAGGGCCGCGGGAGCGGCTTCTCGGTCGAGGCGCCGGAGGGCGTACGGTTCATGATCCGTTCCCGGCTGATGGAGGGCTTTGGCGCGCAGCCCGGACCTGTGCCGCCCGGATCGGTGCCGCCCGGATCGGTGCCGCCCGGAAGCCCGGAACGGTGACACCGGGGCCGTAACACCGAGGCCGTAACACCGAGGCCGTAACGCCGAGGTTGTCGGCGCGGCACGGCAGACTGGGCGGGTGTATCTCGTTCTGAGTCGTGGCCCCGCCGGGGTGAGCCTTACCGAGCTGGACGATTCCGGCAAGATCTCGCGCGGACCCGATGACGTGGTCGATCTGGCCGCCGAGGTTGCGATTCGGGAGCGCGCATCCGCAGCGTCCCGCTGGGTCTGGGACGACACGAGCCGCTGGTACCCCGCACTGCTCGGCGCCGGGGTGCGGGTCGACCGTTGCATTGACCTGCGCCTGTGTCGCGCCATCCTGCGCAACTCGTCTCTTACCGCAGCATCCGCCCTCGCGACCGGCGCCCACGACGGGTGGGATGAGCCCACACCGGAACCGCGGCGCGGCGGCGACGCTCTGTTCGAGGTTGATGAACAACCCGACGACGGCGCGTTGCGCGAGTTCGCCCGGCAGCGGGCGGCAGTCGCCGCGACCGCAAATCCCGCACGCATCGGCCTGCTGCTCGCCGCCGAGTCGGCCGGGGCGCTGATCGCCGCCGAAATGCGTTTCGCGGGCCTTCCCTGGCGCACCGATGTGCACGATGCAATGCTGAGCGACCTGCTTGGGCCACGCCCGGCCGCCGAACATCGGCCGGTGAAGATGCAGGCGGTGCTCGAGGCAGTGCGGGCAGCCCTCGACTCGCCCACTCTGAACCCGGATTCACCGCCTGAACTGCTCGGCGCCCTCGGTCGCGCGGGCCTGCAGGTGCAGTCGACGCGCTCGTGGGAGCTGCAGAGCATCGATCATCCGGCGATCGCACCCCTGCTCGAGTACAAGAAGATGGCACGGCTTCTGAGCGCCAACGGCTGGAACTGGCTCGACACGAACGTCGCAAACGGTCGTTTTCGGCCCGATTACGTGCCCGGCGGTGTCGTGACCGGGCGTTGGGCGAGTAAGGGCGGGGGAGGCGCACTTCAGCTGCCGCGCCAGGTTCGGGGTGCCGTCGTCGCCGACCCGGGGTGGAAGCTCGTGGTCGCGGATGCCGCGCAGCTCGAGCCACGGATCCTCGCCGCGCTCTCCGCCGACCGCGGCATGGCCGAAGCCGGATCTGCGGGCGACCTCTATGCCGGCATCGTAGCAAGCGGGGCCGTCGATACTCGCGCGCACGCCAAGGTCGCGATGCTCGGGGCGATGTACGGGGCGACGTCCGGCGAGTCGGGGAGACTCCTGCCGAGGCTCGCGAGGGCCTACCCGCGGGCCATCGCCTTCGTCGAGGAGGCGGCCAGGGCGGGGGAGCGCGGCGAGGTCGTCACCACGCGCCTCGGCCGCAGCTCCCCCCGGGGCGCCTCCGCCGGATACGACGAGACGGCGACCGCCGCCGACGTCACCCGCGCACGCGCGGAGGCCAGGTCGTGGGGCCGGTTCACCCGCAACTTCGTTGTGCAGGGCACCGCGGCCGAGTGGGCGCTGTGCTGGATGGCGGGGCTGCGCGGCCGACTTCTCGGTCTCGGGCCGGCGCGGGGCGACTTCACGAGTGGGGCACATCTGGTTTTCTTCCTGCATGACGAGGTCGTCGTGCACTGCCCGGAGGACCTCGCCGAGCGGGTCGAGCTCGAGCTCAGGGCTGCGGCGGCGGATGCTGGCCGGCTGCTGTTCGGCGCACTCCCGATCGAGTTTCCGGTGACCGTCGCGGTGGTCCAGGACTATGGGCAGGCGAAATAGCCGGTCCGGTCACGCGCATGATCAGGCGCGGACATTGCAGCCCACCAGCATCCGAACACGCGCAGCGCGGGGCATCCGAACAAGCGCAGCGCGGGGTATCCGATCACGCGTCGGGCGACGCTGCGACCACCGCGGCACGCGGGCGCCGGCCCCGGCGCGGCTTGTCCGCGGAGTAGGGCCGCGACGGGTCGTCCTGGATGAGCGCGTCGCTGACGGAACCGAGCCATGCGACTGCGGCCACCGCTTGCGCCTGTCTGGCCAGAAGCGCCAGTCGAACGTCGGAGCGGTGCTCTCCGCCGTCGAGCGCCAACCGCACGCGCGCCGAATCCTCGGTCCACCAGGCCCGATAGTCGCGGGCAAGCGCCAGTGCCGTTGCTGGTTGGATGGTCGACTCGATGATGACCTGGTCGAGCATTTCGGTCCACTCCGGAAGGGTGTGCACCGCAGCAGATTCGCGCGAGGTGTCGACGGCGCGCCTGCCCTGCTCGGTGAGCCGGTACAGCGGTAGACCGTCGTTCGTGACGCCCGAGGACCTGATCAGGCCCTGCTTGCCCAACCGGTCGAGAGTTGCGTAGATCTGGCCGACGTTGACCGGGCCGCGGTGCGGGGCCCGTGAGGTCAGCTCCGCGTGCAGTTGGAGGCCGTAGGCGGGGCCAAGAGAGAGGATCGTCAAGAGGCCGTCACGAACAGACACCGGCATCGATCCTCTCGAAATTGTTCTACTGAGTATAGTTTCGGCCGAACCTTTCGCCGAATCGGCGCAACCACGTCCTTGTGATTCCGAGCATCCATCGACCATAATGGGCCTGACGGCTCGCCGTTGCAAATTTCATACGCAAGTCGCTGTACGGTACTGCCGTTCACTAGGTCGATGGGGAAGTCAACCTAACCGAACGGAGTCATTGTGGTTGCAGCAACTGCTCGCGGAGTGCTTTTCGTGCACTCCGCTCCTCGCGCGCTGGCGCCCCACATCGAGTGGGCCGCAGGTCGCGCTCTTGATCGTGCCGTAAATTTCGACTGGTCCCACCAACCCGTGCTCAAGGGCTCGTTGCGAGCCGAGTTCTTCTGGGAAGGTGCCCCGGGCACAGGCGCGGTCCTCGCATCGGCCCTTCGCGGCTGGGAGCACCTGCGTTTCGAGGTCACCGAGGACGCCGGATTCGGCGCGGACGGTGGACGCTGGCTGCACACTCCCGACCTCGGTATCTTCTTCGCACAGACCGACACTGTCGGAAACGTCGTGATTCCCGAGGACCGCGTCCGCTATGCCATGGATATTGCAGGGTCGAACGCGCTCGAACTGCACCGCGAACTGCGTCTCGCCCTCGGACAAGCCTGGGACGACGAGCTTGAGGCGTTCCGCCACGCGAGCGACACGAGTCAAGTCGTCTGGCTGCACAAGGTCGGATAGCCGCAGCACCGGGACCTCGGGCACCTCCGGGCCCTTCGGCCTCACGGTAGGCATTTCCGTTGGGGTAGGTCGATCGCTGGGGAAGGTCGATCGATGCGGTAGGTCGATCGCTGGGGAAGGTCGATCGATGCGGTAGGTCGATCGCTGGGGAAGGTCGATCGATGCGGTAGGTCGATCGCTGGGGGAGGTCGATCGATGGGGTAGGTCGATCGCTGGGGAAGGTCGATCGATGCGGTAGGTCGATCGCTGGGGTAGGTCGATCGCTGGCACGCCGTTCGTCGACATCGAAGCCCGGATCCGCCGGTTGAGCAGGTCGCGCGGCGATGGTGTCGAAACCCGAAACCGGTGGTTGAGCAGGTCGTGCGGCGATGGTGTCGAAGCTGGGCTTCCACGTGTCTTAGAACGGTGGCGGGTCCTCGTCCTCGGCGTCTGCTCCCCGGGCGTCGGCTCTCTGGGCGTCTGCTCCCCGGGCGTCGGCTCTCCGGGCGTCGGTTCTCTGGGCGCGCGCTGCTTCGTCCGCTGTCTGGTCCGTTCCCTGGTCGCGCGCGGCGGTATGGAGGGCGCGTTGGAGGTTGTCGTGTACTCCGCTGGTGATGACGGTTGCCGGTTCGGTGATGTGTGTCCGCCCCGCGGGGGAGGTCCATTCGAGGGCGCCGGTGCCATCGCGCGTGTGGGCGACAGTCCAGTTGGTTTCGTCTTTGATGGTGTGATGTTTCGGGCATAAATGGGCAAGGTTGTAGTGGGCGGTCGGATGTTGGTGTTGCCATTGCAGGGTGTGGTCGATGTCGCATTGTTCCGCTTGCCTGCTGCAGCCCGGGAAGCGGCAGGTCTCATCGCGTACCCGCAGGAAGTTGCGCAAATCGGCGGGCACCCGGTACCGGTCCCTGCCGACGGAGAGGATTGCTCCGGTCTCGGGGTGGGTGAGGAGGCGGATCATGCCCGGCGCGCCGGCGGCGAGCAGCCTCGCCGTGTTCGGATCGATCGGCCCGTACCCGTCGAGGGACCCGGGCTCCTCGCTCATTCCGAGGAGCACGAGAGCAGGCACCGTGACGCTGAGCCTCGGTCGGGTGTCGAAGTACCGGTCCCGCAGCGACCCCCTCCCGCGGATCCCGGACCGCCCCCAGCCGACCCTCCGGCCGGCGCGCATCAGCGTGACCCGGACCGCCCGGTTCCGGCGAGCTACCCCACGCCGGGTGCGGCGGGACACCATGCCCAGCGGGCCGTCACCGCCGCTGCCGCTGCCGTTGCCGCTGCCGCTGCCGTTGCCGCTGGAGCTGTCGGTGCTGTCGAGCATGACGTCGCTGAAGATGTCGGCGCGCAACTGCGCCAGAGTACGCACCTCCAGCGGCCCCTGCAGGGCTATCGCCGTGTCGGTGAGGCGGGTGAAGATCGCGACAGCCTCCGGTGCCGGGAGCAGCTGCGACAGCAACGCCAGACCATCCTGCTGCGGGTCCAGACGCACCTCCCGGTCCTCCCGCGCCCGCGCATGACGCTGTGTGATCGAGTCCGGATCCAGCAACTCCCGCAGAACCCGCGCCTTCTGCGTAAACTTCGACGCCGTCAACCGTCTCGCATAGGGCAGAGCCTGCCCCTCCAACACCACCCGAGCAGCAGCAGGCAGACCTGCGGTCTGATCGACCATGACCTGCGCATGCCGGTAACTGATCAACCCTCCCCGCAGAGCCTCGAGGGTGGCCGGGAGTTCATGGACCAGACTGCGACCGACCCCCAGCAGAGCGTCGATGGTGCGCTCCGGGATCCGCAACGCCGCCCCCAGCTCCGCCCGCACACTCCGCAACGCCAACTGCCGGCTGCCCGCCCTCGTGCGCTCCGTGCCCGCCTCGGCCAGCACGAGGGCCTGCTCGAACAACACCGCCCGATCACCCATCAGCCCCGCAATACCCTGCTCCACCCGCTCCAACGCATCGATCAGCCGCCCCATCGCCTCACCCGCCCCACCCGGCCCCGCCGCGACCCCAAACGGATACCCACGACCACCATCAAGCCCAGCACCGGCCTGGACGGCCTCGCCGGCCTGGCCGGCCTCGCCGGGCTGGCCGGGCTGGCCGGGGCAGTCGGGGACGCCCGGGTAATCGTCCTCATCAGCCCAGCGCGGGTCATCCAAATCCGGATCATGCGGGAACAACCCCGCCGGCATCCCCTCAAACGGCAAACCAACCCCCGGCCGGTACCCACGTGCCGCCATCTCCGCATCCGCCTCGATATTGAACTGCAGCATCGACTCAGCAAGCTCCGCCTGCTCCTCCGCCGTCCACCGATAGCTGCTCATACCCATAGTGAATACCCACCCACCGACACTCGACACGCCACTAAGAAACAACCATCCGAACCCCGAGAGATCAGCCCCAAGCGCCGCACCGCCACCCGCATTCCGTTCACGCACCAAGCCACTACCCGACCACCGACATCCACCACCGCCGACCCAACAGCCCGAACACGCGAGCACACGCCGAGCCACAAGCCCCACACCGACACCCGGATTCTGTTCATGACCACAGCCCACACCCGACCACCGACATAGGTGCGACATTCCCGATGAGTCTACGAAATCGGGGTAAAACGCCTCCATGACGTCGCGTGGGGAGGGCGAGTCGATCTCGCTCGCGCCGCCTCAGCGCGCCGCGCAGCCTCAGCGCGCCGCGCCGCCGCAGCCGACCGCGCAGCCTCAGCGTGCCGCGCAGCCTCAGCCGGCCGCGCAGCCTCAACCGACCGCGCAGCCTCAGCCGGCCGCGCAGCCTCAACCGGCCGCGCAGCCTCAGCAATAGAGACCTCGCACCCCGCGCAGAACGGAGCGCTCAAGAAAAGCCCTACGACCTACATGCTGCGGAACGCCGCCACAGCATTGTGCCCGCCGAAGCCGAACGAGTTGCTCAGCGCAAGCAGCGGTCCAGTGCCCAGATCACGAGGGCTCGTGACAACATCGAGAGGGATCTCAGGATCCTGGTTGTCGAGGTTGATCGTGGGCGGTGCGGTGCGGTGGTGCAGCGCAAGGATCGTGAAGATCGCCTCGAGTGCCCCGGTGCCACCCAGCAAGTGGCCCGTCGCGGCCTTCGTCGCGGAGACCGCGATCGAGTCGAGGTGGTCGCCGAAGACGCGATGCATCGCGCGATACTCGGCGATGTCGCCGACCGGCGTGCTCGTCGCGTGCGCGTTGATGTGGCTGACGTCGCCGATACCGGCTCCCGCGATCTCGAGAGCAGCGAGCATGGCCCGCGCCGCCGCGGATCCCTGAGGGTCAGGAGCGGTGATGTGGTACGAGTCGCTCGTGACCGAACCTCCAGCGAGTTCGGCGTAGATCCGGGCGCCGCGAGCGAGAGCGTGCTCCTCGGTTTCGAGCACGATCGCGCCGGCGCCCTCGCCGAGCACGAATCCATCGCGGTCGACGTCGTAGGGGCGTGAGGCGCGCGTGGGGTCATCGTTGCGCTTGGAGAGCGCCTGCATGGCCGCGAAGGACGCGATGGGGAGCGGATGGATGGCGGCTTCGGTGCCACCGGCGATGATCATGTCGGCGATGCCGGCCTGCAGGTGGTCGTACGCGTTGGCGATCGACTCGGTGCTTGAGGCGCAGGCGGAGACGACGGTACGGGCGCCGCCGCGGGCGGACAGGCTCATGCTGATCGCCGCGGCCGGGGCGTTGGGCATCAGCATCGGCACGGTCATCGGAAGAACCCGGCGCGGGCCCCTCTCGCGGAGCACGTCCCAGGCGTCGACGAGGGTCCAGATTCCGCCGATCCCGGTCGCGTAGTCAACGGCGATGCGCTCGGGGTCGATGTCTGGCGCACCGGCATCCGCCCACGCCTCGCGAGCCGCTATGAGGGCGAACTGGCTGCCGGGGTCGAGGCGCTTGATCTCGACTCGTTCGAGAACGTCGGTGGCGGGAACCTTGGCCTGGGCGGCGAAAGTGATCGGCAGCTGGTACTTGGCGACCCAGTCCTGCTCGAGAGTGCGCACCCCGGACTCGCCGGCGAGCAGCGCCCGCCAGGTGTCGGCGATGTTACCGCCGAGGGGTGAGGTCGTACCCAGTCCGGTGACAACGATTTTCTTGGGGCGCATCAGTAGTCTCTCTGCTGGAACGACGCGGAACGACGGGAAGGAAGTCGGTACGACGTTGCAACGAACAATGGGAACGGCCGACCAGATCTGGGCCGGCCGGCCGTACCCGCGAACAGGCCTTAGGCCTGTGCGGCCGTAATGAAGGTGACGGCGTCACCGACGGTCTTGAGGTTCTTGACCTCTTCGTCCGGGATCTTCACATCGAACTTCTCTTCGGCGTTCACGACGATGGTCATCATCGAAATGGAGTCGATGTCCAGATCGTCGGTGAACGACTTGCCGAGCTCGACCGAATCAGTTGCAATTCCGGTCTCGTCGTTGATGAGCTCGGCCAAACCGGCCAGGACTTCTTCGGTGGACAGTGCCATTGTGTTTTCTCCTTGATGGGGGTGTCAGATGACCGGGGTCAAGTCTAGGGAAGAACCACGACTTGGGCCCCGAAGGCGAGGCCCGCGCCGAAACCGATCTGCAGGGCGAGACCGCCGCTGAGTTCGGGGTGTTCCTGAAGCAGCGCGTGTGTCGCGAGCGGGATGGATGCTGCGGACGTGTTGCCGGTCCGCGCGACGTCGCGCGCGACGATGACCGACTCGGGCAGCTTGAGCTGTTTCGCGAACTCGTCGATGATGCGCATGTTGGCCTGATGGGGGATGAACGCGGCGAGATCGGCGCTCGTAATCCCGGCAACCTCAAGAGCCTTCTTCGCGACCTTGGCCATGTCCCAGACGGCCCAGCGGAAGACCGTCTGGCCCTCCTGGCGGAGCGTCGGCCACGGCGCGGCGCCGTCGCGGAACTCGGTCAGCGTGGCGTTCATACCGACCGCGTCGGCCTTGGACCCGTCGGATCCCCAGACCGGCGCTGCGATGCCGGGCGTGTCGCTTGGTCCGATCACGACGGCGCCTGCGCCATCGCCGAGCAGGAAGGAGATGGAGCGGTCGGTGGGGTCGACGACGTCGGAGAGCTTCTCGGCACCGACCACGAGGGCGTAGTGCGCGGCGCCGGTGCGGATGAGCGCGTCAGCCTGGGTGACGGCGTAGCTGAAACCGGCGCATGCGGCGTTGGCGTCATATGCGGCGGCGGGGTTCGCACCGACCCGGTCGGCGACGACGGTGGCCATCGACGGGCTCTGCTGCACATTGCTGATGGTGGCGATGATGACGAGGTCGATCTGATCGGCGTGAACGCCGGACTTCTCGATCGCTTCCGTGGCAGCTTCCGTCGCGAGATCGATGGCGGAGACCCCCGCGGATGCCCTCGTGCGGGTGATGATGCCGGTGCGCTGCTGGATCCACTCGTCGCTCGAGTCGATCGGGCCGATGAGCTCGGAGTTCGGCACGATCAGGTCGCCGCGGGCGGCACCGTAGCTGTAGATGCGGGTGAATTGGCTGCCCTGCGACTGAGTGAGTGTTGCCGTTGTCATGAGATCCCGTCAATCAGGTCGAATGCCGCGGTGAGGTCTGCCGGGGTCTTGACGGCCACGGTCGGCACTCCTTTGAGGCCGCGTTTTGCCAGTCCGACCAGCGCACCGGCAGGAGCGATCTCGATCACTCCGGTGACGCCAGCGGCCGCGAACGAGGCCATCGTGCTATCCCACCGTACCGGGGAGCTGACCTGTCCAACGAGCAGGTCGACGAAGGCCGCCCCGTTGGTGACGCTCGATCCGTCGCGGTTGGTCCAGATGGGCAGGCTCGGGTCGTGCGTCTCGAGGGCGGCCGCGACAGTGCGAAGACGTGCCACGGCCGGGGCCATGTACCGGGTATGGAAGGCGCCGGCAACCTGGAGCGGGATGACCCGCGCTCCAGCCGGGGGAGCGGCCTTGAGCTCGTCCAGTGCGCCGAGGGCACCGGCCACGACGATCTGCCCGCCGCCGTTGAAGTTCGCGGGTTCAAGACCGAGTTGCACCAGCGTCTCGAGCAGTGAGGCCTCGTCGCCGCCAACGACGGCGCTCATGCCGGTCGCCTCGAGTGCCGCGGCCTGCGCCATGGCGGCCCCGCGTTCAGTGACGAGGGTCATGGCATCGGTGGTGGAGAGGATGCCGGCGGCGGCGGCGGCGGTGACCTCTCCGACGGAGTGCCCTGCGACCCCGCCGATCCGCTCGCGCCGACCGTCGGCGAAGAGCGCGGTGAGTGTGAGCAGCCCGGCCGCGACGATGAGCGGCTGGGCAATCGCGGTGTCGCGGATCGTGTCGGCATCAGACACCGTGCCGTGGGTGACCAGATCGATGCCGACCGCGTCGGAGATCGCCTCCAGCTCGCTGCGGTAGCCATCTTCGGCGAGCCAGGGAGTGAGGAATCCGGGGGCTTGGGAGCCCTGTCCCGGGCATACGACGACGATCACTTGACTAGTCTCCCAACCTGCCGCCGTGCGGCTCTGTACCAATCGCACCAAAAACTGGAGCAACCCTTGTGGGTTCCCTCAGGTCAGCGCCGTCGCCTCCGCGGCGCAGCATCCGGTTCCGCGATCGAGCCGAGGATCAGCGCAGCCTGCAGGATGAGCGACTCGCGGGCGCCTGTCGCATCCCAG
The DNA here is from genome assembly GCF_009930795.1 of Marisediminicola antarctica. GTDB lineage: Bacteria > Actinomycetota > Actinomycetes > Actinomycetales > Microbacteriaceae > Marisediminicola > Marisediminicola antarctica. Next base: position 2,086,333 of record NZ_CP017146.1, read on the forward strand.
CCGATGACCTCGGAGACCCGCTTGAGGCGGTACCGCACCGTGTTCGGGTGCACAAACAGCTCCCTGGCGGTCGCCTCGAGCGAGCGTCCGTTGTCGAGGTAGCACCACAGGGTGGCCAGCAGCTCGGTGGAGTGCGCCTGCAATGGGCGGTAGATGCGGTTGATGAGGGTCGAGCGTGCCAGGGCATCGCCCGCGAGGGCACGCTCGGGCAGAAGGTCGTCGGCGAACGCCGGTCGGGGCGCGTTGCGCCAGGACCGGGCCACGGCGAATCCCGCGAGGGCGGCCTTCGCGCTCTTGGAGGCGTCGACGAGGCTCGGCACCTCGTGGCCGAGCACGAGGTGCCCATCGCCGAACCCGGGTTCGAGTGCGGTGGCGATGTCCATGAACGGCACGAGGGTGGATTCGGCGGTCGTCTCGCCGTCGGGCGGGGTCGGATGGGCCCGCCCGATCACCAGCACGAGGCGGCTGCCCTGCACGCCGATGAGCACGTCCGCGTCGAGGTGCCTCGCGGTGCGTCTGAGCATGTCCACGTCGAGCATCCCAGGCGCAGTTCCGACGAGAACCGACACCTCACCGTGCCCGTGCCACCCGAGGGCCGCGATGCGGGAGGGGAGCTCATCGTCGTATTCGCCGCTCAGGATCGAGTCGACAACGAGCGCTTCGAGACGCGCGTCCCACAACCCTCGAGCCTCGGCGGCTCGGGCGTAGACGTCTGCGGCGGCGAAAGCGATCTCACGCGAGTAGAGCAGGATCGCCTCGCGCAGGGTCTCGTCCCGACCCTTGACCCGCTCCTCGACGACCTCGACAGTCACCTTGATGAGCTGGAGCGTCTGGGTGAGGCTCACCGAGCGCAGCAGCTCCCGGGGCGCCGCACCGAAGACATCCGCCGCAATCCACGGCGTGGAGGTCGGGTCATCGAACCAGTGAATGAACGAGGTGATGCCAGCCTGCGCGACCAGCCCGACGGCCGACCGCCGCCCCGGCGGCATATCGCCGTACCAGGGCAGGGTGTCGTCGAGCCGCTTGAGCGTCGCCGTCGCCAGCTCGCCTGTCACTGTCTTGAGCCAGGCGAGCGTCTGCTCCTTTGAATGCACCACGGTGGACCGTCTGTCGCCCGTCGTCAGCTCTCGCCGCCCGTATTGCCGGAAGTACCAGCGCTCACATCGTGCAGCCGGTACTTGTCGATCGCGGCCTGCGGCACCGACGGGTCGACCTTGCCCTGGGCCACGAGGGACTCCAGCGCCCGCACTGCGAGCGACGGCCCGTCGATCTTGAAGAAGCGGCGGGCTGCCGCGCGCGTATCGGAGAAGCCGAACCCGTCGGCCCCGAGCGTCGCGAAGTCACCAGGAACGAACTGGCGGATCTGGTCGGGCACCGCGTGCATGAAGTCGGTGACCGCGACGAATGGTCCATCTGCTTCGGCGAGCTTGCCGGTCAGGTAGGGCACGCGCTTCTCCGCCTCGGGGTAGAGGAAGTTCTGCTCGAGCGCGTCGAGTCCCTCGCGGCGCAGTTCGGTCCATGAGGTGACCGACCAGACGTCGGCGGCGACGCCCCAGTCCTCCGCGAGCAGCTGCTGCGCTTCGAGCGCCCAGGGGATCGCGACGCCGGATGCCATGAGCTGCGCGCGAGGACCCTCGGCAGAGCCCGTCTTGAGCAGGTAGATGCCCTTGAGCAGACCGTCGACGTCAAGGTCCTCCGGTTCGGCAGGCTGCACGAGCGGCTCGTTGTAGACGGTCAGGTAGTACATGACGTTCGGGTCGATGTGCGTCTCCCCGTACATGCGCTCGAGGCCTGCCTGCACGATGTGGCCGATTTCGTAGCCGTAGGCCGGGTCGTAGGAGATCACGGCCGGGTTCGTCGACGCGAGAAGCAGCGAGTGGCCGTCGGCGTGCTGAAGGCCCTCGCCGGTGAGCGTGGTGCGACCGGCGGTCGCGCCGATGATGAAGCCGCGGGCCATCTGGTCGCCCGCCGCCCACATCGCGTCGCCGGTTCGTTGGAATCCGAACATCGAGTAGAAGACGTAGACGGGGATGAGCGCCTCGCCGTGCGTCGAGTAGGAGGTTCCGGCCGCGGTGAACGCGGCGAACGCGCCGGCCTCGTTGATGCCGACGTGCAGGATCTGACCCTGCGGGCTTTCCTTGTAGGCGAGCAGCTGAGCGCGGTCCACCGAGGTGTACTGCTGCCCCTTGGGGTTGTAGATCTTCGAGGTCGGGAAGTACGCGTCCATGCCGAAGGTGCGTGCCTCGTCGGGGATGATTGGCACAATCCGGTGCCCGAAGTCCTTCGACTTGAGCAGGTCCTTGAGCAGGCGGGCGAAGGCCATCGTCGTGGCGATTTCCTGCTTGCCGGAGCCGCGCTTGACGACGTCATAGGTGGGGGTCTCGGGCAGGGCCACCTGGGTGAACCGCGAGCGCCGTTCCGGCACGTAGCCGCCGAGCGCCTGGCGGCGTTCGTGCATGTACTTGATCGCCTCGTCGTTGTCGCCGGGGTGGTAGTACGGCGGCATATACGGGTTCTCCTCGAGGGCAGCATCCGTAATCGGGATGCGCATCTCGTCACGGAACTTCTTGAGGTTGTCGAGCGTGAGCTTCTTCATCTGGTGGGTCGCGTTGCGGCCCTCGAACGACGGACCGAGGCCGTAACCCTTGACCGTCTTTGCGAGGATTACCGTCGGCTGGCCCTTGTGCTCCTGGGCGGCCTTGAATGCGGCGTAGACCTTGCGGTAGTCGTGTCCGCCGCGCTTGAGGCCCCAGACCTCTTCGTCGGTGTAGTCCTTGACCAATTCGAGTGCGCGAGGGTCGCGGCCGAAGAAGTTCTCGCGCACGTAGGCGCCGCTCTCAGCCTTGTAGGTCTGGTAGTCGCCGTCGGGCGTGCGGTTCATGAGGTCGCGCAGCGCGCCCTCGGTGTCGCGGGAGAGGAGCTCGTCCCACTCGCGTCCCCAGACGACCTTGATGACGTTCCAGCCGGCACCGCGGAAGAAGCTCTCGAGCTCCTGGATGATCTTGCCGTTGCCGCGCACCGGTCCGTCGAGGCGCTGAAGGTTGCAGTTGATGACGAAGTTGAGGTTGTCGAGTCCCTCGTTGGTCGCCCACTGCAGGGCTCCGCGGCTCTCGACCTCGTCCATCTCGCCGTCGCCGAGGAACGCCCAGACCTGCTGGTCGGACGCATCCTTGATCCCACGGTTGGTGAGGTACTTGTTGGCCTGCGCCTGATAGATCGCGTTGATCGGGCCGAGGCCCATCGACACGGTCGGGAACTGCCAGAAGTCCTTCATGAGACGCGGATGCGGGTACGACGAGAGACCGCCGGCCGCGTGCGACTTCTCCTGACGGAACCCGTCGAGCTGCTCGGTGCTCAGTCGGCCCTCGAGGAAGGCGCGGGCGTACATGCCGGGGGAGGCGTGGCCCTGATAGAAGATCTGGTCGCCGCCGCCGGAGTGGTGCTGGCCGCGGAAGAAGTAGTTGTGGCCGACCTCGTAGAGCGAGGCAGAGGAGGCGTAGGTGGAGATGTGCCCGCCGACGCCGATTCCGGGGCGCTGGGCGCGGTGCACGGTGATCGCTGCGTTCCAGCGGATCCAGGCGCGGTACCGGCGCTCGACCGCCTCGTCACCCGGGAACTCGGGTTCGTTCTCCGGCGCGATGGTGTTCAGATAGTCGGTCGTGGGCACCATCGGAACGCCGAGGTGCAGCTCCTTCGACCGCTTGAGCAGGGTGAGCATGATCTGGCGGCCCCGCTCGTGACCCTGCGCTTCGACGAGCGCGTCGAGGGATTCCTGCCATTCGGCAGTCTCCTCGGGATCCTTGTCGATGTTGTTGACCGAATATGGATCCTGATCGTTGACCGTCACCGTAGACCTCGCTCTTGTTCGCGGATTCCCCGTGGTTGCTGCTGTGGAGCCCCTCGCTGAGTTCCGGCTCGGGTTTCGAGGAGCGGCACGCGCGTTGGGCGGTACTGAGTCTAGTTGCACCCACTCGGTGGAACTTGACCCAGCGGACGCCGCGCGTAGGATTGCGAATCGTGCTCGCGGCTCGCAGTGCCCACGCGCGAAAGGACCGTTAATGCCTCTACAGGACTCGACGCTAGCTCCGGATTTCGAGCTGCCCAATCAGTTCGGCGAGCACATCCGCCTCTCCGATTTCCGCGGGCGCAAACCGGTCGCCCTCGTCTTCTTCCCTCTCGCCTTCTCGAGCACCTGCACACGCGAACTGTGCGAGCTGCGCGACAATCTCGCTCTCTTCGCCGACGGCGGTGTTGAGCTCATCGGCATCTCGGTGGACTCGAAAGCGACGCTGCGCGCCTACGCGGACCACGAGGGCTACGACTTCACCCTCCTTGCGGACTTCTGGCCGCACGGCGCCGTCGCCAAGGAGTACGGCGTCTTCCTCGAGGCTAGGGGATTCGCCAACCGTGCGACCTTCCTCATCGACACCGCTGGAGTCATTCGGTCGAGCTTCGTGTCAGCGCCTGGCGAGGCGCGCTCACTCGAGACCTACCGCGCAGCGCTTGCGGCTCTCGCGCCCGCTGTGCGCTGACCCTCGGCCCACCCCGCTGGCCGGCAACTCAGGCGAAACCGGGCTGCCACGGCGGCCCGCCAACAGGCTCGTCCTGCACGAATCGGAAGTCCGTGGCCGGTGAGCGCGATCGCCCCGGCAATCGTGATGAGCACGGGCCACCGATGCCCGGGCCGAAAGGTAGCTGGGGCGGCAGCGCTCATGTTCGTGACTGTATTCCTGTAGCATTGCCGGGCGTTGTCCCGCGGGACGACGGGCCTTTAGCTCAGTTGGTAGAGCGCCACGTTTACACCGTGGATGTCATCGGTTCGAGCCCGGTAGGGCCCACCTCTCAAACACCCGGTCAATGTCCCGTAATGGCCGAAGTCGCGCTCCGCCGGGGGGTGGTAGGTCCGGAGATGACCGAATCGAAAGCGGAAGCCACGAGTACCACGGCCAATTTTCACGTTACGGCAGAGTTTCCGAGCATCCCGTTGAAGTAAAGAATGGCCAGAACTACGAAGATGACGATCGTAACCAAGCCGACTACCCATATCATCGACGTCTCTCCAAGCTAGGGATAGAGGTACTTCATTCCAGCCAGATGGCCGGGACCCAGCATTCGTTGACTGGTCTGGCACGAGGGACGAAACCTGCGATAGCTGGCCGAAAACGGCGTCTGGTCCCCGCCCGATCATCAAATTCCGGTAAAGCTACTCCTCGCGGGACTGCTGATCAAGATGGGTCCGGCTGACGCGGACATACTCAGGCGAGGTGGAGCAGTGCATCGATTATCGGGGTCGTGGTTGTTTTTGAGAGGCTGTTGTCATGAGCCAACAGCGCAGCATCCCAGCCCCCCGCGCGAACGCGGCTAGCATGAGCGCCATGGTCACCACGGGTGTTGGTGACTTCGATCGGCTAGTTCTGAGCTCAGTCCCCAAGCCAACTGCCGGACCTGGCGAAGTTCTTGTTCAGGTACTCGCGGCAGGGGTGAACAACACAGACATCAATACGCGACTCGGCTGGTACTCCGCGGCGGTGTCGACCGCCACGAACGACTCGTCAGCGGAGATCGAGGATCTCGACGCAGATCGCAGCGATGGTGGCTGGAACGGGGCAACGCCCTTTCCTCTGATTCAGGGTGCAGACTGCTGTGGCCGTGTCATCGCTGTTGGTGAGGGGGTCGACCAAACCATTGTGGGCGCCCGCGTACTCATTCGCCCGTGTATGCCTCTGAACCCGGGGGATTCCTCTGCAACAGAGTGGCTCGGGTCAGATCGAGATGGCGCCTTTGCGCAATTCACGGTGGTCCGGTCCCGCGATGTGTTCCCAGTCCAGAGCACGTGGAGCGATGCCGAGCTTGCAACAATTCCGTGTGCGTATGGAACCGCGGAAAACATGGTGAGCCGTGCCGGCATCACCGCGGGCACACGTGTGCTCGTCCCCGGGGCGTCCGGGGGTGTTGGATCGGCCGTCGTGCAGCTTGCGAAGCGACGTGGCGCGTACGTCATTGGGATCGCAAGCAGCGCCAAACGCGAGCGTGTGATCGAAATCGGTGCCGATGAGGTCCTGGAGCGGGGACAGGACCCTGTTGCGCAAATTGGCACCGGGAGCATCGACGTCGTGATCGACAACGTCGGAGGCAACGGGTTTGGCAGCATGCTCGCCCTGCTGCGCCACGGAGGAACGTATGTGACCTCGGGTGCCATCGCCGGCCCCATCGTTCAACTCGATCTGCGCACGCTCTACCTAGGAGATCTGCGGCTCATGGGATGCACCGCATGGGACGAGCACGTGTTTGCGGACGTCGTATCCTACGTTGAACGCGGCGAGATCCGTCCGCTACTTGAGCGCACCTACCCGCTGAGCGAGATTGCCGCCGCGCAACGGGACTTCCTTGAAAAGCGTCACGTGGGAAACGTGGTGCTGCTTCCTCCAACGCCGGGCCCGTGATGAACGACGGATCATCCCCCCCCCCCCCGAGTGATTATCCCGGTGCAGCCGAATCACGTGGACGGCCACGAAGGTGAACACCATCGTCGTCGCGGTCGTCGTTGCATTCCCTATTGCAGCGGCTGTCTCGCGTGCCGTGGACACGCCGACGGGCTTCCTGACCGCGTCAGTGTTGGTCGCGGCGGTTGTGATATTCGCAGCCCGCACCTTTCACGGTCGACAGGAGCCGATCGCGCCACCGCGACCCTGGTGGAAGATGACCGCCCGTCCTCCAGAGGGGTTCTTACTTGCCACTCTCTTTGGCGCTCAGGCACTGTCCGTCACTATCACCAGGCTGGACGGAGTCTCGCTCGCACCCACGATGTTGCCGGTGTCGGTCCAGCTGCTGATTTCCGCTAATTATCGGAACGCGTCTCTTTGCATGAAATCTAAAGATCGGGCCTATCGGTCGTCCGAATAAAGTTCGGCGATCGCCCGCTCGAGCACCGGTGGGTGATGGCGGGGGTGGTTGTCCTCCGGCCAGTCGGCAGCGACGGCACCGCCCATCGCCGACCAGAACTGGTTGTCGGTGACCGCCTTCGGTCGGCGCACAAACCAGCGGAAGTACCGCGGAGGCGCGGTCACCCCAGCGTCAGCCAGATATCCGTCGATGTCGTCGCAGACGCTTTCCCGGTCCGCGTTGCTCGCCCAGCCCGGCCGAGGCACCGATGTCACCGGAGCGCGGCCGAGTGTGCCGACCGGCGCCTGGTGGGCGATGAGCAGACCCCACCCGTTTTCGGTCATCTCGATCCAGCCGTCCCCACCCACGCACTCCACCGCGGCATCCCACTTTGTGTCGTTCATGTCCTTAATCCTCCCGGCGACCCCACGCGAGAGCCTCCGAGGCCCTGCGCCGCGGCGACCCTTTCCAGGCATGATCGCTGCACGCACGATCTAGTGCTCGGCGGCCCGAGGCGCTGATTCGGGGCGCACCGAGCGGTTCGTGAGGAACGGAAGGAACAGACCCGCGACAAGTGCGCCGACTCCGCCCCAGAACAGGTCGCCGACCGTATCGTTGTAACCAACGAGAATCCCCTCGTCGATATAGGTGTGACCGATCCATTCCCAGATCTCCCAGGTCACGCCGAGGGACAGGCCGAGTGCGGTGGTCATCACGGCCGCCGACAGCATCGGCCGGGGGAGCGTCGCGGCGTCAGCGATCACCCCGAGGCGCACGAGCGAGATGTAGACCACCGCAGCCCAGAGCCCGTTGGTGAGCAAGTGCATCGGCACATCCCACCACCTGGTAGTGATGTAGATCTGCAGCACGCTGCTCCACACGGCGACGAGCACCCCGATGCCGAACGCGATGTCGAAGCTGGCCCGCACGCGCAGAAGGCGGGGGAGGAACATTCCCGCAGTCACACCCGCGAGGCTCGCCCCCGAAGCCGGTCCCCAGCCGATTCCCGCGACCACGATGCAGACCGCGGCCAGCACTCGCAGCCCGTCCGCCGTCCTCTCGGCCGATCCTCGGGCAGGCGGCAGCAGGGTGCGGATCATGTAGCAGCACCTGCCTGCTCTGGCGCGCCCGCGAGAGCCTCGCCGTAGCGCAGCACCGACTGCACCGGTTCGTGGTCGGATGCCGCCCTCCCCGCGAAACGTGCGGCGTTGATGCCTGTGCTCACGACGTCGACCCCGTGCCCGACCAGGATGAAATCGATGCGTTTACCCCCTGGACGCCGGCGGCGGTGGCGGAAAGTCGAGTAGGTGGCCCACTGCGGCGTCACGCGCGTGTCCGCCGCATCCCACGCGTCACGAAGCGTTCCCTCCTCCGTGAGCCAGCGGTAGGCCGCCGAGCCGACCCCGGCATTGAAGTCGCCGGTCACGACGATCGCGGCGTCGGGTTCCGCGGCCCGGGCCGCCTGGACGAGGTGCAGCATGAACTTTGCCGACTCAGTTCTCGAGCGCCAGGAGAGGTGGTCGAAGTGGGTGTTGAACACGCGCAGGCGCGCCCCCGTGGCCAGATCGATGAAGTCCACCGAGACGACGACCCGATGCGCAAGGTTGCCCCACGACCTCGACCCAGGCTCGTCAGGCGTCGACGAGAGCGCCCACTGCTTCCAGCCGGTCACCTCCAGCCTCCGCGAGTCGTAGAAGACGGCGCACCGCTCGTCCTCTCCGGACGAATTGCGGCCGGTGCCAACCCACAGGTAGTCGGGGCCGAGCGCATCCGCGACGAAAGCGACCTGGTCGGCCAGGGCCTCCTGCACGCCGAGGAGGGTCGGCTGCTCGGCTGCGAGAAGACGGCGGACAAGTCCACTGCGTGCGGTCGAGCGGTCTGAACCCCATGGCCGGTGGTGGGGGAAGCGGCGGCGGATGTTGTAGGTCATGACGTGAAGGTCCGGCGTGGCTACCGGACCGATCAACGCGTCATGGGGCATCCCTCAACCGTACGCTCGCCAGGTGGTACTCGTCAGGGGTGGCGCCGGGCCACCACAATCCCATTGGCACCCGCGCAATCAGCCGCGCAGGCTCCGAAGCAGCTTCGCGCTCGCGGTCATCGCCCCGCCGAGCACCGCGGGGATTCCGCCGCCGGGGTGTACGGATGCCCCGACGCGCCACAGCCACGGGCGTCGAGGGTCCCGATAGGCCGGTGTGTGGAAGGGGCCGCTCTGCCAGAGCGGGCGGGTCGCGCCATAGAGCGCCCCGCCGGTCGCACCCCAGCCCGCGAAATACTCGGGGTCGAGAATCTCGTACTGGCCGAGCAACTCGGTGATGGGCTGGTCGAGTCCGATGACTTCGCTGATGCGCCCGATCTCCCGTCGCACGAAGGTGTCGTCGAGACAGTACCGGCGCCCGTCGGCGGGCGCGGTCAGCAGCAACGCGACGGTGGCCTTCTCGTTGGGGTAGATCTCGCCCGGCCGGTAGTAGTTCACAAAGGCCATCGTCTGCTCGGGCGGGAGCCCCGCGGCGAGGCTGCGGTGCAGGGCGGCCGGGTCGTCCGGAATGACCACGGAGTGGGTCGCCGTGCCGTTCGGCAGGAGCTGGTCGAGCACGCCGTAGATGGCGACGCCCGAGCAGGTGAGACCGCGCTCCCGGGGCGGCCCACTGCCCAGCAACCCGGCGAGTGCCCCCGGGTCGAGGGCGCTGACCACCAGATCGGCCCGGTACTCCGCCGCGCCCGTGCGCACCCGCGACTTCTCCACCGACACGACACTCTGCCCGGTGTGCACTTTCGCGCCAGCCTGGAGCGCGAGGCGGTGGAGGGCGAGCGGCAGCTCGTAGACCCCACCCTCGGGAACCCACACGCCGTCCCTGGCCATCACGGCGGGCATGCTCGCGTAAAGCGCGAGGCTGCCGGTGGGCGGCACCCCCGCGTTCAGTGTGTGAATGGCGATCACCTCGCGCAAACCCTCGGGCATCCAGGTCAGGGCGTCCAGGAAGCGCTTGGTCGTGAGTCGGGTGCCATACAGACGTGCAAGGGCACCCACCGCGGGAAGCGCCTTCGGGTCGATCGGATCGGCGGTGAGCAGGGAGGTGATCTGGGGTCCGAGGCCGCCGTGCTCACGATCAAAGCGCTCCCACGCCGCCCGCCACGGGTGCCCCTCCTCGACGGGCAGTGTGACCGTCTGCCCACCGTAGAAGTAGCGCCCCACCTCGGGCAGACGCCGCAGCTGCAGCCGGCCCCGCGACGAGTCACCCCCGGCAGCGTCCGTGCGGCTCGGCGCACCGCTCGCGCCGAGCGCGTCGTAGCGGCGCAGTAGTTCATCCCACACCGCCGGGAATGTGACGAGGGAGGGGCCAGTGTCGATTCGCTGGCCGCCGATCTCGATCCGTCGGCTCTTGCCGCCGACCCAGTCGTTGCCCTCGAGCACCGTCACATCGTGCCCGGCCCTCGCCAGCAGCGCGGCTGCCGTGAGACCGCCGATGCCTGCCCCGAGCACGACGATCCGCCGTTGGGTCGCCGCGGTCACGAATAGACCCCGAGCAGCAGGGCAGCCACAATCTGGATACCGGCCACCGAACCGGCCGCATACGGGAACGCGATCGAATACCGGTAGAGGCGGCGCGCGCCGGTCGGGGTCGGATCGCGGCGCAGCCGCAGCAGCAGCCAGCCGGCGATCAGGGCGTTCACCACGGCAACCGGGATGTTCACGAACGCGAAGCAGACGGTGGACACCGACCACCAGACAGCGCTCCACAACGCTGCCCGCTCCGGCCCCAAGCGCACCGCCGTGGTGACGATGCCGGCGGCTCTGTCCTCGTCGATGTCCTGCACGGCATCGAACGTATGCTTGGCCACGCTCCAGGCCATCAGCCCGATCGCGGCGCCCCAGACCGGGGACTCCCCGAAGGCCAAAGGCACGAATACGAGGGGGAACGCGTAGGCGGCGTTGCTCACAGCGTCCAGGTAGATCCTCGCCTTGAACCGCAGTGGCGGCGCCGAGTACTGCACGAAGATGACAATGTACGCGAGGATCCAGGCAAGCGCGTCCAGCGGCAGGGCGACGACGAAGTAGACGACAAAGGGCACATTCGTCAGCGCGACGGCGGCGAGGATGCGCCGGGACTCGGATGCGGCGATCCGGGCGCCCTCGAGGCCGCCCTTCCGCGAATTCAGCGCGTCGGTCTCCTGGTCGAAGATGTCATTCACGCCGTAGATGAGCAGATTGAACGGCAACGTGGCCCACAACAACAGGGGAACGACGTCCCACCGCCACAGATCGCCCGTGAGCCACATGGCGATCGCCGTCGTGCCGATCGTATTCACCCACAACACAGGTCGCGATATCTGGACCAGTCGAAGGAACACCTCGCAAGAGTAGTGCCAATGGATGACCGGGCCCTGCCAGTCTCGCAGCGGCGGTGCGGCAGGATGTAGATATGTGTGGTCGATTCGTTGTCGCGGGGGAGCACCGTGACCTGCTCGGACTGTTCGAGATCGAGATCGAGGGCGACGACCTGCCCGGTCCGTCCTGGAACATCCGCCCTACCGACTCTGTCTCGGTGGTGATCGACTCGGTCAGGGGCGACGAGCTTCCCGTGCGCCGGATCGCCGCGGCGCGCTGGTCGCTCACCCCGTCGTTCTCCCCGAGCCTCGCGACCAAGTTCCCCACGTTCAACGCCCGGTCGGAGACGGCCACCGAGAAGCCCTTCTTCGCCGCCTCGGTGCGCTCCAAGCGCGCGATCATCCCCGCGAGCGGCTACTACGAGTGGAAGACGGTCGGCGATGTGAAGACGCCGTACTACATCCATCCTCCGGAGGGGATGCTCGCCTTCGCCGGGCTGTACTCGTGGTGGAAGGATGCCTCCCTCGCGAACGACGACCCGGCACGTTGGGTACTGACCACCACGATCCTCACCCGCGAGGCGGTCGGCGGCCTGCGCGACATCCACGAACGTACCCCTGTCGCCCTGCCCGAAGATTGGTGGGACGACTGGCTCGACCCGACGATCGAGGCCGACCAGTCCTTCGTCGACGCGGCCGTCGAGGCGTCCGTGCCGGTTGGTGAGGCGCTCGAACTGTACGAGGTTGCGCCGATCCGGGGCGAGGACAGGGCTGAGCTGATCAACCCCGTTTAGTCTGGGGAGGCATGACACACGACGCTGACGACATGTGAGGACGGTGCACAATGGCACGGAAGAAGAAGGACAAGCTCAACCTCGGCAGCCTGATCTCGGCGATCATGAAGAACCGGTCGAAGCACAGGTCCATGGCCAAGGCCCGCGCGATCAAGGGCATCGAGCCCGAACCCGAGCCGAAGAAGCCCCGCGACATCCGCACTCCGGAGCAGATCAAGGAGGACGTGGATGTGACGAGGGCGCGCCTCGTCGAGACCATCGCCGCCCTGCGCTACGACCTCGACGTGCCGGCTCGGGCGCGGGACCTGCGCGACCGTGTCGCGGCGAGGATCCCCGAGGAACTCAAGGCGCAGCCCGTCGCAATCGTCGTCACGGCGTCGGTGCTTGTCGCCGGGGTCGGCACGATCCTGATCGCTGCGCGCAACCGCAGCTACTAGGGCTGAGAGAACCGTTCGCATGCGCCGCTCCGAGGCGCTCGGCACCGGCTCCGGCGCCATCGGGCTCATCATCGCCTCCGTGCTCTGGGGCACGACCGGCACTGCTGCGAGCTTTCTCCCCGACGGAGTGAGCCCGCTCGCGACCGGGGCCGCCACCATGGCGATCGGCGGCACGCTGCTGCTTCTCGTGTCGGTGCGTGGCGCTGTGCGCGCCCTGCGCGATCCTGGCGCACGTGGCTGGATCGCGCTGGGGGCGATCGGTGTGTTCGTCTACCCGTTGGCCTTCTACTCGGCGATGGACCTCGCGGGTGTCGCGATCGGCAACGTGGTGGCGCTCGGGTCCGGACCGCTGTTCGCCGCGATCCTCGAGTGGGCGATCGAGCGCCGGCGACCGAGCCGGCGGTGGGGCGCGGCGACGGCCATCGCCGTCGCCGGCATCGTGATACTCCCGCTCGGCGCTGACCAGGCGGATGCCGGTCGCGTCGACCTGATCTCGGGCGTGATGCTCGGGCTGCTCGCGGGCGCCGCCTACGCGCAGTATACGTACGCCTCGTCACGCGCGATCGCGACCGGCCACCGCGGGCGCTCCATCATGGGGGCGATGTTCGGCCTCGGGGCGGTGCTGCTCACGCCCGTGCTGCTGGCGACCGGCACCCCGCTGCTGCAGTCCGGCGGAACGATCACGATCACTGCCTACCTCGCCCTCGGCCCGATGTTCGTCGCCTACCTGTTCTTCGGAGCTGCCCTCCGGGTGCTGCGCAGCAGCACCGCGACCACCATCACCCTGCTCGAACCCGTCGTCGCGACCGTGCTCGCCGTGGCAGTTGTGGGGGAGCGGCTCACCCCGCTCGGCTGGTTCGGCATCGCCCTGATCCTCACCGGGGTCGCCGTCATCGCCACGGCGAAGCGGGAGGCGGCGGGCCCCAGGACGAGTCCCCGTGCCGCGTCGGTAGACTGGCACACGTGACTGCATCCATCGCCGAAGTAGGGTCGGTCGTCGAAGCGCTGTGGCCGCTGTCCGGCGCCTCCGCCTGGGACGCCCCCGGTCTCGTGACCGGCGATCCGGCGGCCCCCGTCACGCGCATCCACCTCGCCGTCGACGCGGTCTCCGAGTCGGTCGACGAGGCCATCGCGCTCGGCGCGGGGCTCATGCTCGTGCACCACCCGCTGCTGCTGCGCGGGGTCACATCGGTCGCCGAGGACCGCTACAAGGGCGCCCTCATCGCGCGCCTCATCCGCGCCGGTTGCGCGCTGCTCTCCGCCCACACCAACGCCGATGTCGTGGAGACCGGAACGTCGGCGGTCTTCGCCGAGCGGCTCGGCCTCACCAGCATCCGGCCGATCGTCGCCGCGACCGACAGCGACCGTGGCATCGGACGCGTCGGCGAGCTGCCGCGGCCGACGACCCTGGGCCGGCTCGCCCGGATGCTCGGCGAGATCCTGCCCGCCACGGCATCCGGCATCCGCGTCGCGGGCGACTACGACGCCGAGGTCACCACGGTCGCGCTGTGCGGCGGCGCCGGCGACTCGCTGCTGGGCGAACCCGCGGTCCTCGGCGCCGACGTCTACATCACCTCCGACCTCCGCCACCACCCCGCCTCGGAGTCGCGCGAGAACTCCCGGCACCGCGGGGGGCCCGCCCTCATTGACGTCGCCCACTGGGCCAGCGAATGGCTCTGGCTCGACGTCGCGGCGAGCGAGCTGCGCGCCGCCCTGCCGGGCGTCACCGTGACCGTGAGCGAACTGCGCACCGACCCGTGGGATTTCGTCGTCGTGCAGTGACATCCACCTTCAACCCACCCTTCCCTCGATCACTGAATGAGGCATCATGGCGCTCAAAGCCAGCCCCGAAGAACAGGCACGACTGCTCGACCTGCAGGCACTCGACACGAAGCTGCAGCAGCTCGACCACCGGGCGAAGAATCTGCCGGAGGTCACGCAGCTCGTAAGCCTCGCCGCGGACGCGGAGAGGCTGCGGCTGCAGCGGGCGAGGGAGACCGGCACGGTGGAGGATGCGCGTACCGAGCTGAAGCGGGTCGAGTCCGACGTCGCCGTGATCGAGGCGCGCATCGCACGGGACGACGCTAGGCTTCAGGCTTCCTCGTCGGTGAAGGATGTCGCCGGGCTCGAGCACGAGCTCTCCGGCCTGCGCCGCCGGCACGACGAGCTCGAGGAGATCGAACTCGTCGTCATGGAGAAGCTCGAAACGCTCGAGAACGGGGTGCGGCTGACGACGGCCGAGCAGGCGCAGGCGATCGAGGCGATGACGGCCACCACCGCAGCACGGGACGCCTCGCTCACGTCGATTGCCGAGGAGCGCACAGTGAACTCCGCGAATCGGCAGGCCATCGCGGGTGCCGTCGCGCCCGAGCTGGTGGCGCTGTATGAGCGCCAGCGCGCACGCTACGGCCTCGGCGCCTCGCACCTGCGTGGCGGAGTGTCGAGCGCGAGCGGCGTCAAGCTGCTCGAGAACGAGATGGCGATCATTCGATCTGCGGCACCGGACGAGGTGCTGATTTGCCCGGACAGCCAGGCGATCCTCGTGCGCACGAGCGAATCCGGTCTGCACGCTGGCGCTGCCGCCGACTCGCGCTAGGCCGAATCGCGGTAGGGCCGGCCCCCGGTAGGATTGGCCATGCGAATGGGTCGGCAAGACGGTCGCGTCATCTGCGGTTCCGCAAGGAAGCCCGCGGATGCCGAGGAACGTCCGGGCTCCACAGGGCAGGGCGGTGGGTAACACCCACCCGGAGCAATCCGCGAGACAGTGCAACAGAGAGTAAACCGCCCGGGGTCCGCCCCGGGTAAGGGTGAAACGGTGGTGTAAGAGACCACCAGCGATTCGGGTGACCGATCGGCTAGGTAAACCTCGCCCGGAGCAAGGTCAGACAGGGAACGCTTGAGGCTGCCCGCCGAGTTCCCGGGTAGACCGCTGGAGGGCTGCGGCAACGTAGTCCCGAGATAGATGGCCGTCACCCGCTCCCAGCCGCAAGGCTGGGAACGGGGACAGAACCCGGCGTACCAGCCGGCCCATTCGCATAATCTCAAAGCATGCTCGCCCACGACAACCGCCTCCGGCTTCTCGAGGCCGCGCACCGCGTCGAGTCGCGCACGGGGATCGATCCGCTCGACGTGACCCATTCGATGGCGGTCACAACCGACTCCCGGCTCGAGCTGCTGCCGAAGTCCATCGGCATCGGACTCGCCGCTCTCGCGGGCGTCGCCGCCCTGGTCTGCCTGCGGTTCCTGCTCGAGCCGGCATCCGGCCCCGGGTTCGCCGCTACCGCGGTGTTCGTCCTCGTCGACGTGCTGCTCTGGCTCAGTGTCGTCGCGTGTGTGGCCGTGGCTCGGGCCGCGCGCAGTCGGCGGCCCCAGAACGAGCGCTACGACGACGCCTGGGCCCAATTCGCGGTCGAGGTCTGGCCCGCCCCGCGATACCAGCCCTGGAACGGTGCCCGATCCCAGGGGTCGGGCTATTCGCGCACCGAATTCCTCATCGCGGTGCGCGATGGGGTACCGCTCGACGCCTACATGCGCCGCGCTCCGTTCACCCGGATGCCGTAGCCGAGGCTCCCTCGAAACGCGGGATGCTACCCGCCGCCGCCTAACATCGCGCGCCCTGGGTCATCCGCCGCAACCGGAGGTCACAGAAAGTCAACTTTGTTGTGTCGTCGCGGCCCGGGGGACCACTGTGGCCTGAGCAGCCAACGATGAGAGCCCCCAACGGAAGGCAACACCATGTCAGCATCACACAGCACCGCCGCCACTGCCAGCAGCGCCGCGTCCGCCGGCACGGCAGACTACGAGAGCCTTGCCGCGCGCTTCCGGCCGATCTTCGACCGCATCGCCGCCGGCGCGGCCGACCGTGAACGTGACCACCGTCTCCCGTACGCGGAGATCGCCGAGCTCACGGCCGCCGGATTCGGGGCCGTCCGCGTGCCGGTGGCCGATGGGGGAGCCGGTGCATCGCTGCCGCAGCTCTTCCGCCTGCTCACTGAACTCGCCGCCGCGGACTCGAACATTCCGCAGGCGCTGCGCGGCCACTTCGCCTTCGTCGAGGACCGCCTCGTGGCACCGGCGCAGCGCGACGTCTGGCTGGCCCGGTTCGTCGCGGGGGAGATTGCCGGCAACTCGTGGACCGAGGTCGGAGCGGTGAAGATCGGCGAGGTCGGC
Source organism: Marisediminicola antarctica (assembly GCF_009930795.1). Classification (GTDB taxonomy): domain Bacteria; phylum Actinomycetota; class Actinomycetes; order Actinomycetales; family Microbacteriaceae; genus Marisediminicola; species Marisediminicola antarctica. The sequence goes on from NZ_CP017146.1 coordinate 2,102,945, forward strand.
ACCCAGGTCGGGCCGGTCGCCGGCGCACCGGCGGGCGAGTTCCGCATCAACGGCACAAAGTATTATTCGACCGGCAGCATTTTCGCCGACTGGATCGACACTTTCGCGCAGCGCACCGACAACCAGGTCAAGGTCATCGCGGTCGTGAATGCGCACCAGAGCGGGGTCACCCACCGCGACGACTGGGACGGCTTCGGCCAGCAGACCACGGGGTCGGGCACGAGCACGTTCGTCGAAGCTGTCGTCGAGGAGGAGAACGTGTTCGACTTCGACACGCGGTTCAAGTACCAGACGGCGTTCTACCAGGCCGTGCTCCTCGCCGTCCTCGCCGGCACCATCGCCGCTGCCGAGCGTGACGTTGCGACCGAGGTGCGTAACCGCACCCGCATCTTCTCCCACGGCAACGCTGACTCTTTCGCCGCCGACCCCCAGATCCTGCAGGTCGTCGGCGAGGTCTCCTCGCAGGCCTACGCCGCGCGGGCGACGGTGGAGCTCGCCGCGCGGGCGCTGCAGGATGCCTATGAGGGCGCGTTCCTCGGCGATGTGGTCGAGGAGGAGCGCCGCAACGACGTCGCCGAGCTTGAGACCGCGCAGGCGCAGGTGGTGCTCACCGACCTCGCCACGAGGGCGACCTCGAACATCTTCAACGCCCTGTCGGCGAGCGGGGTGAGCCAGACGAAGAATCTCGACCGGCACTGGCGCAACGCCCGCACCGCGGCGAACCACAACCCGTGGGTATTCAAGGCGCGCATCGTCGGGGACTATTCCGTGAACGGCCGGCTGCCGCCGCGTGTCTGGGCCATCGGCCAGGGACCGACGCCGAAGGTCTAGGCGACGTGGCCCGCCGCCGTGCGCTGTCGCGGAGGGATGTTACCCACCGGACGCGAGCGCGGCGGCGCCCATGATGCCGGCGTTGTTGCGCAGCTCGGCCGCGACGATCGGGGTACGCAGGTTCAGCAGCGGCAGGTACTGCGAGGCGTGTTTGGACACTCCGCCGCCGACGATGAACAGCTCAGGGTAGAGGTAGGCCTCAAGGCGCGCGTAGTAGCGCTGGAGGCGGCCGGCCCACTCGGCCCAGCTCAGGTTCTCGCGCTCCTTGGCCGAGAACGCCGCCAGGGTCTCCCAATCGATGCCGTCAATCTCGAGGTGGCCGAGCTCGGCATTCGGAATGAGCTTGCCTTGGTGGATCAGTGCCGTTCCGATTCCCGTGCCAAGCGTCGTGATGATTGCGAGGCCCTTGACCTTGCGCGCCGCGCCAAACCGCTGCTCGGCGACGCCGGCGGCATCCGCGTCGTTGATGAAGTGGATCTCCCGCCCCAGCGCCTTCTGGAACAGCTTCTCGGCCTCGAGCCCGATCCACTCGTCCGAGACGTTCGCTGCCGACATGGTCACCCCGCCGACGATCGCCGCGGGAAAGCAGACCCCGACGGGTGTCTTCTTGTCGACGCCGCCCATCTTCTCGATGAGCTCAATGACGGTCTGGACGATGGCGGACGGGGAGCCGCCGAACGGGGTGGGGAGCTTGCTGCGGCTCGTGAGCAGCTCGCCCGAGTCAACGTCGACGAGCGCCCCCTTGATGCCCGTACCGCCAATGTCGATCCCCACAGCTTTCGTCGTCATGAGCCCAATCTAGTTCTTACGGCAGTTTCACCTCGCCCCGCTCGCTCGCCGCGCCTAGGTTGGGTGCACAGCCAGGAAGGACCGTCCATGAACAAGATCTCCCTTACCGCCCTCGCCCACGAGGAGCTCGAACATGCCCAGAGCGCCGCGAACGGGCGGAGCACCAAATCGGTGCACGGCGGCTCCGACCACCTGCTTCGCCAGAGTGTCATCGCCCTCTGCGCCGGCCAGTCCCTCGCCGAGCACGACAACCCGGGGGAGGCGACCGTGCAGGTGCTGCTCGGCCGGGTGACGCTCACCTCGGGGGAGGAGTCGTGGGGCGGATGGATCGGCGATCTCCTGATAGTGCCGAGCGCGTCGCATTCTCTCGAGGCCGTCGAGGATGCGGTGGTGCTGCTGACGGCCGTCAGGCGCCCATAGGTGCCACGTGCTGGCGACGCCTAGGGGAGCGTCAGGATCTCGGCGCCGCGCTCGGTGACCACGAGGGTGTGCTCGAACTGCGCCGTGATGCTCTTGTCTTTTGTGGTGATGGTCCACCCGTCGTCCCACTGGTCCCAGCTGGCCGTGCCGAGGGTGAGCATGGGCTCGATCGTGAACACCATGCCAACTTCCATAACCTCAGTGAACCGGTCGGTGTCGTAGTGCGGGATGATGAGCCCGGAGTGGAAGGCAGCACCGACCCCGTGCCCGGTAAAGTCGCGTACCACGCCGTAGCCGAAGCGCTTCGCGTACGACTCGATCGCGCGACCGATCACGTTCACCTGCCGACCGGGGGCGATCGATTTGATGCCGCGGCGCAGGGCTTCGTCGGTCCGCTCCACGAGGTCGACGACCTCCTGACGCACGTCGCCGACAAGGAACGTGCGGTTGCTGTCACCGTGCACCTGGTTCTTGTATGCGGTGATGTCGATGTTGACGATGTCGCCGCTCTCGAGCACCGTGTCGTCCGGGATCCCGTGGCAGATGACCTCGTTGACCGAGCTGCACAGCGACTTCGGGAACCCGCGGTAGCCGAGAGTCGAGGGGTAGGCGTCGTGGGCGACCATGAAGTCGTGCGCGATCCGGTCCAGCTCCTCAGTGGTGACGCCGGGGCGCACGTTCTCGCCCACGAGAGCGATCGCCTGCGCCGCGATCCTCCCGGACTCGCGGATGAGCTCAATCGTTTCCGGCGGATAGACGTCGGATCCGGTGAACGGCGACGGTTCGCTCTTGCCGACGTACTCAGGACGCGGAATGTGCTTCGGCACGCTGCGAAGGGGGGAGACAACCCCGAAGACGAGGTGACCGTGCGAATCCCGAGGCATAAGCTCAATTGTAAGTTGACTAAGGGAGGCAGCCATGACGCAGTGGTACTACAACCACAAGACGGGCGAGGTTGAAGAGGGCGCGAAGTCGCTCGGGAGCGACCGGGACGGCCCATTCGACTCGAAGGAGGACGCCGCGCGTGCTCCGCAGATCATCGCCGAGCGGGCCCGCAAGTGGGCAGAGGAGGATGCGCGCAACGACGAGTGACGGACGCGCGGGTCACTCCTCGTATTCGTGTTCCTTCGCCGGGTAGCTGCCGGAGCCGACATCGGCGATGTAGGCCTTCGCGGCATCCGTCAGCACCCCGCTGAGATTCGCGTATTGCTTGACGAATTTGGGGATGCGCCCGGTCGTCAGTCCCGCCCAGTCGGTCCAGACGAGGAGCTGCCCGTCGACGTGGGGACCGGCTCCGACACCGATCGTGGGGATCCGGATGGTCTCCGTCACGCGTTTCGCCGCGGCCGACGGAACCATCTCGAGTACGACCGCGAAGGCGCCGGCATCCTGCACCGCGATGGCGTCGGCGAGCAGCGCATCTGCGCTGGCGCCCCTTCCCTGGATGATGTGCCCGCCGAGACCGTGCTCGCTCTGCGGGGTGAACCCGATGTGCGCCATCACGGGGATTCCCGCCTCAACGATGCGACGGATCTGCTCGGCACTGCGCACCCCGCCCTCGAGCTTGACGGCGTGCACTCCGGTCTCCTTCATGAACCGGAATGCGGTGTGCAGGGCCTGCTCGGGGCTCGACTCGTAGGAGCCGAACGGCATGTCAGCGATCACGAAGGCGCGGGAGACGGCCCCCGCGACGGCGCGGGTGAGGGGGATGAGCTCGTCGATGGTGACCGGGAGGGTCGTGTCGAACCCGAGCACGTTGTTGCCCGCGGAGTCGCCAACAAGCAGGAAATCGATCCCGGCCTTGTCGAAGATCGCCGCGGTGAGCATGTCGTAGCTCGTGAGCCCGGTGATCGTGATGCCGCTGTTCTTCGCGCCCTGGAAGTGGCGCGTGCGCACCTTCTTGACGCCGGCCTGCGCGGCTGCCGCAGTGGAATCGGTCATGGAGCTCTCCCTGGCGTTCAGTGACTGGGGCGGTAGGTGATCGGCAGGCGCCGGTCGCGGCCGAAGGCCATCCCGGAAATCTTCGGACCGATCGCCCCCTGGCGGCGCTTCCACTCCGAGCGGTCGACGAGTCCCACGACGAAATCGACCGTCTCCTCGTCGAAGCCGAGGGCGGCGACGTCCTCCCGGCCGAGCGCGTTCGTGATGTACGCGTCGAGGATGCCGTCGAGCACCTCGTACGGCGGGAGGGAGTCCTGGTCGGTCTGGCCCGGGCGCAGCTCCGCCGAGGGCGGCTTGGCGATCGAGCTCTCCGGGATCGGCGGGGTTTCGCCGAGCGAGGCCGCGTGCTCGTTGCGCCAGCGGGCAAGATCCCAGACCAGCAGCTTCGGCACGTCTTTCAGCGGGGCGAAGCCGCCGACCGAGTCGCCGTACATCGTCGAGTAGCCCACCGACAGCTCGGTCTTGTTACCCGTCGTGAGCACGAGGTGCCCGTGCGCATTCGACAGTGCCATGAGGATGATGCCGCGCACGCGCGCCTGCACGTTTTCGGCCGCGACGCCGGTGAGGTCGAGCTGGTGCTCGATCGGCAACACCAGGTCGGCGATCGGCTCGACCGAGTAATGCAGCCCGATGCGCTCGGCCGTGTCGTCGGCATCCGACCGGGAATGGTCCGAGCTCCACCGGCTCGGCATCGAGACGCCGAAGACCCGGTCGGCGCCGATCGCGTCCGCGGCGAGAGAGGCGCAGACGGCGGAGTCGATTCCACCGGAGAGGCCCAGGGCCACCGACGAGAAGCCGTTCTTGTCGACATAGTCGCGGAGCCCGAGCACGAGGGCGTTCCACAGCTGCTCGCGATCGTCGGGCAGCGTCGCCACGTCCCGGTCGAGCCGGGTGCCGCTGTGCTCCGGCACGGTCAGGGTGACGCGACGCACGTTGTCGGGGAGCTCGACCCCCAGGTTCGCCGGCTCGAGGTCGAGGTCGATGACGAGAACGTGCTCGACGAATTGCGGCGCCCTGGCGAGGATGTCCCCCGTGCCGTCGACCACAACGCTGTCGCCGTCGAAGACGAGGTCGTCCTGCCCGCCCACAAGGTTCACGTAGGCGACGGTGGTGTTGGTCTCGATGGCCCTGCGGGTGACGAGGGGGAGGCGCACCTCGTCCTTGTCCCGTTCGAACGGCGAGGCGTTGAGAACGACGAGCAGCCCGGCATCCGCCTCGAGCACACGGCCGAGCGGGCCCCCGTCGCGCCAGAGGTCCTCGCAGACGATGACGGCGACGTCGACGCCCCGCAGCCGCAGCACGAGAAGTTCGTCGCCGGGGATGAATACCCGGTACTCGTCGAAAACGGAGTAGTTGGGCAGGTGGTGCTTGGCGTACCTCGCCTTGGTGTGGCCGTGCTGCAGCACGCTGGCGCAGTTCTGGGCGATCGCGGTCGGCGCACTGCTCGTACCGAGCAGCCGCGGCTCGAACGGCCCGTCGGGGTGGCCGACGATGACGACGAGGTCGCCGAGTCCGGCATCCTGCAGCCGCTTCGCGAGCGTCGGCACGGCGTCGCGGCACTTCGCCAGAAAGCCGGGACGGGACGCGAGGTCCTCGATCGGATACCCGGACAGCGCCATCTCACCGGTGACGAGGATGTCGGCGCCGGCGGCCGCGGCGGCCCGGGCTGCATCCAGAACCTGCTCAGCGTTTCCCGCGAGATCCCCCACGATGGGGTTGGTCTGGGCGAGTGCCAAGCGGAGTCGGGGCATAGCCAGTAGCCTAATAGCGGTGGGCAGCTCGCCCCGTACGCGACGATGAGGGGCCAATGGACAAGCAACGCGACTTCGTTCTTCGCACGATCGAAGAGCGGGGAGTCAAGTTCATCCGGCTCTGGTTCACCGACGTGGTCGGCACCCTCAAGTCGGTCGCCATCGCGCCGGCCGAGGTGGAGGGTGCCTTCGCCGAGGGCCTCGGTTTCGACGGCTCCGCGATCGAGGGGCTGACGCGCGCGTACGAGGCCGACGTGCTCGCCCATCCCGACCCCACCACTTTCCAGATCCTTCCCTGGCGCGGCGAGGTCGACCCGACGGCGCGGATGTTCTGCGACATCTCGACCCCGGACGGCCAGCCCGCGGTCGCCGACCCGCGCAACGTGCTGAAGCGCACCCTCGCGAAGGCGGCCGACCGCGGCTTCACCTTCTACACGCATCCCGAGGTCGAGTTCTACCTGCTCAAGAGCTCCCAGTACGGCCCGAAGGGACCCCAACCGGTCGACAAGGCGGGCTACTTCGACAACGTCCCCGGCGGCACGGCGCACGACTTCCGTCGCCGCTCGGTGCGGATGCTCGAAGACCTCGGCATCTCGGTCGAGTTCTCCCACCACGAAGCCGGGCCAGGTCAGAACGAGATCGACCTGCGCTATGCCGACGCGCTGACCACCGCCGACAACATCATGACCTTCCGCACCGTCATCAAGGAGGTGGCGATCGAGCAGGGCGTCTACGCGACCTTCATGCCGAAGCCTCTCGCCGACGCGCCGGGATCGGGCATGCACACCCACATGTCGCTGTTCGAGGGCGACACCAACGCGTTCTTCGAGGGCGGAGCCCAGTACCAGCTGTCGAAGATCGGCCGCCAGTTCATCGCCGGACTGCTCACCCACGCGCCGGAGATCACCGCCGTGACCAACCAGTTCGTGAACTCCTACAAGCGGCTCTGGGGCGGCGACGAGGCGCCGAGCTTCGTCACGTGGGGCCACAACAACCGGTCCGCACTCGTGCGGGTGCCGCTGTACAAGCCCAACAAGGGGCAGAGCGCCCGTGTCGAGTACCGCGCGATCGACTCCGCGGCGAACCCCTACCTCGCCTACTCGCTCATGCTCGCCGCCGGGCTCAAGGGCATCGAGAACGGGTACGAGCTGCCCCCGGAGGCGGAGAACAACGTGTGGAGTCTCTCTGATTCCGAGCGCAAGGCGCTCGGCTACAAGCAGCTTCCCGCGAGCCTCGACCGCGCCGTGGCGCTGATGGAGGAGTCGGAGCTCGTCGCCGAGACCCTCGGCGAGCACGTCTTCAACTACGTGCTGCTGAACAAGCGGCAGGAATGGCGCGAATACCGCGCCCAGGTGACGCCGTACGAGCTCAAGAGCAACCTGGAGATGCTCTAGCCCGAGGGTCGTCCGAGGAGAAAGTGCAGGCGAGGATGCCGAGGCACCAGAGTACTCTGACCGAGTTGGCGAAGCTCGGCTTCGCCGAACTCGCGGCAGCACACACGCAGCTCGACGAGTTCGCGGCGGAGCACGGGCTCGACGAGATCGCCGCGCACTTCGCGGCGGCCGCCGATCCTGACCTCGCACTGCGGTCACTCGCCCAGCTGCTGAGGACCACCCCGCAGGAGGTGTTGCCCCTCCTGGCCGCGGATGACAGCGCCGAGCGGCTGGTCCGGGTGCTCGGCGCATCGACCGGTCTGGGGGAGTTCCTGCAGCGTCGGCCCGCCGAGATCGAGAGCCTGAAGGAGCCGCTGCCGCGCCCGCCGTCGGCAGCAGAGTACGTGGCCGACCTGCTCGCGTCCGTCGAGGCCGTCGACGGCGTCGCCGCGATGCCAGAGCCAGCGGCATCCACCGCCCTCCGGGTTCGCTACCGACGCCACCTCGTGCAGCTCACCGCCTGGGACCTGTCGAGGCCCGACCCGCTCGCCGCCGTGGACACCGTCGCCGCAGCCCTCGCCGACCTCGCCGGTGCGGCCCTGGAGGCGGCGATCGCAGTTGCCCGCTCCGTCTCGACCTACCCGCCGGATGAGGTTGCCGCGAGTCGCCTGGCGATCATCGGTATGGGCAAGGCGGGGGCGCGAGAGCTCAACTACATCAGCGACGTCGATGTGATCTTCGTTGCCGAGGGCTCGGGGGAGCTCGACACCGGCAGGGCGGTCGAGATAGCGACAAAGCTCGCGATGGCCGCGACCCGCGCCGTGCACGACTACGGCAGCGAACCCGACCTGTGGGAGGTCGACGCGAATCTGCGCCCGGAGGGCAAGGATGGCGCGCTCGTCCGCACGCTTGAATCCCACGTGGCCTACTACGACCGGTGGGCCAAGAGCTGGGAGTTCCAGGCCCTCCTCAAGGCGAGGTGTCTCGCCGGCGACGTCGATCTTGGCCGTCGGTACTGCGAGGCGGTAGCGCCGAAGGTGTGGAGCAGCGCCGCACGGGAGAACTTCGTCGAGTCGGTGCAGCGGATGCGCGAGCGGGTCACCGCCAACATCCCCTCGGCCGAGCTCGACCGACAACTCAAGCTCGGCCCCGGCGGCCTCCGTGATATCGAGTTCACCATCCAGTTGCTGCAGCTCGTGCACGGCCAGACCGACCCCGAGGTGCGCCAGCCCGGCACACTGCCCGCGCTGGTTTCACTTGCCGAACAGGGCTACATCGGACGGGCCGAATCGGCGGAGTTCGCCCGCGACTACCGGTTTCTGCGGCTGCTCGAGCATCGGGTGCAGCTCACGAAACTGCGCCGCACCCACCTCATGCCCACCGACCCGGAGGGCCTGCGCGTGCTGGCCCGCGGCACCGGGCTCGCGTCGAGTGCCGCCGACCTGAGTGCCCAGTGGAACCGCACCAAGCTGACGGTCCGGTCGCTGCACGAGCGGCTGTTCTACCGCCCGCTGCTCAGCGCCGTGGCGGCCCTCAAGGACGACGGCATCTCGTTGACGAGCGATCAGGCGGCGGCTCGGCTCACGGCGATCGGGTTCCGAGATCCGAAGAGCGCGCTCTCCCACATTCGTGCGCTGACCTCGGGGGTCTCGCGCCGCGCCGCTATCCAGCGACACCTGCTGCCGGTGATGCTGCAGTGGTTCGCCGCCGGCGCCGACCCGGACTACGGGCTGCTCGCTTTCCGCCGCCTGAGCGAGGACCTGGGGGAGTCCTACTGGTTCCTCCGGATGCTTCGTGACTCCTCCGGCGCGGCGAACCGGCTCACGAACGCGCTGTCGGCCGCCCGCTACATCGGTGTGCTCCTCGAGCGCATCCCCGAGGGCGCCGCGTGGTTCGAGAACGAGGAGGAGCTGAGCCCGCGCCCGCTCGATGCCCTCCTCGACGAGGCGACCGCGACGATCTCCCGCCACGACGACCCGGCGACCGCTGCCCTCGCTCTGCGCACCGCGCGACGGCGAGAGGTGCTACGCCTGGCCATCGCCGCGATCCTCGGGCTTATCGACGTGGAGCACCTCGGCCGCGCTCTCGCGGATATCACGACGACGCTGCTGACCGGGATGCTCACTCTCGCCCGCGGGGACATCGACGGGATCGAGTTCGGGATCATCGCGATGGGCCGCTACGGCGGGCGCGAGCTCGGCTTCGGATCGGACGCCGACGTCATCTACGTCTACCGCGCAACCACAGCATCCGGCGCCGAGGCCCAGTCCCGGGCGGAGAAAATCGTCTCGCGGCTGATCACCTCGACCGAAGACCTCCGCCTCCCACTCGACCTCGACATGAACCTTCGTCCCGAGGGAAAGAACGGTCCGGTGGTGCGGTCGCTCGATTCGTACCGCGCCTACTATGAGCGCTGGTCGCTCACCTGGGAGGCCCAGGCGCTCCTGCGCGCCACGGCCGCTGTCGGCGACGCGACGCTGCTGCGAGACTTCGAGGCTCTCGCCGACGAGGTTCGCTACCCGGAGGATATCCCGGAGCAGGATGTGCGCGAGGTCAAGCGCATCAAGGCGAGGGTGGAGTCGGAGCGCCTACCGCACGCGGCCGATCCGGCGAGGCATCTCAAGCTCGGCCGCGGTTCGCTCAGCGACGTCGAGTGGCTTGTGCAGCTGCTCCAGCTTCAGCACGGGGCACGTCTGCCGTCGCTGCGCACGACGTCGACCCTCGCGGCCCTCACCGCGGTCTGTAAGGAGGGTTTCATCACCGAGGCGGAGGCTGCCAGGCTGCGTGCCGCCTGGATCTTCGCCTCCCGCGTGCGGTCGGCGATGACCCTCTGGATGGTGCGGACGACCGACGTGCTGCCGATCGACCGTCCGCAGCTGGAGGGCATCGCCCGGCTCATGGAGTACCCGCCGGGGTCGGCCAACCAGCTCGAGGACGACTACCTGCGGGTCACGCGGCGCGCACGCCAGGTGTTCGAGAAGCGCTTTTACGGCTGATCTGTCTCCGGGCGGGCGTTCGTCGCGCCCTGAGGAAAATATATTTTGACGAGTTTCACGCCGATTTCCGCGGGGTTCGGCCGCGTCCGGACTGTACCCCGATTTGGCATTCGTTCCTCCCAATGGGGAGGCTGCGGCCGTGCGTTCGACAAGGACGAGGATGCGCCGCCTGGGCCGCGAACGGGGTTGCGCGTAGGTGGACCATGGCTCCCCCCGTCCGGGGGCGCTGGATTGTCCCCCGCGGCGCGGGTTATCGCGGAGCACGGGGGAGCCAGACGAGCCGAGAAGCCGTGTCAGCAGAATTACCGACACGGGACACTGTGAATATTCTGGGAGTTCGTTGAGTCCTCGAATTCAGTGGCCCCGACGGACGTTTTTGCGTTTGCCCCGGGGCCGATTCCCTGTCCATAATCAAGCACCCGAAAGACCATAGGTTCCTCAACGTTGCGGACACCTTCCCCCGCGAACGATCGAGGCACCGTGTTCATTTTCATCCTGCAGTTGCGCTACATGATCGAGGGGCACCCCGAGGTCTACATGTTCGCCGTGTACTCCATCCTCATTTGGGCGCTCTGGCTCCTCAAGATGTTCCTCTCGGCGAAGTACCGCCCATACACCGGTGAATTCACCGGGACCACGAGCGTTGTGGTCCCCGTGCTCGACGAGCCCGTGGAGCTCTTCCGAGACGTGCTCAGGCGAATGGTCGCCCAGAATCCTGGCGAAATTATCGTCGTGATCAACGGCGCCGAGAACCCCGTTCTCGAGGGTGTCTGCGAGGAATTCGCACCACTCGTCCGCTGGGTCCACACGCCGATCCCCGGCAAGCGCAACGCCGTGATGATCGGCACCGAGCTCTCAACCGGCGACATCACCGTGCTCGTCGACTCCGACACCGTGTGGACCGAGAACACCCTCTCCGAACTCGTCCGGCCCTTCGCCGAGCCTCAGGTCGGGGGCGTCACTACCCGCCAACGCATCCTCGAGCCTGAGCGCAGTTGGATCACCCGCTGGGCCGACTGGCTCGAGAACTCCCGCGCCCTCTATTCCATGCCCGCCCAGAGTGTGCTGGGGCAAATCGGCTGCCTTCCCGGCCGAACGATCGCATTCCGCCGGTCGATCATGATGACCGTGATGGACCGGTTCATGACGGAGCGGTTCATGGGCGTGTTCCTCGAGGTCAGTGATGACCGCACCCTCACGAACCTCACCCTCAAAGAGGGCTACCGCACGGTTTACCAGCACACCTCGCTGGTGTTCACTGACGCCCCGCTGCAGCTGAAGAAGCTGTACAAGCAGCAGCTGAGATGGGCTCGGGGCAGCCAGTACAACACCCTGCGGATGCTGCCGTGGATGCTCGGCCACGCTCCGGTACTGTCGATCTTCTTCATCATGGACATCATCCTTCCGTTCCTCCTCGCGGGGGTCATCGCCGGCTGGGTCTACCGCGCAGCTACCGGAGAGGGGTACAACTTCTACGAGGGGATCCTCACCGAGTACGGCGCACAGGGCGGAGTACTGATGGTGCTCGGCCTCATGCTGGTGTCTTCCGTGCTGAGCATGGCGATCCGCCAGATCCGACACCTCTCCGAGAAGCCGTCCGATTTCTTCCGCCTGCCGGCTTTCATCATCGTCTCGACCCTGTTCCTGATGCCGATCCGGCTCATCGGGTTCTTCCGCATGGGCCACGCGAGCGGCTGGGGCACCCGTGCCGGAGCCTACGCAGGAGGCGCGTCGAACGACGACGTGATGAACTCACTGTCGCCAGCGGATGACCCGGGCACCGACATCCTCACGGGAGCGTGGTCTCCCCACGCCACCGCCGTGCTCGAGGCGTCACCGCGCCGGGCAGCAACCGTTGCCCCGAGATCCGCGCCTCGACGCCGGCTCAACCCGAAGGCCGCGTGGCCCTACGCCATCGGCCTCTCGATCTTCGCTCTGGAGGCGTTCTTCATTGTCAGTTTCTAAGCGCACCACGTCCTGGTGGGCGGGCAGCACTACCCGCGCACGCCTCACCGCCCTCGGGGCATCAGCCATTGTGCTCGCCCTCCTCGCCACGAGCGTGGTGGTGTGGAACTCTCCAGGAAACCCGGTGAGCGTCGCCATCGAGAACGCCGTGAAGAACGAGTCCGCTGACCGTTCTCTCGTTCTGGAGCGGAACAAGCTCCTCGCGCAGGTCGTCGCGCTGCGGAAGTCCCTCGAGAAGGCTCGCGGCGACCTGGGCTCGAGCAAAGCGGAGAAGGCTGTGATCCAGCAGGATCTCTGGTCGGCTCAGGGTGAGCTTGAATCCGTCGGCGGCGGCGGCGGCGGCGGTAACGGTGGTACCGGCGGTGGTACCGGTGGCGGCGCCGATCGTGCCGGCGCTGGTGGTGGCGGCAGTGGTGGACAGAAGTCCCCGACGGTCGCGAAACCTCGCCCGCCGGCCATCGTATCTACTCCAGCGGCGGTAGCGCCGATCATCGCGCCGACAAAAGCGGAGATCGTCGCGCCGACCGAACCATATTTCGGGATGTACACCGCACAGGCACCGTTCAACTGGGCCACCTTCGACAGCACCTCGGTCAAAATCGGCGCCACACCGAGCGTCGTAGGGTACTTCGGAGGCTGGGACGAGAACTTTCGGGCGAACGCGGTCACTCGGGCCTGGGAGCGAGACACTCTTCCTATTCTCACCTGGGAGTCGCGGCCGATCGGCTCGACGAACGACATCGTCAACGAGCCCGCGTACTCCCTACCCGACATCATCGGCGACCCGATCGCGGGAGTTGCCGGCACCCACGACGACTACCTTCGCCAGTACGCCAGGGACATCGTCTCGACGGGCCTCCCGCTGGGCATCCGCCTCAACCACGAGATGAACGGCGTCTGGTACCCGTGGGCCGAGCAGACCGGTAAGGGCGTATCCATCAACGGCAACCGGTCGGGCGACTACGTCAGGATGTGGCAGCACGTCCACGACATCTTCCAAGCGGAGGGCGCGAACGACCTTGTCGTGTGGATCTGGTCACCCAACGTAATCAATCGCCTTCCGGCGACTCACAAGACCCCGGAATACCTCGCCCACCTCTACCCCGGCGACGATTATGTGGACTGGGTTGGCCTCTCCGGTTACCTCCGCCCGCCATTCGACGCTCCGGAGGGCAACTCCTACGACTTCGGCTTTACGTTCAACCGGAGCCTGAACGCCCTGCGGGATCTTACCGACAAGCCGATCCTCCTCGCCGAGATCGGGGCATCAGAGATCGGATCGCACAAGGCCGGCTGGGTCTCGTCGCTCTTCACATCGCTGCAAAAGCCCGAGAATGCCGACATCATTGGCTTCGCCTGGTTCAACCTCGCCGTCACGACCTATGTCGCGGGGGAGCGCGCCACCAACGACTGGCGCATCGATTCCCGCGCCGACTCGCTCGCCGCTTTCGTCGATGGGCTGGCCCTTCCCGGCAGCCGTTTCGTCGTGAACCCGAAATGACGCGGCTCCGGAGCCTACCCACCAGACCGATCCCCGCCGCACCACAAATTCAGGAGCATCCCATGACGACATCGACCCCCGCGACGCCCTCCGAGGCGCTGGGCGCTACCCGCCCGCGCATCAGCGTGGTGGGCACCGGCTACCTCGGCGCCACCCACGCGGCCGCGATGGCAGAGATGGGATTCGACGTGATGGGCGTCGATTCCGACCCGGCGAAGGTGGCGGCCCTGAGCGAGGGGATCGTGCCCTTCTTCGAGCCGGGGCTTCCCGAACTGATCCGCACCCACGTGGCGAGTGGCCGCTTGCACTTCACCACCGACATCGTCGAGGCCACTGCCTTCGCCGATGTGCACTTCATCTGTGTCGGCACACCGCAGGCCCGTGGCAGCAATGCCGCGAACCTCAGCTATGTAGAAGAGGCCACCAGGTCGGTCGCGCGCAACCTCACCCACGACGGGATCATCGTGGGCAAGTCGACGGTCCCTGTCGGCACCGGAGCGAGACTGCGCTCGATTGTCGCCGGCATCGTGCCCGCCGGAATCTCTACCGAACTCATCTGGAATCCGGAGTTCCTCCGCGAGGGCAAGGCCGTCGACGACACCCTCACCCCCGACCGGATCGTTTTGGGCGGCACCACAGCCCTTTCCGAAGCGGTAATGCGGGAGGTCTATGCCGCGCCGATCGCCATTGGAACCCCCGTGATCCTGTGTGACCTCCCCACCGCGGAGCTCGTGAAGGTGAGCGCGAACGCGTTCCTCGCCACCAAGATCTCCTTCATCAACGCGATCGCCGAGGTATGCGAGGCGGCGGGAGCGGACGTCGGCGTGCTCGCCGACGCGCTCGGACACGACATCCGCATCGGCCGACAGTTTCTCAACGCCGGACTCGGGTTCGGCGGCGGCTGTCTTCCGAAAGACATCCGCGCGCTCATCCATCGGGCGGGAGAGCTCGGCGCCACCAAGGCTGCGTCGCTCCTCCAGCAGGTCGACGAAATCAACATGTCGCAGCGTCAGCTCGTGATCAACATGGCGATCGAAGCGTGCGGGGGATCAGTGCTCAACCGTCGGATCGGTGTACTCGGCGCGGCGTTCAAGCCGCTCACCGACGACGTGCGCGATTCGCCCGCCCTCAACGTTGCCGCCGCCCTGCACCTGCGCGGCGCTCAGGTCGTGATCTACGATCCGGAGGCCTCATCAACAGCCCAGCGGATGTTCCCGACGCTCACTTACGCCGACTCCGTGGAAGAGGCAGCGACGAACTCCGATGTGATCCTCGTGCTCACCGAGTGGGAGGAGTTCAACTCCATTGATGCGGCAGCACTCCGCGAGATCGTAGCGCTGCCGGTCATCATCGATGCCCGCAATTGCCTCGACGCCGCGCACTGGCGTGCCGCAGGGTGGCGTTTCACCGGTCTTGGAGTCGCTCCAGTCGCTCTGACCCCGATGATCCCGGAACACAACTCGCTCAGCAGGCTCGTCCCCGTCCAGTAGGCCCAGTCAATCAAAACAGGACCGCACCCTCATGGGTGCGGTCCTTTCTTGGTGCTGCCGGCTAGACGCCGAAGTACAGTTCGAACTCGAACGGATGCGGGCGCTGCGCGGCCGGGATGATCTCCTTCTCGCGCTTGTACGCGATCCAGTTTTCGATCAGGTCGGGCGTGAACACGTTTCCGGCAATCAGGAAGTCGTGGTCGGCCTCAAGCGCATCGAGTGCCTCGGCGAGGCTGCCCGGAACCTGCGGAATGTTCTTGGCCTCCTCGGGAGGGAGCTCGTACAGGTCCTTGTCGACGGGCTCGTGCGGCTCGATTCGGTTCTTGATCCCGTCAATGCCGGCCATGAGCTGCGCGGCGAAGGCGAGGTACGGATTTCCGGAGGCGTCGGGCGCGCGGAACTCGATGCGCTTGGCCTTCGGGTTCGTTCCCGTGATCGGGATACGGATCGACGCGGACCGGTTGCCCGCCGAGTAGACGAGGTTGACGGGAGCCTCGAACCCCGGGATCAGGCGACGGTACGAGTTGAGAGTCGGGTTCGTGAAGGCGAGCACAGCGGGGGCGTGCTTGAGCAGACCACCGATGTACCACCGGGCTACGTCGCTCAGGCCGCCGTATCCGCTCTCATCGTAGAACAGGGGCTTGCCGTCGTTCCACAGCGACTGGTGGGTGTGCATTCCCGAGCCGTTGTCGCCGAACAGCGGCTTGGGCATGAACGTCGCCGTCTTGCCCCACTGCTCCGCCGTGTTCTTGACGATGTATTTGAACTTGAGCAGGTCATCTGCCGCGTGCACCATCGTGTCGAAGCGGTAGTTGATCTCCGCCTGACCGCCGCTGCCGACCTCGTGGTGGGCGCGCTCGAGGATCAGGCCGGCCTCGATGAGCTTGAGGCTCATGTCGTCACGCAGGTCGGCCTGCTTGTCGACGGGGCTCACCGGGAAGTAGCCGCCCTTGAAGGGGGTTTTGTTGCCGAGGTTGCCGCCCTCTTCGACACGGCCCGAGTTCCAGGCGCCCTCGTCAGAGTCGACGGAGTAGAAGCTGGAGTTCTGCTTCACATCGAAGCGGACATCGTCGAAGATGTAGAACTCGGCCTCGGGAGCGAAGAACGCGGTGTCGGCGATGCCGGTCGAGGCGAGATACTTCTCGGCCTTCTTGGCGACCTGGCGCGGGTCGCGGTGGTAGATCTCACCGTTACGTGGGTTATAGATGTCGAAGATCATGATGAGCGTGCGCTCGTTGCGGAACGGGTCGATGTACGCCGTCGTCACATCGGGAATGAGCTGCATGTCGGACTCGTGGATCGAGGCGAAGCCCCGAATGGAGGAGCCGTCAAACATCTGCCCGACGGAGAAGAACTCCTCGTCGACGGTCGACGCGGGGATGTTGAAGTGCTGCTGCACACCGGGGAGGTCGGTGAAGCGGATATCAAGAAACTTGACGTCGGTGTCCTTGATAAAGGCGAGCACCTCGGAAGAATCACGGAACATGTGAAGGACTCCAATGGGTGTGGATGAGGAAGCGGCCACGGTTCGTAACCACCTCGAGGTTACGGGTGGGCGATTTCCCCACGGTGTCGCAAATGTTTCCGGCATGTTACGGCTGGTTACCGGTCGTAGACTTCAGCCATGCCCGGTTCGACTCCCTCATCCTCGCGCGCGGACGGCATCGGGCAGGAGTGGCCAGGCAAACGACTCGGCCTTCCCGCATCCGGCCCACGTTCGATCGCTCGACTCGGGCGACGAATCGCCGCCCTCTTCATCGACTGGGCGATCGCCTACGCCCTCGCCTGGCTGCTATTCCGGGGCGACGACGGCATCGTCGAGGCCATCTACATCACGGGCGTATTCGTGGTGCTGCAGATCGTCATGATCACCTTTGCCGCCGGCGGCATCGGCCACCTCCTGCTCGGGATGCGCGTTGTGCCGCTCTCCGGCGGCGTTGTCGGCATCTGGCGTCCGGCCGTTCGCACGGTTCTGCTCGCCCTCGTCATCCCCGCCGTCGTGTTCGACCGCGACCAGCGAGGCCTGCACGACCAGCTGGCCGGCACCGTGCTCGTCCGCATCTAGCGGGTAGCGCCGGTCAGCGGGGACGGCCGGCGCGCACCTTCGTGGGGTCCACGCCCTTCGGGATCGGCAGCCCGTTCTTGCCGAGCGAGCTGATCCGGTTGTTGACGGCGTAGATCTCAGCCTTGTTGAGCGCGCGCTTGTACTTTCCCATCGACGACGGGATCTTGTGCAGCGGCACCGAGTCGGCGTCGGGGCCGACGAAGAGGAAGTGGACGGGCACGTTGGGGAGCACGCGGCTCACCTTGCGACGCTCGTCCTCGAGCATCCGTGTCGTGCGGGACTTCGGCCCCTCGCCGATGAGAACGACGCCGCCGCGCCCGACGGCGCGGTAGACGGCATCCTGGGTCTTCGGGCTCACGGCGACGGGCATCTCGCTCGAGACCCATCCGCGTCGGAGCGAGCTCTTGAGCACCGCGCCGACCGCACCGGGCTGGCCGGCGATCTGACCGTAGGCCGCTCGCTCGGCGCGACGCCCCAAGACGATCAGGAAGGCGAGGAGCCCTCCGAGGATTCCGGAGATGAGGTAGAGGACCAGGCCGATGATGCTGCCGGGCGCGATCAGGAGCGCGAGAACGACGCTCGCGGCGACGGGCAGCAGGAACGCCGCCAGCATGTACCAGACGGCCTTCTTGTCGTACCGGGTGGTCATCTTGAAGACCTGGTACATCTGCTTCAGACGGCCAGGTCCCTTGGGAGTTTTTGGAGCCTTCGGCTCTTTGGTGCGTGCCATGTGTCTAGGATACGGCCCCGGAGGTCCATCGCCACCCGCCCTCCCCACCGGGTCGAGCCGCCGGTCCTCCCCGTCGTCGGGTCTCGTACCCCGCAGTGCCACCGCCGGGCACACGATGACAGGGTGACTGACATCGGGAGCATGAATTCGGCCGCGGGCTACAGGCTCGTGCGCAGGCTGGGTTCGGGCCGCAGGGCCGACGTGTTTCTCGGCCGCGCCGCTCTCCGCACCCGTTCTCGTGGCGACATCGCGGTCGGCGACGTCTCTGTCGGCGACCTCTCTGTCGGCGAGGTCTCCTCGCTCACGCCTGGCAGCTTTACCGAGCATGCGGCGACGGCAGCGATCAAGGTGTTCCGACCGGGCACGGACCGCTCGGGCATCGATGCCGAGATCGGCGCCCTCGCACGCGCGTCCTCGCCCCACCTGGCGCGGCTCGACGACCTCGCGACCGCGCAGGACGGCCTGCCGGTGCTCGTACTCGGCCTCCTTCGCCCCCGGTCGCTCGCCCATCTGATGGCATCCCGTGGCCGGATCGAGTCCGGAGAGGCCGTCACGATCGTCGCCCCCATCGCCGCCGCGGTCGCCGAACTCCACCGCAACGGCGTCGCGCACGGCGGGGTGACGGCGAGTTCGGTGCTGTTCGACGAACTCGGTACGCCCGTGCTCGCATCCTTCGGACGAGCCCGAATCATCGGGGAGGAGCAGTCGGACAGGTCGGCGTCGAGCCTCTCCCCGGCCCAACTCGCGGCATCGGCGCCCGCGCTGCGGGACCTCGCCGACCTCGCCGCCCTCGCCGGCGCCGTGCTCGAGTGCACGCCGGAGTCTGCGGGCCGCACGCGTGCGCTGTCGTTCCTCCGCTCCGCTGACCCCTCGCGGGCGCCGGAGCGGTTCCCGGTCGAGATTGCGCGTGTGCTGTTCGACTCGGCGATGGCCACCCCGGTGGTGTTCGGCGTCGCGCCGCGAGCCGCGGCAAGTCCTCGCGCCGAGGCGAGTCCGCGCGCCGAAGCGATGTCTCGCGCAGCGGCAGTGTCTCGCGCAGCGGCGAGGGGCATCGCGGCACCCGCCACCGCGCCGCCCACCGCGCAACCCATCTCGGCGGTTCGCGGGCGCCGGCGAGCGCGGCCAGCCTGGCTCGACGCCATCCACCTTCCCGAGTGGGTGGAGCAGGTCATCCGCGCCTCTGCGCCCTCCGGAGGAGCCGAATCGGGGAACGCCCCGGTGCCTGCCGCGACGCTCGTCTCCGCGCTGGCCACGGCGCTGGCCCCGGTGCGCCGGCGGGTCTGGGCGGCGGCGGTGGGGGTCGCGGTCCTGCTTACGGCCGCTCTCGTACTAGTGCCGGGCGGCGACTCGTCCTCTGGGGTCCGAGACGCCGGGCTGGCCCCGCCCACCACGCCAGATGGAGCGGCGCGCAGTAAGCCGGAACCTTTGCCGACCGGCGCCCCGGCCGAGGAGGTCCGGGTGCCGTCCGCGATCACCGGTGACGATCCCGTCGCGGCGGCGCTCGCGCTGCTCGAGCTGCGCGACGGCTGCCTCACCTCGCTGTCGGTTCTCTGCCTCGACGATGTAACCCAGGCCGGCTCCGCGGCGTGGGAGGCCGACGGCTATCTGATCCGGCAGGCGCAGGAGGGCGGGGGAGCGGCAGTCCCGCCGTTACCTCACGCAGCCGTGTGGCAGGGTCGTGCGGCGAGTCTCGTCGAGCGGATCGGCAACTCCGCTCTCGTCGCCGTCGCCCCTCCCGAGCAGGCTACGGGCGAGGTTCCGGTGAGTGTGCTCCTGATCAAGGGAGTCGAGGGCTGGCGCATCCGGGACCTCTTCGTCGGCTGAGCGATGGCCTCGCCACCGCTCCTGGTGCACCGCGGTTACGAGACCGCCTGGGCGAAACCGAGGCTCGGGTCGGAGAGGTGGCTAAGGCCTTCCGGCAGTTCGCGACCCTTTCGCGCCATCGACTGCGCCCACAGGCGCCCGGCACGATAGCTCGAGCGCACCAACGGCCCGGCCAGCACGCCGAGGAAGCCGATCTCCTCGGCCTCGACCTTAATCTCGGTGAACTCCTCCGGGTGTACCCACCGTGCGACCGGAAGGTGGCGCGGGGTCGGACGCAGGTACTGGGTGACCGTGATGATGTCGGTGCCCGCATCGTGCAGGTCGCGCAGTGCCTGACTGATCTCCGCGCGCTCCTCACCCATTCCCAGGATCAGGTTCGACTTGGTGATGAGCCCGTAGTTCCTCGCCTGGGTGATCACGTCGAGGGATCGTTCATACCTGAACGCCGGACGGATGCGCTTGAAGATGCGGGGGACCGTCTCGACGTTGTGGGCGAACACCTCCGGCCGGGAGGAGAACACCTCCTCGAGCAACGCGGGGTTGCCGGAGAAGTCGGTCGCCAGAATCTCGACCCCCGTTCCCGGGTTCTTCTCGTGGATCTGCCGCACGGTCTCGGCGTGCAGCCACGCTCCCTCGTCGGGGAGGTCGTCGCGGGCGACGCCTGTGACCGTGGCGTACCGCAGCTTCATCGCGGTGACCGAGTCGGCGACCCGTCGGGGCTCGTCGGTGTCGTAGTCGGCGGGCTTTCCGGTATCGATCTGGCAGAAGTCGCACCGGCGCGTGCACTGTGACCCCCCGATGAGAAACGTCGCCTCGCGGTCCTCCCAGCATTCGAAGATGTTGGGACAGCCCGCCTCCTGGCATACGGTGTGCAGCCCCTCACCCTTGACG
Source organism: Marisediminicola antarctica (assembly GCF_009930795.1). Taxonomy (GTDB): domain Bacteria; phylum Actinomycetota; class Actinomycetes; order Actinomycetales; family Microbacteriaceae; genus Marisediminicola; species Marisediminicola antarctica. The sequence goes on from NZ_CP017146.1 coordinate 2,123,512, forward strand.
AGCTCCTGCAGCTGCAGGTACTCGGGGCCCATCTTCGCCTTGGTCTTGATCCACGGCGGCTTCCGCTCGATGGGGGTCTCAGCGTTGCGGATCTCGAGGCGCAGCATTTTGCGCCCCTCGGGGGGATGGCTCATGCTGCTACCTCTGTCAGTCGGGCGAATCGTGCGGAAATGAGAGGAACGACGTCCTCGGGCGTGACGCGGCGTCCGAGTTCCCTCGAGATGCTCGTGACCCCGGCGTCGGCGATGCCGCACGCGACGATCTGGTCGTAGGCCTCGAAGCTGTTCGAGCAGTTGAGGGCGAACCCGTGCATCGTGACGCCCTGGGAGACGCGGATGCCGATAGCGGCGATCTTGTCGGTGCCGCGCAGCCACACGCCGGAGCGGCCGGCAACCCGTTCGCCGTCGACACCGAGATCGGCCAGAACACCGATGAGGATGCCCTCGAGCCTGCGAACGTAGCCGACGACGTCGATCGGCTCCGCCAGCCGGAGGATGGGGTACCCGACGAGTTGTCCGGGGCCGTGCCAGGTAATCTTGCCGCCCCGGTCGACATCGAGCACCTCCGTGCCGTCAGCCGGTCGCTCGCCTGGCTCTGTGCGTCTGCCCGCGGTGTAGACCGAAGGATGCTCGAGGAGGAGGAGGGTGTCCGGCGCCCGCCCTGCGACCACCGCGGCGTGTATTGCCCGCTGCTGATCCAGAGCGACTAGATACGGCACGGAGTTGGCGCTTAGCCCCGTGACGACAATGTCGACCATTGGTCCAGTCTATGTGGGCAGGCGCCGACGGAAAACACGATGGCCCGCAACCGCCGAAGCGGATGCGGGCCATCGTGGTGCTGCGCCGGCTTAGATGCCCAGGTTGCCCTGGAAGTCTCCCGACTCGAGGCGGTTCTTCATCGTCACGAGGAACTTCGCGGCGTCAGCCCCGTCGACGATGCGGTGGTCATAGGAGAGCGCGAGGAAGACCATTGAACGGATCGCGATCGCGTCGCTGCCGTCCTGGCTCACGACGACGGGCCGCTTCACGACGATTCCGGTTCCGAGGATCGCGGACTGCGGAAGGAACACCACGGGGGTGTCGAACAGCGCACCGCGCGAGCCGGTGTTCGTGAGCGTGAACGTGCCCCCGGCGAGCTCGTCGGGCTTGAGCTTGTTGTCGCGGGTGCGGGCTGCGAGGTCGGCGATCTGCTGCGCGAGCTCGGCGAGCGTGAGCTCGCCCGCCTCGCGGATCACCGGGGTGAGCAGACCGCGATCAGTCTCGACAGCGATACTCAGGTTCTCCTGTGCCGGGTAGACGATCGTGTCACCGTCGATCGTGGCGTTGACGATCGGAACGGCCTTGAGTGCCTCGGTGGCCGCGAGGGCGAAGAACGGCAGGAACGACAACTTGACGCCGGTCTTCTCGTGGAAGGTGCCCTTCGTCTTGTCGCGGAAATTCGCGACCCGGGTCACATCCACCTCGACGACAGACGTCAGCTGCGCCGAGGTCTGCATCGAGGCGACCGCGCGTTCGGCGATGACCTTGCGGAGGCGTGACATCGGCACGGTGGTGCCGCGGAGCGGCGACACCTCCACGGGAGCGGCGGCTTCTGCCGGCGCCGCAGTCTCGGCCGACGACGCGGCGACGACATCCTCCTTGCGGATTCGCCCTCCGACACCTGTTCCGGTGAGCGAACCGAGGTCGACGCCGAGCTCGTTCGCGAGCTTGCGCACGAGCGGGGTGACGTATCCGGCGTTCGACCCGGACTCGGATTCGGGGGCTTCTGCCGGCGCAGCGGCGGGAGCTGCAGGCGCCGCGGCGGGAGCGGCGGCGGGAGCGGCGGGCGCAGCGGCGGGGGCGGCAGGCGCGGCAGGCGCAGCGGCGGGAGCGGCAGGCGCGGCAGGCGCAGCGGCGGGAGCGGGGATGGCCGCCGCAGGGGGTGCGGCTTCGGGAGCAGGGGCCGTTTCGGCGGGGGCCTCGTCGACATCCTTCGCAGGCTCAGGCGCCTGGGCGGCTGGCTCCTCCTCGGGCGCGGGCGCCTCGCTGGACGGCACCTCTGCTGCGGGAGCAGGCTCTGCTGCAGGCTCTGCTGCGGGAGCAGGCTCTGCTGCAGGCTCTGCTGCGGGAGCAGGCTCTGCTGCAGGCTCTGCTGCGGGAGCAGGCTCTGCTGCAGGCTCTGCTGCGGGAGCAGGCTCTGCCGGAGCGGTCTCGGCGGGAGCGGCGGCCTCAGCGGGTGCGGCCTCCTCCGAGGCGGCCGCCGCCTCGGCCTCTGGAGCTGCCGGGGCCTCACCGCCGCCGAAGCCATCGCCGATACGTACGAGGGCGGTTCCGACCTCGACTGTCTCGTCCTCGGCGACGAGGATCTCTTCGATGATGCCGGCCACCGGCGAGGGGATCTCGGTATCGACCTTGTCGGTCGAGACCTCGAGCAGCGGCTCGTCCACCTCCACCCTGTCGCCGACGTTCTTCAGCCAGCGGGTGACCGTACCCTCGGTGACACTCTCACCGAGTGCCGGAAGGTTGACGGATTCGCTCATCAGTAATGCTCCTTTATGACGTGACGTGCTTTTAGCTTAGTTCTCGGCCGGACCGCGGCCCGGTCAGGAGTGAAGTGGTTTGCCCGCCAAAGCGAGGAAGGCCTCGCCGAGCGCCTCGTCCTGGGTGGGGTGCGCATGCAGCAGCGGGGTGATGTCCTCGGGGTACGCCTCCCAGTTCACAATGAGCTGGGCCTCACCGATGAGCTCGCCAACACGGTCGCCGATCATGTGCACGCCGACGACGGGGCCATCGTTCACGCGGACGACCTTGATCGATCCGGCCGTGCCGAGGATGTGGCTCTTGCCGTTGCCGGCGAGGTTGTAGTCGTAGCTCGAGACCTTGTCGGTGCCGTACTGCTCGCGGGCGCTGGCCTCGCTGAGCCCGACCGAGGCGACCTCGGGGTGCGAATAGGTGACCTTGGGAACGTTGATGTCGTCGATCACCTGGGGCTTCAGCCCCGCGATCTCCTCGGCGACGAAGATTCCGTGCTGGAAGCCCCGGTGGGCGAGCTGCAGGCCGGGAACGATGTCTCCTACGGCGTAGACCCCGGGAACACTCGTCGCGAGACGCTCGTTGGTGATGACGAACCCGCGGTCCATCGTGACGCCGACCTCTTCGTATCCGAGTCCGGCGGTGGACGGTCCTCGGCCGACGGCGACGAGCAGCAGCTCGGCCTCGATCGTGCGCCCATCCTCGAGGGTCACGACGACGCCCTGGTCATTCTGGGTCACGCTCTGGAACCTGGTGCCGAGGACAAAGTTGATGCCGCGCTTGCGGAAGGCCCGCTCGAACTGCTTGCTGATGCTCTCGTCCTCGTTCGGCACGAGGTGGGGGAGCGCCTCGATGATCGTGACGTCGGTGCCGAACGACTTCCAGACACTCGCGAACTCCACGCCGATCACACCGCCGCCGAGCACGGCGACGGTCTTCGGAATGAAGTCGAGTTCGAGGGCCTGCTCGGACGTGATGACACGCCCACCGACCTCGAGGCCGGGCAGCGAACGGGAGTAGGAGCCAGAGGCGAGCACGACGTGCTTGCCGGTGATCACCTGGTCGCCGACCTGGACGGTCGTGGGCGACGTGAGCCTGCCCTCGCCCTCGATGACGGTGATGCCGCGCTTCTTGATCAGCCCGGTGAGTCCCTTGAACTTGCTCGAGACGACCTCTTCGCGGTACGCGGTGACGGCTGCGATGTCGACACCGTGGAAGTCGGCGTTGACGCCGTACTTTGTGGATTCACGCGTGACGTCGGCGACCTCGGCCGAGTGCAGCAGTGCCTTGGTCGGGATACAACCGACGTGCAGGCAGGTGCCGCCGAGCTTGCCCTTTTCGATCAGGCCCACGGTGAAGCCCAACTGGGAGGCGCGGAGCGCGGCGGCGTAGCCGCCGCTGCCGGCTCCGAGAATGACGATGTCGAAATTTTGTTCAGACACTCAACAGCTCCTTGCACATCAGAATTCTTGTCACAAGATCTGCCGACAGATTCGGCAGCCGGACGGGTTCGCGGGACTCGGAGGCCCCGCGAAAACCCTACTACCCCCGCGAAAACTCTTCAGCCACCTCGAGCAGTGTTCTGACCGCGACGCCCGTCGGACCCTTGACCGTCGAGCCGTAGCCGGCCCCCCCGTTGTTCGCCGCGCCGGCGATGTCGAGGTGCGCCCAGGGGATCTGCGTGGAGTCGTCATCGGCGGTCTTACCGACGAACTCGCGCAGGAACACCGCGGCGATCAGCATCCCGCCCGCCGTGTTGCCCATCTTCACGTTGGCGATGTCGGCGATGTCGGAGTCGAGCAGTGAGCGCAGCTCAGAGGGCAGCGGCATCGGCCAGAGGGTCTCTCCCGTGCGGTCGCCCGCGGCGACGACACGACGCACGAAGTCGTCGTCACCCATGGTGGCAACGTAGCGGTTTCCCATCGCGACGAGGGCCGCTCCCGTGAGCGTCGCGACGTCGATGATCGCGTCGGGGAACTCCTCGCTCGCAGCAACGAGGCCGTCGGCGAGAACGAGTCGGCCCTCGGCATCCGTGTTGAGCACCTCGACGGTCTTGCCTCCGCGCAGTCGCAGCACATCGTTCGGGCGCGTCGCCGAGCCGGACGGCATGTTCTCGGCGAGGCACAGCCACGCCGTGAGCCGCACCGGCAGCTCGAGCTTCGCCGCGGCGATCACGACGGCGAGGGCCGTCGCGGCGCCCGTCATGTCGTACTTCATGCCGACCATGGATGCTGCGGGCTTCAGGGACAGGCCGCCCGTGTCGAACGTGATTCCCTTGCCGACGATCGCAAGGTGCTTCGTGGCCCCGGCCGGCGAATAACTCACCTTGACCATGCGCGGGCCGCGGTCGGATCCCTTGCCGACGCCGACGAGTCCGCCGTATCCGCCGTCGACGAGTTCCTGGCCTGCGAGCACGGTGAGCTCGATGGGCAGGCCGCTCGCCAACTCGTGCGCCGCCGAGGCGAACGACGCCGGGTACAGATCGGACGGGGGAGCGTTGACAAGGTCACGGACGGTGTGGATCGCGGTCCCGATTGCTGTCGCGCGGTCGACGAGGCCGGCTGCGGGCGTGTGTGTGGCCACGACGACGACCTCGGCGGGGGGCCGCGACTGCGGCTCCTGCTCCGCCGACCGGTAGTCGAGGTAGCTGTAGCCGCCGATCGCGACACCCTCGAGGATCGCGAGGAGGTCGGAGTCGTCTGTGGCAGGCAGTGCGATCGCGACGCGCTCCGCGCCGCGGATGGTGCGCGCCGCCGCGCCCGCGGCGTACCGAAGCGCATTCGCGTCGAGGGGGGCGGAGCCGAGCCCGACGAGGGCGAGCGATCCGGCCGCACCGCCGACGCCGGGAAGGCGCCGCACGTCGTCCTTCGCGCCGGTGAATCCGATCGCCGAGAGGGACTGCTGCAGCGCGGCGAAGTGGTCGCCGACTCCCACGATCGTGCCGCCGTCCTTGCCGGATGCGACTCCGATCACGAGGACGTCGGCGGGGACATCGATGGCGGATTCGGTGGTCAGGCGCAACGAGGAGACGGTCATCCGGCCATGATATCCGTGCGGATCGGCTTGCCCGGCGCGAGCCGCGACTGTTCGCTCTCGGCACCTGCCACGAGCGCCACCCGCCCGGCCCGCCGATTGTGGGGCGCGTAGAATTGATGCATGCGTGACCCAGCCGGACTCTACGACCTCACCCCGGAGGAGGCGTCCGTGCCGGAGGGGCTCCATCTCGTCGCGGGGCTCACCGGATTCGCGGACGCCGGATCGGCTGTGACTCAGTTGAGCGAGTACCTCCTCGACACCCTCGACCACCAGGTGATCGCCACCTTTGACGCGGACGTTCTCCTGGACTACCGGGCCCGGCGCCCCGTCGTGTACTTCGACCAGGATCACCTCACCGACTACCAGCCGCCGACCCTCGCGCTCTACCTCGCAACGGACGAGGCAGGGCAGCAGTTCCTTCATCTCACCGGGTTCGAGCCCGACTTCCAGTGGGAGCGGTTCAGCGCGGCTGTGCTCGAGCTTCTCGCACGGTTCAAGGTCAAGACGACCACGTGGGTGCATGCGATTCCGATGCCCGTTCCGCACACCAGGCCGATTGGCGTGACCGTGAGCGGCAACCGCACCGAGCTCATCGATGCGATGTCGGTCTGGCGTCCGCGCACGCAGGTGCCCGCGAATGCGCTGCACCTCGTCGAATACCGGCTTCAGCAGCTCGACCACGCGACCGTCGGCTTCGTTCTGCTGGTTCCGCACTACCTCGCCGAAACAGAGCATCCGGATGCCGCGGTCAAGGCACTCGAAAGCATCAGCGCGGCGACCGGCCTGATCTTCCCGACCGAGCGGCTCCGTGCGGCGGGTCGGGAGCTCCTCGCGAAGATCGACGCCCAGGTGCAGACGAACCACGAGCTCGCACGGCTCGTGGGCACGCTCGAGGAACGCCACGACTCCTATATGGAGGGCAACCCGCTGCGCTCCCCGCTCACCGACGAGGCCGGCGAGTTGCCCTCGGCGGATGAGATCGCGGCGGAGCTTGAGAACTTCCTCGCGACTCGCCCCAGCGGCGAAGAGGACCTCCCCCGCACTTAGAGTGGGCGAGTGAATTCCGCCCGGTCCTGGCTCATCTGGGCAATCGCCATAGTCGCGTATGTCGTGGCGGTCATGCAGCGCACCTCCCTCGGGGTGTCGAGCGTCGAGGCGGCAGAGAGGTTCGCGGTATCGGCCTCGGTTCTTTCGAGTCTCGCCGTGGTGCAGCTCATCGTCTATGCGGCTCTTCAGATTCCCGTCGGGGTCATCCTCGACCGGCTCGGCCCGAGGGCGCTCATTGCCGCCGGCGCGATCCTGATGGGCCTCGGGCAGCTCACTCTCGCCCTCGCCCCGTCGATCGGCGTCGCGATCGCCGGTCGCGTGCTGGTCGGCGCGGGAGACGCTCTCACCTTTATCTCTGTGATCCGGCTGTTGTCGACGTGGTTCGGCGGTCGCATCCTGCCCCAGGTCTCCCAGTGGACGGGGAATATCGGACAACTCGGCCAGGTGCTCTCGGCGATCCCGCTGTCGCTCGTCCTGCACCAATTCGGGTGGTCGACCGCCTTCGCCGCCGCCGCCGCCGGATCGGTGCTCGCGGCGGTGCTCGTGCTGGTGTTTATCTCGGATGGTCCCGCCGTGCGGGTCGTCGAGAACCACAGGAGCACATGGCGGGAGTCGATGTCACTGCTGCGCCAGAGCCTCGCCCGTCCCGGAACCCAACTCGGTTTCTGGTCACACTTCGTGACGCAGTCGCCCGGCACCGTTTTGGCGCTGCTGTGGGGCTTTCCCCTTCTGACCGCGGGTCTCGGCTACAGCACCACCGTCGCCTCCCTGCTGCTGACGCTGGTCGTCGCCGCCGGAATGATCGCCGGTCCGATCATCGGCATCCTGAGCGCCCGGTTCCCGACCAGGCGGTCGAACCTGGTGCTCGGCATCGTCACGGCTATGGCGGTGTGCTGGACTGCGGTGCTCGTCTGGCCGGGCGAGCCCCCATTCTGGCTCGTGGTCGTGCTGATCCTGGTCGTCGGCGTGGGCGGTCCAGGGTCGCTCATCGGATTCGACTTTGCGCGCACCTTCAATCCGCTGCGCAGCCTTGGCTCGGCGAACGGTGTCGTCAACGTCGGCGGCTTCCTCGCGAGCTTCGTGATGATGTTCGCGATCGGCGTCGCGCTCGACCTGCTTGATCGGATGCGGATCGACGGGGGGTTGCCATCGGACATCTTCGCGTGGGACTCATTCCGGATCGCCCTGCTCGTTCCGTATGTCGTCGTCGGAATCGGCGTCGTTTTCCTGCTGCAGGCCCGCCGCCGCACCCGCAGGAAGCTCGGCGAGGACGAGGGAATACAGGTGGCCCCGCTGTGGGTTGTCCTTGCCAGAGCATGGCGTCGCAAAACGGACTAGACAAGAGCCGCAATTGTCAAGAGCTCGCACCAAAGCATGCAATAATTAGGCCTAAGACCCGGTCATTCTGAACCGATGTCGCGCAGGTGCTCCTTCGCGTCACGCCAAGACTTGACATGGGTCTTAGTACTGCCCGAAATTCGGCCAAGCCCGTGTGGCGGGCCCCGTCCATGCCCCGCCAGACGCCGAAACTCGAGAGCTACGAATCAAACTGAAAGGTATCCGAATGGCTGCCCGAACCAAGACTGCGGAACCCACCGCCGCCAAGAAGACAACTACCGCGGAAGCGGCCGCACCCGACGAAGTCGAGGCCGAGAGCGCGGCGCCGAAGACCGCCGCCAAGACCCCCGCCAAGACCCCCGCGAAGAGGGCCGTGAAGGCACCGGCGAAGACGCCGGCTGCGAAGGCGGCCGCCGAGAAGGCCGCAGCTGACAAAGCTCCTGCCGACAAAGCTCCTGCCAAGGTGCCCGCCAAGCGCGGCCCGAAGGCCAAGGGATCCGCTGAGGAGTCGACCGAGGACGCGCCCGCCGACGCCTCGGACGATGGCGACGACGACGAGAAGAAGACGAAGGCCGGCGACCTCGCCGAGGACCTGCCCGCCGGCGCCCTCGTGCTGTCGCTCGTCGACGACGACGACGAGGTGCCGGTGTACTCGTCCGCCATCACGGGCGCCACGGCCGACCCGGTCAAGGACTACCTGAAGCAGATCGGTAAGGTCGCCCTGCTCAACGCGGCCGAAGAGGTCGAGCTCGCCATGCGCATCGAAGCCGGCCTGTTCGCCGAGGACAAGCTGTCCCAGATGAGCGAGGCAGAGCAGCGTTCGGCCAAGGGCCGCGAGCTGCACTGGGTCGCTCGCGACGGCCAGCGCGCCAAGAGCCATCTGCTGGGTGCGAACCTGCGACTCGTCGTCTCCCTCGCGAAGCGCTACACGGGCCGGGGCATGCAGTTCCTCGACCTGATCCAGGAGGGCAACCTCGGGCTCATCCGTGCCGTCGAGAAGTTCGATTACACCAAGGGCTTCAAGTTTTCGACCTACGCGACGTGGTGGATCCGCCAGGCGATCACGCGCGCAATGGCCGACCAGGCACGAACCATCCGCATCCCGGTGCACATGGTGGAAGTCATCAACAAGCTCGCCCGCGTGCAGCGCCAGATGCTGCAGGACCTCGGGCGCGAGCCCACCCCGGAGGAACTGAGCCGCGAGCTCGACATGACCCCGGAGAAGGTCATCGAGGTGCAGAAATACGGTCGCGAGCCGATCTCCCTGCATACGCCGCTCGGTGAAGACGGCGACAGCGAGTTCGGTGACCTCATCGAGGACACCGAGGCGGTGGTCCCCGCGGACGCCGTCGGCTTCACGATGCTGCAAAAGCAGCTGGAGTCGCTGCTCGATTCGCTCTCCGAGCGTGAGGCCGGCGTGATCCGGATGCGCTTCGGGCTCGGCGACGGAATGCCGAAGACCCTCGACCAGATCGGCGACACGTTCGGGGTAACGCGCGAGCGCATCCGTCAGATCGAGTCGAAGACGATGGCCAAGCTGCGCCACCCATCCCGGTCGCAGTCCCTCCGCGACTACCTGGAGTAAGCGCAACGGATGCGAATGGTCACGAGAGAGGTGGGTCTCCATGTCCGATGAGGCGAACGACGGCAAGCAGCTGGAGACGGTGATCGATGGTGTGCGATACCTGCGCATCCCGATCAAGACGAAGCTGGTCATGAGTGACGACGACATCACCGATGTTGTGACAACGTTCGCAGCGGACCGCCTGCATGATGGTGATGTGCTCTTCGTAACTGAGAAGATCGTCGCCATCACGCAGGGTCGCTCGTATCCGACCGAGTCTATTGCGCCGCGCAAACTCGCCACTTGGCTGTCGAGCCACGTGGTCAAGACACCGAACGGAATCGGACTCGGCCTTCCACAGACCATGGAGATGGCGTTGCGCGAGTGCGGAACACCGCGCATCCTGTTCGCTGCAGGGGTGGCAGCCGTGACCAAGCTGTTCGGACGCACGGGTGACTTCTACAGGGTGGCGGGACCGAAGGCGCGTGGTATCGACGGCCCCACCAGCGGAACCATTCCTCCGTACAACTCGCATGTCGTGCTCGCCCCCGAGCGTCCCCACGACGTCGCGCGCGAGCTGCGGGCAGCGCTGGGCCTGGACATCGGGGTGCTCATTACCGACATCAATGATCTCGGCGGCAACGTGCTGGGATCGACAATGAGCAAGGCTCGCACGCGCACCATGGAGCGGGTGCTGCTCGACAACCCGCTGGGTCAGGGACACCAGTCGACCCCCATGGGCATCATCCGCGAGCCTTGAGGCGGCACGAGCGCACATCGAGCCGATTCCCCTCGGTCACAGCTCGGCGGAAGGGGAAGGGGTGAGTCTCGGCAGAGCGAGTGCGGTGATCGCGGCGGGAACGCTCGCCTCCCGGGTCACCGGGTTGCTTCGTACGATCGTCCTCGTCGCCGCGATCGGGGCCATCGGCCGGGCGAGTGACGCGTTCGCCACGGCCAACCAGCTTCCGAACAGCATCTATGCGCTGATCTCAGCCGGCGTGCTGACCGGCGTGATCGTCCCACAGGTTGTCAGGGTGAGTGCCCGGCGCGATGGGGGACACGATTTCCTCGCGAAGCTGCTCACCCTTGGAACGGTCCTGATGGGCGCCGCCACGGTGATTGCCGTCGTCTCCGCGCCCGCACTGGTAGGCCTTTTCGCCCCCCGCTACACGCCCGAGCAGCACGAGCTTGCGACGTTCTTCGCGTACTGGTGTATCCCACAGCTGTTCTTCTACGGAATGTTCGCGTTGATCGGCGAGATCCTGAACGCGAGACGCATCTTCGCCCCGTATGCGTGGGCACCCATCGTGAACAACGTCGTGTCGATCATCGGGTTCCTCGTGTTTATCCGCCTGTTCGGTGCCGATGTCAACGACGTCGGGCAATGGACGCCCGTGATGGTCGCGGTCCTGGCTGGCACGGCGACACTCGGCATCATCGCTCAAACGGGCGTCCTGCTGCTGTTGTGGCGTCGCGCGGGAATTCCCCTGCGGTTCGATTTCCGCTGGCGGGGGATGGGGCTCCGACAGATGCAGAAACTCGCACTCTGGACGTTCCTCATCACGCTCATCGGCCAGCTGGTCGGGATCCTGCAGCAGCGGACGATCTCTGATGCATCGGGGACCGGCGCATCGGTGTTCGTGTGGCAGAACGCCTGGCTGGTGTATATGGTTCCGTACTCGGTGATCGTCCTCGCAATCGGCACGCCCTATTTCACCCGTCTCAGCGAGCACGCCGCCGCGGGGAAAGACGCCGAGGTGAAGCGGGACATCGCGCAGTCCATCCGCATCCTCGGTCTGTTCGTTTTCGTCGCTCTGGCGGCCGTGGCCGCGGCGGCCCTACCCGCTTCCCGTATCTTCTCGAACAACACTGCCGATGCGGTCGCGGTAGCCCCGGTGCTGATCGCCTACCTGTTCAGCCTGCTCCCGATGGCTGTGCTCTTCATCATCCAACGCGCGTTCTACGCCTACGGAGATGCGCGAACACCGTTTCTCTTCACCGCGATCCAAGCCGTCATCATCGTCGCGCTCACCCTTCTGGTGCGCTACACGGTTCCCGTCGAGCAGCTCACCGCCGCGGTCGCGCTTGCGCAGTCGGTGGGGGGGATAGTGCAGGTGATTGTCGCTACCCTGCTGCTGCAGCGGAAGCTGGGCCCCCTCGAGTTGGGATCGACGTGGCGTGCGCTCGGACGCTTCGCACTTATGGCGGTTCCAGCCGGGGCCGCCGGAGTCTGGCTGTTCTTCCTGCTCGGAGGGACATCCGGCTGGATGATGCAGGACAAGATCTGGGGTGCGCTGGGCTCGTTGGTGATCGCCGCGACGTGCGCGATCGTCTATCTGCTGCTGCTCGTCCTCTTCCGAGCGCCGGAACTCCAGATCGCTCGCGACATGCTGCGTCGGAGAAATCCCTGACCCGGGGCAGCGGTTAGGGCAGCGGTTAGGGTGTCGAGGGCTCCCGCAGTCTCACCGACGGTCGAGAACGCCCGGCCCGATCGCTGCGCGATACCGGTCGAGAAGGCCCGTGCGCACCCCGGTCACCGAGGGCTTGAGCTGGAACACGCTCGAATTATGGTTCGCCTCGATCAGCGCCGGTCCGTCGGCCGTGACCGCGACGTCCCATCCGACATACGGCACGGTCGGCAGCCGTCGAGCCGCTTCGGCGACCATGTCCACGATTTCGGGATACCTCGGCACCGCGAAACCCGCGATGTGCACGCCGGTTGCCGGATGCGTCTCGTAGACGTTCGACTGCTTATCCACACCGGGATACTGAGCCACCCCATCATCGTCCAGCATGGCGTACATCCCACCGCTAGCGAAGTTGTCGATGACATCTCCATTGCCGATGCGGAGGACCGACGCGATGACGTGCAACTTGTCGTTCGGGTCGAGGTAGGTGATCATGCGAACGGTGTTCACGCTGCCCGGGTACAGCCGGGAGAGAGCCTCGTGCTGTTCGATCACCTGTTCGAGCAGTGTTTGGTCGCGCGTGATCAGGGCGGCGCGCCAGAGCGTGAAATCCTGGATCTCTGCGGCCTCGTAGATGGAGATTCCCGCTCCGCCCTCACCGTGCGCAGGCTTGGCGATCATGCGCGGATGGCGTGCAGCGAACTCAGCCAGCTCAGCGGCCGTCGCCTGCGAGGCGTCAATCCACTCGCGGTGGGTGAGATCTGCGAAGTCGTGGTGGAACCGAATCTTGTCGCCCAGAATCGCTCGCGAGTCGGGCCCATTGAGAGTGCTGTTCAGTCGGAACGCTTTGGGGTGAGTCATCCACGTAGCCCGTTCGCGTGTGGTGAGCAGACGAATATCCCAGACGACGTAGTCGCGGAACCCCATCTCGTACCGGACCGAGCACCAGAGCATGTCGGCGATGATCACCAACTTCGGGGCTTTGGATACCCTCTTCACCTGGCCCGCCAGCTCGAAGAACTGGGACGGATTCACCCGTCGTGCGCGCTCGATCAGGTACCGAAGGCGCAGCCATTGTTGATTCACCCGCTAACGCTAACATGGCCTGCTTTCGCGACATTCGAAGGCCGCCCGGCGGTTGCGGGGACCGCGGCGGCGGCAGCCGTTGGTGGATCAAAGCCTAAGATGAGAGGGTTCTGAGGCACGTCGTCCTCGTTGCACTTGTACGCGACCCCGTTGGAAGGTTTTCCCGTTGCCCAGTGACGCCGCGCCGAAGGCGCGTTTGAAGTATTTCCTGGAGCGCGCAACTGCGTTCGACCCGAGCCGCGTCTGGTCCTTCGCGACACAGATCGCGGGAGAACAGGGCAAGTGGGCGCCGCGCACCTTCGTGGACATGCTGATCTGGGCGGCCTTCCACGACACCGGGTACATCGACTACTACGAGTCGGACTTCGCACTCCTCAGCCGCAAGGAACGCAAGACCTTCATGACCGGGCTGCTGCAGCACCACCTCGCGGATGCGCTCAACGACCCTCAGGACGTGCTCCTGTTCGAGAATAAGATCGCCTTCAATCGACTGTTCGCGCGGTACCTGAAGCGCGAATGGATCGATCTGGAAGAGGTGGATGCCGACCGGCTGCGGGCATTCGCGGAGCGTTATCCGGCGATCATCGCGAAAGTCCCCGTCGGGCGTGAGGGCAAGGGTGTCTTCCGCTACGTCACGGCGGATGTCGATGACTGGGTGCAGTTCCGTGCCGACCTTCTGGAGCGCGGCCAGCGGCTGATCGAAGAGCCGATCGCTCAGCATCCGTATCTTTCCGAGTACTGCGCTGGCACGGTGAACACAACCCGCGTCTCGACCTTCTTCGACGGCGAGCGTGTGCACGTGCTCATGGCCGCCCAAAAGTTCGGCAGGGGCGCAGTGAGCGACCAGTTCACCTGGGGAGGGTTCTTCACGATGCTCGACGATGAAGGGCGGTCGGTGGGCCCCGGCCATACCGGCAAGCACAAGAGCCGCTACGAAACGCATCCCGACTCGGGTACGTCAATCACCGACTTTCGGGTACCGCTGTGGGACGAGGTCTTGGCGCTCATCGACGAAGCAGCGCGAGTCGTCCCCACGGTGCCCTATGTCGGATGGGACGTGGCAGTCGGGCCGAACGGCCCCGTCCTGATTGAGGGGAATTGGACTCCCGGACTCTACGAGACACGAGTCAGCGCCACCGGCATCCGCACGGGAAGCAGAGCCAGCCACCAGCCCGCGATCGTGGCCAGCCGCCGCTAGCCACCAGAGGCGCGCTTCGTCGCGAACGAGCACTCGGGCAGTAGGATGGGTTGGATTATGCACATCAGGCGGGATGGGGTGACTATGAGTGTTGCCGCCCGCTCGCTCCAGTTGTCGGCGCGCCAAGGTGAGCTGCTCAAACCGCCGACTGACGACCTCGCGGTCCAGCATGTGCTGCAGTCGATGACAGCGAATCCGCCACGACTGACTGCCGAGGTTCTGGCGATCAAGCATGTGGGTGCCGGCGCTGGCGTGTCCTACGGCCACACCTTCCGAACGGCTTCGGCTACCACTCTCCTACTGGTTGCAATCGGCTACGGCCACGGGTTACCGCGCAAAGCGGGGAACCGCGCATCCGTCAGCTGGGGTGACCACGCTGTGCAGATGCCGATCGTCGGGCGTGTGGCCATGGATGTGCTCGTGGTCGACGCCGGCGACGCTGCGGTCACGCCGGGGGATACGGTCGTGATTTTCGGGAATCCTGAGACGGGGGAGCTGTCGCTGGAGGAATGGTGCCGATCGATCGATGAGCATCCGTTCAGTGTTCTCGCCTGCCTTGCGCGTCGGCTGACCCCGGAGGCAGCCGGTGGATAGCATCGACGCGAGCGTGCTCATCTCGACCGCCGCCCTGCGCCACAATGTGCGGCTGGTTCGAGATCGGATAGCACCGGCCGAACTCATGGCGGTCGTGAAAGATGACGCTTACGGCCACGGGCTCGACAGCGTTCTTGCCGTGCTGCTGGATGAGGGTGTGACCCGCTTCGGTGCGCTCGACCTCCCGGGCGCACTGAGGGTGCGACACCAGGCACCGGACTCCATGGTGTTCGCCTGGGTATTCGACCGAGGTGACGACCTGAGTGAGGCGCTACAGCAGCAGATCGATATCGGGGTGACCGATGTGCCTGTGCTCGAAAGGGTCGCCGCCGCGGCGGCGGTAGCGGGGACACCGCCGGCACGCATCCACTTGAAGCTGGACACCGGACTGCACCGTGCGGGAGTGCTTGCCGGCGACTGGGAACGCTTCGTAAACCTCGCTGCCGAACTGCAGCGCTCGGGGCGGGTGGTCGTCTCCGGGCTCTGGACCCATCTCGCGGAAGAGTCACACGACGACGACAGCCGTTCCATCGCCGAGTACAGGGAAGGCCTCGCGATCGCTGAAGCGCACGGCATTCGCGCGGCGACGCGTCACATCGCCGCCAGTGCTGCCGCCTATGCCCGTGAGGATGCCCGGTTTGATGTGGTGCGGGTCGGCGCGTTCCTCTACGGAATCGCGCCCGGCGGCGGAGTCGGTCCAGAAGACCTTGGGCTGCGCCCCGTCATGACCCTGCGCGCGCCTATTCGTCACATTCGGCGGGCGGGGGAGCGGACACTTGCGGCAGTCGGCATCGGCGGGGCATCCGGGATCCTGGCTGATGCTGCAGGCGCAGTGTCTGTGGCTCTCGCGGGCAGCCGCTATCCGGTCGTCGCCGTCGAACCAACCTTGCTTCTGATTGATGTCAGCGGAGCCGATGCCACAGTGGGCGACACCGTTACGCTCTTCGGGGACGGCTCCGCGGGAGAGCCGACGCTCCAGAACTGGGCTGATGGGATGGGGACCATCGGCGAAGAAGTCGTCACCCGGCTATCCAGCCTGATACCGCGTACCCGTATCGACTAACTGGCGAACTGACCTTGCAGCAGACCCGTTGGGGAGGCCGATCGGGCGGTTAACGACACAACGCCCGGACCATCAGGTCTCGGGCGTTGTCGACGTCGGTGCGGATGGACGCGCGGGTCAGGCGCGGTCGTTCTCGATCAGCCGAGACGATTCGTCGTGCCATTCAAGTGCACTAGCCGACAGCTTCTCCTTGAACTTCGCGCCGTGGTGGCCGCAGAACAGGAGCTGACCGGAGGCCATGGTGACGCGAACATAGGCTTGGGCACCGCAACTGTCACACCTGTCGTGCGAGGTGAGTTCGTGGCGCGGCTCGAGCTCTACTGTGGAACGAGGGGCATTTTGTGACATTTCGGGTTCCTCCAAACTCGACACGAGATGTGGTGCATAACTATAGAAACACGTCCCGGTGACAACTAGGTCTCATTCGGCGCCTATTTCGCTGAACGCGTAGCGGGACCTGGCCGGGTGTTGATGCAGGATCGGCACGCTACGAGTCATTAGTGTGGAACGCGGCCGGTCGGCCGGGGTTCCCGGCGCGGCGGCAGCACTAGAAGGAGACCCCGTGCCCGATTCGAACTATTCCGCGAGACACCTCTCGGTACTCGAGGGGCTCGAGGCAGTACGCAAGCGCCCGGGTATGTACATCGGTTCGACCGACTCCCGCGGCCTCATGCACTGCCTGTGGGAGATTATCGACAACTCCGTCGACGAAGCGCTCGGCGGGCACGGCTCGTCCATCGAGGTCATCCTGCACGCCGACGACAGCGTCGAGGTACGCGACAGCGCCCGCGGAATTCCCGTCGACATCGAGCCGAAGACGGGCCTGAGCGGCGTCGAGGTCGTCTTCACCAAGCTCCACGCCGGCGGCAAGTTCGGAAGTGGCTCGTACGCGGCATCCGGCGGGCTGCACGGCGTCGGCGCATCCGTCGTCAACGCACTCTCC
Source organism: Marisediminicola antarctica (assembly GCF_009930795.1). Classification (GTDB taxonomy): domain Bacteria; phylum Actinomycetota; class Actinomycetes; order Actinomycetales; family Microbacteriaceae; genus Marisediminicola; species Marisediminicola antarctica. The sequence goes on from NZ_CP017146.1 coordinate 2,140,299, forward strand.
GAGCGACTGGACGTCGAGGTCGACCGCAACGGCAAGACCTGGGCGATGTCGTTCCACCGGGGCGAGCCAGGCGTTTTCGCCGATTCCGGGGAGAAGACCCCGGATGCGCCATTCTCGCCGTTCGTCTCCGGCAGCGAGCTGAAGGTGGTCGGCAAGGTCGCCCGCGGAGTCACCGGAACCCGGATCCGCTACTGGGCCGACCGCCAGATCTTCACGAAGGGATCCGCGTTCCAAACGGAGGAGCTCCTGTCCCGCGCTCGCCAGACCGCGTTCCTCGTGCCCGGGCTCGGCATCGACATCGCCGACGACCGCGGTGACGAGCCGACTCGGGAGACCTTCCAATTCGACGGCGGAATCTCCGAATTCGTCGATCACCTGTCGGTCGACGAACCGGTCACGCAGACGTGGCGTCTGCAAGGCAGCGGCACCTTCTCCGAGACCGTGCCGGTGCTGCAGGACTCCGGCGCAATGGTCGCCACCGAACTCGAACGCGAGTGCGCCGTCGACATCGCCCTGCGCTGGGGGACCGGCTACGACACGGTCTTCAAGACCTTCGTCAACATCATCGCGACGCCGAAGGGCGGAACCCACCAGGCTGGCTTCGAGGCGGGGCTCATGAAATTCCTGCGCGCCCAGGTCGAGCAGAACGCCCGCCGGCTCAAGGTCGGGAGCGACAAGCTCGAGAAGGACGACATTCTCGCCGGCCTCACCGCCGTGCTCACGGTGCGGCTGCCCGAGCCGCAGTTCGAGGGGCAGACCAAGGAGGTCCTCGGTACTCCCGCCGTTCGCGCGATCGTCGCATCGGTCGTCGCGACGACGCTGTCCGAGCGGTTCGCTTCGCCGAAACGGGACGACAAGGCGCAGAGCGCCCTCGTGCTCGACAAGATCGTCGCCGAAATGAAGTCGCGCATCTCCGCCCGCGCCCACAAGGACACCCAGCGTCGCAAGAACGCCCTCGAGAGCTCCTCGCTGCCGGCGAAGCTCGTCGACTGCCGCTCGAGCGACGTCGGCAATAGCGAGCTGTTCATCGTCGAGGGCGACTCCGCGCTCGGCACGGCGAAGCTCGCCAGGGACAGCGAATACCAGGCGCTTCTCCCCATCCGGGGAAAAATCCTCAACGTGCAGAAGGCGTCCGTGTCGGACATGCTCTCGAACACCGAATGCGCATCGATCATCCAGGTGATCGGCGCGGGATCGGGGCGCAGCTTCGACCTTTCGGTCGCGCGCTACGGCAAAGTGATCATCATGAGCGACGCCGACGTCGACGGCGCGCACATCCGCACCCTTCTCCTCACCCTGTTCTTCCGCTATATGCCCGACATGATCCTTGACGGCCGCGTCTACGCCGCCGTGCCGCCACTGCACCGGGTCATAGTTATGAACCCCGGCAGCAAGCCGAACGAGACGATCTATACCTACTCTGAAACCGAGCTGAACGGCGTGCTGACAGCGCTGAAGAAGTCGAACAAGCGCTACCAGGATCCGATCCAGCGGTACAAGGGCCTCGGGGAGATGGACGCCGACCAGCTCGCGTCAACGACGATGGACCGGCGGCACCGCACCCTGCGGCGAGTGAACGTCTCGGATGCCGCGATGGCAGCCGGCGTTTTCGAGCTGCTCATGGGCAACGACGTCGCCCCGCGCAAGGAGTTCATCATCGACGGGGCCGGCCTCAGCCGCGATCGCATCGATGTCTGACCGGGACCTGCCGCCCGCCGCCCTCGAGATCACCGACTACCGCCGGGCGCTGGAGTCCGCCGCGAACTCGAGTCGGGTCGTGCCCGTCGGCGTGACCGCGTTCGCCATCGCGACGGCCGCGCTCGTGGCCGCACTCGTGTTTCTCGGCCAGGGCACCGCACTCGGGGGCGAGTCGCTCGCCGCCGTCGTCGCCGTGGGCATCGCAGGGACCGGAGTGCTCTGCGCCCTGTTCGTGGTGCTCCCGCTACAGCTTGTCACCCGCCAACGTCGGCGCCAGGCAGCCGAGGCTGCCTCTCGACAGCATGCCGCCGCCGAGGCGCTGCGGCTCCATCTGGCTTCGATCGGCTACAACGTCCCCCTCGAGGTCGCGGGCGACTGGCTTCAGTCGCCGGAACCTGCCGCGACCGTGCCACTGGTCCACGATTCCGTGATCGCGGCCCGCTGGTGGCAGCCGGCCGAGCACGACGAGCGGGTCTTCGTCGAGCCCTACCTGCGCGAGGGGGAGAACTCCTCGACCCTGCCAGTGCTGCCGCCGCTGAAACCCCGCGAGTAGCGCGGTTCTGCGCGGCCGGGCTCCCGTCGGCTCGCGCGGGCGGTATTCATTCGCGTGCGTGCGATTACAGCCGCGGGGGCGAACAGCGCCAGCGCGACGCACGGGAGAGGGTGCGGGTGGCCAGAGCTGAGGGTCAGGCCGGCTGGATCGCTTGGCCGATCGACGTGATCGGGGAGTCGAGCGGCAACCCGGAGCCGCCGCGTTTCATCCCGGACTCAGGGAGCTGTCGGGCCCCGCCGTCCTGCGCGACCGCGAGCGCGGGCGACGGACCTGCCCAGGCAAGGGCGAGGGAGTCCTCGCCCTTCAGGAATGCGTGCGCCCTGACCCCACCGGTCGCGCGGCCCTTGCCGGGGAACTCGGAGAAGTCGGAGACCTTCGCGCGACCCGCGTCTGTTCCGGCAAGCGTTGTCGAGTTCGTCGCGACGGTCGCCACAACGGATGTCGCGGGATCGAGCGACGTGAAGAAGATCGCGGCATCCTTCGCCCCGAGGTTCATACCGGCCACGCCGCCGGCCGCGATGCCCTGCGGCCGCACGAGCGCAGCCGGGAAGTGCAGCAGCTGGGCGAGGGAGCTCACGAAGACGAGTTCGTCGCTCTCCGGGCCTTGCGCCGCGCCGATCACCTCGTCGCGCGGCTTGAGGCTGATGACCTCGAAGTCGGGCCGGTTCGGCCAGGTACCCACAGCGAGCCGTTTGACGATCCCCAACCGCGTACCGATCGCGATCGAGTCGGGCGAGTCGAGCGACACGAGGGCAAGCACGCGCTCCTTGCGGTTCGCGAGGGCGATGTACTCGTCGACCTTGCGGCCGGCGCCCAACTGGATCGAGTTCTCCGGCGCGACGGGCAGGTCGACGGGGGAGAACCGGATGAGGCGGCCGAGGTTGGTGATCGCGCCGATCTCGGTTCGGGTCGTGGTGCGGATGTCGGAGCGGATGGCATCGTGGCGGGTGCGCCGCGCGGCACGCGGCACGCCGTCGGAGCCAGACTCGGCCAGATCGACGCGGAGGATGCGGCCGGTCGTCGACAGGAGCACCCGGCAGGGCACATCCGCCACCTCGAGCACGGGGCCCGCCCTCCGCGATGACGCCGTCGCGATGCTCGGCTTCGCCTCCGTGAGCAGGGTGCGCCGCGGGGTGCCGAACTTCTCGGCGACCTGGTCGAGCTCGCTCGACACGAGAGCGCGGATCCGGACCGGACTCGCAAGGAGCTCCTGCAGCTCGGCGATCTCGGCGCGCAACTGGTCTCGTTCGGCCTCGAGCTCGATGCGGGAGAACCGGGTGAGGCGCCGCAACCGCAGCTCCAGGATGTACTCGGCCTGGAGGGTGCTGAGGTCGAACACCTCCATGAGCTTCGCGCGGGCCTGCTCGCTGTCATCGCTCGCACGGATGACCTGGATCACCTCGTCGATGTCGACGATTGCGATCAGCAGCCCCTCCACGAGGTGCAGACGCTCGAGGCGGCGCGCGAGCCGGTACTGGCTGCGACGGGTGACCACCGAGATGCGGTGGTCGAGGTAGACCTGAAGAAGCTCGCGTAGTCCGAGGGTGCGTGGGCCGCCGTTGACGAGCGCGACGGCGTTGATGTTGAACTGGTCTTCGAGAGGCGTGTAGCGGTACAGCTGCTCGAGAACGGCTTCCGGGCTGAACCCCGTCTTGATCCCGATGACCAGGCGCAGGCCGTGCCGGCGGTCGGTGAGGTCGGTGACGTCGGAGATTCCGCTGAGCTTCTTCGACCCAACACCGTCCTTGATCTTCTCGATCACCTTTTCGGCGCCGACCATGTAGGGCAGCTCGGTCACCACAAGCCCCGTCTTGCGTGCGGTGATCGACTCGATCGACACGCGCGCTCGCGTCTTGAAGCTGCCCCGCCCGGTCTCGTAGGCGTCGCGGATGCCGGCGAGGCCGATGATCGTCCCGCCGGTCGGAAGGTCGGGGCCCGGTACGTAGGACATCAGTTCGTCGAGGGTCGCGGTCGGGTTGTCAAGCAGGAACCTCGCCGCACCGATGACCTCGATGAGATTGTGCGGGGCCATGTTCGTGGCCATGCCGACGGCGATGCCGCTCGCCCCGTTGACGAGGAGGTTCGGGAACGCGGCCGGGAGCACCTCCGGCTGCGTCAGCTGGTTGTCGTAGTTGGGAACGAAGTTGACGACATCCTCATCGAGGTCCGCCGTCATCGCGCTGGCTGCCGGCGCAAGGCGCGCCTCGGTGTACCGCGCCGCGGCGGGGCCGTCGTCGAGGGAGCCGAAGTTGCCGTGCCCGTCGATGAGCGGGACGCGCATGATGAACGACTGCGTCATGCGCACCATCGCGTCGTAGATCGACGAGTCGCCGTGCGGGTGGAGTTTGCCCATGACCTCGCCGGTGACACGGGCGGATTTCACGTGGCCCCGCTCCGGGCGCAGACCCATCTCGGTCATCTGGTACAGGATGCGGCGCTGCACGGGCTTGAGCCCGTCGCGGGCATCCGGGAGCGCGCGGGAGTAGATGACCGAGTAGGCGTACTCGAGGAATGAGCCCTGCATCTCGTCGGCGACATCGACGTCTTCGATTCGTTCGCCGGGGCCGTCGGAGCCGGACCCGCTGGATGCAGTCGTGTTGAGGGGAGTAGTCATAGGATTGCGACCATGCTACCGGCCACGAAAACACACCGGTTCAGCCTCGCCGACGTTCTGCCGAGTTGCCTCGAATCCGTGCTGGGTCGTCCCGGATCGCTCGGCCTTCCCGTCGTCGACAAGGCCGTCGTGATCCTCGTCGACGGCATGGGGGCCCAGGCCCTTGCTCACCGCGCCGGCCATGCGAGGACCCTCGCCCCGCTGCTCAACCGCGGTTCGACGATCGGCGCCGGCTTCCCGACGACCACGGCCGCGGCACTCGCGACCTTCACGACCGGGGCCCAGCCCGGCGAGCACGGGCTGGTGGGGTACACGGCGCTGGATCCCGCACACAACCGGGTGATCAACCAGCTGAGCGGTTGGGACAGCCACCTCGATCCGGCCACCTGGCAGCGGATGCCCACCGTTTTCGAGCGTGCGGCAGCCGAGTCGATCCCGAGCTTCGTCGTCGCGACCGAGAAGCACCGTCGCTCGGGATTCACGAAGGCCGTGCTGCGCGGCGCGGACTACCGGGGCGCCGAGGGCATCCCGGAGCGCATGGACGCGGCACGGGAGATCCTCGATGGCACCGACCGCGCCATCGTCTACATCTATATCGCCGAACTCGACAAGGTCGGCCACTCGGACGGCTGCGAGTCGCCCGAGTGGACGACCCAGCTTGAGGAGGTCGACGCTGCGGTGCGCGGCTTCGCCTCGAGCCTGCGCCCGCGGGAGGGGCTGCTGGTGACCGCCGACCACGGCGTCCTCGACATTCCAGAGCACTCCCACGTGCTGTTTGGCGAGGACGCGTCCCTCGTCGATGGGGTTCGCTTCGTCGCAGGCGAACCCCGCTGCCTGCAGCTGCACCTGGAGCCGGACGCGTCACCGGAACACCGCACAGCGGTGCTCGAGGCCTGGCGCCAGGCAGAGGGCGGCCGGTCCTGGGTGGCCTCGCGCGACGAAGCGATCGCGGCCGGATGGTTCGGCCCTACCGTCGCCCCCGAGGTCGCGCCCCGGATCGGCGACATCATCATCGCTGCACGCAAGAACATTGCCTACTACGACACCAGGGCACCGAACCACAGCGGGCGCTCCATGGTGGGGCAGCACGGCTCTCTCGCGGCAGCCGAGACCGCGATCCCGCTGCTCGGATTCGGCGCCTACGCGCGCTAAACCGGATCGTCGTCCGAGCGGGCGCCGAAGACGATCTCATCCCAGCTGGGCATCGAGGCGCGGCCCTTCTTCGTCGATGCCTTCGCCGGGCTTGTGATCGGCTGGGGCGCCGTGTCGGTGTGGCCGCGCGGCCGGTCGTCGTCGATGGGCGCGTCGAACGGGTCGAACGGGATGTCGACCAAGCGCACGTTGCTCGTCGATGGATGCGCCACCCTCGTGTCCTCCTCGTTCCACAACGCGGCGCTCTCCCGCTCGCCGCGGCGTCGTCGGAGCGCGTCGAGAAGGTCGGACGTCTGGCTGGACGACGAGTCGTTCGTTGGCGCGCGATTGATCGCAGCGGCCGACACCTCGGGGGATGATCCGGTGGCGCGGCCGAACGGCACCTGCTCGAAGTGGGAGCCCGACTCGCGGTCGGTGTCGCCTGTCCGCACGTCAAAGGCGCCGCTGTCGAATCGCGAAGAGTCCGGTGCGCGTTCGTCACCGCTGACCGCGCGCAGGCGCGGGATCAAGCCGCCGGGCATCTCGCCCTGCTGGGACAGGGTGTTGGCCTCGTTGTTCATCGGGGCGAGTGCGGCCTTCTTGGGCTCGTAGTTCCAGCGGGCGTCGTGATCGATCTGGTCCGCCGTGAAGGCGAGCTTCACGACCCACGCGCCATCGGGCTGCTTCCAGCTCGCCCAACGCTCGCCCGTGGCACCGAGGTCGTTCAGTCGCCCGCGAATCACCGAGCCGAATGTGGACCCCTGCTGCATGGGATCGGTGTCGATCGCGGTGTGAACGGCGATATTGAGCGCCGACTCGATCACGAACTCACGTTCGGCCAGCACGGGGCCTTCGAACTTGCGGATGTAGTCGAGGTTCACACCGGTGACAGCCGCGACCTCCTCGGCCGACAGGCCGGACCGGATTTGAGCCTGAATCTCCCGGGGTGCGGGCTTGCGCACGTTGCCGGGCGGAGGGGTCGCGTCCCTGAGCTTCGAATGAAGCGTCTCGTTGATTGCGATTCTGAAGCGGGTGCCGTCGTTCGACGCTGCGACAAGCGCACCGCTCTCGACGCCGATGACTGTGAGGTCCTGCATGCGATTGACCTTTCGGGGTGTATCGAATTAGGGCAAGGTTTGCACGCGAACGCCCTGTATCGCGGGAATACGCCGGGCGTGCCGCAAGTTGACCCGAAGGCACTCGTGAGGCACTGCGGGGACGGTTTGCTATTCCCCACCAATTCATGCAAACTATGCCCGCCCATTTGAATTCACGTGGCTGAACAGAACTGGAAAAGGCATGGCAACGGACTACGACGCGCCCCGCAAGACCGACGACGACTCGGAGTCTATCGAGGCGCTGAAGGAGCGGGTCCCGGACAAGATGTCCGGCCAAGTCGACGTCGACGATTCGGATAACCCCGGAGGCTTCGAGCTTCCCGGCGCCGACCTCTCTGACCTTGACCTCGACGTGGTGGTGCTCCCTCCCCAGGCTGACGAGTTCACCTGCATCAGCTGCTTCCTCGTGAAGCACCGGTCACAGATCGACCACACCGAGAAGCTGGGCGCTGTCTGCGCGGAGTGCGCCTCCTAGAGAGGACCGCACGCCCCGGGTCATGCCCCGCCACTCCTGGCCCGCTCGATCGCGTCGGCGAGGCGTGCCGGCCGTCTCGTTGAGACGAGCCAATACGGCGCGGGGTCGGCCGGGTCGGTGACCGGGATCTTCACCACCGGCGACACCCACCCCCTGATGACGAGCCAGGCCCTCGCGTCGAGGCGCTGGCCCCGCTCGAGTGTGGCCTCCTGCTTCTCGAAGGCCTCGGGAATGCCGGCAAGGCCCACCGGCAACCGTGCGCGGCCCGCTGTAATCTGCGCGTCGGTCACCTGGATGACCGGGGAAGTCGCAATCAGCGCCACGGCGCATCCGGCATACAAAACGATGGCCGTCCACACTCCCGCCGTGGGATTAATAGGTAGGAAGACCAGAAGGCTTGCGGGAATCACAAGTGCGGTCGAGAGAAAGACCCACGCCGAGGGCCACAGACGTTCACGATAGAGCTGCATGTGCCTATTCGATCAGATGTTCTGCACTACCCTCGTCACGTGCCCGAATACGTCGAAGTCCTGCTGAGCGCCGGCGCACCGGATGTGCCCGCCCCGTCCTACGCCCACCCGGGAGACGCGGGTGCCGATCTCATCGCCGCCGAGGCGCTCACCCTCGAGCCGGGGGAGCGCGCCACGGTCGGCACCGGCGTCGCCATCGCGCTGCCAGACGGCTACGTCGGCCTCGTGGTGCCGCGCAGCGGCCTCGCTGCCCGGCACGGCATCACTATTGTGAACAGCCCGGGGACCGTTGATGCCGGCTATCGCGGCGAGATCCGAGTGACGCTCCTCAACACAGACAGAGCGAAGGCGTATCCTGTCGAGGTTGGCGACCGGATCGCGCAGCTCATCGTCATGCCGGTGACGAGGGCGCAGTTCGTCCCGGTCGACACCCTTCCCGGCAGTGCGAGGGGCGACCACGGCTTCGGATCGACCGGATACCGACGAAACGAACCAGGAGAACAGGCGTGAGTGATAACACCGCCATCGAAGGCATCGGAAACAGCGACGAGCGCGATGTGGCCGCCTCAGGCGAGGTCGAGGTCGAGGACGCTCTCGACCATGCCAAGTCGGCGCCAGAAGACCGTGGGGTGAATGGACCGCTCGATGAGAGCGAGGCGAACGCCGTGCGTCCCTATGTCGACCTGGGCGGGGTGAAGATCCTCCCACGCGAGGGACTCCACCTCCGCCTCGAGGTCGAGGAGGGCAGCAAGAGGGTGGTCGCCGTAGCGCTCGACTATGCCGGGTCGACGCTGCAGGTGCAGCCGTTCGCCGCGCCGAGGACGACGGGTCTCTGGAACGAGATCCGGAGCCAGATCACAGAGCAGATCCACAAGCAGGGCGGATCGACCAAGGAGGTCGCTGGTCCGTTCGGGCCGGAGCTCCTCGCGGAGATCCCGACGGTGCAGGCGGGCGGAGAAGGCTCGATGCGCATCGCCCGGTTCATCGGCGTCGACGGCCCGCGCTGGTTCCTGCGCGGCGTCGTCGCGGGCAAGGGCGCCGTCGACGCGGAGGCCGCCGCGCAGGTCGAGGATCTGTTCCGCGGCGTCGTCGTCGTGCGCGGCTCGACGCCGATGCCCCCGCGCGACCTCATCCCGCTGCACATCCCCAAGTCCGCGGCCGGCCAGACCGCACCGCCTCGCGAACCGGGGGAGTAACCGTGACAAAGCGCGAGGACGGGACCGAGGCGATCGGACCCGAGGCAATCGGACCTGAGGCGACCGGACCTTCGCCGTCCTCCGCGAGCGAGCCGTCCCTGCGCGAGGCACTCGGCTTCGCTGTGAGGAACGCGGGGATCGGGCAGGTGGCTCCGGGCGAGATGCCTACCGCCGCGTCGCTCCTCAAGGCCGTCGGGGGACTGCGGGGCATCGTCGAGGCGATCCTCCCGGCGCTCGGCTTCCTGGTGATCTACGCCGCCACCGAGAACCTCGCCGCCGCGGTGCTCGTCCCCGTCGCGATCGCGATCGGGTTCGTGCTGGTCAGGCTCATCTCCCGCTCGTCCGTGAACCAGGCCGTCGCCGGGGTCGGCGGCGTCGCCATCTCGGCCGGCCTGGCGCTCTTCACCGGCAGGCCCGAGGACAACTTCGTTCCGGGGCTCATCATCAACGCGATCTCATTGCTCGTGCTGGTCGTGAGCATTCTCGCGCGACACCCCCTCATCGGGCTGATCGTCGGAGTGCTCAGCAACGACGGCCTCGAATGGCGGAACAGTCCCGCGAAGATGCGCGTCTTGACGCTCGCGACGGTGCTCTGGTGCGGACTCTTCCTCCTGCGGCTCGCCGCCGAGCTTCCCCTCTACCTCGCCGGCGAAGTCGAGCTGCTCGGCACAGTCAAGCTCGTGCTCGGCGTGCCGCTCTACGCGGTCATGCTCTGGGTGACGTGGATGCTGGTGCGGAGCGTCTACCGGCGGGAAAACGCCGTGGCATAGCGACGGCCGACAGGTCGCCTGTGCCTATAATGATTTATCTTGACGTCGAGATACTTTCGATGACTCGCCCCGTGCGAGCGCACACCCGCGACACTTAGGCTTGCCTTGGTGGCACGCCCGCAGGTCGGCGGTCAGGATTGGCAGACGTCAGCAAGGGAGACTCGACATGTCCGCAATCAACAGCTTCGGTTCGAAGGACACGCTCACTGTCGGTGCGACCGACTATGAGGTGTTCCGGCTCGACAGCGTCGCCGGATCCGAGAAGCTCCCGTTCAGCCTGAAGGTGCTGCTCGAGAACCTCCTCCGTACCGAGGACGGCGCGAATGTGACCCGCGCGCAGATCGAGGCCCTCGGCGGCTGGGTTCCCACCGCTGAGCCCGACACCGAGATCCAGTTCACCCCCGCCCGCGTGGTGATGCAGGACTTCACCGGTGTCCCCTGCATCGTCGACCTCGCGACCATGCGCGAGGCCGTCGCGGAACTGGGCGGCGACCCCACCAAGATCAACCCGCTGGCGCCCGCCGAACTGGTCATCGACCACTCGGTCATCGCCGACCTGTTCGGCACCGCCGACGCCCTCGAGCGCAACGTGGAGATCGAGTACCAGCGGAACGGGGAGCGATACCAGTTCCTCCGCTGGGGCCAGACCGCCTTCGACGACTTCAAGGTTGTCCCGCCAGGAACCGGAATCGTTCACCAGGTCAACATCGAGTACCTCGCGAGGGTGACGTACACGCGCACCGTGAACGGCGCGCTCCAGGCTTACCCCGACACCTGCGTCGGCACCGACTCCCACACCACCATGGTGAACGGGCTCGGCGTGCTCGGCTGGGGCGTCGGTGGCATCGAGGCCGAGGCGGCCATGCTCGGCCAGCCTGTCTCGATGCTCATCCCGAAGGTCGTCGGCTTCAAGCTGTCCGGACAGATCCCCGCGGGGGTCACGGCGACCGACGTCGTGCTGACTATCACCGAGATGCTGCGGGACCATGGGGTCGTTGGCAAGTTTGTCGAGTTCTATGGGCAGGGGGTTGCCTCGGTGCCGCTCGCGAACCGCGCCACCATCGGAAACATGAGCCCGGAGTTCGGCTCCACCGCCGCGATGTTCCCGATCGACGACGTGACCCTCGACTACCTGCGTCTCACCGGCCGCGACGAGGAGCAGGTGCGCCTCGTCGAGGAGTACGCCAAGCTGCAGACGCTCTGGCACGACCCGTCGACCGAGGCGACCTACAGCGAGTACATCGAGCTCGACCTGTCCACCGTCGTGCCGTCCATCGCCGGACCGAAGCGCCCCCAGGACCGCGTCGAGCTCAGCCGCGCGAAAGACCAGTTCGAGATCGACCTCAACGACTACGCCGGCGTGACCCGCTCGAAGGTCGACGCGGCAATCGAGGGCACCTTCCCGGCATCCGACCCGATCGGTTTGACCCCGCAGGACGAGACGTCCGCGCACGCCCCGGCCCAGAACCACCACTCGAGCCACGCCCCGTCGACGGCCTCGACCCCGACCGGCGTCAAACTCGGGGATGGCACGGGCTTCACGCTCGACCACGGCGCCGTCGCGATCGCCGCGATCACATCGTGCACGAACACGTCCAACCCCTCGGTCATGCTCGCTGCAGGCCTCCTGGCCCGCAACGCCAGCATGAAGGGCCTCAAGGTCAAGCCGTGGGTCAAGACCACCCTCGCCCCCGGGTCCAAGGTCGTCACCGACTACTACGAGAAGGCCGGGCTGACGAGCTACCTCGAGGACCTCGGCTTCTTCACCGTCGGCTACGGCTGCACGACCTGCATCGGAAACTCCGGCCCGCTGCTCGACGAGATCTCCGCCGCGGTCAATGACAACGACCTTGCAGTCACCGCGGTGCTCTCGGGCAATCGCAACTTCGAGGGCCGCATCAATCCCGACGTGAAGATGAACTACCTCGCGAGCCCGCCGCTCGTCATCGCCTACGCTCTCGCCGGGACGATGAACTTCGATTTCGTGACCGATTCCCTCGGCACCGCAACCGACGGAACCGAGGTGTTCCTCAAGGACATCTGGCCCGACGCCGCCGAGGTGCAGCAGACGATCGACTCCGCGATCGACACCGAGATGTTCACCCACGAGTATGCGGGTGTCTTCGACGGCGACGAGCGCTGGCGCTCGCTGCCGACCCCGACCGGTCCGACGTTCGAGTGGGACGAGAAGTCCACCTACGTTCGCAAGCCCCCGTACTTCGACGGCATGACGATCGAGACGACCCCGGTCACCGACATCAGCGGCGCACGCGTGCTCGCGAAGCTGGGCGACTCGGTCACCACCGACCACATCAGCCCAGCCGGCACCATCAAGGCGGACAGCCCCGCCGGGCACTACCTCAATGAGCACGGCGTCGAGCGGGCGGACTACAACTCCTACGGCTCCCGGCGCGGCAACCACGAGGTAATGATCCGCGGCACCTTCGCGAACATTCGGCTCAAGAACCAGCTCCTCGATGGCGTCGAGGGGGGCTACACGCGCGACTTCACGCAGCCCGACGCGCCGCAGGCCTTCATCTACGACGCGTCGGCGAACTATCAGGCAGCCCAGATCCCTCTCGTCATCCTCGGCGGCAAGGAGTACGGTTCCGGGTCGTCACGTGACTGGGCGGCGAAAGGCACGAGCCTCCTCGGTGTCAAGGCCGTGATCACCGAGAGCTTCGAGCGGATCCACCGCTCCAACCTCATCGGGATGGGCGTCGTACCGCTGCAGTTCCCGGCCGGAGAGACGTGGGCGTCGCTCGGCCTCGACGGCACCGAGACGATTAGCATCACGGGCATCGCCGAATTGAACAACGGCACGACGCCGCGCACCGTGCGCGTTGTCGCCGAGCCCAGCACGCAGTCTCCGGAGGGTAAGCAGACCGTCGAGTTCGACGCGATCGTCCGCATCGACACGCCCGGTGAGGCTGACTACTACCGCAACGGGGGGATCCTGCAGTACGTGCTGCGGTCCCTCGTGTCCTGAAACCTCCGAGCAAGCCGGAAGTAGACTCGACGCCATGACGCTCCTCGAGAACATCCGCGGTCCTCGCGACCTCGATTCGCTATCTCCGGCGCAGCTTGTCGAGCTTGCCGCGGAAATCCGGACATTCCTGGTCGGGGAGGTGTCGAAGACGGGGGGCCATCTGGGCCCGAACCTCGGTGTCGTCGAGCTCACGCTCGCGATCCACCGGGTATTCGATTCGCCGAAGGACCCAATCGTCTTCGACACCGGGCACCAGTCGTACGTGCACAAGCTGCTCACCGGCCGACAGGACTTCAGTCGCCTGCGCGAGCGCGGTGGACTCGCCGGCTACCCGCAGCGCTCCGAATCAGTGCACGACGTCGTGGAGAGCTCGCACGCGTCGAGTTCGCTGTCCTGGGCGGACGGGATCTCCCGCTCGTTCACGATGACGGGGCAGGACGACCGGTACGTGGTCGCGATCGTGGGGGATGGCGCCCTCACCGGCGGCATGACGTGGGAGGCGCTCAACAACATCAGCGACGACAACAAGCGCAAGCTCGTTATCGTCGTCAACGACAACGGCCGCTCCTACGCCCCCACGATCGGCGGGATGGCCCGGTTCCTGAATACGGTGCGCACCAGGAGGTCGTACCGCGACCTGTACCTCTCCAGCCGCAGCCTGTTCGACCGGTTCGGCGCACCCGGGCAGGCGCTCTACCGCGGTGTGCGCGGCGGGCTTCACGGCTTCCTCTCGCGGTTCAGCAACAACGAGGCGCTGTACTCCAACCTCGACATCAAGTACATCGGGCCGATCCACGGCCACGACATCGCCGCGCTCCGGGAGGCTCTCGAGCAGGCGAAGAACTACGACGGCCCGGTGATCGTGCACGCCATAACCCAGAAGGGGCACGGCTACCAGCCCGCACGCCAGGACGACGCCGACCAGTTCCACGCCGTCGGCCAGATCGACCCGGAGACGGGCGAGCCGATCGGTGCCCCGGGCAAGGCATCCTGGACCTCAGTGTTTTCGGACGAGATCGTGAAGCTCGCCGACAAGAACGACACGATCGTGGGGATCACCGCCGCAATGCTGCGCCCGACCGGCCTGCACAAGTTCGCCCAGAAGTACCCGGACCGGGTGCTCGATGTCGGCATCGCGGAACAGCATGCGGTGACCTCGGCGGCCGGGATGGCCTTCGGCGGGCTGCACCCCGTCGTCGCCCTTTACGCGACGTTCATCAACCGCGCATTCGATCAGGTGCTCATGGATGTCGCCCTGCACAAGGCAGGCGTCACGTTCGTACTCGACCGGGCCGGCGTCACCGGCCCCGACGGGCCCAGCCACCATGGCATGTGGGACCTCGCGATCCTGCAGGTCATCCCCGGCATCCGCCTGAGCGCCCCACGGGACGCGACGAGGTTGCGCGAGGTGCTTGGCGAGGCGGTCGCCGTGAGCGACGGTCCCACCGTGGTGCGGTTCTCCAAGGGCGATGTCGGCACCGAGTTCAACGCCGTCAGGCGCCTCGACGACGGCGTCGACGTGCTCCGCGATGCGCCCCACAAGGATGTCCTGATTGTCACCGTCGGCCCGATGGCCGACCTCGGACTGCAGGTCGCCGAGCGGCTCGCCGCGCAGGGCATCGGCGCCACCGTCGTCGATCCGCGCTGGGTGGTTCCGGTTCCGAAGAGCATCATCGCCCTCGCGGCCGAGCACCGCATCGTCATCTCGATCGAGGACGGCATCCGTGTCGGGGGAGTGGGCACCCGCATCCGCCAGGACCTGCGCGCCGCCGGCGTCGACACCGCGGTGACCGAGCTCGGCCTGCCCGACCAGTTCATCGATCACGCCTCGCGCGCCCAGATCCTCGAACAGGTCGGCCTGACCCCTCAGCAGATCGCGCGAGATGTCGTCGCACAGGTGCTCGGGAGCAAGATCCCCGTCGCACGGCCCCTGCCCGAGGACGCCGCGGACGCCAGACGGCTGAATCCCTCGGCGCTGCAGAACGACTGAGAAGCGCCTCGGCACCCTCCTGAGCTGCGGCGGGCCCCGCGAAAAGAGCCCCACCCACCCAGCCTGACGGCGGGGCGGGCGGGGCTCTTCTGAGTTTCCGGGCTACTCCATGCCGCGGATCGACGGCGTGTGGAAGGTGCCGCCGAAGACCCGTTCCGACGCACCGACGCGGTCGAGGTACGGGGTTGCGCCGCCCATCTGGAACGGCCAGCCTGCTCCGAGGATAAGGCAGAGGTCGATGTCCTCCGGGGCCTCGACAACGCCGTCCTCGAGCATCCGGTGGATCTCGTCGGCGAGGCCGTCCTCGACCCGGCGAAGGATCTCCTCGCCCGTCATCGGCGACTTGCCGCCCTTCACGATCGAGACGGCCTTCTTGTCGAAGCCCTTGACCTTGCCCTTGGCGTCACGCTCGAAGATCTGCCCGTGCTCCGCGAGGTCGTGCAGGTTCTTGCTCTCGAAGAACCGGTCGGGGAACGCGGCGTGGTGGGTGTCGAGCACGTGCGCGCCGACCTTGAGCCCGACAAGTTCGAGCAGTTCGAACGGCGTCATCGGCAGGCCGAACGGCGCGATCGACTTGTCGACGACCTCGAAGGGCGTACCGGTGTCGACCGCGTGCATCGCCTCGCCGAGGAGCTTGGCGAGGATGCGGTTGACGACGAATCCGGGGGTGTCAGTGGTGATGACGGCGTTCTTGTACAGCTTCGCCGCTGTGACCATCGCCGTGCTGAGAGTCGCGTCGTCGGTCGACGGAGCCCTGACGACCTCGACGAGCGGCATGACCGCGACGGGGTTGAAGAAGTGGAAGCCGACGAGGCGTTCCGGGTGGGCGAGCTTCGCGCCGATCTGCTCGACCGACAGCGACGACGTGTTCGTGGCCAGCACCGCGGTGTCGGACACGTGCTTCTCGATCTCCGCGAAGACGTCCTGCTTGACGCCGAGCTCCTCGAAGACCGCCTCAATGATCCAGTCGGCGTCGGCGAAGTCGGCCTTGTCGGTGGTGCCGGTCACGAGTGCCTTCAGCCGGTTCGACTCGTCACCGTTGATCTTTCCCTTTTTCTCGAGCGTGTCGATCTCGCCGCGGATGTAGTCCACCCCCTTGTCCACCCGGGCCTGGTCGAGGTCGGTGATCACGACGGGCACCTTGAGCCGGCGCACGAACAGCAGTGCGAACTGGCTGGCCATCAGGCCGGCGCCGACGACGCCGACCTTGGTGACCGGCTTCGCGAGCGCCTTGTCAGGCGCACCCGCTGGCCGCTTCGCGCGCTTCTGCACGAGGTTGAAGGCGTAGATGCTCGCCCGGAACTGGTCACCGGAGATCAGCTCGGACAGCGCCTCGTCCTCTGCTGCGAAGCCGGTGGCCCTATCGGTGTTCTTGGCGGCCTTGATGAGATCGAGCGCCTTGTACGGCGACTGGGCGACCGTTCCGATGCGGCTCTCCAGCATCTTGCGCGCGATCCCGACAGCCGCATCCCACTTCACGGCGCGTTCGAGCTTGCCGGGCACGTTCGGGCGCTTCACGACGACCGAGCCCGAGATCACTCCATCTGCGAACTTCAGCGAGTCCTCGAGGAAGTTCGCCGAGTCGAAGATCGCATCGGCGATTCCGAGTTCGAACGCCTCCTGGCCCTTCAGGGTGCGATTGTTCTTGAGGGGGTTCTCGATGATGACCTTGAGGGCGTTCTCGATGCCGATGAGGTTCGGCAGGATCCACGCTCCACCCCAGCCGGGGATGATTCCGAGGAACACCTCGGGGAGGGCCACGGCGGGGACGCCGCGGTCGATGGTGCGGTAGTTCGCGTTGAGGGCGACCTCGAGGCCGCCACCGAGCGCGAGCCCGTTGATGAACACGAAGGTGGGCACTCCGAGATCGTCGAGCTTGCCGAGAACCTCATGGCCGAGCTGGGCGAGCTGCTTCGCGACCGCGGTGCTCGGGATCTCGCTCACCTTGCTGAGGTCGGCGCCCGCAGCGAGGATGAACGGCTTCCCCGTGATGGCGACGCCAGCGATCTCGCCGTTCGCGCCGCGGTCCCGCTGGGCGTCGAGAACGGAGCCGAGCTCCATGAGCGTCACGGGGCCGAGCGTGTTCGGCCTGGTGTGGTCGCGGTCGTTGTCGAGCGTGATGAGGGCGATGGTGGCCCCACTGGGAAGCCGAACGTCGCGCACGTACGAGTGCGTCACGACTTCGTCGCCGGACAGGGCGGTGAGGTCTCCGTATGCGGTGGCGATGGTCATCTACTTTGCCTTCCGTGCGTTGCGCTTGCCGGTGTAGTGCGGGTTCTCCCAGATGACGGATCCGCCCTGGCCGAGGCCGATGCACATCGCGGTGAGCCCGTAGCGCACCTCGGGGTGCTCGGCGAACTGCGCCGCAAGCTGGATCATCAGGCGCACGCCGGATGAGGCGAGCGGGTGCCCGACGGCGATCGCGCCGCCCCACTGGTTGACCCGGGGGTCCTCGTCGTCGATGCCGAAGTGGTCCAGGAGCGACAGCACCTGAATCGCGAAGGCCTCGTTGAGTTCGAACAGTCCGATGTCGTTGATCGTGAGTCCCGCCTTGCGGAGGGCCTTCTCGGTTGAGGGGACCGGTCCGATGCCCATGATCTCGGGCTCGACGCCAGCGAAGGCGAAGCTCACGAGCCGCATCTTCGGGGCCAGGCCGAGTTCCTTCGCCGCGTCGGCGCTCGCGATGAGGCTCGCGGTCGCCCCGTCGTTGAGTCCGGACGAGTTGCCTGCGGTCACGCGTCCGTGCGGACGGAACGGCGTGCGCAGGGTGGCGAGGCCCTCGAGCGTCGTCTCGGGGCGCGGGGCCTCGTCGACTGTGGCCAGACCCCAGCCGTTCGCGCTGCGGGTCGCGACGGGGATGAGGTCGGGCTGGATCTTGCCGTCCAGGTAGGCCTGGGCGGTCTTCTGCTGGCTCCCAAGAGCGAACCGGTCGGCGCGCTCCTTGGTCAGGTGCGGGAAGCGGTCGTGAATGCGCTCCGCCGTGTTGCCCATGTTGAGTGCCTCGGCGTTCACGAGCTTCTCCGACTGGAACCTGGGGTTCGGGTCTACGCCCGAGCCCATCGGGTGCCGACCCATGTGCTCGACTCCGCCGGCGATAGCGAGGTCATAGGCGCCGAAAGCGATCCCGCCTGCGGTCGCGGTCACCGCGGTCATTGCCCCGGCGCACATCCGGTCGATGGCGTAGCCGGGCACCGAGCGGGGCAGGCCCGCGAGGATGGATGCCGTGCGGCCGAGGGTGAGGCCCTGGTCGCCGGTCTGGGTGGTCGCGGCGATGGCGACCTCGTCAATCCGGTCTTTCGGAACGTTCGGGTTGCGCTCGAGCAGCCCGATGATGGCCTTGACGACGAGGTCGTCGGCCCTCGTCTGCCAGTACATTCCCTTTTCGCCAGCTCGACCGAACGGGGTTCGCACCCCGTCGACAAACACGACTTCAGCTCTCTCGGCCACAATGCCTCCAACTCAGGTACGGATGTTTACGAGCGTAGGCGGGGCGAAAACGCCAGAAGAATCCTTTGATTGTTCCTACGACTCGCCGTGCCCGGGTTCGACGCTGATTTGGACAGCATCCACAAAGGCATTGAGGATTACCTGTGCGGTTGCGTCAATCTGCCACTGTCGTACGCCGAGTTCGCGCATGGCCACCTGCAGCGCGGCCAGTTCCAGCGACGCGGGCGGCGACCACGCGAGCCGGCGCAGCGTCTCGGGCAGGAGCAGGTTCTCGACGGGAACGTCGAGCAGCACCGACACCTCGGCGATTGCGGCCTTGGAAATCTTCAGGCGCTTGTCGGCAGGGGGATTGCGATCCGACCAGACTCGCGCTGGCGGCACGGCGTCGCTGGCAACGTGGAGGGGCGGCAGGTCGTCGGACGCCTTTCCGGCTTCGATCGCCTCCCACCACCGGCCGAGTTCGGAGCGGCTGGCCCTACCGTTGAACTCGCGGAGCGCGGCGAGGTCGCGCTTGGACTCCGGCAGGCTTCGGGCCGCCGAGACGAGAGAGGAATCCGGTACGAGCCGCCCAGGCGAGGTGTCGATTTCGCGGGCGAAGGCGTCCCGTGCCAGCCAGAGTTCCCGGGCGACGGCGAGGTTGCGCGCGCCGCGCACGGTGCTGAGCCCGGTGAGCCGGCGCCAGGCATCCGTCTTCACGGGCTTCACCTCGCGGGCGAGTACCGCGGCGAACTCCTGCTCCGCGATTCCTGTCTTGCGCTGCTCCTGCAGCACGCGCCCCATGGCGTCGCGCAGGTCGACGAGCAGTTCCACGTCGAGAGCCGCGTAGACCAGCCACGACTGGGGGAGCGGTCTGGTCGACCAGTCAGCCGCCGAGTGCTCTTTGGCGAGGTGGATGCCGAGGAGGCTCTCCACCACGGTTCCGAGCCCGACACGGGGAAGCCCGGCGAGTCGCGCGCCCAGTTCGGTGTCGAAGATCACGGTCGGGTCGAGGCCGACCTCTCGCAGGCAGGCGAGGTCTTGGCTGGCGGCGTGCAGCACCCATTCGTCCTCGTGGATCGCGGCTCCGAGCTCCTCGAAGGAGCCAATCGCCGGGGGGTCGAAGAGGAAGATCCCGGCGCCGCGCCGGAACACCTGGATCAGGTAGGCGCGCTGGGAGTAGCGGAATCCGGATGCGCGCTCCGCGTCGATGGCGATGGGCCCGTGCCCGGCCGCGATGGTCTCGACGGCGGCGAGGTACTCCTCGCGGGTGTCGATCACGCTCATGAGGGCGTGCGGATCGGGCACGTCTTCCTCGGCAGGGGACGGCGGTGTGTTCTGAGCGGCGTTACTCACGCCCTGCTCGACGTGACGACAACATGGTCACTCCTTCAATGCGCGGCGGAAGGCCCGCCAACATGCACATTAGCTCCCCCCAGCCTTCCACATGAGCGGCGATGTCGGTTCCCTGTGGTGTCCACGAGGCACGCAATTCGATCTGGGCCCCGTCTCCCTGTTCGGCGAGCTCGCCGTATCCGGTCGACAAGATCTTCGTGGCGGTGCCGGAAAGCGAGTGATACCGGGCCCCCCTGGCCGCGAGTGCGTCGACAAGCCACGACCAGGCGACGTCCGCGACGAACGGATCGACGCCCATGTCGGTCTCGAGTGGCGCCTGCGCAAAGCAGACGATTCGGAACTCTCCGTCCCAGCCCTGCTGGCCCTCGGGGTCGTGCAGCAGGATGAACCGTCCGGTGCCCAGATCCGAGTCACCCTCGTGTCGCGCCGGGGTGACATCGGCGGCGAGCGCGACCGTGAACGGGGCAAGACCCGATGGTGCCGTTATCTCGGTGATTGCCAGCTCTTTTCGGGGCGCCGACCCGCGGATCGACTCGAGCGCCGAGGCGAACGCGGGTGGGGCCGAGGCTCCGGAGACTGTTTCGGGCACGAGTGAAGATTAGAGTTTGTGCGTGGCAGATTCCGGAAGGCACGCCGACCGCCGGTCCCCGTGGTGGAGCATCGTGATCTTCTCGGTGTCGTCGCTCATGGCGATGGGCGGCGTCATCACCGCGCTCGTGGCGCTGCGCGTGGCTCGGCTCGTCGTGACGCCGCCGAGGAGCCGCACCGACGACGTGCCGATCCTCGAGGTGGATGCGCGGGCGCACACGGTGACTCTCGGCCGCACCGCCGACTCTGCGACGCCCGGCCGCTACGGCCTGTGGTTCTCCCGTGACTCCGGGCACGCGCGGCTCGGCGACGTCGCGGCCGAGACCGAGGGAACCGTGACACGCGAGCTCCTCGGCGTGGACTTCGGCGAGCTGCTGCCCGGCACGAGGGGCCGGTTCAGCGGGTGGTTCTTCCTGACCCCCCGTGACCTGGGCGTCGACCACGAGAGCGTGAGCCTCGTGACCACCCTCGGCCCGGCGCCCGCCTGGGTCATCCTCGCCGAGCGGGACGAGCACGGCACCGCGCGCACCGCGTGGGCGGTACTCGTGCACGGGCGCGGGGTGACCCGCTCGGAGACACTGCGCTGCGTTGGCGTGTTCCGTGAGGCGGGGTACAACTGTCTGCTCGTCTCCTGGCGCAACGACGGCGATGCGCCCGCGAGCGACGACCGCCGCTATGCCCTCGGTGCGACCGAGTGGCTCGATGTGGAGGCGGGCATCCGCTATGCCCACGACGAGCGGGGCGCGACCGACGTCGTCCTCGTGGGGTTCTCGATGGGCGGCGCCGCGGTGCTGCAGGCCGCGGCGAACTCGGAGCTCGCGACCCTCGTGCGCGGGATCGTGCTCGAGTCGCCCGTCGTCGACTGGGCGCCCACCCTGCTCTTCCACGCTCGGGCGATGCGGGTTCCGCGGCTGGTGCAGCGCGCGGCGATCGCCCTCCTCGGCAGTCGGAGCGCACACCGGATCACCGGGCTGCGAGCCGCAATCGACTTCCGGATGCTGGACTTCGTGCTCCGCAGCGACGAGTTGACCGCGCCAATCCTGCTGATGCACAGCGACGACGACGGCTATGTGCCGCCGACCGCGTCACGGGCGCTCGCATACGCTCGGCCTGATATCGTGACGTTCCACCGGTGGCGGGGAGCGCGGCACGCGCGCCTGTGGAACTACGACCCCGCGCGATTCACCGCTCAGATCGGCCAGTGGTTGGCTACCCTGCCGATGGGCGGGGGACCTGCCACCTCGCATACAGGCCGCTCGCATCGTCCATCAGGAGCTGACTGAGCTCGAGCCGCCGATCGGCGACGCCGGCTCCACCGAAGAGGGGCAGCTGGGCGGTGGTGATGACGGGCCCAGTCGAGAGGCAGAGCTCATCGACGACGTCCGCGTCGAGCAGCTGCCCGGCGAGGCTCGGACCGCCCTCGCAGACGATGTGGGCGAGTCCGCGTCCGCGCAGAGACTCGATGACGTCGGCGGGTGCGATGCGACCGCCGACGTCGTCGATCGCGATGATATCCGCGGCGACGCCGTCGAGCGAGGCTTCGGCCCGTGCCACCGCGGCCGCCGGGCAGATGACGAGCAGCCGGCCGGGTTCGACGTTGCCCCCTACCCTGTGCCCGTCGAGGTCACCGGTGCCGGTCAGGATGGCGAGGCGCGAGTTCTTCGGCAGGTGGTAGCCCTCCGCCCTGACGCTCGCGGCCCCGACGAGCACGACGTCGGCGAGGGAGCGGATGGCCCGGAGGATCGTTCGGTCGGCCCTGTTCGTGAGTGAGTCGGACGTGCCATCGCCTCCAGTCGCACTCCCGTTCACGCTCGAGACGAGGTTGAGGCGCAGCCACTCGGGCCGAGGTGCGGCATACAGCGCCGCGAGAGCCTCCAGAGAGCCGTTCTCACCGAGGTCGATCCGTTCCGCGTCCGTGGCGGACGGGACCACCCTGGTGAGCATCACGCCGCGGTTT
Organism: Marisediminicola antarctica; assembly: GCF_009930795.1. GTDB lineage: Bacteria > Actinomycetota > Actinomycetes > Actinomycetales > Microbacteriaceae > Marisediminicola > Marisediminicola antarctica. Next base: position 2,162,627 of record NZ_CP017146.1, read on the forward strand.
TCGCGCGAATCTGTCGCTTCGAGCGGGAGAGCAGGGCGTTCATCCCGCGCATCCGGAGCGGGCTCACCGCATCCGTCAGCCCGATCGTCTGCGGGAAGTCGTCCGGAACGTCGAGCACCTCGTCGGCGCTGAGGCCGGAGAGCCCCTGCACGAGGATCGAGGCGAACCCCCGCGTGGTCGGCGCCTCCTTCGGTGCGGTCGCGTGCAGGTGCACCGTCCCGTCGTCGCCGACCTCGACGAAGATGAACACCGGCGCCTGGCACTCCTCGACGCGCTCGAGGAGATCCGGGTGGTCGGCGAACTGGTCGGGAAGCTCCGGAAGCTCGTTGGCGAACTCGAGGAGCAGCACCAGCCGGTCGGACTGGTCGAGCTCGAGGAAGTCGTCGCGGATCTGGGCGAGGGACTGCGGTAGTTCGGTCATCCGGTCCATTATCCCTTGCGCTGGGGAACCTCGCCCGGCTCGCTGCCGCGAACGATCGGCACCCGCACGGCGCTGCCCCACTCCGTCCAGGACCCGTCGTAGTTGCGTACGTTCTCGAAGCCGAGCAGATGGGTGAGGACGAACCAGGTGTGCGCCGACCGCTCGCCGATCCGGCAGTAGGCGATGACCCGGTCGCCGTCGCTGAGCCCGGCCTCGCCGCGGTACAGCGCGTCGAGCTCCGGCACGCGCCGGAAGGTGCCGTCGTCCGCGGCCGCCCTGCCCCACGGCACGTTGTGCGCGCTGGGGATGTGGCCGGCGCGCAGGGCGCCCTCATCGGGGTAGGCGGGGGCGGTCGTGCGCTCCCCGCTGAACTCCTCGGGTGACCGCACATCGATGAGGGGCTCGCCGAGGTGCGCGAGCACGTCGTCCTTGTACGCCCGGATCGAACTGTCGTCGCGCTCGACGACGGGGTAGTCGACCGCGGTCGGGCGTGGCCGCTCTGTCGTGTAGTCGCGGCCCTCGGCCTCCCATTTCGCCCGGCCCCCGTCGAGCAGGCGGACGTCGGCGTGACCGAAGAGGGTGAACACCCAGAGGGCGTAGGCGGCCCACCAGTTGTTCTTGTCGCCGTAGATGACAACTGTCGTGTCGCGGGTGATGCCGCGCGACCCGAGGAGCTTCGCAAAGGCGGCGCCGTCGATGTAGTCCCTCTCGACCGGATCGTTGAGGTCGGTGTGCCAGTCGACCTTGACCGCACCGGGGATGTGGCCGGTCTCGTAGAGCAGGACGTCCTCATCCGATTCGACCACCACGAGGCCGGGACTGGAGAGGTGCTCCTGCAGCCAACCGGTCGAGACGAGTCGCTCGGGATGGGCGTAGCCGATGAATTCGTCGGATGAATCGACCTCGATGACCATCTGGACCTCCTGTTGGCGCGGGCTCGCCGGCACGACGCCGACATCTCCAAGGTTAGGCTGATGCGACCACGAGATTGACCATCCGCGACCAAGGTGAGGCCGAAAGAATTGTCCGCTGACCCGGTGCGCGTTGTGAACAGGCTCGTCGACCGACGGCCCACGATCAGCGGGGCGCAGATCGTCGCGCACCTGGTGCCGCCGCGGCAGTTCGTGAGCGCGACGATCGACTCCTACCGCCCCGACCCGGACTACGTATCCCAGACCGAGGCCGTCGAGGCGGTCGATGTGTTCTCGGCGGTCTGGACGGCGGGACCGAGCGGCGGCTTCTTCCGGCGCAAGCGCACTCCCGCGGCGCTCCCCGGGATCTACTTCGACGGCGGCTTCGGCGTCGGGAAGACCCACTTGCTTGCGGCGCTCTGGCACCGCGCGCCCGGTCGCAAGTATTTCGGCACCTTCATCGAGTACACGGCGCTGGTCGGCGCGCTCGGCTACGCCGACACCATCCATCTGCTGCGCGGTGCGTCCCTCGTCTGCATCGACGAGTTCGAGCTCGACGACCCGGGCGATACGCGGCTGATGTCCCGCCTGCTCTCCGAGCTCGTCCACAGCGGCACCCGCATCGCAGCGACCTCGAACACGCCCCCCAACGCACTCGGCGAAGGCCGGTTCGCCGCAGTCGACTTCCTGCGCGAGATCGACGCGCTCGCCGCAAAGTTCACGACCATCAGGATCGACGGACTCGACTACCGCCGACGCACGGTCGCCGGGCATGCCGGCACCGTGCCGGACGGCGACATCGAGGACGCGATCGGAGCCGTCGGCGGCACCACGACAATCGACGACTTCGACGAGGTCGTCGAGCATCTCGCGACCGTGCACCCGTCCCGCTACGTCACTCTCGTCGAGGGCCTGGCCGCCGTCGCCTTCCGCCACGTGCGCCAGTTCACCAGCCAGACGGATGCCCTCCGCTTCGTCGCGTTCGTCGACCGGCTCTACGATGCCCAAGTGCGCATCATCGCCACCGGCCTGCCTCTGGACGAGGTGTTCGCCGAGGACATGCTCGCGGGCGGCTACCGCAAGAAGTACCTGCGTGCGATGAGCCGCCTCATCGCACTCACCTCGTCGGACTAAGCCCCGCACCTCGTCAGGATGAGCCCCACACCCGAACTCGGGGACGTTTCGTGGTGCTTCGAAACACGATGTTAATGCGCCACCGGCGCGCGTAACAGGCTCGAAACACGGCGAGGCCACTGACGAAACCTAGTACCGAGAAACTGTTTTCGTACCCGAGCTGGCTCACTGCCGGTGCTGGCCCCTCCCGGGGAGGTCGGTCGACATTCAGTCTTCGCATACCTAAGAGAGGTTCATGATGGATCAAGGCAACACCGCCTTCATACTTATCTGCGCGGCGCTCGTGCTGTTGATGACGCCCGGTCTGGCGTTCTTCTACGGCGGCCTCGTCAAGGCAAAGAGCGTCATCAGCATGATGATGATGAGTTTCGGGGCCCTCGGCCTCATCGGAGTCCTCTGGGTCCTCTACGGTTACGCGATCACCTTTGCCAACGGCGGAACCGAGGGCTTCTTCGGAATTGACGGATTCCTCGGCATCGACACGGCGAACCTCGGCCTCACCGGCCTCCTCGAGACCCCGGAGGGTGCGGCGTTCCCGCCGATCGCCTTCGCGGCCTTCCAGGCGACCTTCGCCATCATCACCGTCGCGCTCATCTCCGGGGCGATCGCCGACCGGGCCAAGTTCGGCGCCTGGATGATCTTCGCCGGCATCTGGGCCACCGTCGTCTACTTCCCGGTCGCGAGCTGGGTGTTCAACTTCAGCCTTGCGGAGGACGGATCGTTCAGCGACGGCGGCTGGATCACCTATGGCATGCAGGAAGTCTTCGGTGTCGGCGCAATCGACTTCGCGGGTGGAACCGCAGTGCACATCAACGCTGGCGCCGCGGCACTCGCACTGGCCCTCGTGCTCGGCAAGCGTGTCGGCTTCGCCAAGGGTGCCCACGTACCTCACAACCCGCCGTTCGTGCTGCTGGGCGCTGGCCTCCTCTGGTTCGGCTGGTTCGGCTTCAACGCCGGCTCCGAGCTCGCGGCGGACGGGGTTGCCGCCCTCGCCTTCCTCAACACGATCGCCGCCCCCGCAGCTGCTCTGCTGGCCTGGCTCGTCGTCGAGAAGATCCGTGACGGCAAGCCGACCTCGGTCGGTGCCGCATCCGGTGCGGTCGCCGGACTCGTGGCGATCACCCCCGCCTGTGCGTCGATCGACCCGATCTGGGCCATCCTGCTCGGCTTCATCGCCGGTGCCGTCTGCGCCCTCGCGATCGACCTGAAGTTCAAGCTGGGCTTCGACGACTCGCTCGATGTTGTCGGCATCCACCTCGTCGGCGGACTGATCGGAACCCTGTACCTGGGATTCTTCGCCAACGGCACGGGCCTGTTCATGGGCGGCGACGGAACACAGCTCCTGGTCCAGGCGATCGCCGCCTTCTCGGTGATGGCCTTCTCCTTCACGATCGCCTTCCTCATCGGCCTCGTGATCGAGAAGACGATCGGATTCCGAATCAAGAATGAGGACGAACTCGCCGGCCTCGACACCGTGGTCCACGGTGAAGAGGGCTACGTACTCGCCGAAACGCGGTAGCAGCAGCAGCACAGCACCGGGGTGCCGCCTTCCTGGCGGCACCCCTTCCTGCGTTCCGGCCGCATGGGTCGGCAGCGCACCCCTACGCTGGTCACCGGAGGCGACGTGATCATCGAGGTATCCCCGCTCATCTTGCTCGCGACGATCGCGATCGCTGGCCTCGGCCCGGCGATCACCGCGCTCACCGACGCCTGGCAGGGAGCCGCCGGCATCCGCTCCTTGGCGGCGGGCGCCGCGCACTCCAGTGCCGGCTGGCTAAGCTGGCTGGCCATAGCCGGGATCCTCCGGCCCGACATCGACCCGCTGCTCGTACTTCCTCTCACCGCGCTCGGCGGCGTCGCGGCGGTCCTTGCCGCCACGCCGGCGCGACTGCTCGGGCGCGGTGCGCGCAGCACCCTTGCCTATGCGGCGCTCTGGTCGGCGCTCGTCTTCGTGCCCGTGGCCGTCGCCCTGTTCTCAGCGAAGGGGTTCCTCGCCGCTGAACTGGCGACAGTGGATCTCGCCGGGGCGCTGCCGGTACTCGTGGCGGGCGGATGCGGCGGGCTCGCGGTGCTTGTCCTCGACGGCCGACGGGTCGAGCGTTCGCGGGGGAGCAACCCGGGCTGGGTGCTGCTCGGCCTTGTCGCGGTGGTCTGGGCGCTTTGGGTCCTGTGGCTCGTCGGCATGGAACTCGCGATCGACGAGATCACTCCGCTGATCGTGGCGAACACGCTCATGACGCCGGTGGCCTCCGTCGCAGCGTGGCTCGTGGTTCAACGCATCCAGCACGCGAAAACGACGCCGTCGGCCGCGGTCGGCGGCCTGCTCTGCGGTCTCGCGGCGATCGCCCCGGGCAGCGGTAACCTGAGCGCAGTCGGGGCGCTCCTCACTGGAATCGTCGCGGGCGCACTGTGCTCCCTTGTGGGCTACTGGGCCGCACGGCGCACCGGCAACTTCATCTGGCTGGTAGTCACGATCCTGCTCGGAGGTGCCGGGCTCGGCGTCGGCCTCATCGGCGCCTTCGCAACCCGCACCGGAATCGTGTTCACCGGACAGCCCGAGGCGCTGCTCAGCCAGTTCGCGAGCGTGTTGATCGTCACCGCCTATGCCGGCGCCGTGTCGCTCGCCTGCTGGTTCGTCGTCTCCCGGGTTGCGCGTCGCCCGGCGGCGAGCGCGCTCGCAGGTTCCTGAGGGCGACCCGCACGTACAGTGTGCTCGTGGACCCCATTACCTCGACCGCACCACCCCTCACCGGCCGTCCAGTACTCCGACAGCTCTGGCGGGACCTCGTCTTCGTGCACTGGCGAGTCGATCCGGACGAGATCGCGCCCCTGCTCCCGCGCGGGATCGTGCCGGATGTCTTCGACGGGTCGTCCTGGGTGGGCCTGATCCCGTTCGAGATGCGGGACTCGGCGGTGCTCGGCGGGCCACCGGTGCCCTACTTCGGCTCGTTCACCGAGGTCAATGTGCGTCTCTACGGCGTCGATGCATCCGGCCGCCGCGGCGTCGTCTTCTGCTCGCTCGAGGCGTCCCGGCTCGCCGCGGTACTCACGGCGCGCGTGCTCTTCCGGCTGCCCTACCAATGGGCCAGGGCCGCCTCGGTGCTCAGCGACGACATGGTCGCCTACCGCTCGGAGCGGTTCGCTCCCGGTCGCCCCTCCACGATGATCTCGGTGCGCCCGTCGACGAAAGCCGTGAACGGCGACGCCCTCGCCGAGTTCCTCACGGCGCGCTGGCTCCTCTTCGTGACGCGCGGAACCCACACCGTCGCGATGGCGAACGAGCACGAGCCGTGGCCCCTGTTCGAAGCCGACCTCCTCACCCTGCACGACGGCCTCATCGCCGCGGCCGGCATTTCCTCGATCGGCGCGCGCGCCCCGGACTCGGTGCTCTACTCACCCGGTGTCGTCACGAGCTTCGGTCTGCCGTCCCGCATCGACGCCTAGCAACCCCGCCCTGTCATTATTCAGGACTCTGCGGCCCGCAGTTGTTTCATCATTCAGGACTCTGCGGCCCGGAGGCCTTTCATCATTCAGGACAGTTGGGTCAGAAGGATCGATGCGGGAGCACGCCGACCCGCACTTGCGGCAGTTTCGCCTGCATCTCGCCGCGTTCGCGGAGATGCTGGTCAGGTTGTCCTGAATGATGAAAGCCCCGGCCAGCACCAACTCCTGAATGATGAAAGCCCCGGCCAGCAGCAACTCCTGAATGATGAGACAACCGGACGAGGAGGATCGCCGACCTGTCGGCTGGCGACCCTCCTCGGTGGTGCGTCAGCTACTTGCCGTCGAGGTACCCGTTCGGGTTGAGCACGTACTTCGTCGCGGCTCCCGCGTCGAACTCGGCGTAGCCGCGGGGGGCCTCGTCGAGCGTGATCGCCTTAGCGTTGACGTTCTTCGCAATGCTGACCCGGTCGTGCAAGATCGCCATCATCAGGCCGCGGTTGTACTTCATCACCGGGCACTGTCCGGTCATGAAGGACAGCGACTTTGCCCAGCCGGTGCCGAGGCTCAAGGACAGCGAGCCCGTCTTGGCAGCCTCGTCGACCCCGCCCGGGTCACCGGTGACGTAGAGCCCGGGGATGCCGAGTGCTCCGCCCGCCGCCGTGACGTCCATGAGCGAGTTGAGCACGGTCGCGGGAGCCTCTCCGGAGTCCTTCCCGTGGCCCCTCGCCTCGAACCCGACGGCGTCGACGCCGCAGTCGACCTCGGGCACACCGAGGATCTGGTCGATCTGATCGGCCAGGTCGCCCTCGGTGAGGTCGATCGTCTCGCAGCCGAAGCTGCGCGCCTGGGCGAGCCGATCGGCATTGAGGTCACCGACGATGACCACGGCTGCGCCGAGCAGCATCGCGCCGCTCGCCGCGGCGAGTCCGACTGGCCCGGCTCCGGCGACGTAGACCGTCGACCCGACGCCGACACCCGCCGAGACCGCTCCGTGGAACCCGGTCGGGAAGATGTCGGAGAGCATGGTGAGGTCCATGATCTTCTCAAGCGCCTGGTCCCGGTCCGGGAACTTCAGCAGGTTCCAGTCCGCGTAGGGCACGAGCACGTATTCGGCCTGACCGCCGACCCAGCCGCCCATGTCGACGTAGCCATAGGCACTCCCCGGGCGGTCCGGGTTGACGTTGAGGCAGATGCCGGTCTTGCGCTCCTTGCAGTTGCGACATCGGCCGCAGGCGATGTTGAACGGCACGGAGACGATGTCGCCGACCTTGATGAACTCGACGCCGGGGCCGCACTCGACGACTTCGCCCGTGATCTCATGGCCGAGCACGAGGTCGCTCGGCGCAGTCGTGCGGCCGCGAACCATGTGTTGGTCCGATCCGCAGATGTTGGTCGCGATCGTGCGCACGATAACGCCGTGTGGCACCTTCCGGCCCACGTTCGCAGGGTTTACCCCCGGTCCATCCTTCAATTCGAATGTGGGGTAGTCGATGTCAATGACTTCGACTTTCCCTGGGCCCTTGTAGGCAACGGCTCTGTTTCCCGACATGGTATTCCTCTCATCGTTTTCTTCAGGGTGACTGAGTGGTGCTGAGGGAGACCCCCCGAACGCTGTGGGTTGTGAGGGGGTTGGGTCGACGCTAACCGCCGAGCACGGAAATAACCATGGGGTTGCACAAACGGGGGCACCGGCGCGAAAGGGATGGCCCGAGGAAACCAAAAAGCCCCTCGGATTACCGAGGGGCCGTGACAGTGGGCGATACCGGACTCGAACCGATGACCTCTTCCGTGTGAAGGAAGCGCGCTACCAACTGCGCCAATCGCCCTGCAGGATAATCCTGCCACATGCGCCGACCTGACACGGCCACCCGGAGCACATGGCGCGAAGACACTCCTGCCGTCACGATTGGCCCATTCGCATCGCATCGGATAGAGTTCCAAAGCACGCAGAAATGCGGGCAGTGCGGATGTGGCGCAGTGGTAGCGCATCACCTTGCCAAGGTGAGGGTCGCGAGTTCGAATCTCGTCATCCGCTCGAAATAGTCTCACGTGGCAGTTACACGTGGTGTGGGAAACCACACATGGTGGCGTGGCCGAGAGGCGAGGCAGCGGCCTGCAAAGCCGTCCACACGGGTTCAAATCCCGTCGCCACCTCGGCAGTACAATAGAAAATACCGAAACAAGCATGAGCGATTGGCGCAGCGGTAGCGCGCTTCCCTGACACGGAAGAGGTCGCTGGTTCGATCCCAGTATCGCTCACAAGAAAAACCCCGGTCAGCCGGGGTTTTTTTCTGCCCAAAACACGGCATGCGACATGAGGGCAATATCGTTTCCGCTTTGTCTGCAGAATTGGCCCTCCCGAGGTCGGAGCAGCCGGCCCCGCTACATCACCCGGTAGGACAACCGGTCGCTGACGGACGGCGGCGTGCCCGCTATGAGAACCCATCCCAGGCTGCACGGCTGACACCACGAGTACGGTCTGTCCTCCTCCGGACGGTCAAGCGGACTCGTGCAGTCGGGACAGCGGTGGCGATATTCATTCATTCGGGTAATAATGGTCAACACGAGTCACGCTGTCTAGGGAATCACGCAAACTGGCGTAATTTAATCGAACGCGCGGCTGCTGACTGTCTGCATGGCTTCCTCGCCACCGACCTCGTGCGAGCCGAGGATGCGGAGCGCTGCAGAGTCGGCCACGGAATCGTCGCGGTGCGGGATCTCTCCGCGGCCGACCCGATATGCCCCGCGGGAAAGATTCGTGCACGTCGTGAGCCGGGATCGCGTGCCGCGCTACTCATTGACACCCGAGGTTGGGGGGAGCAGGATGATCCCCAATCCAGTGCCCTTCAACTCGGCCGGGCACACACTCGAGGAGGAGTGGCCAGTGCAGATTCCGGCTCAGTTCGACTACGTCCGCGCCAGCACCGTCGATGACGCCGTGACCCTGCTGGATCGCCATGGACCCGACGCCCGCGTCGTCGCCGGCGGACACAGCCTGTTGCCGATGATGAAATTACGGCTCGCGAGGCCGGAGTGGCTCGTCGACATCAACGACCTCTACGAACTCGACTTCATCCTGCGCGACGGCGACACCCTCCGCGTCGGCGCGCTCACCCGCCACACCGCGCTGCTCGAGTCGCAGGAGATCGCACGCCTCTTTCCCATCGTCGGCGACGCCGAGAAGGTCATCGCGGATCCCACCGTGCGCAACCGCGGAACGATCGGCGGGTCGCTCTGTCAGGGTGACCCGGCCGAAGACCTGTCGACCGTCTGCGACGTGCTCCGCGCGCAGGCGGTCATTCGCGGACCCGGCGGCGAGCGCACACTCACGATGGGGGAGTTCCATCGAGGCCCGTACGAGAGCGCGGTCGCTCAGAACGAACTCCTGTGCGAGGTTCGCATCCCCATCCGTCCACGTTCCGGAAGCGCCTACGAGAAGGTCGAACGGCGCGTCGGCGACTGGGCGGTCGTCGCCGCCGGCGCATCGATCTCGCTCGCCGAGGACGGCACGATCGCCGATGTCGGGATCGGGCTGACCGCGGTCGGCCTCGACGGAACGATTCCGCAGGCTGAGGCGGTTCTTCTGGGCAAGCGCCCCGCTGAGGATCTCTTCGTCGAGGCCGCGCGGATCGCCGCCGCCGCCTGCGACCCGGTCGCCGACCAGCGGGGCCCGGTCGACTACAAGCGGCATCTCGCCGACGAACTGACCCGCCGGGTGCTGCGACGCGCGGCCGCGCGGGCAGCTGAAGCACAGGAAGGCTGAAGCCAATGCAGATCAGCATGACCGTCAACGGCGAGGACATCACTCGCGACGCAGAGCCGAGGGTTCTCCTCGTGCACTTCATCCGCGACGTCCTTCGCCTCACCGGCACGCACTGGGGATGCGACACCTCGAACTGCGGCACCTGCGTCGTGCTGATGGACGGGCAGCCGGTCAAGTCGTGCACCGTGCTCGCGGCGATGGCCGATGGCCACGCGATCACGACGGTCGAGGGCCTCGCGGCCGGCGGCAAGCTCGACCCCGTGCAGCAGGGGTTCATGGAGGAGCACGGACTGCAGTGCGGATTCTGCACACCGGGCATGATGCTCACCGCTCGCGCCCTGCTCGACAACAACCCGCATCCCGACGACGACCAGATCCGCGAGGCGATCTCGGGCCAGATCTGTCGATGCACGGGCTACGCGACGATCGTGCGATCGGTCAAATGGGCATCCAATCATCCCGCCTTCGTTGTCTCCGAAACCCCCGCTTTCGATGCCGCCTCGCTCCCCGCCGTCGATAACAGCACTGAAGAAGAGGTGTCCGCATGACCATCATCGAGGAGCACGCGCCCAACCCGGCGGCGGGGGATGCCGACCGCCCCATCGGGTACGGCCGCATCCAGCGCAAGGAGGACCCGCGTTTCGTCCGCGGCAAGGGCAACTACGTCGACGACATCGTGCTGCCCGGGATGCTGCACGGGGCGATCCTGCGCTCCCCGGTCGCGCACGCGCGGCTCGTCTCGATCGACACGAGTGCGGCGCTCGCCCACCCCGGGGTCGTCGCCGTCATCACCGGCCAGGACCTGCTGGGCCTCAAGCTGGCGTGGGCCCCCACCCTCTCCGCCGACGTGCAGGCGGTGCTCGTTACCGACAAGGTGCGATTCCAGGGCCAGGAGGTCGCGTTCGTCATTGCGGAGGATCGCTACGCAGCCAGGGACGCGCTCGAACTGATCGAGGTCGACTACGACGTTCTGACTCCGGTCGTCGATGTGCGCACGGCGTTGGACCCCGGCGCGCCGGTCGTGCGGGACGAACTCGAGGGACGCACCGACAACCACATCTTCGACTGGGAGGCGGGTAACGCCGCCGAGACCGACGCGATCTTCGCCTCGGCCGATGTGGTCGTCTCGCAGGAGATCGTCTACCCGCGTTCCCACCCGGCCCCGATGGAGACCTGCGGCGCCGTCGCCGACTTCGAGCCGATCGAGGGCGCCCTGACGCTGTACGAGACAAGCCAGGCCCCGCACGCCCACCGCACCCTGTTTGCGATCGTCTCCGGCATCCCGGAGCACAAGATTCGCATCGTCTCGCCGGACATCGGCGGCGGGTTCGGCAACAAGGTCGGCATCTACCCCGGATACATTCTCGCCGTGGTCGGCTCGATCGTCACCGGTCGCCCGGTGAAGTGGGTCGAGGACCGGTCTGAGAACCTCATGTCGACCTCGTTCGCGCGGGACTACATTATGCAGGGCGAGATCGCGGCGACGAAAGACGGCAAGATCCTCGCGCTGCGGACCAACGTGCTCGCCGACCACGGCGCGTTCAACGCGACGGCGCAGCCGACGAAGTACCCGGCCGGCTTCTTCCACATCTTCACGGGCAGTTACGACCTGCAGGCCGCTCACTGCAAGGTCACGGGTGTCTACACGAACAAGGCGCCGGGCGGGGTGGCCTATGCCTGCTCATTCCGTGTCACCGAGGCGGTGTACCTCGTCGAACGGCTCGTCGACATGCTCGCCCAGAAGATCGAGATGGATTCGGCCGAGCTTCGGCTGAAGAACTTCATCAAGCCGGAGCAGTTCCCTTACATGAACAAGACCGGCTGGGAGTACGACTCGGGCAACTACGAGCGGGCCATGCGCCTGTCAATGGAGATGGCCGGGTACGACGACCTCCGCCGCGAGCAGGCGGAGAAGCGCGCCAGGGGTGAGCTCATGGGAATCGGGATCTCGTTCTTCACCGAGACGGTGGGAGCGGGGCCTCGCAAGCACATGGACATCGTCGGTCTCGGAATGGCCGACGGTGCCGAGTTGCGGATCCACCCGACAGGCAAGGCCGTCGTGCGGATCTCGGTGCAGAGCCAGGGGCAGGGCCACGAGACGACCTTTGCGCAGATCGTCGCCGAGGAGATCGGCATCCCGCCGGAGGACATCGATGTCGTGCACGGCGACACCGACCAGACCCCGTTCGGCCTCGGCACGTACGGCAGCCGGTCGACGCCGGTCAGCGGTGCCGCGGTCGCGCTCGTGGCCCGCAAGGTGCGGGAGAAGGCGAAGTTCATTGCGGCGGCGATGCTCGAGACGCGGCCGGAGGACCTGGAGTGGGAGAAGGGCCGCTGGTTCGTCAAGGGCGACCCCAGCGTCGGCAAGACCATGGCGGAGATCGCCATGGGGGCGCACGGCACCGTGACGCTGCCAGAGGGAATCGACGGAAACCTCGACGCCGAGGTGACCTACGATCCGCCCAACCTCACCTTCCCGTTCGGCGCCTACATTTGCGTCGTCGACGTCGACCCGGGAACCGGGCACGTGAAGGTGCGGCGGTTCATCGCGGTGGACGACTGCGGCACGCGCATCAACCCGATGATCATCGAGGGCCAGGTGCACGGCGGTCTGACCGACGGCGTCGGGATGGCGTTGATGCAGCTCATCGAGTTCGACGACGAGGGAAACTGCCTCGGCGGATCGTTCATGGACTACCTCATTCCGACGGCGATGGAGGTGCCGGACTGGGAGACCGGCTTCACCGTGACGCCGTCGCCCCACCACCCCATCGGGGCCAAGGGCATCGGCGAATCCGCGACCGTCGGATCGCCACCGGCGATCGTCAACGCGGTCGTCGACGCGCTGCGCCCATTCGGCGTGACCCACATGGATATGCCCTGCACCCCGGCCCGGGTGTGGGCCGCCATGCAGGGTCGACCGACGCCTCCGATCTAACGGTGACGGCCATGGGGGACACCCTCGCGCGACGGGCACAGGAACTCACCGGACTCCGGGAGTCGTTCGTCCGCGCCACCGTGGTGCGGGCGCAGCACCCGACGAGCGCATCGGCCGGCGACAGCGCGATCGTGCACCCCGACGGAATCATCGACGGCTTCGTCGGCGGCAACTGCGTCGAGGCATCCGTTCGGGAGTACGGCCTCATGACCCTGTCGACGGGGGAGCCGCTGCTGTTGCGTGTCGTACCGGGGGAGCCATCGCACACGCGCGAGGAGGGAGCGGTGGAGGTTGCGAACCCGTGCCTGAGCGGCGGCGCGATCGAGATCTTCCTCGAGCCGCACCTTCCGGCGGCGCGCGTGGTTGTCGTCGGCAGCACCCCGACCGCGCACGCCCTCGCCGAACTCGGCGCCGGTATCGGGCTGGAGATGCAACTGACCGACGGGCTTTCCGCCGACCCTGCCGCCGACGACGCCGCTCTCATCGTGGCGTCGCACGGGCGGGACGAGGAGCCGGCGCTCGAGGCCGCCCTCCGTGCCGGGGTGCCCTACGTCGCACTCGTCGCGAGCGCGACCCGGGGTGCTTCCGTGCGCGCCTCGCTGGATGTCGACGAGGCGCAGCGCGCCCGTCTGCACAGCCCCGCAGGGCTGGATCTGGGCGCCAGGACCCCTGCCGAGATCGCACTGTCGATCCTGGCGCAGCTCGTGGCGGAGCGCGCCGCACGCAGGAGGGGGGAGTCCTCGCGCGAAAGGGCGGTGGAGACGGTGATCGACCCGGTCTGCGGGATGTCCGTCGCGTCGAGCCCCGCGAGCCTGAACGCCGAGATCGAGGGGGTCACGACCTACTTCTGCTCGCCGGGCTGCCGATCACGCTTCGTCGCCCATCCGGAGCGATATGCCGACGCGTCCTGAACCCCGCGTCGCCGGGCTCGTGCTCGCCGCCGGCGCCTCCGTCAGGTACGGCAGCCCCAAGCAATTGCTCCAGTACGGCGACGGTGTGCTGCTCGACGCCGTCCTCGCCACCGCCCGGGCGAGTTCGTTCGAGCAGATCGTCGTCGCCCTCGGTGGTGCCGCCGCCCAGGTGCGGGAGGCGGTCGACACCGCCGGTTGCGACGTGGTGGTGAACCCCGAATTCGGCTCAGGATGCTCGTCGTCGATAGCGGCGGCGCTGGCTGCCCTCGATCCGGGCACCGACGTGCTCGTGCTGCTTCTGGGCGATCAGCCGCAGGTGCGCCCGGAGTCGGTCCGCCGACTGCTTGAGGGACGCGGCGACGCGGCGATCGCGGTGTGCCGCTACGACGACGGCATCGGGCACCCGTTCGCCTTCTCCCGCTCCACGTTTCCCGATCTCGCCAGCCTGCACGGCGACAAGGGCGTGTGGAGGCTACTCGACCAGCGCGCCGCCGAGGTGGCCGAGGTGCCCGTCGCGGGCAGCATCCCCGCCGACGTCGATACAGAGGACGACTACGACAGGGTTCTCGCCGAGCTCAGGGAGGCGCGATGACGGGGCCCGCGCGCGGCGGCGCCGAAGATGACGTGCTTCGGCGCATTCCGGATGTCGCCGCGCTGCAGGCCGCCCTCGAAGACGTCGACTACCTGGCCGACACAGGGCTCGCCACAGCGCTGTTCCTGGCCGTGCGGCTCCCGCAGCCGATCCTGCTCGAGGGCGAACCGGGCGTCGGCAAGACCGAGGCGGCGAAGGCGCTCGCGCGGGTGCTCGATACCCCCCTGTTCCGGCTGCAGTGCTACGAGGGAATCGACGCTGGCGAGGCGCTCTACGAGTGGAACTACCCCCGTCAGCTGTTGGGCATCCGGCTCGCGGAGGTACGCGACGCCCACCTGGCCGAGGCGGACCTGTTCGGCCCGGAGTACCTGCTGCGGCGGCCTCTCCTGAATGCCATCGAGCACACCGGTCCGCGGCCCGCGGTGCTCCTGCTCGACGAGATCGACCGGGCGGATGCCGAGTTCGAGGCGTTCACCTTTGAGCTGCTCGCCGAATCCGCGGTGACGATCCCCGAACTCGGCACCGTGCGGGCAACGCATCCGCCGATCGTCATCCTGACCTCCAACCGCACGAGGGACCTGCACGACGCTCTGACCAGGCGCTGCCTGTACCACTGGATCAATTACCCGGCGCCGGAGCGCATCGCTGAGATCGTGCGCCGGCGCGTGCCGAGCAGCGCCGAACCCATCGCCCTCCAGGCCGCGTCGGCGATCATACGGCTGCGCTCCCTCGACATGGACAAACCGCCCGGCATCGCCGAGGCGATCGACTGGGTGTCTGCGCTGACGATCCTTGGCGTCGAGCGGCTGGACGTCCCGGCCGTCGACCAGACGTGGGGCGCGATCCTGAAAAACCGGGACGACCACGACCTCGCACTCGCGCGGGGAGCCGGTTGGCTGGTCGGTGACGAACATGGCTGATCCGGGCAGCCCGCTCGCTCCCATCGTGGAGGCCGCCGGGCTGGCCGTCGGGGTCAGCACTGCCCTACGCCGTGCCGGGCTCGCGGTTCCGCCCGACCGGGCGGCCCGGCTCGCCGAGGCCATCCGGCTCGTCCCGCCGTACGAGCGTGAGGCCCTGTACTGGACAAGCCGGGTCGTACTCGTGTCGCGCCACGAGCAGCTGCCCCTCTTCGATGCGGTCTTCGCCGCGGTGTTCGACGGGATGCTGGATCCGGCCGACTCGAGGGGCGACAGCGCGGCGCCGCCCCCGATCGGCGGGGAGACCAGGACTCGTCCGACCGCAGAGGACGATCGGCCGAGCGGCGCGGAGGCCAGTCCGCAGCATCCGACCATGAGTCCCGGCAGCGACTCAGAGCCAGGCGCGGGCCCCGAGCGCGAGGCGATCCTCGCGATGGCCTCGTCGGACGAGCACCTGCACGACGTGGCCTTCGCTGAGCTCGCCGGCGACGAGATCGCCGAGATGCGCAGTCTCGTGCGCAGGATCGTCCTGGCGACGCCCACCCGCCGCAGCCGGCGCACCCGGCGGACACCGCACCGACGTGCGCGGCTCGACCTCCGGCGCACGGTCAGGTCGGCGCACCGCACGGGAGGGGACTCGATCCGGCTCATCTACTCCCAGCGCCGCACGCGCTCCCGGCGTCTCGTGCTGTTGTGCGACGTCTCCGCTTCGATGGAGCCGTACACGCGGGTCTTCCTGTCGCTGCTCCAGGGCTCCGTCGTCGGCGCGGGTGCCGAGGCATTCGTGTTCTCGACTCGGCTCACACGGTTGACCCGGCAGCTCGCCGCGCGGAACCCCGACCTGGCGCTCGCCCGCGCCGCCTCCGCCGCGAGCGACTGGGCCGGCGGCACGCGCCTGGCAGAGAGCATCCGGAGCTTCGTCGACGACCACGGTCGTCGGGGTCTCGCGCGGGGCGCGGTGATCGTAGTGTTGTCTGACGGATGGGCGCAGGATGCGCCTGAGCTCGTCGGCGAGCAGATGGCGCGCCTGAGCCGGCTCGCCTACCGAATCGTGTGGGTGAATCCGAGAAAGGTCGCAGTGGACTACCAGCCGCTCGTCGGCGGCATGGCCGCCGCGCTGCCCTACTGCGACGCCTTCGTGAGCGGGCACAGCTATACAGCGCTGACCGAAGTGGCGGCGGCAATCCGCGCCGACCGCCCATCGCAATCCGAGAGAAACATGAGGCCCAGATAATGCAACTCGACAGTTCCTTCTCCGTCGTCGCCCCCATCGACGCGGTCTGGCAGACCCTCATGGACTTCGAGCGGGTGGCCGGGTGCGTGCCGGGCGCGCAGATCCTCAACAAACTCTCCGACGATGCCTACCAGGTCGGCCTCCAGGTGAAGATGGGCCCGGTGACGATGCAGTACAAGGGCCAGATGACGGTGCTCGAGCGGGACGCGGATGCTCATCGCGCCGTGTTCGAGGGGAAGGCGCAGGAGATCCGCGGCCAGGGCACCGCGCAGGGATCGGCGACATTGACCCTCGTCGAGGTCGACGGGGCGACGCAGGGCACGGTCAGCGCGGACATCTCGCTCTCGGGCAAGGTCGCAGCGATGGGCAAGGGCGTCATCGGTAACGTCACCGACCAGATGATGACCCTGTTCGCAACGAACCTCCAATCGATGGTGGGTGCCCCGGCGGCCTCGGAGGCCCCGGCAGCGTCTGCTATGGCCGCCCCGGGCGAGTCCCCTACTCCCGCACAGCCCGCACAGCCGGCCCCGACAGCCCCGACGGCACCTGCCGCGGGGCCGAGCCTCGACGCGATGTCACTCGCGAAGGGCGTCGTCATGGACCAGCTCAGCAGCCCAGGCAAGCTCATCGGTCTGGTCGTGGCGGTGGCCCTCGTCGCCTACCGGGTCGGCACCTTCGTCTCGACCCGCCGGTGGATCAGGCTGAGCGCCGCGCGGGGGTCCACCCCCGATGCGTGATGTGCTCGGCCCGCTCCTGGCGGGCTGGGGGAGCGGCGGCACCGCGGGCCTTGCCACCGTCGTGCGCACCTTCAACTCCGCTCCCAGGCCAGCCGGAGCGTCGATGCTCGTCACCTCGGAGGGGGAGGCGGTCGGCTCGGTCTCCGGCGGCTGCGTCGAGGCGGCCGTCTACGAGCTCGCCACGGAGGTCGCCGCCGAGGGCCGCCCGCAGCTCGTGCGCTACGGCATCACCGACGACGATGCGTTCGCGGTCGGCCTGACCTGCGGTGGAATCCTCGACGTGTTCGTCGAGCCAATCTCCGCCGCGACGTTCCGCGAGCTCGACTCGGTGCGGCAGGACATCGAGGGCTCCGCACCGGTGGCGGTTGCCACCGTGATCGAGCATCCCGACGAGAGCCGGCTCGGTCGCCACCTGATCATCCGTCCGCACGGGTTCGAGGGCACCCTCGGCTCCGACCGTGCTGACGGTGCCGTCAGCGACGATGCTCAGGGGATGCTCGCGGCCGGCCGGAACAGCATCCTGACCTACGGGCCAGAGGGTGAGCGCCTGGGCGAGGGGATGACCGTCTTCATCAACAGCTTCGCGCCGCGTCCTCGCATGCTCGTGTTTGGGGCGATCGACTTCGCCGCGGCGCTGGCCCGGCTGGGCACCTTCCTCGGCTACCGGGTCACCGTCTGCGACGCCAGGTCGGTGTTCGCCACCGAGAGGAGGTTCCCCGGCGCCGAGGTTGTTGTCGCCTGGCCGCACCGGTACCTCAGCGAACAGATCGCCGACGGCCTTGTCGACGAGCGCACCGTCGTGTGCGTGCTCACGCACGATCCGAAATTCGACGTGCCTCTTCTCAAGGTGGCGCTCACCGGACCGCGGGTCGCCTACATCGGCGCGATGGGGTCCAGGCGAACCCACGACGACCGCCTCGCCCGCCTCCGCGAGGTCGGACTGGGCGACGACGAGCTGTTGCTCCTGCATAGCCCGATCGGCCTCGACCTGGGCTCCAGAACCCCCGAGGAGACAGCCGTCTCCATCGCCGCCGAGATCATCTCACTGCAGTGGGGCGGAAGCGGCACGCCTCTCAGCGCACTCGCCGCCCGCATCCACCACGACGAGGCGGTCGAACCCGCCTAGCCTCGAGATCCTCGCTACTGCACGGGCTTCGCGTACTGCGCGCCGAGAAGGAACAGGTACGGGTCGACTTGCGTGCCGTTGATGCGGATCTCGAGGTGGAGGTGCGGGCCGGTGCTGGCGCCGGTCGTGCCGACGAGCCCAACGACCTGCCCCGCACGCACATGCGCGCCAACGGCGAGAGTCGTCGGGTCTTTCATGTGCATCATCTCGCTCTGCACGCGATCGCGGTAGAGGATGCTGATCGAGTTGCCGACCCAGCCCGCCGAGTTTGGGCTCTTCGCAACGACGACCCCGTCGGCGAGGCTCCGGATCGGCGTGCCCAGAATGCCCGTTTTCGAGTAGTCGGTGCCGTAGTGCATGGTGACGACCCTGGTGATCGGGTGCACCCGCACGCCGAACGACGACGTAATGGGCACGAACGACTCGAACGGCTGGTTGAAGCCGAGCATGGCACCGCTTTTCGAGAGGTCTGTCGTGCACTCGACCAGGTTCTCGATGTTTTCGGTGAGCGCACCGCGCCCGCCAAGGAGCACGAGTCTGGTCGTGCCGAGTTCACGCAGGCTCGTGAGCGTATCCAGCGGCACGCAGTTGCCTGGAACGATGAACAGCGGCGCGGAGTCCCTCGCCGCAAGAGCGGCTCCGGAGAGCGCATCGGGAAAGTCCGTTCCCATGGCGAGGTAGGCGACCGGGGCGGAATCGTAGGTGCCGCGGTTGACTTCGTTCGAGGTGACGTACCGGTCGTCGCCGGAGAGCCGCTTCACGCTTCCGGCACCGAGGATCGCGGTGAACGACGTCTCGATGCCCGTCGAGACGCTCGCGGCGCCGCCGGCGATCGAGACGCTCGTGACTCCAAGACCAGACATTGCCGTCACTGTTGCGGCATCCACCCGGGAGCTGGCGCCGGGAACGAGGAGCACGGGGATGCGGTCCCCGCCGGCGACCGCCGAGGAGGTGAGCGCATCGGGGAACATCTCCCCGGTCGCGACGAATGCCGATGCCACGCTCCCGGCCTTGAACGCACCCATCGTGACGGTTCGCGAGGTCTCGTAGCGGTCCCTGCCCGAGTCGCGCCGGATCTGTGGCGCCAGGAGCGCGAGGGCGTTGTACACCTCGGGGCTAATTGCCGCGGGCCCACCCGCGACGACAATGAGTCGCGGGGCGAGTCGGGTGATTTCCTTCCGCACGCTTTCCGTCAGCACCGTCGGCTGGGTGAGCAGCAGCGGCCCGCCCTGCACCGCCGCGGCGGGCGCAGCGCTCAACGCGTCGGGGAAGTTCTCGCCGGAGGCGATGTAGAGCACGGGCACGCCCGGCGCGTACTTCCCCGACACCGAGACCGATGTCGCGTATCGATCGCCACCCTGGAGCCGTTCCCAGGTCGGCGCGGTCGGCGCGGTCGGTGCGGTCGTGTGAGCGGCAGCTGACATCGCGGGCAGCAGCGATGCCGCCACGGCGATGGTGAGTGCGGCGCCGAAGATTCTGCGCATGGATCCCCCAATCCTGAAACGAACTCTCCAGAGCCTACGTCGGCGTGCGGCCATCCGAACGTCCCCGTTCGGGCCACACGACGCGCGGGGCGCCAATCGGCGCACCGGTACAGTTGTCCCGAACGCACACTGCAAGCTGAGGAGCCCGTCGACCGTGTCTGAAATGCCCGAGAATCCCCCTGCCGTGCTCGAGCCGCACAGGTCCGTGCTCGAGCCGCACAGGGTCGAGACGGCGGCGACGGGATTCGACCTGTTCCCCGATCGCAGTGTCGTCGCCGTGCGCGTGAACGGCGAGCTGCGGGATCTCGCGGCGCAGCTCACCGTCGGCGAGATCGCCGAGCCTGTGCTCGTCGAGTCGCCCGACGGCCTCAGCATCCTGCGCCACTCTGCGGCGCACGTGCTCGCCCAGGCGGTGCAGTCGATCAATCCCTCGGCGAAGCTGGGCATCGGACCTCCCATCACCGACGGCTTCTACTACGACTTCGACGTCGAGACCCCCTTCACCCCGGAGGACGTCAAGGCGGTCGCGAAGGCGATGGATCGCATCATCCGCGCCGGGCAGCGCTTCGTGCGCCGCGTCGTCACCGAGGACGAGGCGCGCTCCGAACTCGCGGGGGAGCCGTACAAGCTCGAGCTCATCGGTCTCAAGGGCGGCGCTGCCGATGGTGCCGATAACGAATCGGTCGAGGTCGGCGGCGCAGAACTCACGATCTACGACAACATCGACCCGAAGACGGGCGAGACGGTGTGGAAGGATCTCTGTCGCGGACCGCACCTGCCGAGCACCCGCACGATCGGCAACGGCTACGCCCTCATGCGCACCGCAGCCGCGTATTGGCGCGGCTCGGAGAAGAACAAGCAACTCCAGCGCATCTACGGCACCGCGTGGGCGACCAAGGACGACCTTCGCGCGTATCAGGGGCGCCTCGAGGAGGCCGCGAAGCGAGACCACCGCAAGCTCGGACAGGAGCTGGACCTCTTCTCCTTCCCGGACGAGATCGGATCCGGGCTGGCCGTATTCCATCCCAAGGGTGGCATCATCCGCCGCGAGATGGAGGACTACTCGCGCCGCAAGCATGAGGACGCCGGCTACGACTTCGTCTATACCCCGCACATCACCAAGGCGAACCTGTTCGAGACGTCCGGCCACCTCGGCTGGTACGCCGACGGAATGTTCCCGCCGATGCACCTCGACGAGGGGCGCAACGAGGAGGGTGAGATCACCCGGCAGGGCGCCGACTACTACCTCAAGCCCATGAACTGCCCGTTCCACATCCTCATTTACCGCTCGAGCGGTCGCTCGTACCGCGACCTGCCGCTGCGGCTGTTCGAGTTCGGCACCGTCTACCGCAACGAGAAATCCGGCGTCGTGCACGGACTCACTCGGGTTCGCGGGCTGACGATGGACGACGCCCACATCTTCACGACCAGGGAGTCGATGAAGGCGGAACTCACGAGCACGCTGAACTTCGTGCTCGCGCTGCTGCGCGACTACGGTCTCACCGACTTCTACCTCGAACTCTCGACCAAGGATCCGGAGAAGTCTGTCGGCGACGACGACATCTGGGTGGAGGCGACAGCGACGCTTGCCGAGGTCGCCGCCGAGTCCGGCCTTGAACTTGTGCCCGACCCGGGCGGCGCCGCGTTCTACGGCCCCAAGATCTCGGTGCAGGCGCGCGACGCGATCGGCCGCACCTGGCAAATGTCGACCGTGCAGCTCGACTTCAACCTGCCCGAGAGGTTCGACCTCGAGTACACGGCCGCCGACGGAACCCGGAAGCGTCCGGTCATGATCCACCGCGCGCTGTTCGGCTCGATCGAGAGGTTCTTCGGGGTGCTCACCGAGCACTACGCCGGCGCCTTCCCCGTCTGGCTTGCGCCCGTTCAGGTCGTCGGCATCCCTGTCGCGGAGGAATACGGCGACTATCTCGACGAGGTCATCTCGAAGCTCAAGGCGAAGCGGGTTCGGGCTGAGGTCGATCACTCGAGCGACCGGATGCCGAAGAAGATCCGCACCCACACGAAGGCCAAGGTGCCGTTCCAGCTGATCGCGGGCGAAGAGGACCGCGCCGCAGGAGCCGTCAGCTTCCGCTATCGCGACGGCACCCAGGAGAACGGGGTTCCCGTCGACGAGGCGATCCGCCGGATCACTGAGGCGATCGACTCGAAGGCGCAGGTCTGAGCGATGACGATCGACGACTCCGAATTGCACGGGATCACCATCGACGGCTCGTATGAGCTCGCCGGGGTGCCCGACGAGTTCCAGCGCCTGTGGACCCCGCACCGCATGGTGTACATGCAGAACGGCCAGCAGCCACCGGAGCACGAGTGCCCGTTCTGCATCGCCCCGCGGATGGACGACGAAAAGGCCCTGATCGTGGCTCGCGGCACCCACGCCTACGTGCTCCTCAACCTGTTCCCCTACAACAGCGGACACCTGCTGGTCTGCCCCTACCGCCACGTTGCCCTGTACGACGAGGCGACAGCGGAGGAGACCGCGGAGATCGCGGCTCTGACCCAAACGGCCATGCGGGTCATCAAGAAGGTCTCGCGCAACGAGGGCTTCAACATCGGCATGAACCAGGGAAGGATCGCGGGAGCCGGCATCGCCGACCACCTGCACCAGCACATCGTTCCGCGCTGGGCCCTCGACTCGAACTTCTTCCCCATCATCGCCAAGACCAAAGCACTGCCTCAGCTTCTCGGCGACGTGCGGCGATCCATCGCCGAGGCCTGGCCGACCGAATCCACAGAATCCGCGGAGTAGAGTACACACACAATGAACGACACAAATTCGAACGAACAAGTCGGCACGAGCCGAGTCAAGCGCGGCCTCGCCGAAATGCTCAAGGGCGGCGTCATCATGGACGTCGTTAACGCCGATCAGGCACGTATTGCCGAGGACTCCGGGGCCGTCGCCGTTATGGCCCTGGAGCGCATTCCGGCCGACATCCGCGCCGAGGGCGGCGTCTCTCGCATGAGCGACCCCGACCTCATCGACGGGATCCGCGACGTCGTCTCGATCCCGGTGATGGCGAAGGCGCGCATCGGTCACTTCGTCGAGGCGCAGATCCTGCAGGCCCTCAGCGTCGACTTCATCGACGAGTCAGAGGTGCTGAGCCCCGCCGACTACGTCAACCACATCGACAAGTGGAACTTCACCGTTCCCTTCGTCTGCGGCGCTACCAATCTCGGTGAGGCGCTGCGACGCATCAATGAGGGTGCCGCGATGATCCGCTCGAAGGGCGAGGCCGGAACCGGCGACGTCTCCGAGGCGACCAAGCACATCCGCACCGTCAACCGGGAGATCGCGCGCCTCAGCTCGATGACCCGAGATGAACTGTACGTCGCCGCGAAGGAGCTGCAGGCACCGTACGACCTGGTCGTCGAGGTCGCCCGCACGGGCAAGCTCCCCGTCGTAATGTTCACCGCCGGAGGCGTGGCCACCCCGGCCGACGCCGCGATGATGATGCAGCTCGGCGCTGACGGTGTCTTCGTGGGATCGGGCATCTTCAAGTCCGGCAACCCCGTCGCCCGCGCGGCCGCGATCGTCAAGGCGACCACGTTCTTCGACGACCCCGCCGTCATCGCCGAGGCATCGCGCGGACTGGGCGAGGCGATCGTCGGAATCAATGTCTCCGACCTCCCCGCACCGCACCGCCTCGCCGAACGTGGCTGGTAGGCCCGCTCGAGTCGGGGTACTTGCCCTTCAGGGCGACTTCCGGGAGCACCTCGCGGTGCTCGCTTCTCTTGGCGCCGACGCGCGGCCGGTCCGCCGCGCGTCGGAGCTGGATGAGCTCGACGGTCTCGTGATTCCCGGAGGGGAGTCGACCGTCATGGACAAGCTGTCTCGCGCTTTCGGCATCGCCGGGCCGCTCAAGGCCGCGATCGCGTCAGGGTTGCCGGTCTACGGCACCTGCGCCGGCCTCATCATGCTCGCGGATCGCGTGTCGAATAGGATCGCCGGTCAGCAGACCCTCGGCGGTGTCGACATCACGGTGCAGCGCAACGCGTTCGGGTCTCAGAACGAATCGTTCGAGGTCGACCTCGACATCCCCGAGCTCGGCGCCGTTCCCGTGCACGCGGTCTTCATCCGCGCGCCCGTGATCGACCAGTACGGACCCGCGGTCACGCCGCTCGCCGCGCTGCCCGACGGCCGGGTCGTCGCCGCCAGCCAGGGCAACCTGCTCGTGACCTCATTCCATCCCGAGATCATGGGCGACACCCGCTTCCACGCGTACTTCCTCGCCGGGCTCCACCGGTCCTGACGTTACAGCCCGGCCAGCCGCTGCCCGCTGGGTAGAATGGCAGCATGTCAGGTCACTCCAAGTGGGCAACCACCAAGCACAAGAAGGCGATCATCGATTCGCGTCGCGCGAAGTCGTTCGCGAAGCTCATCAAGAACATCGAGGTCGCGGCGAAAATGGGGGGCGCTGACCTCTCGGGCAATCCGACGCTGGTCGATGCGATCCAGAAGGCGAAGAAGACCTCCGTCCCGATCGACAACATCAACCGCGCCGTCAAGCGCGGGTCCGGGCAGCTCGGCGAGGCCGTCGACTACCAGACCATCATCTATGAGGCCTACGCGCAGGGCGGCGTCGCCCTCCTCGTCGAGTGCCTCACCGACAACCGCAACCGCGCCGCCGCCGACGTGCGCGCGATCATGACCCGTAACGGTGGAACCCTCGCCGACCCGGGCAGCGTCGCCTACAACTTCCACCGCAAGGGTGTGATCGGCGTGCGCAAGACCGACGGCGTCACCGAGGACGACATCCTCGCCGCTGTGCTCGACGCCGGCGTGGAGGAGGTCAACGACCGCGGCGAGGGCTTCGACATCATCACCGAACCGGGCACGCTCGTCGCCGCCCGGACCGCACTGCAGGAGGCCGGAATCGACTACGAATCGGCGGACGTCGAGTTCGTACCGCAGGTTCTCGTCGAGGCCGACGCCGACACCGCGCGCAAGGTGTTCCGGCTCGTCGACGCGCTCGAGGACAACGACGACGTGCAGAACGTGTACGGCAACTACGACGTGCACGCCGATGTGCTCGCCGAACTCGAGAACGACTAGCCAGCTTCGTGACAATTCGGGTGCTCGGCATCGATCCGGGACTCACCCGCTGCGGCGTGGGAATCGTGGATGTCGACGCGAACCGGGTCGCGCGACTTGTCGAGGTGACCGTCATCCGAACCCCATCGGACATGCCGCTCGAACAACGCCTTCTCGCGGTGGGCGCCGGGATCGAGGAGCTCCTCGACCGATTGGCGCCCGATGCGGTGTCGCTCGAGCGGGTCTTCGCGCAGCAGAACCTCAGCACCGTGATGGGCACCGCCCAAGTGAGCGGAGTTGCGCTGCACGCGGCCGCGAAACGCGGGCTCGCCGTCGGGCTGCACACACCGTCGGAGGTCAAGGCCGCCATCACCGGTTACGGCTCGGCCGACAAGAAGCAGGTGCAGGCGATGGTCGCGCGAGTGCTGGGCCTCGCCGAGGCGCCAAAGCCGGCCGACGCTGCTGATGCGCTTGCGATTGCGATCTGCCACGCGTGGAAACGCGGAGGCGCCTCGACACCGATCGCCAATGGGCACACCCCCGCGCAGGATGCATGGCTCGCCGCCGAGCGTGCGGCGGCGAAGCCGGTGGCCAACCGTAGGCTTGCACCATGATCTCCTCTGTGCGCGGCACTGTCATCGCCGTGGCCGGGACCACCGCCATCATCGAGGTCGGGGGAGTGGGCCTTGCCGTCAGCGTGACACCCCAGTTGGTCCTCTCTCTCCGGATCGGAACCGAGGCGCGCCTTCACACCGCGCTCATCGTGCGCGAAGACGACCTCGCCCTGTTCGGGTTCCAGGAGGCGGATGAACTCGCCGTCTTCGACCTGCTTCGCGGGGTGACGGGCGTCGGCCCGAAGTCGGCGATCGGGGTGCTTGCCGCGATCAGCCCCGCCGAAATCGCCACCGCCGTCGCCACCGAGAACGACGGGGCATTCCGCAAGGTCTCCGGGATCGGCCCGAAGACGGCGAAGCTCATAGTGCTGTCGCTCGCCGGCAAGATGCTGCCGTTCGCCGCCACGGCACCGAGCGCGCCGACGAGCGCTAATCCCGTCAGCAAGAATGTGCTCGTCGCTCTCGTCGGGCTGGGCTGGTCGGAGCGGGTCGCCGCGCAGGCCGTCGACGAGGCCGTCGCCGAGGCATCCGCCACGGAGGCCGCGAGCGTGCCCGCCCTGCTGCGAGTCGCTCTCACCCGCCTCGGTCCGCGCCAGGCGAGCGCCGCCCGCAGCGAAGGAGTGCCCTCATGATCGACCCGGCCGACCCGTCGATGGCAATCGTGCGTCCTACCCCGGAATCGGATGCCGAGCTGGCCTTCGAAGGCGCCCTGCGCCCCAAGTCCCTTGCCGAGTTCGTCGGACAGGCGAAGGTGCGCGCGCAACTGCAGCTGCTCCTTCAGGCCGCGACGCTGCAAAACCGCACCCCCGATCACATCCTGCTCGCCGGCCCGCCGGGTCTCGGCAAAACGACGCTCGCGATGATCGTCGCGGAGGAGAGCGGACGGCCCCTGCGGATGTCGAGCGGGCCGGCGATCCAGCACGCCGGCGACCTCGCCGCTGTGCTGTCGTCGCTCGTGCCGGGCGAGATCCTCTTCATCGACGAGATTCACCGCATGGCCAGGCCCGCCGAAGAGATGCTCTATCTCGCGATGGAGGACTTCCGCATCGACATCATGGTCGGCAAGGGGGCGGGGGCGACCTCGATCCCGCTCGACCTGGCGCCGTTCACCCTCGTTGGCGCAACCACGAGATCGGGCCTGCTGCCCAACCCGCTGAGGGACAGGTTCGGGTTCACCGCGCATCTCGAGTTCTACGCCGAATCGGAGCTCGAGCAGGTTCTCGTGCGGGCGGCGGCGCTGCTCGACCTTCCGATCGACCGGTCCGCCCTGGCCGAGATCGCCGGCCGTTGCCGGGGCACCCCGCGCATCGCGAACCGGCTGCTCCGCCGGGTGCGGGACTATGCCCTTGTGTACGGCGGAGGTGCCGGGCTCGGAGCGGTTCATGGCGCACTCGACCTGTACGACGTTGACGAACTCGGGCTCGACCGGCTCGACCGCGAGGTCATGACGACGATCCTCACCCGGTTCGACGGGGGACCCGTCGGCCTCAGCACCCTCGCGGTGTCGGTCGGCGAGGAGGCGGAGACGGTCGAGTCGGTCGTCGAGCCGTTCCTCGTGCGGATCGGCCTGCTGACCCGCACCCCGCGTGGCCGGGTCGCCACGAGGCTGGCATGGAAGCACTTCGGGTTGCAGTCCGCCGCCCCCGGCACGGTGAGCCTCGGCCTCGATATCGATGGCCTATAATTCAAGCTGGCCTTATCGGGCTTTGACCTGGGCTCGTCGCAGCCCGCACATTACACAAGCCGCGGAAGGCTCGTTCATCACATGGACCCCACACTAATTCTTCTCGTTGTCGCGCTTGGCGCCTTCATCGTCTTCCAGGTGTTCCAGGGCAGAAAGCGCAAGCGCGAGACCGAGGAACGCCAGACGAAGTTCGTTCCCGGCGTCGAGGTCATGACGAACTACGGCCTCTACGGCACCATCCTCACGATGGATGAGGAGACCAACGTCGTCGAGATCGAGTCGGCACCCGGAACGGTCCTCAGGATCCACCGCCAGACGATCCTCAAGGTCGCTGACTATGCCGTCGTCGCCGAGCCCGAGGAGGCGACCGACGTACTCGAGAACGATGAGTCGGCCGTCATCGACGAGAACGACGTGGACGGATCACGCGTCGTTGCCCCCGAGTTCGGCGAGCGGGTCGAGCGGGTCGAGCCCGAAGCTACCCCCGCCGATCAGCCCAAGAAGTCGGACGACTAGCACCAAACCTGTTCCGCAGTCCCGCGTGTTCGCGCGGCGGCCCACCTCAAGGATGCGCGAATGACACTCCGTACATCCGAATAGAAAGCTGAGTTCCCGGTGGCAAGATCCACTCCGGCCAAGAAGGCCTGGCGTTCACTGACCTGGCTCCTGGTCCTCATCGCCACACTGACGGCGGTGAACGCCGGGGGTGTGCTCTTCTCCAACGGCTCCTGGACCCCGAAACTGGCGCTCGACCTGGAGGGCGGAACCCAGATCGTGCTCCAGCCGCAGCTCGGCGAGGGCGAGACCGTCTCGGGTGAACAGCTGACTCAGGCCGTGAGCATCATCCGCCAGCGCATCGACGCTGGCGGTGTCTCCGAGGCGGAGATCAGCACCCAGGGCACCCAGAACATCGTCGTGTCGATCCCGGGTGTGCCTGACCAGCAGACGCTCGACCGGATCGAGTCCTCCGCGAAGCTCGAGTTCCGCCCGGTTCTCGTCACCGACGCCGCAGCCACCAGCTCCACCGGGGAGGACGGTGCGGATGCCAGTGCAGCTCCGAGCGACCCGGCCGCGGCGCCGCTCGAGTCGACACCGAGCATTAGCCCGACCGACCCGAGCGACCTCAACTACGTGACCCCGGCGCTACTCGACCAGTTCACGAACTTCAACTGCGACGACGTGGATGCCCTGGGGCTCAACACCGCACCCTCCGACCAGCCCATCGTCACCTGTGACGACACTGATTCGGTCAAGTACATCCTCGGCCCGGTGGAGATCACCGGGGAGAACATCTCCGACGCGAGCGCCGGACTCTCGACGAACAGCCAGGGGGCAACCACCAACGAGTGGGGCGTCAACCTCGAGTTCGACGCCACCGGCACCGAGCAGTTCGCCGCGGTCTCGGAGCGCCTGTTCGCGCTCGAGGGCGCGCGTAACCAGTTCGCTGTGGTGCTCGACGGCCGGGTCATCACCGCCCCGACCACCGGAGGGGTGTTCACCAACGGCGAGGCGCGCATCACCGGTTCGTTCACTCAGGAATCGTCCCAGGCCCTTGCCGACCAGCTCAAGTTCGGTGCCCTCCCGATCGGCTTCGAGGTGCAGAGCCGCGACACGATCTCGGCGACTCTCGGGTCGAGCCAACTGACCAGTGGCATCATCGCCGGATTCATCGGCCTCATCCTCGTCGTGATCTACTCCCTTTTCCAGTACCGGCTCCTCGGCTTCGTGACCGTCGCCTCGCTCATCGTCGCCGGCGTTCTCACCTATCTGGTCCTCGCGATCCTGTCGTGGAGGCAGGGATTCCGGCTCTCCCTCGCCGGCGTCGCAGGGCTCATCGTGGCCATCGGGTTCACCGCCGACTCCTTCATCGTCTACTTCGAGCGCATCCGGGACGAGCTGCGCGACGGGCGGAGCCTCGAGGCGGCCGTCGAGGCCGGCTGGACGCGCGCGCTGCGCACGATCCTCGCGGCGAAGGGCGTCAACATGCTCTCTGCCGTGGTGCTCTTCGTGCTCGCGATCGGCAACGTGCGCGGCTTCGCCATCACGTTCGGGATCACTGTGATCATCGACGTGCTCGTGGTCGTGCTCTTCACACACCCGATCATGCAGCTTCTGGCAACGACACAGTTCTACGCGAACGGCCACCGCCTCAGCGGACTCGATCCGCAGGCCCTCGGCGCCGTTTACCGAGGCCGAGCCCAGTTCCGCGCACCGGCGGCGGTCGCACCGGGCAAGAAGGCGGCTGGCGGTAAAGAGACCGTCCGACGCCAGACCATCGCCGAACGGAAGGCCGCCGAGGCCGAGAAATCGTTCGAGGACGCATCGACCAAGGGAAAGAAGTCCTGATGGCCAACCTCACGCAGTTCGGAAACAACCTCTACACCGGCAAGACATCGGTCAACTTCGTCGGCAAGCGCCGCCTCTGGTACTCCATCGCGGTCGTGCTGATGGCCATCTCGGTGATGATCCCGCTCGTGGGCGGAGGATTCAACTTCGGTATCGAGTTCCGGGGCGGTTCCCAATTCCAGATCACCGGTGCGTCGACGGTGGAGCAGCAGCCGGCGATCGACGCAGTGCAGCAGGTCGTGCCGGGTGAGGTCACCCGGGTGACGACGGTGGGTACCGACGGCGTGCGGGTGCAGACCGACCAGCTCAGCGACGACGAGACCCGGGAGGTTGCCGCGTTTCTCGCGGACGCCTATGGGGTGCCGGTCGACGACGTCACCGCCTCGTTCATCGGCCCGAGCTGGGGTGCCGACATCACCGAGCAGGCGGTCCGGGGCCTCCTCGTGTTCCTCGCGCTCGCCTCGATCATCATGGCCCTCTACTTCCGAACCTGGAAGATGTCGGTCGCCGCGATGGTCGCACTGCTTCACGACCTCGTTATCACCGCCGGCGTCTACGCCGCCACCGGCTTCGAAGTCACGCCCGCCGCGATCATCGGGTTCCTGACGATCCTCGGATTCTCCCTGTACGACACCGTCGTGGTCTTCGACAAGGTGCGGGAGAATACGGGAGAGCTCGGGCAGCAGTCGCGGTACACCTTCGCCGAGGCCGTCAACCTCGCGGTGAACCAGACCCTCGTGCGATCCATCAACACGGGCGTCGTCGCCGCACTGCCCGTCGCCGCGATCCTGTTCATCGGATCGTTCGTACTCGGCGCGGACACGCTGCGCGACATCTCCCTCGCGCTGCTCGTGGGCATCATCGTCGGCACCTACTCGACGATCTTCATCGCCGCGCCGCTCTACGCCCAGATGCGCGAGGGAGAACCCGAGATCCGCACGACCGACGAGCGCACCCGCATTGCCCGCGGCGAAGCCGCGGCCTAGAGGAAGTCGACCCATGACAATGGCGGGCAACAGCGGGCCGGACTCGGTGGCGGCGGACGATGCCATCGCCGACGTGAGCGCGCAGCGGGCCGTGCTGCTCGACGTGCGCGAGCAGCACGAGTGGGACCTCGGTCATTCACCGCTGGCCACCCTCATCCCCATGTCGCAACTGCAGGGAAGAATCGACGAGTTGCCGATCGGACGCCGCCTGCTCGTGGTCTGCCACTCCGGCCAGCGCTCCGCCCGTGTGCAGGCCGCGCTTGTCGAGATCGGGTATGACGCACTCAACGTGGCAGGCGGCATGATC
The DNA here is from genome assembly GCF_009930795.1 of Marisediminicola antarctica. Lineage (GTDB taxonomy): Bacteria > Actinomycetota > Actinomycetes > Actinomycetales > Microbacteriaceae > Marisediminicola > Marisediminicola antarctica. The sequence continues at coordinate 2,193,226 of NZ_CP017146.1, forward strand.
GCCTGGCAGCTGGCCGGTGGCGAGATCGTCGCAGAGGGCCCAGGGCCCGCCCGCGTGGACTGAATGGTGCCGAGCGGATGGGCGGCTGACGCCCCGAGCGAACAGCACCACCAGCACGCCTCGCCGATGCTATTTTTGCGGGGAGAGGTAGGACCATGAGCGAGATCACGACGTCGAACCTCTCATCGCTGCGCACGCTCCTGCCCCGCCTGTTCTCGAAGGCGCAGCCGGTCGGGGCCGTTGACCGCCTCATCCGCACCGCGCGCACCAATCATCCGAAGGCCGACATCTCGGTCATCGAACGTGCCTACGTGACAGCCGAGAAGGCCCACCGGGGCCAGATGCGCAAGAGCGGCGAGGCGTACATCACGCACCCCGTCGCTGTCGCGCAGATCCTTGCCGACCTCGGCATCGGCCCGAAGACACTCGCCGCGGCGATTCTGCACGACACCGTCGAGGACACCGGCTACAGCCTCGACCTGCTGCGCCAGGAGTACGGCGACGAGATCGCGATGCTCGTCGACGGTGTCACGAAGCTCGACAAGCTCAAGTACGGCGACAGCGCCCAGGCCGAGACGGTGCGCAAGATGGTCGTGGCGATGTCGAAGGACATCCGCGTGCTCGTGATCAAGCTCGCCGACCGTCTCCACAACGCCCGCACCTGGGGCTTTGTGGAATCGGAGTCGGCCCGGCGCAAAGCGCAGGAGACCCTCGAGATCTACGCGCCGCTCGCGCACCGCCTGGGAATCCAGACGATCAAGTGGGAACTCGAGGATCTCTCGTTCGCGGTGCTCTACCCCAAGCTGTACGTCGAGATCGAGAGCCTGGTGCGGCAGCGCACCCCACAGCGTGAGGAATTCGTGCAGGAGGTCATCGACGCCGTCGGCGAGGACCTCAAGGTCAACCGGGTCAAGGGCAAGGTCGCCGGGCGACCCAAGCAGTACTACTCGATCTACCAGAAGATGGTCGTCCGCGGCCGGGAGTTCGACGAGATCTACGACCTCGTCGGCATCCGCGTCCTCGTCACGTCGCTGCGCGACTGCTACGCCGTGCTGGGCGCGATCCACGCTCGCTGGACACCGATTCCCGGCCGGTTCAAGGACTACATCGCCACACCGAAGTTCAACCTCTACCAGTCGTTGCACACGACTGTCATCGGACCGCACGGCCGCCCTGTCGAGATCCAGATCCGCACGGAGGAGATGCACCGCCGGGCCGAATTCGGCGTCGCGGCGCACTGGAAGTACAAGGACCGCATGAACGGCGGCAAAGCCGCCGCCGCCGGCATGGCCGGAGCGGGCGCGAGCCTCACCGACGAGGGCGATATGGCGTGGCTCGCCCACATCACCGATTGGCAGGCTGAAACGGTCGACCCGAGCGAGTTCCTCGACTCACTCCGTTTCGAGATCGGCGCGAAGGAGGTCTACGTTTTCACCCCGCAGGGGAAGGTCATCGGCCTTCCCGCCGGGGCGACACCCGTCGACTTCGCCTACGCCGTGCACACCGAAGTCGGCCACCGCACCATGGGGTCCAAGGTGAACGGGCGCCTCGTTCCGCTCGAGACGACCCTCACCAGCGGTGACGTCGTCGAAGTCTTCACGTCGAAGAACCCCGACTCGGGTCCCAGCCAGGACTGGCTGACGTTCGTCAAGAGCCCCCGCGCACGCAACAAGATCAAGCAATGGTTCACCAAGGAACGCCGCGACGAGGCCATCGAGCAGGGCAGGGACGCCATCGCGCGCGCGATGCGAAAGCAGAACCTCCCGCTCCAGCGCCTGATGAGTCAGGACTCGCTGAGCGAGGTCGCGGCTCAGCTCCGTTACGACGATGTGTCGTCGCTCTACGCCGCCGTCGGCGAGGGCCACGTGTCGACCCAGTCGGTGCTCGAGAAGGTGCTTGCCACGATCAACACCGACGCCGAGACGGAGGACGCCGAGCTGACCCTGCCGAGCCGCGGCAAGTCGAAGCAGCTGCGCAACAGCGACTCCGGCGTTCTCGTGCGCGGCGCGCCGGACATCCTCGTCAAGCTGGCCAAGTGCTGCACCCCGGTGCCCGGCGACCCGATCGTCGGGTTCGTCACCCGCGGCGCGGGAGTTTCCGTGCACCAAGCCGACTGCCACAACGTCTCGTCGCTGCAGAATGAGCCTGAGCGGATGATCGAGGTCGAGTGGGCTCCATCGTCGAAGAGCATCTTCCTCGTCCAGATCCAGGTCGAGGCGCTCGACCGCTCCGGGCTGCTGTCGGACGTGACACGGGTGCTGTCCGAGCACCACGTCAACATCCTCTCCGCGACCGTGACCACCTCGAGCGATCGCCTCGCTCTCAGCCGCTTCGTCTTCGAGATGGGCGACACCACCCACCTCGACCGCGTGCTCAACGCGGTGCGCCGCATTGATGCCGTGTACGACGTCTACCGGGTCAGCGCCGGCTGACACCCGACGCGGGCAGTAGTGCCGCCCGCAAGCGCTGTGCCGCGCGCACCTTGCCCGGCAGGTGCCGGCGCCGCTCGAGACCCGCGATTGCGGCGGGCAGGTCGAACCGCCCGATTCGCGCGAGCCCCGCGACGATCTCCTCCTCGGCCGCGCCGAACTCCGCGCAGAATCGGGTGAGGTCGATCGCGGTCCGCAGCGGGGTCGTGACGCGAAGCCCTCCGAGCACGGCCGTGTCGTCGGAGTCGAGCACCACCTCACGCACGGTGAACCGGGCCGCGCCGGCGAACCGGTAGCGCGCTGCCGCGTCGGCGCAGACCTGGTGCTGCGCGGGCGGATCGAGCAACGCGCCCAGCACCCACGCGGCCGTGCGCTGCTCCGCGATGAGCCGGGCGGGCAGGATCGCCGCGAGAGACGCCGCACGCAGACTCGCGTGAGGCGCGAGGTCGATCGGGCCGAAGCACTCGTCAATGGCGAACAGCTCGCCGTCGAGCCTGGCCGCGTGCAGCTCCGCCTCCGGCAGGTCGAAACGCGAGAGCACGAGGGGGAGCAGCCGAGTCATCCCTCAATCATGGAGGGGAGGCACAGCTGGCAGGCCGGGGCGCGAGCGGTTGTGCACTCCCGCCCCCGTGCTGGTGTGGTGTCAGCCGAGTGCGTCGAGCCAGACCTTCCGGGCGTCGAGCGCTTCCCGCGCGTCAGCGACCTTGCGCTTGTCACCGGACGCCTCCGCGTCGGCCAGCTCGCGTTCGAGCTTCGCGATCGCATCCTGAAGCTGGCTCGCGAGGCCCTCGGACCGGGCCTTCCGCTCGGGGTTGTTCTTCTCCCAGTGCTCCTCGTCGAGTTTGCGCACGGCGGTCTCGACCTTGCGCAGCCGATCCTCGACGACCTTGACCTTGTCGCGGGGGACCTTGCCAACAGCATCCCAGCGTCGCTGAACCTGGGCGAGGGTCTCTTTCGCCTTCACCCGGTCAGTCTCGGTGAGCAATGGCTCCGCCTCGGCGAGGAGGACGAGCTTCTGCTCGTAGTTCGCGGTGAACTCCTCGTCGTCGTGCGCGTCGACCTCGGCCTTCGCACCGTAGAGCACGTCACCGGCGGCCTTGAACTTGGCCCAGAGCGCGTCGTCGAACTTCTTGCCTGCGCGCCCGGCGAGCTTCCACTGGTCCAGGAGCGAGCGGTAACCGGGGATTCCGTCGGCCCCCTTCGGGATGAGCGCCTCGGCCTTCTCGACGAGCTCCTGCTTCTTGCCCCTCGCGTCGCGGTGCACCGAGTCGAGCTCGGCGAAGAACGCCTTGCGGTGCGTCTCGATCGTCGTGCGGGCGGCGCGGAATCGCTTCCACAGCTCGTTGCTCTCGTTCTTGGGCAGGCGCGGGCCGTCCTGCTGGTGCTTCTGCCACTTGGCGAAGATCTCGTCGAGGGCGGCGCTGACCTGCTTCCACTGCACCTTCGACGGGTCCTGGGCGGCGAGCTGCTCCGCCTCCTCCACGAGGGCGGCGCGCTCGGCGACAGCGGCTTCGATCTGTGCCTTCTGCTCGGCGGACTGCTTCTCGACGATCTCTCCCACGGCACCCCCGAGCGCCTCGAGGCGCCGCGTCAGCATCGCGAGGTCGCCAACCGCGTTCGCGGTCGTAATCGTGGTCGTGAGCGTGGAGATCGTCTTGGCTACGTCGGCGACGGCCGTGCCGCGCTTGATGCGCTGCTCGAGAAGGGTCACCTGGCCCGCGAGCTCGGTGTACTTGCGCTCGAAGTAGGCGAGTGCCTCTTCCGCCGTTCCGTCGGGATACTGACCGACGGCGCGTTCGCCGTCCGCATCGCGGACGAACACGGTGCCGGTCTCGTCGACGCGTCCCCACGGTGCCTGATCGTTGGTCGCCACAAGCTTCACCTTAATACTCCGGGTCGCTCCGGACGGAACGGCCGGGATCAAGCCTATTGCACGCACGCATGCCCGAATGCAGGGGTGCCCCGACTACTCGAGCGTGATCGAGGAGATGACGGCGGGAATGGCGGGCTGCCCGTCGGTCGGGGAGGCGCCACCCTCGGCGACCCCGCCGCTCGCGATCTCGGCGATGAACTCGTCGAGGCCGTCGGTGACGGCACCGAAGACCGTGTACCCGCCACCGCTCGGATCGAGGTAGGAGTCCTCGTAGGTGATGAAGAACTGGGTGGACTGGCTCTCGGGGGTATCGGCTCTGGCCATGGCGATGGTGCCGGCCGGGTAGATGCCGTCCGCCGGCACGTTCTCGAGCGGGCCAAATGTGAAGCCGGGGTCATCCGAGCCGGTGAGGTTCGGCTGCCCGCACTGGATGACCTTGAGCTGATCCGCGCTCGTGAGGCGCTGGCAGGCGTTCTCGTCGTAGTAGCCGTCCTGGGCGAGGGAGATGAACACCGAGGCGGCCTGCGGGGCGAGATCGCCGTCGATGCGGATGCCGAGGTCGACCTCGTTCATCTCGAGCAGCCCGGTCCAGGTGCGGTTCTCGGCGATGTCGGCGGAGGGCACATCGCCGAGGCTGCCGGTCTCGGTCTCCGGCACGTCGCTGGCGCTCGGGGTAGGCTCCGGCATTCCTGGCCCCGAGGTGAAGTAGACCACCTGGCTGATCGTGGCGATCGTGACGACGGCGAACACGCCGATGGCGGCGACCAGATTGTCGCGCGTGCGGCGGCGCAGCTTGGTCTCGTGCGCGGCCTGCCGGGCCTTGTAGTTGCGCAGGCGATCGCGGGCCTCGCGTTGTTCGCGCTCGGCGTTCTTGCTCGGTGCCACGTGATCCTCCGTCGGTGTTGCCGGGTTGCCACCAAGAACTTTAGTCGGCGGGCGTGGCTACGATTGCCCAATGGTTGATGCTCAGCTCGGTCTGCGCGGGGGAGCGACCCCGCTGGCGGTGCGGATGCGCCCGACCTCCCTCGACGAGGTCGCCGGTCAGAAGCACCTGCTGACGCCCGGATCGCCGCTCGTCAGCCTCGCCTCAGACACACTGGGCGAACGCGGCTCGGTATCGGTCATCCTTTGGGGCCCCCCGGGCACCGGCAAGACGACCCTCGCCCAGGCGATCGCCCACACCTCCGGCCGCAAGTTCGTCGAGCTCTCCGCCGTGAACGCCGGAGTGCGCGACGTGCGCCAGGTGATGGAGCAGGCGATGTCGGCCCGAGACCTCTACGGCGTCTCGACGATGCTGTTCCTCGACGAGATTCACCGGTTCTCGAAGGCCCAGCAGGACGCGCTGCTGCCCGGCGTCGAGAACGGCTGGGTGATCCTCGTCGCGGCGACCACCGAGAACCCGTCGTTCTCGGTCATCTCCCCGCTGTTGTCCCGCTCCCTCCTTCTCACCCTCGAACCGCTCTCCGACGACGACCTCGGCACGCTCGTCGACCGCGCCGTGACCGACCAGCGCGGACTCGGCGGGCGGGTGAGCCTCGACGATGGGGCGCGGGCGACGATCATCCGCCTCGCCTCGGGCGACGCCCGCCGCGCCCTGACCGCGCTCGAGGCGGCGGCGCAGACCGCGGTGTCGACGCTCTCCTCCACCGACGAGGTGCCCGTCGTCACGGCGGAGATCGTCGCGAGCGCCGTGGACCGCGCTCTCCTGCGCTACGACCGCAACGGCGACGAGCACTACGACGTGATCAGCGCGTTCATCAAGTCGGTGCGCGGGTCGGACGTGGATGCCGCGATCCACTACCTCGCCCGGATGATCGAGGCGGGGGAGGACCCCCGATTCATCGCCAGGCGGATCATCGTGAGCGCGGCGGAGGACATCGGCATGGCCGACCCGCAGGCGCTCGTGATCGCCGTCGCCGCCGCCGACGCGGTGCAGTTGATCGGGATGCCGGAGGGGCGAATCCCCCTCGCCGAGGCGGTGACCTATCTCGCGACGGCCCCCAAGTCGAACCGCTCCTACCTCGCGATCGACCGGGCCATAGAAGACGTGCGGGCCGGCAGATTCGGCCGCGTGCCGAAGCCGTTGCGCGACGCCCACTATCCCGGCGCCACGCGGCTCGGGCATGGCAAGGGATACCGTTATCCACACGACTCCCCGCTCGGCGTCGTGGCCCAGGACTACCTGCCGAGCGAGCTGCGTGGCACCGTGTACTACCAGCCCACCGAGCACGGACACGAGCGCGACGTCGCCGCGCGCCTCGAGAAGCTGCGGCGCATCATCCGGGGCGATTAGATCCGTGCTAATCTTGTGCCCGCCTACAGGGCTCGATTGCGCACGGCTGCTGCTCTCGAATTCCTGAAGGGAACCGTCCAGTAGCCGGACCGCTCCCGCGGCACATCCCTCTTCTAATGTTCGGATCGTTCGATGGTGTTCGCCATCGTCCCCGTCCGAAGCCCTGTTGAAGACCGATGATCTCTGTACCGAAAGGAACCCGTGTCTACTAAGTCACGTACTCGTAGCAAGACCCGCCTGTCGCGCGCGCTGGGCATCGCCCTCACGCCGAAGGCCGCCAAGTACCTCGAGAAGCGTCCGTACGCTCCCGGCGAGCACGGCCGCACCAAGCGCAAGACCGACTCCGACTACGCCGTGCGCCTTCGCGAGAAGCAGCGCCTGCGTGCCCAGTACGGTATCCGCGAAGCCCAGCTGAAGATCATCTTCGAAGAGGCCCGTCGCGCCCCCGGACTGACCGGTGAGAACCTTGTCGAGCTGCTCGAGATGCGTCTCGACGCTCTCGTGGTCCGCGCCGGCATCGCGCGCACCACGGCCCAGGCTCGCCAGCTCATCGTGCACCGCCACATCCTCGTCGATGGAGCGCGCGTCGACCGCCCGTCGTTCCGCGTCAAGGAGGGCCAGCTCATTCACGTCCACGCGAAGAGCGAGGGCCTCGAGCCGTTCCAGGTTGCCGCGGCCGGCGGTCACGTCGACCTGCTGCCCAAGCTTCCTCCCTACCTCGAGGTCGAGATCGACAAGCTCCAGGCGCGCCTCCTGCGCCGCCCGAAGCGCGTCGAGGTCCCCGTGACCTGTGAAGTTCAGCTCGTCGTGGAGTACTACGCCGCCCGCTGATTCACCGCACGTCGATTCACCGCACGTCGATTCACCGCACGTCGCCTCGGAGCGGGCCCCCTCGGGGGTCCGCTCCGCAGTCGTTAAGGGCGTCGATAACCCGAACTAAGCTGGTAGACGGGCATCATCCGCTTTCCGGAGGAGAAATCATGAAGAACGTACTATGGCTCGTCGTCGGCATCGGCGCCGGCTTCCTCGCCGCGCACCAGGTGAACCGCACCGAGGGCGGGCGTGCCTTCTTCCAGGAGCTCGACGCGCGCATCCAGGAATTCAACGCCGCCGTCGCCTCCGGCTACCGTTCGCGCGACTCCGAACTCCGCGGCGCACCCGACAACGACCGCTGACCTCCAGCCCTCCACCCCGCGGCGGGATGCGCTCCCGCCTCACCAGCCCTGTTTGGACATCATGCAGACCGCCGAAATCCGCCGCCGCTGGCTCGACTTCTTCGCCGAGCGAGGCCACACCGTCGTGCCGTCCGCATCCCTCGTGAGCGACGACCCGACCCTCATGTTCACCGTCGCCGGGATGGTGCCGTTCGTTCCGTATCTCACCGGGCTGGTCCCGTCGCCGTTCCCGCGCGCGACGAGCGTGCAGAAATGCATCCGCACGCTCGACATCGAAGAGGTCGGCAAGACCACCAGACACGGCACCTTCTTCCAGATGAACGGCAACTTCTCCTTCGGCGACTACTTCAAAGAAACGGCGATCCAGTACGCTTGGGAGCTGCTCACGACCCCGGAGGCCGACGGCGGCCTCGGCTTCGAGAAGAAGGACCTCTGGGTCACGGTCTACGAAAACGACGACGAGGCCGTCACGCTGTGGAAGAAGATCGCCGACCTTCCCGACGAACGCATCCAGCGGCTCGGAATGGACAGCAACTACTGGTCCACCGGGCAATCGGGACCGGCCGGGCCCTGCTCCGAGATCTTCTTCGACCGTGGGCCCGCCTACGGCAAGGAGGGCGGCCCCGCCGCCGACGACGACCGCTACATCGAGATCTGGAACCTCGTCTTCATGCAGTACCTCCGCGGGGAGGGCTCCGGCAAGGACTTCCAGATCCTCGGCGAGCTTCCGCAGAAGAACATCGACACCGGGATGGGTCTCGAGCGCGTCGCCTTCATCAAACAGGGCGTCGAGAACCTCTACGAGATCGACCAGGTGCGGCCGGTTCTCGACAAAGCGGCCGAGCTGTCCGGGCGCCGCTACGGCGCCGTGCACGAGGACGACGTGCGGATGCGGGTCGTCGCCGACCACGTGCGGAGCGCGCTCATGCTCATGAGCGACGGTGTCACGCCGTCGAACGAGGGGCGCGGCTACATCCTGCGCCGACTGCTGCGCCGCACGGTTCGCGCCATGCGCCTGCTCGGTGTCGAGTCCGCGACATTCCCCGCGCTCTTCCCTGAGTCGAGAGACGCCATGAAGTCGGCCTATCCCGAGGTCGAGGCCGACTACGACCGCATCGCCCGCCTCGCGTACGCCGAGGAGGAGACGTTCCTGCGCACGCTCGCGAGCGGCACGAACATCCTCGACGTCGCGGTGACGACGACCAAGAAGTCCGGTGCCCAGCAGCTTGCCGGGGACACCGCGTTCCTGCTGCACGACACCTTCGGGTTCCCGATCGACCTGACCCTCGAGATGGCCGAGGAGGCCGGACTCAGCGTCGACCGCGCCGCGTTCGACACGCTCATGCTTGAGCAGCGCACCATGGCGAAGGCCGACGCGAAGGCGAAGAAGACCCTGCTCGCCGACCTGTCGGTGTACAGCGCGTTCCGGGCCGTGGGGGAGACCGTCTTCACCGGCTACGAATTCCTCGAAACCGACTCCCGCGTGCTTGGCCTCATCGTCGATGGCGTCGCGGTCAACAGGGCCGCCGCCGGCGATATCGCCGAGGTCATCCTCGCCGAGACCTCGCTCTACCCGGAGTCCGGCGGCCAGGAGGCCGACGCCGGCAGCATCGTCGGAAACGGCTTCGACCTCGAGGTGCTCGACGTGCAGAGGCCCGTCAAGGGGCTCGTGAGCCACAAGGTGCAGGTGCGCTCGGGAGAGGTCGGGGTCGGCGACGCCGCCACGAGCGTCGTTGACGCGGAATGGCGCCGCGGCGCCACCCAGGCCCACTCGGCGACACACCTCATCCACGCGGCCCTGCGGGAAACCCTCGGCGCCGATGCCCACCAGGCCGGCTCCTACAACCGCGCGGGCTACATGCGGCTGGACTTCAACTGGAACCAGGCGCTCTCCCCGGCGACCCGGAGCGAGATCGAGGAGATCGCGAACGCTGCGATCCGCAACAACCTCGACGTCGAGACGCGCGTGATGCCCCTCGACGAAGCCCGGGCGCTCGGTGCGATGGCGCTGTTCGGCGAGAAGTACGGCGAGACCGTGCGCGTCGTCGACATCGGCGGCCCCTGGTCCCGGGAGCTCTGCGCCGGAACCCACGTCGCTCGCAGCTCCGAGATCGGGCTCATCAACCTCGTGAGCGAGACCTCGGTCGGCTCGAGCAACCGACGGATCGAGTCGCTCGTCGGCATCGACGCCTTCCGAGACCTCGCGACCGAGCGCGCCATCGTCGGGCAGCTCACCTCGACACTCAAGACGCCGCGGGAGCACCTGCCCGACCGCATCGGCGAGCTGATCCAGAGCCTCAAGGCAGCTGAGAAGAAGATCGCCCAGTTCGAGGCGGCCGCCCTGTCGCAGCGGGTGCCCGCGATCATCGACGCATCCACCCGCGTCGGCGAACTCACGGTCGTGAACGAGAACGTCGGCACGGTCGCCACGTCGGATGACCTACGCTCCCTCGTGCAGTCGGTGCGCGCGCGCCTCGGCAGCGACGCGGCAGTCGTCTCCCTCGCGGCGGATGTCGGGGGCAAGCCAGCCGTGATCGTCGCGACGAACGACGCCGCCCGCGCGCGCGGTGCGAAGGCGGGCGCGCTGGCCAAGATCGCCGCTGCAGTGCTCGGCGGCGGCGGCGGCGGCAAGGACGACCTCGCTCAGGGCGGCGGCTCCGACGTGGGCGCGATCCCCGCGGCGCTCGAGGCCATTTCGAACGCCCTGCCGAGGTAGCTGTGCGTGCGGGAGTCCGGATCGGCGTCGACGTCGGCAAGGCGAGGATCGGGGTCGCGAGGAGCGACTTCCACGGCATGCTCGCGATGCCGGTCGAGACGGTGCCCCGCGGGGCCGGCGACGTGCGCACGATCGTCGCGCACGCGCGGGAGCACTCGGCGACCGAGATCGTCGTCGGCCTGCCGATCGCCCTCAGCGGCGGAGAGACCGCGTCGACGCAGGATGCCCGTGACTTCGCAGCGCTGATCGCCGCGTCGAGCCCCGACGCCCCGGTGCGCCTCGTCGACGAGCGCCTCTCCACAGTCTCCGCCCAGCAGGCCCTGCGAGCCGCCGGCCGCACGACGAAGAACTCGCGAAATGTGATCGACCAAGTCGCGGCCGTTATAATTCTGCAACATGCCCTCGACTTCGAGCGGGCCAGCGGAACCCCGCCGGGCACCCTCGTGGTTCCCTGACGCAAGGACCTATGACCGTGTCGAATGATCCGAGCTGGGACGACCTGTTAGCGTCGCAGCCCGCCACGACAGACACCCGCACCGCGACCGACGGGCTCGACGCGAGCGCGTCGGCCGACCGGGCGAAGCGCACGCGCCGCCGCCGTCGTCGCGCTGTGCTCGTCAGCGCCCTCGTCCTGGTCGCCGCGCTCGGCATCGGTACCGCCGGCATCTTCTTCACCTTCGAGGACCGCATCCGCAGCGTCCTCGGTTGGGAGGGGCCGATCGACTACGAGGGCGAGGGGACCGGCGAGGTCGTCGTCACCATCACCAGTGGCCAGGTCGGGGGCGACATCGCGACCCTTCTCGCCGAGCAGGACGTCGTCATGACTTACAAGGCCTTCTATTCGCTCCTGCTTCAGAATCCCGAGGTCACCTTCCAGCCCGGCAATTACGCGCTCCGCACTCAGATGAGCGCGAGGGCGGCCCTCGACGCACTCCAGAACCCCGCGAACCGGGTGGAGCTGTCAATCGGGTTCAACGAGGGGCTGAGCATCGACCAGGTTCTCGAATCGTTGAGCGATTCCTCCGGCATCCCGCTCACCGAGTTGGAGGCCGCGGCCGCCGACCCGACCGTGTACGGCGTCGGCGCGGAGGCCCCCAGCCTCGAGGGGTACCTGTTCCCGGCCCGCTACACGCTCGACCCGAGCGTCGACGCCGCCTCCATCCTGCAGACGCTCGTCGACCGCACCTTCGAGTCGCTCGACGCGGCGGGCGTCGCCCCCGAGGACCGGCACCGGATACTCACCATCGCCGCACTCATCCAGCGGGAGGCGGGGTCGAACCCGGACGACTTCTACAAGGTGTCGCGGGTGATCCAGAACCGCCTCGAGACCGGCATGCCCCTCCAGATGGACTCCACCGCGCACTACGGCTACGCCTGGCGCTACGGCGAGCGGCTCGACCAGTCCGTGTTCAGCACCCAGGCCGAGCTCGACGACGACAACGCCTACAACACCTATCAGATCCAGGGACTGCCGCTCGGGCCGATCGGCGCCGCCGGCGACCTCGCGATCGACGCCGCGGTGAACCCGGCCGACGGCAACTGGCTGTTCTTCGTGACGGTGAACCTCGACACCGGCGAGACGGCGTTCACCGCCACGGGCGAGGAACACAACGCAGCGGTGCGCCGCCTGCAGGCCTGGTGCGAGGAGACGAAGAGCCCGAACTGTGCCTGACGCGAGGCAGACACGCCTCGCCGTGCTGGGCAGCCCGATCGCGCACTCGAAATCCCCGCTGCTGCACCGCGCGGCCTATCGCGAACTCGGTCTCGGCTGGAGCTACGAGGCGATCGAGGTGACGGGAGAGACGCTGCCCGGTTTCATGCGCGACGTCGGCGCCGAGTGGCGCGGGCTGTCGCTCACGATGCCGCTCAAGCGGGACGTGCTTCCCCTCCTGACCCGGCGGGACGACCTGGTCGAGCTCACCGGCGGGGCGAACACCGTGCTCATCACGCAGAGCGGTCTCGCGGGCTTCAACACCGACGTGTACGGCGTGGTCGAGGCCCTTCGCGGCAGCGGTGTGGTGCGGGTCAGCGCCGTTCACCTCATCGGGGCGGGCGCGACCGCGGCCTCCGTGCTTGCCGCCGTCGCCTCCCTCGGCGCCATGGAGGTGCTCATCACGACGCGGTCGCCGGAGAAGGCGACCCCACTGCTCGCGCTCGCGACGACCCTCGGCATGTCGGCGACCACGAGCGGCCTGTCCGGGAAGCGGGGCGATTTCGTCGCGGACCTCGTCGTGAGCACCCTGCCGGGCGGGACAGATGTCGACCTGCCACTGCCCGCCGAGGTCCTCTCGGGCCGGGTGCTCCTCGACGTCGCCTACGACCCGTGGCCGACACCCCTCGCGGCGCGGTTCCTCGACGCAGGAGGCCGCGTGATCTCGGGGCTCGAAATGCTCGTGAACCAGGCGCTCGCGCAGGTGCGGATCTTCGTCACCGGAACCGCGGACGCCCCGCTCGACGGCGAGGCCCGCGTACTCGAGGCGATGCGCGCGAGTATCGGCCTTGGCCCCCCGGCCCACTGACCGTTCGGCCTTCGCTCCTGTGGGAGGATTCTTAACATGCTTCGATGGTTGACCGCAGGCGAATCACACGGCCCGGAACTGGTGGCGATCCTCGAGGGTCTCCCGGCCGGAGTCCCCATCTCGATCGACGGGATCCGTGCCGATCTCGCGCGACGCAAACTCGGCTACGGGCGCGGCGCCCGCATGAAGTTCGAGGAGGACCAGCTCGACATCTCGGGCGGCATCCGCTTCGGGCTGAGCATGGGCAGCCCGATCGCCCTGCGCATCGGCAACACCGAGTGGCCGCGCTGGGTCGACGTGATGAGCGCGTCGCCCGTCGACCTCGACACCCTTCCGAAGGGACGCGGAGCGGCCCTCACCCGCCCCCGTCCCGGCCACGCCGACCTCGTCGGCATGCAGAAGTACGACTTCGCCGAGGCCCGCAACGTACTCGAGCGGGCCAGTGCGCGGGAGACCGCCGCGCGGGTCGCCCTCGGCGCCGTCGCCCGAGCGTTCCTCGACGGACTCGGCATCCAGCTCCTGAGCCACACCATCGCCATCGGGCCAGTGCGCGTGCCGGAGAACAGCCTGCTGCCGGGGCCCGGCGACGTCGCGATGCTCGACGCCGACCCGCTGCGCTGCTTCGACCCGGAGACCTCCGCGCGGATGGTCGCCGAGGTCGACAAGGCCCACGAGGACGGTGACACTCTCGGCGGCGTCGTCGAGGTTCTCGCCTACGGCCTCCCGCCCGGGCTGGGGTCTTACACGCACTGGGACCGGCGCCTCGACTCGCGGCTCGCGGGCGCGCTCATGGGCATCCAGGCCATCAAGGGGGTCGAGGTCGGCGACGGCTTCCTCACGACCACGAGGCGCGGGTCGGTCGCGCACGACGAACTCGTGCAGACCGATACGGGGATCACCCGCCTCAGCGATCGTGCCGGCGGCACCGAGGGCGGAATGAGCACGGGCACGGTGCTGCGGGTGAGCGCCGGAATGAAGCCCATCGCCACGGTTCCGCACGCGCTCCGCACCGTTGATGTCGCCACCGGCGGAGCAGCCGAGGCGCACCACCAGCGCTCCGACGTCTGCGCCGTCCCGGCATCCGGCGTCGTCGCGGAGGCCATGGTCGCACTCGTGCTCGCGGACTCCGTCATCGAGAAGTTCGGAGGGGACTCGCTCGGCGAGCCCCGCCGCAACCTCGACTCGTACCTCGCGGCCATCCCGACGACACTCGCGACGTCGGGCGCGAGCGACCCGACGGCCAGCGCTTAGTGGGCACCGCCCCGGTGGAGAGCGGGCGCCCCCATGTCGTCATGATCGGTGCGCCCGGCGCCGGCAAGTCGCGCGCCGGCAAGCGCGTCGCGCGCCTGCTCAAGGTGCCATTCGTCGACACCGACCGGCGCATCGTGCTCCGCCACGGCCCGATCGCCCAGGTCTTCGCCACCCGCGGGGAGGAGTACTTCCGCATGATCGAGCGCATCGAGGTCGCTCGTGCGCTGAAGGAGCGCGCGGTCGTCGCCCTCGGCGGAGGCGCGGTGCTCGACCCCGAGACCCAAATCGAGCTCGGCAGCCTGCCGATCGCTCTCCTGACGGTGAGCGCCGAGGCCGTCGCCGATCGCATCGGTGACAAGCGCCCTCTGCTGCGCGACGGGGGAGTCGAGGCGTGGGAGAAGCTCGTGGCTGCGCGCCGCTCCACCTACGAACGACTCGCGACCCGCAGCTGGGACAGCTCCACCCGGCCGATCGATGCCATCGCGCAGGAGATCGCCGACTGGGTGACCTCCGGCGCGGGGCCAGAACCAGAACAGGAACTGCCATGAGCACCAGCACCACGATCGCCGTCACCGGCACCAACCCCTACGACGTGGTGATCGGCCGCGACATTCTCGGCACCGTCGCCGGCCAGCTCGGCCCCGACGTGAACAAGGTGCTCATCGTGCACCCCGCAACGCTCGCGGCCCGCGCCGCCGAGCTGCGGGAGAGCCTGCTCGGGCAGTACGAGGTGCTCCTGGCCGAGATTCCGGATGCCGAGACGGGCAAGCGCGTCGAGGTCGCCGCGTTCTGCTGGGGCGTGCTCGGCAAGGCCGACTTCACCCGCACCGACGCCGTGATCGGCTTCGGCGGCGGCTCGGTCACCGACCTCGCCGGGTTCGTCGCCGCGACCTGGCTGCGCGGGGTAAAGCTCGTGCAGGTTCCGACGACCCTGCTCGGTATGGTCGACGCGGCGATCGGCGGCAAGACGGGCATCAACACGGCCGAGGGCAAGAACCTCGTCGGGGCGTTCTACGCTCCCGCCGCGGTGGTCATCGACCTCGATGTGCTGCAGGGCCTGAACCAGATGGAGATCCTCGCCGGGTTCGGCGAGGTCGTGAAGTGCGGATTCATCGCCGAGCCGGAGATCCTCGACATCATCGAGGCCGACGTCGACACCGCAACCGACTCGACGAGCCCGCAGTTCCGCCGCCTTGTCGAGCTCTCTGTCGGCCTCAAGGCGCGGGTCGTGAGCGAGGACTTCAAGGAGGCCGGACTGCGCGAGATCCTCAACTACGGGCACACGCTCGGGCACGCCGTCGAGTACGCCGAGCGTTTCCAGTGGAGGCACGGCGCGGCCGTCGCGGTCGGCATGGTCTACGCCGCCGAGCTCGCCAGGCTTACCGGCCGGCTCGGCGACAGCGTCGTCGACCGGCACCGCAGCATCCTTAGCTCACTGCAGCTGCCGATCGACTACCCGGCGGGCCGCTGGAACACGCTGCTCGCTGCGATGAAGCGCGACAAGAAGGCCCGCGGCGCGATGCTGCGTTTCATCGTGCTCGACGACATCGCCAAGCCGACGGTGCTCACCGGGCCCGACGAGAGCCTGCTCTTCGCCGCGTACCAGGAGATCGGCGTCTAGCAGGCCTGGCGGCCGCGCGCCGATAGGCTGGGCGGATGCCTCGCGTGCTCGTCCTCAACGGACCCAACCTCAACCGCCTCGGCAGTCGCGAGCCCGACATCTACGGAAACGGCACCCTCGACGACCTGCGGGCGGCGCTCGTGACCGAGAGCCGCTTCGAAATCGACCTGCGGCAGACCAACGACGAGTCGGAACTCATCGGCTGGCTGCACGAGGCCGTCGATACCCGCACGCCCGTCATCCTCAACCCGGCCGCGTTCACCCACTACTCCTACGGGCTGCGGGACGCCGCCGCACTCCTCACCTCGACCGGATTGCTGCTTATCGAGGTACACATCTCGAACCCGCACGCGCGTGAGGAGTTCCGCCACACGAGCGTGATCTCGGGCGTGGCGACGGGCGTGATCGCCGGCTTCGGATTCGATTCGTACCACCTCGCACTCGACCTCATTCGCCGCCGGCTCGGATAGACCGGTAAACTCTTATTCTTTGGGTGCCGACGCACGCGCTTCGCACCACAATCTCCGCACCACAATCTCCGCACCACAATCGAATGGAACCGCACACCCATGGCTTCAACCGCTGACATCAGGAACGGCGTCGTTCTCAACATGGACGGCCAGCTCTGGACCGTGATCGAGTTCCAGCACGTCAAGCCCGGCAAGGGCGGCGCGTTCGTCCGCACCAAGGTCAAGAACGTCATGACGGGCAAGACCGTCGACCGCACCTTCAACGCCGGCGCGAAGATCGAGACCGAGACGGTCGATCGGCGCGAATTCCAGTATCTCTACCGTGACGGCGACGGTTTCGTCTTCATGGACGTGTCCGACTACGACCAGATCACGCTGCCGACGACGGTCGTCGGCGACGCCGCGAACTACCTTCTCGAGAATCAGAACGCCACTGTCGCGTTGCACAACGGCAACCCGCTCTACGTCGAGCTGCCGGCATCCGTCGTGCTCGAGATCACCTACACAGAGCCGGGCCTGCAGGGCGACCGCTCGACCGGCGGCACCAAGCCGGCGACCGTCGAGACCGGGTTCCAGATTCAGGTTCCGCTGTTCCTCGAGCAGGGCACCAAGGTCAAGGTCGACACGAGGGACGGCTCCTACCTCGGTCGCGTGAACGACTAATGAGCGCACGCACGAAGGCGCGCAAGCGCGCCGTCGACATGCTCTATGGCGCCGACCTGCGCGGCACGAGCATCAACGAGGCCATCTCCGAGGCGGCCACTCGCGCCCTCACCGAGTCCGGCCGCGAGGAATCGTGGAACTACGCGCGCGAGATCGTGGTAGGGATCGCGGAGCACGGCGACGAGATCGACGAGCTCATCGAGACCTACGCGCTCGGCTGGACGATCGAGCGGATGCCCGTCGTCGACCGCGCGATCATCCGCATCGGCATCTGGGAGCTGCTTTTCAACGAGCAGGTTCCCGACACCGTCGCGATCGCCGAGGCCGTGTCGATGGCGAACGAGTTGAGCACGGACGATTCCGGCAAGTTCGTGAACGGCCTGCTCGCGCGCATCGCCCAGACCCGGGTCTAATCGCAACATTTCGTCGCGTTACGCGGCCGCCAACAGGCGGTGGAGCGGCGGTTTAGCGTGGTGTCATGTCCATCACCTCCACTGTTCGCGAGAGAGCGGCGCCGCTCGCGGTGTCGGTGCGGGGCGTCGGCCGGAGCTTCGCCGGCGCCACACGGCACGAGCCTGAGCGGGTAGTGCTGCGCGGCATTGACCTCGAGGTTGCCGCTGGCGAGATCGTGGCCCTCATCGGACCATCCGGATGCGGCAAGTCGACGCTTCTGCGCGAGGTCAGCGGTCTCGACGCGCCAACCGTCGGCACCGTGAGCATCGGCGCACGCCCGGTCACGGGAATCGACCTGCGCTGCGCGGTCGCCTTTCAGGAGCCCCGGCTGCTTCCGTGGCGCACGATCGAGAAGAACGTGTCGCTCGGCCTTCCGCGGGGGACCGACAGTGTCGCTGGTGCCCGCCGCGTCGCCGAGCTGCTCAAGCTCGTCGGCCTGTCTGAATCCACGGCACTTCGTCCCCGACAGGTGTCCGGCGGAATGGCGCAGCGCGTCTCGCTCGCCCGCGCCCTCTCCCGCGGTCCGGGGGTGCTCGTGCTCGACGAGCCGTTCGGCGCCCTCGACGCCCTGACCCGGTTGCGTATGCAGGACCTGCTCCTCGATGTGCACTCCGCCGAGCCCGCGACCATCCTGCTCGTCACTCACGATGTGGACGAGGCCCTCTATCTCGCCGACCGCGTCGTGCTGCTCGGTCAGGACCCCGACGGGCCGAGCGGATCGAGCATCCGCCGCATCATCCGCGTGCCGGGCAGCCGCCCACGCGATCGCGGCGACGCCGACCTCGCGCACCTGCGCGCCGAGCTTCTCGACGGCCTCGGCGTCAACAGCCATCACCAGACCACCACCGCATCCACAGCAAGGGATTTCCGATGACTCTCCGTTCACGATTTACCCGCGCGGCCGCCGTCGCGGCCACTGCGGCACTGCTCCTCAGCGGCTGCGTTGCCGGGGAGGGCTCCGCCGTCGCCGAGCCCGCCGCTGAGACCGAGGCTGGCTGGTCGAGCGACACCCTCAACATCGACTACGCCACCTATAACCCGTTGAGCCTGATCATCAAGGACCAGGGCTGGCTCGAAACCGAGCTCGGCGCCGACGTCTCCGTCAACTGGGTGCAGTCGGCCGGATCGAACAAGGCCAACGAGGCCCTGCGTGCGGGCGCCGTCGACGTCGGGTCCACGGCTGGTTCCGCGGCGCTGCTCGCGAAGTCGAACGGCGCTCCGATCCAGACGATCGATATCTACTCCCAGCCAAACTGGGCGGCGATTCTCGTTCCGTCGGGCAGCGCGATCACGGACGTGGGCGAGCTCGCGGGCAAGTCGATCGCCGCGACCAAGGGCACCGACCCTTACTTCTTCCTTCTGCAGGCGCTCGAAGAAGCCGGGCTGTCCCTCGCCGACGTCGACGTGCAGAACCTCCAACACGCCGATGGAAAGGCCGCGCTCGAGAGCGGCACCGTCGACGCGTGGGCAGGACTCGACCCGCTGCTGTCGACGAGCGTCGCGGTCGCGGGCTCGAGAATCATTTACGACAACATCGACTTCAACAGCTACGGGTTCCTCAACGCGACGGATGACTTCATCCAGAACCACCCGGACCTCGCCCAGCTCGTCGTGAACGCCTACGAGAAGGCCCGCGGCTGGGCCATCGACAACCCCGACAAGACCGCCGAGATCCTCGCCGAGGTCGCCGGGATCGACGTGGCCATCGCCACCACCCAGCTGACCGACCGCACCAACTTCGACCTCAATCCCGCCCCGGGAGACGCTCAGCGCGACGTGCTCGCGATTATCGGCCCGATCTTCGTCGACTCCGGCGATGTTCCGAGCCAGGAGCTCATCGACGACGCCCTCGACAACCTGTTCGAGCCGAGCTTCGCCGAGAAGTCCGACCCGACCGCCCTCGGCTGAGCATGACACGCGCCCTCGACACGATGACCCACGACAACGAGCCGCAGGGCCCGGCCACCGGCCCGTCCGCCTCCCTCGTGCAGCATTCGTCCTCACGCGGATACTCCGCCGCGGGCAACGCCACGTTGGGGTCTGGCGTGCGGGGGCCGAAGCGCTCGGGAATCGTGCTCTTCGGGGCCATTCTACCGATCGCGCTGCTCGCGGCGTGGTGGGGAATCGCGGCATCCGGCGTGGTTCCCGCCTACCGCCTGCCCTCGCCCGTCGCAGTCTGGCAGGCCGGGGTCGACCTCGCAGCGACCGGGCAGCTCGCCCAGTACTCGGCCATCTCGACCCAGCGGGTCATCCTCGGCTTCGTCGCGGGATCGGCGATCGGCCTCGTGCTGGGGTCGATTGTGGGGCTGTCCCGCTGGGCATCCGCGTTCCTCGCGCCGACTATCGGCGGCTTCCGCGCGGTGCCCTCTCTCGCCTGGGTTCCGTTGCTGGTGCTCTATATCGGCATCAACGAGGACTCGAAAGTCACGCTCATCGCGGTCGGCGCGCTGTTCCCCGTTTATACGACGGTCGCCGGCGCCTTACGGCACGTCGATCCGCAGCTCGTCGAGCTTGGACGTGCCTATGGCCTCGGCCGTTGGGCCCTTCTGACCCGTGTGCAGCTGCCCGCAGTGATCCCGACGATCGTGTCGGGGCTGCGTCTCGCGCTGGCGCAGGCGTGGCTGTTCCTCGTCGCCGCGGAGCTCATCGCGAGCTCGATGGGCCTGGGGTTCCTGCTCATCGACTCGCAGAACAACGGCCGGCTTGACCGCATCTTCCTCGCCATCATCGTGCTCGCGATCATCGGCAAGACGACGGATGCGCTTATTGGGCTGCTCGAGCGGTACCTGCTGCGCCGCTGGGGCTAGGCCAGCCCTCTCGGGTTCCGCCCGCGTCCCGTAGCCTATTCGGGTGGCCGCGACTCGCGCGGCTTCGATGAAAGAGCTCTACGTGGACATCTCCCTGCTTCGCCACTTCGTCCAGGTCGTCGACACGCTCGACTTCGAGCGGGCCGCGGCGGCGCTCGCAATTCCGCGCTCGAGCCTCAACGCGTCGATCAGGCAGCTCGAGGCCGAAGTCGGAACGCCCCTGTTCATTCGCGTCGACGGCTCGGTGACCCTCACTCCCGCTGGCGAGGCAATCGTCGACGATGCCCGTGCCGAGCTCGCGAACCCGACTCCCAAGTTGCCTGGCTCCGTGCGCAAGGCCTCGAAGCCCAGCGCCGGTGGCAAGGCCAAAGCCTCGAAGGGCAAGGGCCGGGCGCCAGCTGTGAAGGGGCAGTCTGCTCCGGGCAAGCGTCGCCAGTCGCGGTGAGGGTGGTACCCCCGCGGACCGGCTGTGATCGTGAACCTGCTGGTTGGCAGGTCGCACAGCGACCGTGCGGAAACCCGCCCGACTCGCTCAGAGACACGGTCATGCGGGTCGCGTGCGGGCAGAAGTTCGCCGAGTACGGACTCGTGGTCGCTGCCCGACAGCTGTGAGCGGCCACTACTCCGTACTCGACGCGTCCTTCACCCCGTCTCGCCCCGGGCGGGTTTCACTACGCGCGCCAGAGCACACTGCTCAACCGACCCAAACCGCTGGTTGGCAGGTCGCACAGCGACCGTGCGGAAACCCGCCCGACTCGCTCAGAGACACGGTCATGCGGGTCGCGTGCGGGCAGAAGTTCGCCGAGTACGGACTCGTGGTCGCTGCCCGACAGCTGTGAGCGGCCACTACTCCGTACTCGACGCGTCCTTCACCCCGTCTCGCCCCGGACGGGTTTCACTACGCGCGCCAGAGCACACTGCTCAACCGACCCAAACCGCTGGTTGGCAGGTCGCGCAGCGACCGTGCCGAAACCCGCCCGACTCGCTCAGAGACACGGTCATGCGGGTCGCGTGCGGGAAGAAGTTCGCCGAGTACGGACTCGTGGTCGCTGCCCGACAGCTGTGAGCGGCCACTACTCCGTACTCGACGCGTCCTTCACCCCGTCTCGCCCCGGGCGGGTTTCACTACGCGCGCCAGAGCGCACTGCTCAACCGACCCAAACCGCTGGTTGGCAGGTCGCACAGCGACCGTGCGGAAACCCGCCCGACTCGCTCAGAGACACGGTCATGCGGGTCGCGTGCGGGCAGAAGTTCGCCGAGTACGGACTCGTGGTCGCTGCCCGACAGCTGTGAGCGGCCACTACTCCGTACTCGACGCGCCCGGTGCTGTTCACCGTTCACGCGACGTTCCACTCGGTGTCGTCTTCAGGGGAGAGGACGACGCCACCCCGACCGCTCAACAACGCGGTGGCGAATTCGCGCACCCCGCATCCGCCTACTGCCCCACGGCAAGCCGCACCCCCAGAGCGATCATGACGACGGCGATGGATGCGTCCAGCACCCGCCACGCGCGGGGCCGGGCGAACAACGGCCGCAGCAGTCTGGCACCGAACCCGAGCGCGCCGAACCACAGGAAGCTCGCGAGCACGGCGCCTCCCGTCCACCACCAGCGTTCCGCGGGCTCCTGCTGGGAAGCGACCGCCCCGAGCAGCAGAACAGTGTCGAGGTAGACGTGCGGGTTCAGCCACGTCAGCGCGAGAACGGTCGTCACGGCCAGCCGTATGCCGATCTGCTTGCCCGCACCACCCGCGATCAGCGCCGCAGGGCGGACGGCGCGGCGCGCGGCGAGCAGCCCGTAGACAATCAGGAATCCGGCGCCGAGTACCCGCACGACGACGAGCGCGACCGGTGCCGTCTCGACGATCGCTCCCAGGCCGACGACCCCCGCGAGAATGAGGACGGCGTCAGAGAGCGCGCAGATGGCGACCACGGGCGCGATGATTCGAGTGCGGCCGTCGATTCCGAGCCGGAGCACGAACGCATTCTGTGCGCCGATCGCGACGATGAGCGACAACCCGGTTACGAGCCCCAGCAGGGCGGGAAGCAGGGTCGCAGAGAGAGTCACCCACTCACGTTACGGCCGTAAGAGAATTCAGCCCAGCTATGGTTTCTTGGCAGTCATAAGCTGAACTTATGCACCGCTTCACGCTCGACCAACTCGCCACCCTCCGCACCGTGATCGATGAGGGCACATTCGAGGCGGCGGCGGGGCGGATGCACGTGACCGCATCGGCCATCTCGCAGCGGATGAAGGCCATGGAACAGGCTGCCGGCCAGGTGCTCGTGCGACGCACCACCCCGGTCACGCTCACCCCGGCGGGGGATGTGCTGCTTCGCTACGCCCGCCAACTCGAGCTGCTCGAGGCCGACACCCGGCGCGAGCTCGACGGCGATGCCAGCGGCGCGCCTCACCCCCTGATCCCTCTCGCGGTCAACGCAGACAGCCTCGCAACCTGGTTTCTCGACTCCCTCGTCGGGCTCGGCGAGGAGCTGGGCGCGACCTTCGACCTGCACCGTGAGGACCAGGATCACACGATTTCACTGCTCCGGGCCGGTGCCGTGATGGCCGCGGTGACCTCTACGCGGGCAACCATCCAGGGCTGCGTGACCGAGCCGCTCGGGCTCATGCGCTATCGCGCGGTGGCCGCGCCGGCGTTGGTCGCGCGGTGGATGCCACGGCACCCCGATCTCGCGGACCTGACGGAGGCACCCGTCGTTACCTTCGACCGCAGCGACGAGCTCCAGCGTGCCTTTGTGCTCGCCCGCACGGGCGGTGAGGGTGGCCCGAGCCATTACGTTCCGGCGTCCCACGACTTCGCCCGCGCCGTGGTGCTGGGCCTCGGCTGGGCGCTGCTCCCCGAGCAGCAGTGCCTCGCCGAGATCGCCAGCGGCGCGCTCGTGGAACTCGCCCCACTCCATCCGGTCGACGTCGCGCTGTACTGGCAGCGCTGGAACCTCACCTCCCCGCTGCTCGACTCGGTGTCGCGCGCGGTACGGGACGCCGCGGCACACGCGCTGCACCCGTTCTGAGCCGGGGCGCCCCACCGGCCCTGCTAGGCTCAACACACACCAGACATCCTTTAACCACCGTCCAGAGAGACGGGGAAGGAGGTCAGATTGCCTTTCAGAATCGTTCTGCAGCAAGCTGATATCGCCCGAGCGTTGACTCGGATCTCGCACGAGATCCTCGAGTCCAATCGCGGCCCCGACGATCTCGTCATACTCGGCATCCCCACGCGCGGGGTGATCCTCGCCGAGCGAATCGCCCGGCTGATCTCCGACATCTCCGGGCGGCCCGTCGCCTCGGGATCACTCGATGTAACGATGTACCGCGACGACCTCTCTCGCAACCCGACGAGGGCGCCCTCGCCGACGCGGGTGCCCGCGACCGGCATCGACGGCTCCGTCGTCGTGCTCGTCGACGACGTGCTCTACTCCGGCCGCACGATCCGCGCAGCCCTCGATGCGCTCGGCGACATCGGGCGGCCGCGCGTCGTGCGCCTCGCAACCCTCATCGACCGCGGGCATCGGGAGCTGCCGATCCGGCCCGACTTCGTTGGCAAGAACCTGCCGTCCGCCCAGGGTGAGCGCATCTACGTGCGACTGCACGAGAGCGACGGCGACGAGTTCGTCAGCATCGACGGCGGCGAGAGCCCCGGCCAGAACGGGGCACAGAAGTGAAGCACCTGCTGAGCACCCGCGACCTGACGCGCGATGAGGCCATCGGTATCCTCGATGTCGCCGAGGACATGGCCGACGTGCAGTCCAGGGAGGTGCGCAAGCTGCCGACCCTGCGCGGACGCACCGTCGTCAACCTCTTCTTCGAGGACTCCACCCGCACCCGCATCTCGTTCGAGGCGGCCGCGAAGCGGCTGAGCGCCGACGTCATCAATTTCAGCGCCAAAGGCTCAAGCGTCTCGAAGGGCGAGAGCCTCAAAGACACGGCGCAGACCCTCGCCGCGATCGGAGCGGATGCCGTCGTGATCCGGCATCCGGCATCCGGCGCCCCCCAGGTGCTCGCGCAGAGCAACTGGATCGAGGCCGGCATCATCAACGCCGGCGACGGCACCCACGAGCATCCGACCCAGGGCCTGCTCGACGCGTTCACCATCAGGAGGCGCCTGCACGGCACCGCCTCGCGCGGCAGATCGCTCGACGGCGTGCGCGTCACGATCGTCGGCGACATCCTGCACTCGCGCGTCGCCCGCTCCAACGTCTGGCTGCTCACGAGCCTGGGCGCCCAGGTACACCTCGTCGCCCCGGCGACGCTGCTGCCGGTCGGTATCGCGAACTGGCCCGTCACGGTCGGCTACGACTTCGACGAGGCCATCGACGCCGGGACCGATGTCGTGATGATGCTGCGGATCCAGGCCGAGCGGATGATGTCGGGCGGGTTCTTCCCGAACGCACGGGAGTACTCGAAGCGCTGGGGCCTCGATGACGCGCGGGTCGACCGTCTCCACGCCGCTACCATGGTGATGCACCCAGGTCCCATGAATCGCGGCCTCGAGATCTCCTCCCGCGCCGCCGACTCACCCCGGTCGACTGTGCTGGAGCAGGTCGCAAACGGGGTTTCGGTGAGGATGGCAGTGCTGTACCTCGTCTTGTCTGGGGAACGCGGAGAACTTTCATGACAACCACCCTTCTCGTCACCGGCGCGACCCTCGCCGACGGAACCCGCACCGACCTAGTCGTGCGCGACGGTCGCATCAGCGAGGTCGGCACCGGCCTCAGCGCCACCGGCGCACGGGTCATCGACGCCGACGGACTCACCGCCCTGCCCGGCCTCGTCGACCTGCACACCCACTTGCGTGAGCCCGGGTTCGAGCACAGCGAGACCGTGCTGACCGGATCGCGCGCGGCGGCGATCGGCGGATTCACCGCGGTGCACGCCATGGCCAACACCTCGCCCGTCGCCGACACCGCCGGCGTCGTCGAGCAGGTCGAGTCGCTCGGCCGTCGCGCCGGGTACGTCACCGTGCGCCCGATCGGCGCCGTCACCGTGGGCTTGGCCGGCCAGCAGCTCTCCGAGATCGGGGCCATGGCGAATAGCCGCGCGCGGGTGCGGGTCTTCTCCGACGATGGCAAGTGCGTCTCGGACGCCCTCCTGATGCGCCGCGCCCTCGAATACGTGAAGACCTTCGACGGCGTTGTCGCACAACACGCTCAGGAGCCCCGGCTCACCGAGGGCGCCCAGATGAACGAGGGAGTCGTGAGCGGCGAACTCGGCCTCGCCGGCTGGCCCGCCGTCGCCGAGGAGGCGATCATCGCCCGTGATGTGCTTCTCGCGCAGCACGTCGGCGCCCGCGTGCACATCTGCCACCTGTCCACCGCCGGATCCGTCGAGGTTGTGCGCTGGGCGAAGGCGAGGGGCATCCGCGTCACCGCCGAGGTGACCCCACACCACCTGATGCTCACCGAGGAGCTCGTCCGCAGCTACGACGCGCGCTACAAGGTCAACCCGCCGCTGCGCCGCCAGGAGGACGTGCTCGCTCTGCGCGCCGGACTCGCCGACGGTACCATCGACATCATCGCGACCGACCACGCGCCGCATCCGTCCGAGTCGAAGGATTGTGAGTGGACCGCCGCGTCGATGGGCATGGTCGGCCTCGAGTCCGCCCTCTCCGTCGTGCAGGCCTCCGTCGTCGACAACGGGATGCTCGACTGGAACGACATCGCCCGGGTGCTCTCGAGCCCCCCCGCCGCGATCGGCCGCCTCGACGGCTACGGCGACGGGATCGCGGTCGGCGCGCCCGCCGAGTTCACCCTCTACGACTCCTCCGCGAGCCGCGTCTTCGACACCGACGCTCTCGCGGGACAAGGCCGCAACTCGCCGTTCCTGCAGCTGAGACTGCCGGGCCGTGTCGTCGCGACGGTGCACCAGGGTTACCCGACCGTGCTCGACGGGCAACTTATCGCCGAGGAGACCGTCTCGGCGGCCGCCGCCAGGGCCGCTGGGGGTACCCATGGATAACCGGGTCATCTCGGGCGCCATCGTGCTGGCGGTGCTCGTGCTCCTCCTCGCGCTCATGTACGCGGGGTGGCGGCGACGCCAGCGGCGCCAGTCCGGCATCCCGCGGCCGCAGGGCCTTCCCGAGCTGACCGGGCGCGAACTCGTCACGGTCGAGGCCTTCTACGTCGCCTCGACGATGACAGACGAGCCGCTCAACCGCATCGCCGTCGCCGGCCTCGGATACCGCGCCCGCGCCCGCGTGCAGGTCTTCGAGTCGGGGATCTCGCTCGGCATCGCGGGGGAGCCGGATGCCTTCATCCCGCGCTCCGACCTCGTGGCCGTCGAGCGCGCCACCTGGACCATCGACCGCGTCGTCGAGACCGGCGGCCTCGTGCGTATCGTCTGGCGACTCGGCGACACCACCATCGACAGCTACCTCCGCGTGCCGGAGCCCACCGATCCGTCGGCGCTCATCGGCGCGATCGAGTCAATCATCACGGCGCCGACCCGCGCCAGGAACGAGGAACAGTGACGAGCATGGATCCAGCAGTGCTGGTGCTCGAAGACGGCACCCGATACGTCGGACGCGCCTGGGGCGCGCGCGGGCGCACATTTGGCGAGGCCGTGTTCTCGACGGGGATGACGGGCTACCAGGAGACCCTCACCGACCCGAGCTACGCCGGGCAGATCGTGCTGATGACGGCCCCGCACATTGGCATCACCGGGGTGAATGACGAAGACCCGGAGTCCCGCCGCATCTGGGTCAACGGCTTCGTCGCGCGCGACCCCTCCCGCGTGGTGTCGAACTTCCGCGCGAACGGCAGCCTCGACGACCAGCTCGTCGCCGACGGCGTCGTCGGCATCAGCGGCGTCGACACGCGCGCGGTCACCCGCAGGCTGCGCGACGCCGGCGTCATGCGCTCCGGCATCTTCTCGGGCGCGGATGCCGCGCTCGACCCGGCCGAGCAGCTGCGGCTCGTGCGGTCCGGCGAGGACATGCGCGGACTCAACCTCTCCGACCGGGTGTCGGTCATCGCGCAGTACCGGATCGCGCCGGAGGGGGAGCGGATCGGACTGGTCGCGGTTCTCGACCTCGGCGTCAAGGAATCCACCCTGCGCTACCTCGCCGCGCGCGGCTTCGAGGTGATGGTGCTGCCGCAGTCGGTGAGCGCCGAGCAGCTGCGCGACCTCGACCCCGACGCGCTCTTCTTCTCCAACGGCCCGGGCGACCCGAGCGCATCCGACGCCCACGTCGCCCTGCTGCAGGGCGCCCTGCGCGACGGCGTGCCGTTCTTCGGCATCTGCTTCGGCAACCAGCTCCTCGGCCGGGCCCTCGGCTTCGGCACCTACAAGCTGCCGTTCGGCCACCGCGGCATCAACCAGCCCGTCGTCGACAAGACGACCGGGCGGGTCGAAATCACCTCCCACAATCACGGCTTCGCGGTCGACGCGCCCATCGGCGCACCCACCCGGTCGCCGGCCGGGTTCGGCCTGGTCGAGGTGAGCCACGTCAACCTCAACGACAACGTCGTCGAGGGCCTCAACGCCCTCGAAATCCCCGCCTTCTCGGTGCAGTACCACCCCGAGGCCGCCGCGGGGCCACACGACGCCAACTACCTCTTCGACCGGTTCCGCGACATGGTGCTCACCACCGTCGCAGCCCGCGCCAACAAGAAAGACGACAAGTAATGCCCAAACGCGACGACATCAACTCGGTCCTGGTCATCGGGTCCGGGCCCATTGTCATCGGCCAGGCCGCGGAGTTCGACTACTCCGGCACTCAGGCCTGCCGGGTGCTGCGCGAGGAGGGCGTGCGCGTCATCCTCATCAACTCCAACCCCGCGACGATCATGACCGACCCCGGATTCGCCGACGCGACCTACGTCGAGCCGATCACCTGGGAGGTCATCGAGTCGATCATCGCCAAGGAGCGCCCGGATGCGGTGCTGCCGACCCTCGGCGGTCAGACGGCGCTCAACGCGGCGATCGAGCTGCACGAGCACGGAATCCTCGAGAAGTACGACGTCGAGCTGATCGGTGCGAACTTCGAGGCGATCCAGAAGGGCGAGGACCGCCAGATCTTCAAGGAGCTCGTCATCGCCTGCGGCGCCGAAGTGGCGCGCTCACACATCGCCCACACGGTCGACGAGGCCATTGGATTCGCCGAGGACCTCGGCTACCCGCTCGTCATCCGCCCCTCGTTCACGATGGGCGGGCTCGGCTCCGGATTCGCCTACACGCGCCAGGAACTCGTGCGGATGGTCACCGACGGCCTGCACCAGAGTCCGACGACCGAGGTGCTGCTCGAGGAGTCCATCCTCGGCTGGAAGGAGTACGAGCTCGAGCTCATGCGAGACACGGCCGACAACACCGTCGTCGTCTGCTCGATCGAGAACGTCGACCCGGTCGGCGTGCACACGGGCGACTCGATCACCGTCGCACCGGCGCTGACCCTCACCGACCGCGAGTACCAGAAGCTGCGCGACATCTCGATCGACATCATCCGCGCCGTCGGAGTCGACACCGGCGGCTGCAACATCCAGTTCGCCGTCGACCCCGCCAACGGGCGCATCATCGTCATCGAGATGAACCCGCGCGTCTCGCGCTCCTCCGC
The DNA here is from genome assembly GCF_009930795.1 of Marisediminicola antarctica. Classification (GTDB taxonomy): domain Bacteria; phylum Actinomycetota; class Actinomycetes; order Actinomycetales; family Microbacteriaceae; genus Marisediminicola; species Marisediminicola antarctica. The sequence goes on from NZ_CP017146.1 coordinate 2,222,063, forward strand.
CCTCGCCTCGAAGGCCACGGGCTTCCCAATTGCGAAGATCGCCGCGAAGCTCGCGATCGGCTACCGGCTCGACGAGATCCAGAACGACATCACCAAGGTCACCCCGGCCTCGTTCGAGCCGACCCTCGACTACGTCGTGGTCAAGGTGCCGCGGTTCGCGTTCGAGAAATTCCCGGCCGCCGACGCGACCCTGACCACGACGATGAAGAGCGTCGGCGAGGCCATGGCCTTCGGACGCAACTACGCGACGGCGCTGCAGAAGGCGCTGCGGTCCCTCGAGAAGCGCGGGTCGAGCTTTCACTGGGGAGACGAGGAGCGTTCGATGGACGACCTGCTCGCCGCATCCGCAATACCCACCGACGGCCGCATCGTCACCCTGCAGCAGGCCCTGCGCGCGGGCGCGACCAACGCGCAGGCGCATGCCGCGACGGGCATCGACCCGTGGTTCATCGACCAGATCGAGCTCATCAACGAGGTCGCCGCTGAGGTTGCCGCGGCGGAGCAGCTCGACGAGAGCGTGCTGCGTCACGCCAAGGACCACGGCTTCAGTGACGCGCAGATCGCGCAGCTGCGCGGGCTCGGCGAGCCGGAGGTGCGCGGCGCCCGCTGGGCCCTCGGCGTGCGTCCGGTCTTCAAGACGGTCGACACCTGCGCCGGCGAGTTTCCCGCGCTGACGCCCTACCACTACTCGAGCTACGACCTCGAGACCGAGGTGGTGCCGAGCGAGCGGCGCAAGGTCGTGATCCTCGGCTCCGGCCCCAACCGCATCGGGCAGGGGATCGAGTTCGACTACTCCTGCGTGCACGCCTCGTTCACCCTCGCCGAGGCCGGGTACGAGACGATCATGATCAACTGCAACCCGGAGACGGTCTCGACCGACTACGACACCTCCGACCGCCTCTACTTCGAGCCCCTGACACTCGAGGACGTGCTCGAGGTGATCCACGCCGAGAGCCTCAGCGGCGAACTGGTCGGCGTGGTCGTGCAGCTCGGCGGGCAGACCGCACTCGGGCTCGCCCACGGCCTCCAGGCCGCCGGGGTGCCGATCCTCGGCACGACGCCCGACGCGATCGACCTCGCCGAGGAGCGCGGGCTGTTCTCCGGCATCCTCGACGCGGCCGGACTCGTCTCGCCGCGCAACGGCACCGCGATCGACTTCCGCGGCGGGGTCACTATCGCCGAGGAGATCGGCTACCCGGTCCTCGTGCGCCCCTCGTACGTGCTCGGCGGCCGCGGGATGGAGATCGTCTACGACAGCCCGTCGCTCGAGGACTACTTCCACCGGATGTCGGGCCAGGGGATCATCGGGTCGTCGCATCCGCTGCTCATCGACCGCTTCCTCGATGACGCGGTCGAGATCGACATCGATGCGATCTACGACGGCACCGAGCTCTACGTCGGCGGTGTCATGGAGCACATCGAGGAGGCCGGCATCCATTCCGGCGATTCGAGCTGCACCCTGCCTCCGGTGACGCTCGGCCGCGAGCAGATCGCGCGCGTTGTCGAGGCGACCCTCGCGATCGCGCAGGGTGTCGGCGTGAAGGGGCTGCTCAACGTGCAGTTCGCAATCGGCGCCGGGGTGCTCTACGTGCTCGAGGCGAACCCGCGCGCGTCGCGCACCGTGCCGTTCGTGTCGAAGGCGCTCGGCATCCCGCTCGCCAAGGCCGCGGCCAGGGTGATGGTGGGGGAGAGCATCCGCGACCTCGTCGCGAGCGGACTGCTGCCCGAGCAGGACGGGGCGATCGTGCCCATCGACTCGCCGGTCGCGGTGAAGGAGGCGGTGCTGCCGTTCAAGCGGTTCCGCACCAAGGACGGCCTCATCGTCGACTCGGTCCTCGGCCCGGAGATGCGGTCCACCGGCGAAGTGATGGGAATCGACGAGAACTTCCCGAAGGCCTTCGCGAAGAGCCAGGAGGCGGCCTACGGCGGCCTCCCCTCAGGCGGCGCTGTGTTCGTCTCGGTCGCCGATCGGGACAAGCGTGCGATTATTCTGCCCGTCCTGCGGCTCCAACAGCTCGGGTTCGACATCCTGGCGACGATCGGCACCGCCGAGATCCTCGGACGCAACGGCATCCGCGCGACCGTCGTGCGCAAGTACTCGCAGGGCGGCTCCTCGCCCGAGCACGAGCCGTCGATCGTCGACCTCATCAACCAGGAGCGTGTCGACGTCGTCATCAACACGCCCAGTGGGCGGAGCGCCCGCGCGGACGGTTACGAGATCCGGGCTGCGGCCGTCGCGGCCGACAAGCCCCTGTTCACCACGATCGCGCAGCTGGGCGCCGCGGTCGCCTCGTTCGAGGCGATCCAGAACGGCTTCGACGTCAAATCGCTGCAGGAGTACGCGATCGAGAGGGCGGCACGCCTGTGATCGGCTTCGGCACACGCCTCGAGCAGGCCATCGACGGCCCCGGCCGCCTGTGCGTCGGCATCGACCCGCACCCCTACCTCCTGCACCAGTGGGGCCTCGGAGACGACGCGGCGGGCTTGCGCGACTTCGGCCTGCGCGTCGTCGAGGCGAGCGCCGGCCGCGCGGGCATCGTGAAGCCGCAGGTGGCGTTCTTCGAGCGTCACGGCTCCGCGGGCTTCGCCGCTCTCGAAGAGGTGCTCCGCCAGGCCCGCGCAGCGGGCCTGATCGTCATCGCCGACTCCAAGCGCGGCGACGTCGGCTCGAGCGTCGAGGCGTACGGCCAGGCGTGGCTGACCCCCGGCTCCCCACTCGAAGCGGACGCGATGACCGTCAGCGCCTTTCAGGGCGTCGGGTCGATCACCGCGCCGCTCGAACTCGCGGCCCGGCACGGCAAGGGGCTCTTCGTGCTCGCCGCGACCTCGAATCCCGAGGCGGCGGCCGTTCAGACCGCGATCATCGGGTCGGGCGCGCGTAGCGGACTGACGGTGGCTGCGGGTATTGTCGCCGACGTGACCGACTGGAATCGAGGCGACCCCTCCGCCCGCATCGCGGGCGTCGGGGTCGTGCTCGGAGCCACGGTCGACTTCGCCGCGTACGGCATCGACACCGCGGCAGCGGACGAGGGACCGGGCACACCCATCCTCGCGCCGGGCTTCGGACACCAGGGCGCCCGGTTCGACCAGGTCAACGCAATCTACGGCGCTGCCGCAAGCCGCACCATCGTGGCCGCGTCGCGCAGCATCCTCACCGCCGGGCCGTCCGGGCTCGCCGCGGCCATCACCTCCCACGCGAACGAGGTCGGCGCATGACGCAGTCAGGTCCACCGCCCGTCGACCGGGTCGCCGCATCCCGCGCCGCCGTGGCCGCGAGACGCCGCCGCGCGGTCGTGAAGCACGCCGTCGCGACGCGGCAGAGAAGCGCCGTCGACGTGCTCGACACCGCGTGGAGCGATCCGGATGCCGCCGCCGAGGCGACGCTGCGGGTGCGGGAGCTGCTGACCAGCGTTCCCACGCTCGGACCCACACGCACCGCCAAGGTCATGGCCGAGCTGCAGATCGCCGATTCAAAGCGGGTCGGCGGGCTCGGCTCCCGCCAGCGGGACCGGCTCCGGGACTGGCTCGTCGTGCGGGAGAGCCGGGGCACAGACACCGCGAAGGCCAAGCTCGTCGTCCTGGCCGGTCCGACCGCGGTCGGAAAGGGCACCGTCTCGACCTTCATCCGCGAGAACTACCCCGACGTGCACCTCTCCGTGTCCGCAACCACGAGGGCCCCGCGGCCCGGCGAGGTCGAGGGGGTCAACTACTTCTTCGTGAGCGACGAGGAGTTCGACCGCCTCGTCGAGCGGGGCGACATGCTCGAGTGGGCGAAGGTGCACAACGCGTTCCGCTACGGCACGCCGCGGCGCCCCGTCGATGACAATCTTGCCAACGGAAGCAGTGTGCTGCTCGAGATCGACATCCAGGGCGCGCGGCAGGTGAAGGCGGCGATGCCGCAGGCCGTTCTCGTGTTCCTGCTGCCCCCGACCTGGGACGAGCTGGTGCGCCGCCTCATCGGTCGCGGCACCGAAGGCCTCGCCGAACAGCAGCGCCGACTCGAGACCGCGAGGGTCGAGCTCGCCGCGCAGCACGAGTTCGACTACCGCGTCGTGAACGGTGACGTCGCCGAGGCGGCTGAGGAGGTCGTAGACTTGATGAGATTGCGCCCTCACGCGTCCCACGACTCCAGCTGACTCAGCTGCATCCGCTTTCACTCGCACGCTTTCATTCACACGCTTTCATTCACAGAAGGAGCACCACATGGTTGACAAGGCAAAGGGCATCATCGATCCGCCGATCGACGAGCTGCTGACGAAGGTCGACTCGAAGTACGCGCTCGTCATCTTCGCCTCCAAGCGTGCTCGCCAGATCAACGACTACTACGCCGACCTCCACGAGGGAAGCCTGTTCGACAACGTCGGACCGCTCGTCGACTCCACGATCGAGGACAAGCCCCTTTCGGTCGCGCTGCACGAGATCAACGAGAACAAGCTCGTCGCAAAGCCCCTCGCCGAGTAGCACCGACCCTCGATCCCGACGCCATGACCGACCCCGGCGTGCCGCGGAAACTCGCCAGCCGCCCGCTGAACATCGTGGTGGGGATCACCGGGGGAATAGCGGCCTACAAGGCCGTCGGCGTCATCCGCGCCTTCGTGCTCCTCGGGCACGACGTGCACGTCGTGGCGACGGATGCCGCGCTTCGATTCGTCGGGCGGCCGACGCTCGAGGCGATCAGCCGCAACCCCGTGCACACCGACCTCTACGAGGGCGTCGCGCAGGTGAGGCATGTCGCGATCGGCCAGGCCGCCGATCTCATCGTGGTCGCACCGGCGACGGCGAGTTCGATCGCGAAGCTCGCGATCGGGCTCGCCGACGACCTGCTGGGCACCACGATCCTCGCCAGTAGCGCCCCCGTCGTCGTCGCTCCTGCCATGCATACCGAGATGTGGGTCAACGCAGCGACGGCCGCGAACGTCGCGACGCTCCAGTCGCGGGGTATCCGCGTCGTCGGCCCGGGAACCGGGCAGCTGACCGGCTCGGATGCCGGGGTCGGGCGCATGGTCGAACCCGACGAGATCGTCGCGGCGGCCCTGGCCGCGCTGCGCCCGCGGGACCTCAGCGGTCGGCGGGTGCTCGTCACCGCCGGCGGCACGCGCGAACCGATCGACCCGGTCCGGTACATCGGCAACCGCTCGAGCGGCAGGCAGGGCGTCGCGATCGCAGGAGCCGCCGCTCTGCGGGGTGCCACCGTCGAGCTGATCGGCGCAAACCTCGAGGTGTCGCCGCCCCCCGGCGTTCGACTGACCGAAGTGAGCTCGGCAGCCGAGCTGGCCGCCGCCGCCGCCACCTCCGCCGCCAGCGCCGACATCATCATCATGGCCGCGGCCGTCGCAGACTACCGCCCGGAGATCACGACTCAGTCGAAGATCAAGAAGGAGACGCAGGGCGACAGACTGCGGATCGACCTCGTCAAGAATCCCGATATTCTGGCCGGCCTCGCGTCCACGAGGCACCGCGGTCAGGTGATCGTCGGGTTCGCCGCAGAGACCGAACCGGACGACTCCGCGCTGCTCGCCCTCGGACGGTCGAAGATCGTGCGGAAGGGTGCCGACTATCTCGTCCTCAACAGGGTGGGCTGGACGGAGGGCTTCGCGGTTCCTGACAACCGGGTCCTGGTCATCGATCTGGCCGGGGATATAGTGATGGAGGCCTCCGGGAGCAAGTTGTCGGTGGCCGATCGCATACTCGACCTGCTGGCCTGACCGTACCTGGTTGGCCGGCGGCCCGACCCGCTCGGGTCTGCGCCCCCGATTCGCACGGCACTGCCGACGGAGTGGATCCGCCCGCCCGCCAACTTCCAGCTACGAGGCACACATGAGTACGTCACCGTCCGGCCTGCGCCAGTTCAGCTCCGAATCCGTCACCGAGGGACACCCCGATAAGATCTGCGACCAGATCTCCGACGGGATCCTCGACGCGCTGCTCGCCGACGATCCGCACAGCCGGGTCGCGGTGGAGACCCTCGTCACGACCGGCCTCGTGCATGTCGCCGGCGAGGTCACGACCACCGGCTACGTCGACATCCCCACCCTCGTGCGCGACACGATCACGGCGATCGGCTACAACTCCTCCGAAGTGAGCTTCGACGGAAGCAACTGCGGGGTGACAGTCTCGATCGGGTCGCAGTCGCCGGAGATCGCTCAGGGCGTCGACAGGGCTCTCGAGGCCCGCAGCGGCGACAACGACCTCCTCAACGCGCAGGGCGCCGGCGACCAGGGCATCATGTTCGGATTCGCCACCCGCGAGACCCCCGAGTTCATGCCGCTGCCGATCTGGCTCGCCCACCGCCTCGCCGAACGTCTCGCCGCAGTGCGCAAGGAGGGGCTCGTCGACTACCTCCGGCCCGACGGCAAGACCCAGGTGACGATCGGCTACGACGGACTCGTTCCGCGCACCGTCGAGACCGTCGTGATCTCGGCCCAGCACGCGCCCAGCGTGTCAGACGCGACCCTCACCCGCGAGATCGAAGAACTGGTGATCAGGCCCGTCCTCGAGCTCGCCGGCCTCGACTTCTCGTCGGCGGCCATGCTCATCAACCCGACCGGCCGGTTCGAGATCGGCGGCCCCAAGGGCGACGCCGGCCTCACCGGGCGCAAGATCATCGTCGACACCTACGGCGGCGCCAGCCGACACGGCGGCGGCGCGTTCAGCGGCAAGGACCCGTCGAAGGTCGACCGCTCCGCCGCCTATGCGATGCGCTGGGTCGCCAAGAACGCCGTCGCGGCCGGCCTCGCCGACCGGCTCGAGGTGCAGGTCGCCTACGCGATCGGCAAGGCATCCCCGGTGAGCCTGTACGTGGAGAGCTTCGGCACCGGCCACATCGACGACGCCGCGATCGGTCGGGCCATCCGCGACGTGTTCGACCTGCGCCCCGCCGCGATCATCCGCGATCTCGACCTGCTCCGCCCGATCTACTCGGCCACCTCGACCTACGGCCACTTCGGCCGCGAGCTTCCCGACTTCACCTGGGAGAAGCTCGACCGGACCTCGTCGCTGCGCAGCGCCGCCGGGCTGTAACCATGACGACCCCCGCTCCGATCGCGCGGGTGATGGTCGATTCACCGCTGCCCCAGCTCGACCGGCTGTTCGACTACGCCGTGCCCGCCGCGATGGCGTCCGATGTCGCGCCCGGGGTGCGTGTTCGGGTGCCGCTCAGGTCAGCGGGGCGTATCGCCGACGGATTCGTGATCGAGGTCGTCACCGAGATCGACTACACCGGTGTGCTCAGCGAACTCGAGGCCGTGGTGTCGACCGCGTCCGTGCTCGCCCCCGAGGTCGTGGCGCTTGCGCGGGCCGTCGCCGACCGTGCCGCCGGCACGGCCAACGACGTGATCAGGCTCGCTGTGCCGAAACGCCAGGTGCGGGTCGAGAAGGTCTGGCTCGCGGGGCAGGCCGACGGCACCTCGGCTGCCGCCGAGGCCGATCCGGTCACACCCGCGGACGTCGCCGCGTACCCTGCCGACCGGCTCGCCCGGGCGATCGCCGGCGGCGAAAAGCACGCGGTCGATGCCGTACCGAGGGTCGTCGCCCTGCCTGACGGCCGGCAGGTGGGCCACTGGGCGACGACGATGGCCGCCGCCGCGACCCACGCGCTCGCGAGCGGCGGCAGCGCGATCCTCTCGGTACCCGACTACCGCGACCAGGAGCAGCTCATCGCGGCACTCGAGGCCGTGCTGCCCGCGTCCCGCATCGTGCACCTCGACGCCCGGCAGTCCAATCCCGACCGGTACCGTGCCCACCTCGACTGCCTGGGGGAGACCCCGCTCGCGATCGTCGGCAACCGCTCTGTCGTCTACGCGCCGGCAGCGCGGCTCGCGCTCATCGCCCTGTGGGACGACGGCGACCCGCTGCACGCGGAGCCCCTCAGCCCCTACGTGCACACCAGGGACGCCGCACTCGTGCGGCAGCAGCAGCAGGGCTGCGCCCTCTTCTTCCTCGGCCATTCCCGCAGCACCGAGGTCGAGCGGCTCGTCGAGATCGGCTACCTCGGAACCCTCGGTCCGGCGCGTAACTACTCGCCGAAGATTGTCCCCACTGCGCAGCAAGCCCCACAAGACCGGTACGCGGCGATCGCCCGCATCCCCTCCACGGCCTGGCGGGAGGCGAAGACGGCCCTGGAGACCGGCCCGGTGCTCGTGCAGGTCGCGCGCCCCGGCTTCGCACCGCGCCTCGCCTGCGACTCCTGCGGGCAGTCCGCCAGGTGCGGGCACTGCGACGGGCCGCTCGGCACGAAGACGTCGGGCTCGGTGCCCGCGTGCACGTGGTGCGGCAAACCCGCCGCGGCCTGGACCTGCGGCAACTGCGAGGGCACCCGGCTGCGGCAGGTCGGGCAGGGCACCGTTCGCACCGCGGAGGACCTCGGGCGAGCCTTCCCTGGTGTGCGAGTGATCATCGCCGACGGCGACCGGCCGCTGCTGCACGTCGACGACGCGCCGGCCCTCGTCGTCGCCACCAGGGGAGCGGAGCCCCTCGCCGCGGGCGGCTACCATGCCGTGCTGCTGCTCGACGGGGAGCGGATGCTGGCCAGGGAGAGCCTGCGCGTCGGCGAGGACTGCCTGCGCTGGTGGGCGAACGCCGCCGCACTCGCGAAGCCGGGCGCTCCGGTCGTGCTCGTCGGGGTCGGCGGCGCCCTCGCGACGGCTCTGGCGACCTGGCGGCCGCAGTCCTACGCCGCCGCGGAACTCGTTGACCGACGACGGCTGAGGTTCCCGCCGGCGATCAGGGTCGCAACCGTCACGGGCACCGCCGACACGGTCGAAAAGGCGCTGGCGAGCATCGCCGGCCTTACCGGCGCCGACGTTCTCGGCCCCCTCGACACCGACGCTGGCGTGCGCGCTATCGTGCGATTCGACTATTCCCAGGGCGCTGCCGTCGCCACGGCGCTGCGGGCCGAGATCATCCGGGCGGCCACAGTCCGCCGCAAGCGCGTCCCCGGCAAGAGCATCCCGCTCGCGCTGCCTACACTGAAAGTGCGGTTCGACGACATCGAGCCGTTCATCGAGTAAAGAGCCACGTGACCCACCTCAGAATCGTCTTCGCCGGCAGCCCCGGCGCCGCCGTCCCCAGCCTTCGCGCGATCGCCGCAACCGACCACGACGTCGCGGCGGTGCTCACCCGACTCGACTCGCCCAAGGGCCGCACACGCGTGCCCACCCCGACCGAAGTGGGGGCAGCGGCGGCCGAGCTCGGCCTCCCGACCATCAAGTCGAACCGGCCGGGGGACGAGGTCACCGAGCAGATCACCGCGCTCACCGCCGACCTCGGTGTCATCGTGGCCTACGGCGCGATCCTGCGCGAACCGCTCCTCTCTGCTCCTCGGCTCGGCTGGATCAACCTGCACTTCTCGCTCCTCCCGCGCTGGCGCGGCGCCGCCCCCGTGCAGCGGGCGATCATCGCCGGTGATCAGCTCACCGGCGCCAGCGTGTTCCAGCTCGTGCCAGAACTGGACGCGGGCGAGATCTACGGCCAGTTCACCCAGCCGATCGGCGGCAACGAGACCGCCGGGCACCTTCTCGACTCCCTCGCCGGCGGCGGAGCCGAGCTTCTCGCGCGCGTCATCGATGCGATCGCCGACGGCAGTGCGCGGGGCGAGCCCCAGTCCGGCGACGTGACGCTTGCCCCGAAGCTCACCCTCGTCGACGGCCGCATCGACTGGACCTCGCACGCGAGTACCGTGCACGACCTTATCCGCGGCGTGACACCCGAACCTGGCGCGTTCACGACCCTCGACGGCGCCAGGCTCAAGGTGCTCGACGCGGCCATCGCGCGGGACGCCGCCCGGGTGCCCTCCGGGCAACTCCGGCTCGACGGACGCCGCCTCCTCGCCGGTACCGCGAGCGACCCGATCGAGCTCGTCTCTGTGCAGCCGGCAGGCAAGAACGCCATGGCCGCCGCCGACTGGTGGCGCGGCAGGCCCGACGATGCGGGGATGATTGTCGAATGACCAGTGACGCAAGGCCGCCCCGCCACGAGAAGCGGCGCCCGCCGCAGCGCCCCGCCGAAGTCCAGCGCCCCGCCAAGGCCCAGCGCGTGCAGCCGGCCCGCCGTGTCGCATTCGACGTGATCCGCGCGGTGACCGAATCGGACGCCTACGCGAACCTGCTGCTTCCCACCCGGCTCGAGCGGGCCGGACTGAGCGGAGCGGATGCCGGACTCGCGACCGAGCTGACCTACGGCACCCTTCGAATGCAGGGCTACTACGACGCCGTCATCCGGATCGCGGCCGGGCGCGACACCGACAGGATCGACCCACCCATTCTCGATGTGCTGCGCCTTGCGACCCACCAGCTGCTGTCGATGCGCACCGCGCACCACGCCGTCGTCGACGAGGCCGTGTCGCTCGCCCGCGAGGTCGGCTCCCAGTCGGCCACCGGTTTCGTCAACGGCGTGCTGCGCACGATCACCCGGACCGAGCCCGCCGACTGGCACGAGAAGGTCATGGCCCAGCCGCGGTCCGACGACGAGCGCCTCGCCATCGAGTACTCCCACCCGGTCTGGATCGTGCGTGCCTTCCGCCGGGCGCTGGCCGCCGAGGGGCGCGAGATCGAGCTCGAAGACCTCCTCGACGCCGACAACCTCGCTCCTCGGGTGAGTCTTGTGGCTCTGCCGGGCCTGTCGAGCACCGACGACCTGCCCCGGTCGCGCCCCGCACGCTACTCGCCGCTCGGCGTCGTGAGCGAGGGCGGCGATCCGGCCCGGTGGCCCGTCGTGCAAACCGGCCACGCCCGTGTGCAGGACGAGGGTTCCCAACTCGCCGCACTCGCCCTCAGCCGGGCCCGCCCGGCCGCCGCCGGCGAACGCTGGCTCGACATGTGCGCCGGTCCCGGGGGCAAGGCCGCGCTGCTCGCCGCCGAGGCCGCCGCCGTCGGCGTCACCCTCGTCGCCAACGAGATCCTCCCGGTTCGCGCCGAGCTGGTCCGCGCGGCACTCGCGGCCATCCCGAACCCCCCGCAGGTGCTCGTGCAGGACGGCACGACGATCGGCCAGAGCCTCCCGGAGCAGTTCGACCGTATCCTCATCGACGCGCCCTGCACGGGTCTCGGCGCGCTCCGCCGCCGCCCGGAGGCACGCTGGCGCAAGCAGCCGAAGGACGTCGCCGAGCTGCAGAAGCTGCAGGCCAGTCTTCTCGAGTCCGGGATCGACGCGCTCAAGCCCGGCGGCATTCTCGCCTACGTCACCTGCTCGCCCCACCTCGCAGAGACCACCGGCGTCGTCGAGGGCGTTCTGAAGCGCCAGGGCGGGCGCATCGAGCGGCTCGACACCGCGGCGGTGCTCGCCGGTGTGACGGTGGAACCGCTCGAGCTCGGCGAGCAGGGCGAGCGCGCGTCCGGGCATGTGCAGCTCTGGCCGCATCGGCACGGCACCGACGCGATGTTCATCTGCCTGCTGCAGAAGGTCGCGGGCTAGGGCCGCTGGCCCAATAGGCTCCCCCCATGGACATGCGCCTGAATCCCAGCATCCTCGCGGCCGATTTCGCGAATCTCGAACGCGACCTCGCCCGGATCTCGAGCGCGGACTTCGCCCACGTCGACATCATGGACAACCACTTCGTGCCGAACCTCACCTTCGGGCTCGGCATGGTCGAGCGGCTGCAGCAGGTGTCGCCGATTCCGCTCGACGTGCACCTCATGATCGACGATCCCGACCGCTGGGCGCCGGGCTACGCGGAGGTCGGGGCCGCGTCGGTCACCTTTCACGCCGAGGCCGCCACGGATGCCGTCGCCCTCGCGCGCAGGCTGCGCGACATGGGTGCGAGGGCCGGCATCGCCCTCAAGCCGGGCACCCCGGTCGAGCCGTACCTCGAACTGCTCCAGGAGTTCGACCAGGTGCTCGTGATGACCGTCGAGCCGGGATTCGGCGGGCAGTCGTTCATAGCGGAGACACTTCCGAAGATCGAACTGCTGCGTTCCGCAATACGGCGATCCGGGCACGACATCTGGCTGCAGGTCGACGGCGGCATCAACGAGGAGACGATTCTCGCCGCGGCGGGGGCCGGGGCCGACACCTTCGTTGCTGGCTCCTCGGTCTTCGGCGCCGACCACCCGGCCGACAAGATCGCGGCGCTGCGCGCCGCGGCCGCGTCGCACCGGCACTGATCGTTGTCTGCGGCACCGCCGCGGGCTCCGACTCGGCCACCCTCGCCCGTCACCGGCATCCACCACGCGCGTTCCAGAGGAAATTCTGCGCCACACCGCGTGGCGGTGCCGCGGAACACGGCGTGTCGCCCGGATCTCCTGCGTCGCGCGCACGCCAGCCGAGCGGGCGACCGGGCGACGGGCCGACAGGCACGAGCGATTAGCGACACCGGACCGTCTGGTTGGATAGGCACATGACAGAAAAAACCAAGCCAGAAATCGAGTTCTACGAGGGCGACGAGCCCACCGAGCTCGTCATCATCGACATCGAAGAGGGAACCGGCGAGTCCGCCGCACCCGGCGCGACCGTCGACGTGCACTACCTTGGCGTCGATTTCGCCTCCGGCGAGGAGTTCGACTCCTCGTGGAGCCGCGGCCAGTCCATCAACTTCCCGCTCGCACAGCTCATCTCGGGCTGGCAGCAGGGAATCCCCGGCATGAAGGTCGGCGGGCGCCGCCAGCTGATCGTGCCGCCCGCGCTCGCTTACGGTCCCGCCGGAAGCGGCCACCAGCTCAGCGGACGCACCCTGATCTTCGTGATCGACCTGCTCGGCACCCGCTGACCGGTAGCTGAGCGCGCCCGACACCGTGGCGCGGAGCCGACCTCCGCGCCACGGTAACCTTGACAGGTGAAAACGTTCGACGAACTCTTCCTTGAGCTGGGCGACAAGGCCCGGTCCAGGCCCGCCGGCTCCGGCACCGTAGCGCAGCTCGACGCTGGCGTGCACGCCATCGGCAAGAAGATCGTCGAGGAGGCCGCCGAGGTGTGGATGGCCGCCGAGTTCCAGTCGAACGACGAGACGGCGGAGGAGATCTCCCAGCTGCTCTACCACCTCCAGGTGCTCATGCTCGCGAAGGGGCTGACGACGGCCGATGTCTACCGACACCTGTGACCTGGCGCCCCTCCACCCCGTCCTGACTACCGCACCACCCCGATCGCGCTGCACCGGCAGCGAGTAAAGAGTCGTCCCCCATGCTGCGCATCGCAGTTCCCAACAAGGGCTCCCTCGCCGAAACCGCCGCCGACATGCTTGTCGAGGCAGGCTACGTCGGACGCCGCGACCCTCGCGCGCTGAGCGCCGTCGACCCGCGCAACGACGTCGAGTTCTTCTACCTCCGCCCCCGCGACATTGCGACCTATGTCGGCTCCGGCGCGCTCGATGTCGGCATCACCGGCCGCGACCTCCTGCTCGACTCCGGCTCGACCGCGAAGGAGATCGCGACCCTCGACTTCGGCGACTCGACCTTCCGGTTCGCCGGGCCCAATGGTCGGTTCAACACGCTTGCCGACCTCGAGGGCATCCGCGTCGCGACCAGCTATCCCGGCCTCGTCGGCGACTTCCTCGCGACGCAGGGAGTCAAAGCGGAACTCGTTCGCCTTGACGGCGCCGTCGAATCGGCAGTCAAGCTCGGGGTCGCGGATGCTGTCGCCGACGTGGTCTCGACCGGATCGACCCTGCGTGCTCAGAACCTCGAAATCTTCGGGCCCGTCATCCTCGACTCCACCGCGGTGCTCATCAGCGCCGGCAACGCGCTGCCCGGCATCGACACCCTGCACCGCAGGCTGCAGGGCGTTCTCGTCGCCCGCCAGTACGTGCTCGTGGACTACGACCTCCCCGTCGAGCTCGTCGAAGCCGCCGCCGCCATCACCCCCGGCCGCGAATCACCGACGGTCTCGCCGCTGCGCGACCCAGCCTGGGTCGCCGTGCGCGCGATGGTCGCGCGCACCGACACGAACCACATCATGGACGAGCTCTACGGCCTCGGCGCCCGCGCGATCCTCGTCAGTTCCATCCACGCGGCGAGGATCTGACGATGTCCCTCGCTGTGCGCGTCATCCCGTGCCTCGACGTCGCCGCCGGGCGCGTCGTCAAGGGCGTGAACTTCAAGAACCTGCGCGACGCCGGCGACCCGGTCGAGCTCGCCGCCCGCTACTACGAGCAGGGCGCCGACGAGATCTGCTTCCTCGACGTCACTGCGACGATCGACGAGCGCGAGACGATGCACGAGGTGGTGCGCGCCACCGCGGAGCAGGTGTTCATTCCGCTCACGGTCGGCGGGGGAGTGCGCAGCACCGACGACGTCTCCCGGCTGCTCGGCAGCGGAGCCGACAAGATCGGCGTCAACAGCGCCGCGATCGCCCGGCCAGCGCTGCTCGGCGAGATCGCCGACCGGTTCGGCGCGCAGGTGCTCGTCCTCTCGCTCGACGTGCGCCGCTCGGAAGCCGTCGCCAGCGGGTTCATCGTCACGACCCACGGCGGGCGGACCGACACATCCCTCGACGCCCTCGACTGGGCCCGCGAGGCCATCGAGCGCGGGGCGGGCGAGCTGCTCGTCAACTCGATCGACGCGGACGGAACCCGCAGCGGATTCGACCTCGAACTCATCCGCGCGATGCGCGAGATCAGCCATGTGCCCGTCATCGCGTCCGGCGGCGCCGGCGCACTGGACCATTTCGCCCCCGCGATCACGGCCGGGGCCGATGCTGTGCTCGCGGCATCCGTCTTCCACGACGCCGACCTCACCGTCGACGACATCAAGGGAAGCCTCGCCGCGGCGGGCATGACCACGAGGTAGGACGACATGACCGACACCGGAATCGACGCGATTCTCGACCGCGCCACCTTCGACGGCGACGGGCTGCTGCCGGCGATCATCCAGCAGTGGGACACCCGCGAGGTGCTCATGCTCGGCTACATGAATGCCGAGGCCCTGCGCCGCACCCTCACCGAGGGGCGCGTCACGTTTTGGTCCCGCTCCCGGCAGGAGTACTGGCGCAAGGGCGACACCTCCGGCCACCGCCAGTACGTCAAGGGTGCCGCGCTCGACTGCGACCAGGACACGATCCTCGTGACCGTCGACCAAGTTGGCGCCGCCTGCCACACGGGAGCGCACGCCTGCTTCGACGTCGACCCGCTCGATCCCGCGATCGGCGACCGGAACGAGGACGACGAATGAACGACACCACCACGAGGGCGCAATTCGACGCGCTCCTGGGCGACCACCGCGTCATCCCGGTCATCCGCGAGCTCTTCGCGGATGGTGAGACGCCCGTCGGCATCTACCGCAAGCTCGCCGCGGGCGAGCCGGGGACCTTCCTGCTCGAGTCCGCGGAGCAGGGCGGGATCTGGTCGAGGTTCTCGTTCATCGGTGTCTCGAGCTTCGGCGTGCTGACGCAGGCCGGCGACGAGTCGGTGTGGCTGAACTACGGGCTCTCCGCCGAACGCGCACTCGGCGCGGGCGCACCGACACGGCCGCTCGAGACACTCGCGCACCTCTACGAGCGGTGGGGAACGCCGCACGTGCCCGGCCACCCTCCGCTGACCGGCGGGCTCGTCGGCTTCATCGGCTGGGAGGCGATCCGACAGATCGAGAGACTGCCGAACATCCCTCCCGCCGACTTCGCCACGCCCGGGCAGGCACTCAGCTTCGTCTCCGAGCTCGTCGTCGTCGACCACCGCACCGGGTCGGTGCTGCTCATCGCCACCGCCCTCAACGACGGCGTCGACACACCGGACGATCTCTGGACGCTCGCCCAGTCCAGTCTCGACGCGATGCAGGCACGCCTCGCCGAGCCTGCCGAAGCCTGGCTCGCCGAGGTCGACCTCGACACCGCGCCCCACCCGACGCCCCGCATCCGGCCGGAGGACTTCCACTCCGCCGTCGAACGGTCCCGGCAGTTCATCGTCGACGGGGACGTGTTCCAGGTCGTCATCTCGCAGCGCTTCGACCACGAGATCACCGCGCACCCGATCGATGTGTACCGCGTGCTGCGCACCCTCAACCCGAGCCCGTACATGTACCTTCTGTCCCTCGAGGATGCCGCGGGGGAGCCGTACTGGATCGTCGGCTCGTCCCCGGAGGCCCTCGTCAAGGTCGAGAACGACCGCGTCTACATGCACCCCATCGCGGGGTCCAAACCGCGCGGCGCCTCCCCCGAGGAGGACCAGTCCCTCGCCGACACCCTCGAGCGCGATCCCAAGGAACGCGCCGAGCACCTCATGCTCGTCGACCTGGCCCGCAACGACCTGCTCAAAGTCTGCGAGCCCGGCTCGGTCGAGGTGACGGAGTTCATGCAGGTGGAGCGGTTCAGCCACATCATGCACCTCGTGTCGTCGGTCGAGGGTGACCTCCGCCCCGGCGCGAGCTCTGTCGACGTGTTCCGCGCGACCTTCCCGGCCGGCACCCTGTCCGGCGCGCCGAAACCGCGCGCGCTCGAGATCATCGACGAACTCGAGGTCGCCCAGCGGGGCGTCTACGGTGGCGTTGTCGGCTACTTCGACTTTGCCGGCGACCTCGACCTCGCCATTGCGATCCGCACGACGACGATCGCCGGGGGAGTGGCGCGGGTTCAGGCCGGAGCGGGGCTCGTCGCCGACTCCGACCCTCTCACCGAGGAGCAGGAGACCCAGAACAAGGCCGCGGCACCCCTGCGGGCGATCGCCGTGGCCAATGCCATGCGCCGGGTGACCTGAGTGTCGTCCCGCCGCCTGAAGAGCACGATCCTCCTCGCGGGTGTCGTCGCCAACGCCCTCATCCTCCTCGCCTGGACCCAGACCTGGGTCATCGTCACTCTCACCGCGGACGAGCTCGGCGGGGCACCGGTGATCGTCGGCGGTGACATCGCCGCGGGTGGTCTGTCCGCCCTCGCGCTGGCGGGGCTCGCACTGGTCGGAGCGCTGTCGATCGCCGGGCCGGTCTTCCGGGTCGTGCTGGGCGCGCTGCAGTCGCTTATCGGCGCCACCGTCGCCCTCACCTCGGTGGTCGCGATCGGCGACCCCGCCGGCGCCGCTTCCCGGGCGATCACGGATTCGACCGGAATCTCGGGTGCCTCGTCGGTGCAGAACCTGGTCGAGTCGGCCACTCTCAACGCGTGGCCCTGGTTCGCGGCGGCGGTCGGGGTCATCAGCGTCGCCATCGGGGTCGCGATCATCGCCACCGTGCGCCGCTGGCCAGCGGCCACGCGCAAGTACCAGGCTGCCCGCTTGACCGGCGCCGACGGGAGTACGGTCGACGTGGACACTCTCGGCGCGGGAACTCTCGACGGCGCAGCCGGCCCGGATTCGGTCCCGGGAGCGGCAGTGCGCGAACCCGACGCGATCGGCGACTGGGATGCGTTGAGCGACGGCGCCGATCCGACGTCACGCTAGACTCGAAACCCTGCCATCCACCCACAACACAGGAGCGACATGACGCACGATAACTCTGATCCGGGCCACGGCAACTCGCCTGCGGCATGGACCGCGGTCATCATCATGTTGGTGGCATTCACCATCGGCACGGTTGCATTCTTCTTCTCGATCGCCTGGCTCGTCTGGGCCTGCGCCGGCCTCGTCCTCGTCGGATTCATCGTGGGTGTCGTGCTCGCACGAATGGGCTACGGCGTCGGCGGGTCACGCTACGTGGACAACAAGGTGCACTAGACCGGTGTTGACCGAACTCACCGCTGGAGCCCTCGCCGACTCCTCGGAGCGTGAAGCTATCCGCCCCCTCGCCTGGGTTGAGGCGGATGCGCTCGCGCGTCCGCGCGCGCTCGACGCCCTCGCGCTCCTCGCCCCGGCCGAGCGCGTCAAGATCATCGCCGAGGTGAAGCGTGCGAGCCCGTCCCGCGGCGCCCTCGCCGACATCCCCGATCCCGCGGCCCTCGCGATCTCCTACGAGACCGGGGGCGCGAGCGCGATCAGTGTGCTCACGGAGGGCCGACGCTTCGGCGGCTCCCTCGCCGACCTCGAGGCCGTGCGCTCCGCCGTCAGCATCCCGGTGCTGCGCAAGGACTTCATCGCGACCCCGTACCAGGTGTTCGAAGCGCGAGCGGCGGGAGCCGACCTCGTGCTGCTCATCGTCGCGGCACTCGACACGTCAACCATCACCGAGCTCTACGAGCTGATCGGCGCGCTCGGGATGACCGCGCTCGTCGAGACCCACGACGCGGACGAGGTGAGCCGAGCGCTCGACCTCGGCGCCGGACTGGTCGGCGTCAACGCCCGCGACCTGAACAACTTCGAACTCGACCGCGACCTGTTCGGCCGACTCGCCGACCAGATCCCGTCCGGCGTGATTCGCGTGGCGGAGTCCGCGGTAACCAGCGCCGCCGATGTCGCCCACTACCGTTCGGCCGGCGCGGACATCGTGCTCGTCGGCGAAGCCCTTGTTACCGGCGGCGACCCCATCGCCACCCTGCAGCGATTTCTGGAGGCCTAATGGCTCTGCGCGACCAAGTCGGACCCTACTTCGGCGAATACGGTGGCCGCTTCGTGCCGGAGTCGCTCATCCAGGCCCTCGACGAGCTCGATGCCGCCTACGTTGCGGCGAAAATCGACCCCGAGTTCCAGGCGGAACTCGCCGCGCTGCACGCGACCTACAGTGGCCGGCCTTCGATCATCACCGAGGTGCAGCGGTTCGCCGAGCACGCCGGCGGGGCGCGTATCTTCCTCAAGCGCGAAGACCTCAACCACACGGGCTCGCACAAGATCAACAACGTCATGGGCCAGGCCCTGCTCGCCCGAAAGCTCGGCAAGAAGCGACTCATTGCCGAGACGGGCGCCGGGCAGCACGGTGTCGCCACCGCGACCGCGGCCGCCTTGTTCGGTATGGAATGCGTCGTCTACATGGGCGAGGTCGACACCGAACGGCAGGCCCTCAATGTCGCCAGGATGCGCCTCCTCGGTGCCGAGGTGATCCCGGTCACCGCCGGCTCCCGCACCCTCAAGGACGCCATCAATGAGGCGTTGCGGGACTGGGTCGCCAACGTCGACACCACCCACTACCTGCTCGGAACCGTCGCGGGACCGCATCCGTTCCCCGTGATGGTGCGTGACTTCCACAAGATCATCGGCGAAGAGTCCCGCGACCAGCTCCTCGCGCTCACCGGCAAGCTTCCGGATGCCGTCACGGCGTGCGTCGGCGGCGGCTCGAACGCCATGGGTATTTTCCATGCATTTCTCGACGACCCCGAGGTCATGCTGGTGGGCTACGAGGCCGCGGGCGATGGCGCGGACACCCCGCGACACGCCGCGACGATCACGAAGGGCCGCCCCGGCGTGCTGCACGGCGCCCGGAGCTACCTCCTGCAGGACGAGGACGGCCAGACGGTTGAGTCGCACTCGATCTCTGCCGGCCTCGACTATCCGGGAGTCGGACCGGAGCACGCGTGGCTCGCCGACATCGGCCGGGCCCGCTACGAGCCGATCACCGATGACGAGGCCATGTCCGCGCTGCGCCTGCTCGCCCGCACCGAGGGCATCATCGCCGCGATCGAAACAGCCCACGCCCTCGCCGGCACGATCAAGCTCGGCCAGGAACTCGGACCAGACGCGGTCATCCTCGTCAACCTGAGCGGCCGCGGAGACAAGGACATGGTCACCATCGGCAACTACTTCGGAGTTCTCGACGGCGAAGCGGAGCAGGTATGAACCCGGCCGCGAGTCCGGTGGAACGCGTCATCGCCGCCCGCCGCGAAGCCGGCAGCGGCGCCCTGATCGGCTACCTGCCCGCCGGGTTCCCCGACATCCCGACGAGCATAGAGGCGGCAGTCGCCCTCGCCGAGAATGGCGTCGATATCATCGAGCTCGGCCTGCCGTACTCCGATCCCGTCATGGACGGACCGGTCATCCAGGCGGCGACCCAGACCGCACTCGCTCAGGGTTTCCGGCTGCGTGACGGCTTCGACGTGATGGCGGCGATCACCGCGCGCGTCTCCACTCCGGTCGTGTTCATGAGCTACTGGAACCCGATCGCGCAGTACGGCGTCGACCGTTTCGCGGAGGACCTCGTCGCAGCCGGCGGCGCCGGGCTCATCACCCCCGACCTCATCCCCGACGAGGCGAACCAGTGGCTCGCCGCCTCGGAGCGCACGGGCCTCGACCGCATCTTCCTCGCTGCCCCGTCGTCGACGGACACCCGGCTCGAGCAGGCGGTGCAGGCCAGCCGCGGCTTCGTCTACGCCGTCTCGACCATGGGCATCACCGGTGCGCGCGGCGACGTGGACTCCGCGGCCAAGGCGCTCGTCGCCCGGCTGCGGTCCGCCGGTGCCACCAGCACCTGCGTCGGCCTCGGAATCTCCAGCGCCGACCAGGTTCGCGAGGTTCTCGCGTACGCCGACGGCGCGATCGTCGGCTCCGCTCTCGTGAAGGCCCTGTCCGACGGCGGCGTACCGGCCGTCGCCGCCACCGCCGCGGCCCTGTCCGCCGGAACCAGGCCCGCAGTCACCGGCCACTGAGCCTCTCCGTTCTTCCCCCACCAGAAAGGCGACCGGTTAAATGTTCGCACCCCTGAGCATCCCCGCCCCCAGCCCCGACTGGCAGGTCTTCAACCTCGGCCAGTGGCTGCGCGACATCGGCCTC
This sequence comes from Marisediminicola antarctica, assembly GCF_009930795.1. GTDB lineage: Bacteria > Actinomycetota > Actinomycetes > Actinomycetales > Microbacteriaceae > Marisediminicola > Marisediminicola antarctica. Next base: position 2,242,542 of record NZ_CP017146.1, read on the forward strand.
GGATTCTTCCCGTTCGACCTGAACATTCACGCCTACGCGATCTGCATCCTGCTCGGGATCGTCGTCGCCACCGCCCTCACGAGCGCGCGCCTCAAGCGGCGCGGCGCCGACCCAGGCGTGGTGCTCGACATCGCGATCTGGGCGGTGCCGTTCGGTATCGTCGGCGGCCGCATCTTCCATGTGCTCACCCACCCGGACGACTACTTCTACCCCGGAGCCGACCTCGCCCGCACCCTCTACATCTGGGAGGGCGGCATGGCGATCTTCGGGGCGCTCATCCTCGGCGCCCTCGGCGCCTACCTCGGCTGCCGCCAGGCGGGCCTGCGGTTCTGGAGCTTCGCGGATGCCCTCGCGCCCGGACTCCTGCTCGCGCAGGCGTTCGGCCGATTCGGCAACTACTTCAACCAGGAGCTCTTCGGCCTCCCGACCGACCTGCCCTGGGGCCTCGAGATCTCGTCGACGAACCCCGCCTTCCCGATCGGCCTCGCCGAGGGAACGCTGTTCCACCCGACGTTCCTCTACGAGATCATCTGGAACGTGGCCGGCGCGGCGCTCCTCATACTCATCGACCGCCGCCTGCGGGTGCAGTGGGGCAAGCTCATCGGGCTGTACTTCATCTGGTACGGCATCGGCCGCAGCGTCTTCGAGACGATCCGCATCGACCCGAGCGAAATCTTCCTCGGCGTGCGCACCAACGTCTGGGCCGCGTTCGCCGCGATCCTCGTCGGGCTCGTCATCATCATCGTTCAGACCCGCCGTCACCCCGGCATCGAGCCGAGCCCCTACCTGCCCGGACGCGGGTGGTCTCCCAACGTCGCTGGGGTAGACTCTGGTGAGAGGTATTCGGACTCCGACGACGATGGCAACGGTGCCGCGGAGGATGCCGGAACACCCGCCAGCAAACCTGCCACAAGCGGGGTCGGTGCGAAAGCATAGGCATGACGGGGAACGAGTGGGGGCGCACCAAAGCCCCACGAGAATCCCCACCCACTGCGACGCCTTCGTCAGGAAGGCCGCCAATCCCAGGGCCACTGGCGTCCCGCGACTCTGTTTCCTCGTGAGGACGGTTGCTCATGGCACTCAAGCCAACTTTTTCCCGCTTCGGCCTTAACCCCGAAGCTAGTGGTCTCTACGACCCCCGCAACGAACGCGATGCCTGCGGTCTCGCGATGGTTGCGACGCTGCGCGGCACAGCCGGCCACGACATCATCGACGCCGCGCTCGGCGCGCTGCGCAACCTCGAGCACCGCGGCGCGATCGGCTCCGACGCCGGTACCGGCGACGGAGCGGGCATCGTCACCCAGATCCCCGACGAGTTCCTCCGCGCCGTCACCCAATTCGAGCTTCCCCCGGTGGGCCGCTATGTCGTCGGCATGGCGTTCCTCCCCCACGGCGACGCCGAGCGCGCCGAGGTCAAGCTCGGCATCGAGGCGCTCGCCCGGGAGGAGTCGCTCAACGTCATCGGCTGGCGCGAGGTTCCGGTGCGTGCCGACGAGGTCGGCAAGCTCGCCCGTGCCGCGATGCCGGCCTTCGAGCAGCTGTTCCTCTCGAGCGAGCGCACCACCGAGAGCGGCGAGCCCGTCTCCGGCATCCAGCTCGACCGCCAGTCCTTCCGCCTGCGCAAGCGCGCCGAGCGTGAGCTCGAGGTCTATTTCCCGTCGCTGTCCTGCCGCACCATGGTCTACAAGGGAATGGTCACCACCCTCCAGCTCGAGCCGTTCTACCCCGACCTCTCAGACGAGCGGTTCACCTCGAAGCTCGCGCTCGTGCACTCGCGCTACTCGACCAACACGTTCCCGTCGTGGCCGCTCGCCCAGCCCTTCCGCATGGTCGCGCACAACGGCGAAATCAACACGGTGCAGGGCAACCGCAACTGGATGCGCGCCCGCCAGTCGCAACTGCAATCCGACCTGCTCGGCGACATCGACACGATCCTTCCGATCAACACTCCCGGAGCGAGCGACTCCGCGTCGTTCGACGAGGTCGTCGAGCTCCTCAACCTCGCCGGGCGGTCCCTGCCACACGCGATGATGATGATGGTGCCAGAGGCATACGAAAACCAGGCCGACATCGACCCGGCCCGCCGCGACTTCTACGAGTACCACTCCATGCTCATGGAGCCGTGGGACGGCCCCGCGGCGCTCGTGTTCACCGACGGCAGCCTCGTCGGCGCAACCCTCGACCGCAACGGCCTGCGCCCCGGGCGCTACCTCATCACCGATGACGGCCTGGTCGTGCTCGCGAGCGAGATCGGCGTGCTCGACATCGACCCCAGCCGCGTCGTGCGCAAGGGGCGCCTGCAGCCCGGAAAAATGTTCCTCGTCGACACGGCCGAGGGCCGCCTGATCGAGGACGAGGAGATCAAGAGCTCGCTCGCCGCCTCCAAGCCCTGGGGCGACTGGCTCGAATCCGGGCGGATCAACCTCAAGGACCTTCCCGAGCGCGAGCACATCATGCACACCCCGGCATCCGTCACCCGGCGCCAGCGCACCTTCGGCTACACCGAGGAGGAAGTGCGCATCCTGCTCATGCCGATGGCGGCCAACGGCGCCGAACCGATCGGCGCGATGGGCTCCGACACCCCGATCGCCGTGCTCTCGCAGCGCCCGCGCCTGCTCTTCGACTACTTCACACAGGCCTTTGCACAGGTCACCAACCCGCCGCTCGACTCGATCCGTGAGGAGGTCGTGACCTCCCTCACGGTCGGTCTCGGCCCCGAGCGCAATCTGCTCGACGCGACCGAGGAGCACGCCCGCCAGGTCATCCTCGACTTCCCGGTGATCGACAACGACGAGCTCGCCAAGATCCAGCACATCGACCCGCGTGCCAGCAGCCGCACGACCACGACGATCCGCGGACTGTACCGCGTCGACCAGGGGCCTCTCGCGATGCAGAAGCGCATCGCCGAGATGTGCGACGAGGTCGACGACGCGATCGCGAATGGCTGCACATTCATCGTGCTGTCCGACCGCGACTCCAACAAGGACCTGGCACCCATGCCGTCCCTGCTGATGCTCGCGGCCGTGCACCACCACCTGATCCGCGAGCAGAACCGCATGAAGGTCGGCATCGTCGTCGAGGCCGGCGACGTGCGCGAAGTACACCACGTTGCGCTGCTGATCGGCTACGGCGCCTCCGCCGTGAACCCCTACCTCGCGATGGAGAGCGCGGAGCAGCTCGTCAGCGGCGGCATGCTGAGCTCGGTGACAGCAGAGAAGGCCGTCGCGAACCTCATCAAGGCGCTCGGCAAGGGCGTGCTCAAGATCATGTCGAAGATGGGCATCTCGGTCGTCGGCTCCTACGCCGGAGCCCAGACGTTCGAGGCCGTCGGCCTGAGCCAGGGCTTCGTCGACCAGTACTTCACCGGAACATCCAGCCTGCTCGGCGGCGTCGGCATCGACGTCATCGCGGCCGAGAGCGCGTCGCGCCACGAGGCGGCCTACCCCGAGGACGGCGGGACCAACCCGCACGAGCGGCTCGAAACCGGCGGCGAGTACCAGTGGCGCCGGGACGGGCCGCCGCACCTCTTCAACCCCGACACGGTGTTCCGCCTGCAGCACTCCACGAAGACGCGCCGGTACGACATCTTCCGCGATTACACGCGGCTCGTCGACGACCAGGCCGAGAACCTGATGACCCTGCGCGGGATGCTCTCGCTGCGCACCGGCACCCGCCCCGCGGTTCCGATCGACGAGGTCGAGCCGGTCTCCTCTATCGTCACGCGCTTCTCGACCGGCGCGATGAGCTACGGCTCGATCAGCGCCGAGGCGCACGAGACTCTCGCGATCGCCATGAACAGCATCGGAGCGAAGAGCAACACGGGGGAGGGCGGCGAAGACGTCGCCCGCCTGCTCGACCCGGAACGCCGCAGCGCGATCAAGCAGGTCGCGTCCGGACGATTCGGCGTCACGAGCATGTACCTCACCCACGCCACGGACATCCAGATCAAGATGGCGCAGGGCGCCAAGCCCGGCGAGGGCGGCCAGCTCCCGCCGAACAAGGTGTACCCGTGGATCGCCAAGACCCGGCACTCCACGGCCGGGGTCGGCCTGATCAGCCCGCCGCCGCACCACGACATCTATTCGATTGAAGATCTCAAGCAGCTCATCTTCGACCTCAAGCGGGCCAACCCCGCCGCGCGCGTGCACGTGAAGCTCGTGAGCCAGTCCGGAATCGGCGCGGTCGCCGCGGGCGTGACCAAGGCCCTCGCCGATGTCGTGCTGATCTCCGGCCACGACGGCGGCACCGGAGCAAGCCCGCTCAACAGCCTCAAGCACGCGGGCACCCCATGGGAGCTCGGCCTCGCCGAGACCCAGCAGACGCTCATGCTCAACGGCATGCGGGACCGTGTAGTTGTGCAGGCGGACGGGCAGATGAAGACCGGACGCGACGTGATTGTCGCCGCGCTGCTCGGCGCGGAGGAGTACGGCTTCGCCACCGCGCCCCTCATCGTCTCCGGATGCATCCTGATGCGGGTCTGCCACCTCGACACCTGCCCCGTCGGCGTCGCGACCCAGAACCCCGAGCTGCGAGCCCGGTTCACCGGCAAGCCTGAATTCGTCGTGAACTTCTTCGAGTTCCTCGCCCAGGAGGTGCGCGAGTACCTCGCCGAGCTCGGGTTCAGGTCGCTGGGCGAGGCCATCGGTCACAAGGAGATGCTCGACACCAACCGGGCGATCAAGCACTGGAAGGCCGACGGGCTCGACCTGTCGCCCATCCTCATCGGCCCCGACTTCGCGGACAGCGTGCCCCGCTCCCACGGCGTGCTGCAGGACCACGAGCTCGAGTCGCATTTCGACGTCGAGCTCATTCGGCTGAGCCAGGCGGCCATCGAAAGCGGGACACCCGTGTCGATCGCGCTGCCGATCCGCAACACCGAGCGCGCCGTCGGCACCATGCTCGGCAACAGGGTCACCACGAACCACGGCGAGAACGGCCTGCCGACGGGAACGATCGAGGTGACCCTGACCGGCTCGGCCGGCCAGTCGCTCGGCGCCTTCCTGCCGTCGGGGATCACCCTGCGGCTCGAGGGTGACAGCAACGACTACGTCGGCAAGGGGCTGTCCGGAGGGCAGATCGTCGTTCGGCCGGATCGCGCGAGCGTGTTCCCCGCCGAGCACAACGTCATCGCGGGCAACGTCATCGGCTACGGGGCGACCCAGGGCAGCATGTTCATCCGCGGCATCGTCGGTGAGCGCTTCCTCGTGCGCAACTCCGGCGCCACGGCGGTCGTCGAGGGTGTCGGCGACCACGCGCTCGAGTACATGACCGGCGGTCTCGCGGTGATCCTTGGCGATACGGGGCGCAACCTCGGGGCTGGCATGTCCGGCGGCACCGCCTACATCCACTCCCTTCCCCGCGAGCACGTCAATGCCGATTCGCTCGCGAGCGGTGAGCTCGAGCTGCACCCGCTCGGCGCCGCCGACGCGGAGATCCTGCGGGACCTGCTGCAGCGTCACGCCGACGAGACCGAGTCTCCGCTGGCATCCGGGATGCTCGAATCGTTCGAGCGAACTGTCGGCGAGTTCGTGAAGGTACTGCCGCGAGACTACGCCGCCGTGCTCGCCACCAGGGCGAGCGCGATCGAACAGGGAATCGACCCCGACGGCGACGTCACCTGGGGCAGAATTATGGAGGTGACCGGTGGCTGATCCCAAAGGGTTCCTGAAGGTCAAAGAACGAGAACTGCCGCCCCGTCGGCCGGTCGCGCTGCGACTCATGGACTGGAAAGAGGTCTACGAGCAGGGCGACACGGCGACCGTGCGCAAGCAGGCCGGACGATGCATGGACTGCGGTATCGCGTTCTGCCATCAGGGCTGCCCGCTCGGCAACCTGATCCCCGAGTGGAACGACCTCACTTGGCGCGGCGAGGGCCGCCAGGCTATCGAGCGCCTGCACGCCACAAACAACTTCCCCGAGTTCACCGGGCGCCTGTGCCCGGCCCCGTGCGAGAGCTCGTGCGTGCTCGGCATCAACCAGCCGGCCGTCACAATCAAGCAGGTCGAGGTGTCGATCATCGACCAGGCCTTCGCGAACGACTGGGTCGAGCCGCACCCCCCGGAGCGGCTTACCGGCAAGACCGTGGCGGTCGTCGGCTCCGGCCCGGCCGGACTCGCCGCGGCGCAGCAGCTGACCCGCGCCGGCCACACCGTCGCCGTCTTCGAGCGGGACGACCGCATCGGCGGGCTGCTGCGCTACGGCATCCCGGATTTCAAGATGGAGAAGAAGCACATCGAGTCCCGCCTGCGCCAGATGCAGGCGGAGGGCACCCGCTTCCGCGCGAACGTCAACATCGGCGTCGACGTCTCCTGGAGCGACCTGCGCGCGCGCTACGACGCCGTGATCGTCGCCACGGGAGCCCTCGTGCCGCGTGAGCTGCCGATCCCCGGCCGCGACCTCTCCGGCGTGCACTTCGCGATGGAGTACCTCGTGCAGCAGAACCGTGTTGGTGCCGGGGATGCCGTGCTGGACCAGATCACCGCCGACGGCAAGCATGTGGTCGTGCTCGGCGGCGGCGACACGGGAGCGGACTGCATCGGCACCGCGCACCGGCAGCGCGCCCTCTCGGTCACGAACCTCGCGATCGGCGTGCAACCGCCGGCCGAGCGCACCGAGGCGCACCCCTGGCCGATGGCCCCCACCCTGTTCGAGGTGACCAGTGCCCATGAAGAGGGCGGCGAACGCGTGTACCTGGCCTCGACCGTCGAGTTCCTCGCCAACGAGGTCGGTGAGGTGCGCGCGATCCGCGTCGCCGAGACCGAATACCTCGACGGCCGGCGCGTGCCCAAGGCGGGAACGGAGCGAGAGATCCCCGCGGACCTCGTGCTCCTCGCCCTCGGCTTCACGGGCACGGAGGGCGACCAACTCGCCGACCAGCTCCAGGTGCCGTTCGAACGCGGCAACGTCGACCGCGACGGCGACTACCAGACGAGCGAATCGGGGGTCTTCGTCGCCGGGGATGCCGGCCGCGGGCAGTCGCTCATCGTCTGGGCGATCGCCGAGGGACGTGCTGCGGCTGCCGCCGTGGACCGCTATCTTGAGGGCGAGACGAAATTGCCGGCGCCGGTGCGGCCCACCGACCGCGCCGTCTCTATCTGATCTCCGCACCCGTACCCACTACCCACACAGCCGAGCACGGCTCAACAAAGCCGTCTCACCAATCAACACGAATGAAAAAGGAACTAATGAGACGCGCAAAAATCGTGGCCACCCTCGGCCCGGCAACGTCGAGCTACGACAGCATCCGGGCAATCATCGATGCCGGCGTCGACGTCGCGCGGATGAACCTCAGCCACGGCAACTATGCGGTGCACGAAGAGGTCTATAAGAACGTGCGCCGCGCGAGCGATGACTCCGGTCGCGCCGTCGCCGTGCTCGTCGACCTGCAGGGCCCCAAGATCCGCCTCGGCAAGTTCGCCGACGGTCCGCACGAACTCGCTGTTGGCGACATCTTCAAGATCACCACCGAGGACATCCTCGGCACCAGGGACATCTGCGGAACCACCTACTCCGGTCTCGCCGGCGATGTGAAGCCGGGCGACCCGCTCCTCATCGACGACGGCAAGGTCAAGCTGCGTGCCGTCTCGGTCGAGGGCAACACCGTGACGACCGAGGTCGTCGTCGCCGGAGCCGTCTCCAACAACAAGGGCATCAACCTGCCCGGTGTGGCCGTCAACGTTCCCGCGATGAGCGAGAAGGACGAAGCGGACCTGCGCTGGGGCCTCGCGCTCGGCGCCGACCTCATCGCGCTGTCCTTCGTACGCAACGCCGAGGACATCGTGCGCGCCCACGAGATCATGGCCGAGGTTGGCCGCAAGGTGCCGATCATCGCGAAGATCGAGAAGCCCCAGGCCGTCGACAACCTCGAGGCCATCATCGACGCGTTCGACGGCATCATGGTCGCCCGCGGCGACCTCGGTGTCGAGCTGCCGCTCGAGGCTGTGCCGATCGTGCAGAAGGAGGCGATCGAGATGTCCCGCCGGATGGCGAAGCCCGTCATCGTCGCGACACAGATGCTCGAATCGATGATCTCCAGCCCCATCCCGACCCGCGCCGAGACCTCCGACGTCGCCAACGCCGTGCTCGACGGCGCCGACGCGGTCATGCTCAGCGGGGAGACCAGCGTGGGGGAGTACCCCGTGATCACGGTGCAGACCATGGCGCGCATCGTCACCTCCACCGAGGAGCACGGTCTCGACCGCATCCTTGCGCTCGGCACGAAGCCGCGCACCCTCGGCGGTGCCCTCACTCTCGCCGCGGCCGAGGTCGCCGACTTCGTCGATGCCCGCTACCTGTGCGTGTTCACCGAGAGCGGCGACTCCGTGCGCCGCATGTCGCGGCTGCGCCACCGCACACCCATCTTCGCGTTCACCCCTGAGGCGGGCATCCGCTCTCGGCTCGCCTGGGTCTGGGGCGTCGAGACCTTCTTGGTTCCACGCGTCACCCACACCGACGAACTCATCGCGCAGGTCGACGATGTTCTGCTGGGCCACAACCGCGCCGATATCGGCGACCGGGTCGTCGTCATCGCCGGCTCACCTCCCGGAATCTCGGGTTCGACCAACGACGTGCGAGTGCACCGTGTCGGTGACGCCCACAACGGCGCAGCACCCGCCTACCAGCTGTAGCATCTCGTGAATCGCACCGCCCGGGCCTCACAGTCCGGGCGGTGCGGTCCCACCTGGAGGCGGCCCCCGGGACGCCTGCCACGCCGTCCACGCTCGCCCATGCCCGGTGCCCGCAGACGCCGTGGCGCCACCCAAACGCCGATTGTGCCGGTGGTGGGACTCGAACCCACACGCCCTTTCGAGCAAAGCATTTTGAGTGCTCCGCGTCTGCCATTCCGCCACACCGGCGCACAACAACCGCGTTCAGAATACCGTAGGGTTTAGGCATGACCGACCAGGATGCCGTCCAGCAAGCCCCCCGCCGCGTCGTTGTGGCAGAGGACGAATCCCTCATCCGCCTCGACATCGTCGAAACCCTCCGCGACAACGGATTCGAGGTCGTCGGCGAGGCCGGAGACGGCGAGACCGCGGTCGCACTGGCGACCGAGCTGCGCCCCGACCTCGTCATCATGGACGTGAAGATGCCCCTCCTCGACGGCATCTCCGCCGCCGAACGCCTGAGCAAGAACCACATCGCTCCCGTCGTGCTGCTCACCGCGTTCAGCCAGAAGGAACTGGTCGAGCGCGCGAGCGAGGCCGGAGCGCTCGCCTACGTCGTCAAGCCGTTCACCCCGAACGACCTGCTGCCCGCGATCGAGATCGCCCTCTCGCGGTACGCCCAGATCATCACGCTCGAGGCCGAGGTCGCCGACCTCGTCGAGCGGTTCGAGACCCGCAAGCTCGTCGACCGGGCCAAGGGCCTGCTCAACGAGAAGATGGGATTCAGCGAGCCCGAGGCGTTCCGCTGGATCCAGAAGGCCTCGATGGACCGTCGCCTCACCATGCACGACGTCGCGCAGTCGATCATCGAGCAGCTCTCCGCCAAGAAGTAGTCGGCTGCTGCGGTAGCAGCGGATCGCGGGCAGCTACATCTCGCGAAGCATGTTCGTCATCCGCACCGTCGAGAGCCTGCGGCCCTCGGCGTCGGTGACGACGATCTCGTGGGTCGCCAGGGTGCGGCCGAGCACGAGCGCGGTGCACGTGGCCGTCACCCACCCGCTCGTGATCGAGCGGCTGTGGGTGGCGTTGATCTCGATCCCGACGGCATAACGTCCGGGGCCCGCGTGGATGGCGGATGACACCGAGCCCAGCGTCTCGCCGAGCACCACGTGCGCGCCGCCGTGCAGCAGCCCGACCACCTGGGTGTTGCCCTCCACGGGCATCCGCGCCAGGGACTTCGCGGCCGACAGCTCGACAAATTCGATGCCCATCTTCCTGGCGAGCGCTCCGCCCCCGGAGTCGATCAGGCGTGCGACCAGTTCCGGGTCGAGGTCCGTGGGGAAGGTCGTCATCGGCTGCTTTCGTCGGTCCTCGGCATGTCGCCAGCCGCCGGTAGGCTTGCTGCGTGTCGGACAACGAAAAGCCTACTCTGCTCATCATCGACGGCCATTCGCTGGCGTTCCGTGCGTTTTACGCGCTCCCGGTCGATAGCTTCCAGAACCGGGAGGGGCAGCACACCAACGCGATCCACGGGTTCATCGCGATGCTGATCAACCTGCTGCAGAGCGAGAAACCCACCCACCTCGGTGTTGCCTTCGACATTTCCCGCTTCTCCTTCCGCACCCGCGAGTACCCCGAGTACAAGGGCACCCGCGGCGAGACACCGCCCGAGTTCGTCGGCCAGATTCCCCTGCTCGAGGAGGCGCTGGGGGCGATGGGCATCACGACCATCACCAAGGAGGACTACGAGGCCGACGACATCCTCGCCACCCTCGCCACCCAGGGCGCGGCGCAGGGCTACAAGGTCCTGGTCGTCTCCGGCGACCGCGACGCCATCCAGATGGTGAACGACGACGTCACCCTGCTGTACCCCAACGCGCGCGGCGTCTCCGAGCTCAAGCGCTACGACCGCGACGCCGTGTTCGAGCGTTACGGGATCGAACCGCACCAGTACCCCGACATCGCCGCGCTCGTCGGTGAGACGAGCGACAACCTCATCGGCATCGACAAGGTGGGCGAGAAGACCGCCGTGAAGTGGATCACCCAGTACGGCAGTCTCACCGAGGTACTCGCCCACTCCGGCGACATCAAGGGCGTCGTCGGCGAGAAGCTGCGGGAGCAGTCCGACCGGGCGATCCGCAACCGCAAGCTCAACCACCTGCTGTGCGACGTAGTGCTGCCTGTCGGGCCGAACGACCTGCAACGACGACCCGTCGACGAGCGTGCGGTGCGCGAGGTCTTCGCGAAGCTGCAGTTCAAGACGCTGCTCGAGCGGGTGCTCAAGCTCGCCGGCGCCACCGCCGACCCGAGCGAGCTGCTCGCGATCCCGGATGCCGCCGCCGCCGCAATCCCCCCGGTGCGCACCCTCGTCGACGAGGAGCTCGCCCACTGGATCGATACGGCCTCCACCGGGCACACCAAGCCCCTCGCCCTGCGCATCGAGCGTGGTGTCGAGGGCATCACGGGGTTCGGGCTCGCCGCGAACCACGACTCCGCCTATGTGCCCTGGGCTCCCGGCCGCCCCGACTACACGGCGCTCGAAGCGTGGCTCGCCGGCCCTGCCCCGAAGGTGCTGTTCGACGCGAAGGCCGACCTCAAGGCACTGCGCGGTGTCGGACTCGACCTCGCCGGCATCCGGTTCGACACGCGGATCGCCGCATGGCTGCTCAAGCCGGGTGGCTCCACAAAGGACCTCGCCGGCCAGGTGTACGACTTCCTCGGCCTCACCCTGCCCCAGTCCGACCCGAACCAGCTCGTGCCGGAGACGGGCGCGGTGAGCGTGGCGACCGAGGCCTGGTACCTGCTCGAGGTCGCCGACTACCTCGAGGACGCCCTCGACGACACCACCAGGGGAGTGCTCGAGGGCATCGAGCTCCCGCTCGTGACGGTGCTCGCCGAGATGGAACTCACCGGAATCACGGTCAATGCGCAGGTGCTCGGGCGCCTGTCGACACAGCTGGCCGAAACCGCGGGGGACCTGCAATCCCGCGCCTACGCGGAGATCGGCCGCGAAGTGAACCTCGGCTCGCCGAAGCAGCTTCAGCAGGTGCTGTTCGACGAGTTGGGGATGCCGAAGACGCGCGCGAACAAGACGGGGTTTTCTACGGATGCCGCCTCGCTCGCCGACCTGCAGGAGCAGAACCCGCATCCGTTCCTCGACCTGCTGCTCAAGCACCGCGACGCGACCAAGCTGCGCCAGATCATCGAGACCCTCGAGAAGGCGATCGAACCCGACGACCGCGTGCACACCCGCTACGACCAGACCGGCACGAGCACCGGACGCGTCTCGTCGACCGACCCGAACCTGCAGAACATCCCGATCAGGACCGAGATCGGCCGCGAGATTCGCTCGGCGTTCGAGCACGGTGGCAACTTCAGCACGCTTCTCACCGCCGACTATTCGCAGATCGAGATGCGCATCATGGCGCACCTGTCCGGCGACGCCGGCCTGATCGCCGCGTTCAACGAGGGGGAGGACCTGCACCGATTCGTGGGCGCCCGCATCTTCGGGGTCGCACCGTCGGAGGTCACCCCGGTCATGCGCGGCAAGGTCAAGGCGATGTCGTACGGGCTCGCCTACGGGCTGAGCGCGTTCGGGCTCTCGAAGCAGCTCCGCATCGACACGGCAGAGGCGAAGCAGCTCATGGGCGATTACTTCGCCCGCTTCGGCGCGGTGCGCGACTACCTGCGCAACGTCGTCGTGCAGGCGCGCGTCGACGGGTACACCGAGACGATCTTCGGTCGGCGCCGTCCGTTCGCGGACCTCAACTCCGCGAACCGGGTGCTGCGCGAGAACGCCGAGCGCGCCGCCCTCAACGCGCCAATTCAGGGTTCGGCGGCCGACATCATGAAGATCGCGATGCTCGGCATCTCCGACGACCTCCGGTCGCGGGGCCTCGGCTCCCGCATGCTGCTCCAGGTGCACGACGAACTCGTGTTCGAGGTCGCCGACGGTGAGCTCGACGAGCTCAGCGGCATCGTGGAGCACCGCATGGGACAGGCCGCCGACCTCTCGGTTCCCCTCGACGTGCAGATCGGCACGGGGCCGAACTGGGACGCCGCGGCGCACTGACCGCGGCTAGGGTTGACGCATGACGATCGAGGGGCAGCACATGGCCGAACGCACCGTTGTCATCGCCTCGGCGATCGGACTGCACGCGCGCCCGGCCTCACTGTTCTGCCAGGCCGCCGCCGCGACCGGCATTCCGATCACCCTCATGAGCCAGGAAGGGCGCCGGGTCAACGCCGCGAGCATCCTCGGCGTGCTCTCCCTCGGCATCGACCACGGCGAGACCGTGCACCTGAGCGCGGAGGGCGACGGGGCGGATGCCGCGCTCGACACCCTCATCGAGCTGCTGGGCTCCGACCTCGACGCGCAGTAGCGGTAATTTACTCACTCCCTGTCCTAGGCTCGGGTGATGACCAACGACGCCGTCACCACTCCGCGCACCACCACTTCGATCGACCGAATCGCCGAGGACTGGGTACTGACCCTCGCCGACCTCGACCCCACGGTCGCGACCTGGATCGGCATCCCCGGACGCCTCGACGAGTACGGCGACCTGTCGCCTGCTGGCCACGCACGGTACATCGACGAGGTCACGAGAGTCATCGCGCTGCTCGATGAGACGGATGCCGTCGATGACGTCGACTGGGTCACGAAGACCGATCTGGGCGCCGACCTCCAGCTCACGGTCGAGGAGAGCGAGGCCGGGCTGTGGATGCGCGACCTCAACGTCATCGCCTCGCCGGCGCAGGGGCTGCGCGACGTGCTCGACCTCATGCCCACGGCATCCGCAGAGGACTGGGCGAACATCGCCGGACGACTTCGCAACCTCCCTGCCGCGATCGACGGCTACATCCAGTCCCTCCGCGCCGGGATCGACCGGCAGATCACCCCAGCCAAGCGCCAGGTGCGCGAGGTGCTCGCCCAGGCCCGCAAGCACGAGGCGTCCGACGGCTTCTTCTTCGAGTTCACCGCCGGTGCGCAACTCGACGGCGGATCGGCGCTGCCCGAGTCGGTCACCGCCGACCTCGCGAGCGGCGCGATCGCGTCCGCCGGCGCCTACGGGGTGCTCGCCGCGTTCCTCGAGAACGAACTGCTGCCCGCCGCGACCGAGAGCGACGCCGTCGGCCGCGAGCTCTACGCGCTGCAGTCCCGCCGCTTCCTCGGCGCCACCATCGACCTCGACGAGACCTACGAGTGGGGCATCCAGGAGCTCGCGCGGATGACCGCGGAGCAGGAGTCCATCGCAAACGAGATCAAGCCGGGAGCATCCGTCGCCGAGGCCATCGCCCTGCTCGACGCCGACCCCGCACGCACCCTGCACGGCACAGCCGCACTGCAGGAGTGGATGCAGAAGCTCAGCGACACCGCCGTGGCCGAGCTTGGCGAGTCGCACTTCGACATTCCCGCCCCGATCACCCGCCTCGAATGCCTCATCGCGCCGACCAAGGAGGGCGGCATCTACTACACGAGCCCGAGCGACGATTTCAGCCGCCCCGGCCGCATGTGGTGGTCGGTGCCGGAGGGCGTCACCGAGTTCAACACCTGGCGCGAGACGACCACGGTCTACCACGAGGGTGTTCCCGGCCATCACCTGCAACTCGGCCAGGCCGTCTTCAACCGCGCGAAGCTCAACACCTGGCGGCGCCAGCTCGCCGGCACCTCGGGCCACGCCGAGGGCTGGGCTCTGTACGCCGAGCGGCTCATGCAGCAGCTCGGCTACCTGGACGACCCGGGCGACCGCCTCGGCATGCTCGATGGACAGCGGATGCGCGCGGCGCGCGTCGTGCTCGACATCGGCGTGCACCTCGGCAAGCCGCGCCTCGACGGCACCGGGGTCTGGGACTACGACTACGCCTTCGAGTTCATGAAGGCCAACGTCAACATGAACGAGCCGTTCGTGCGCTTCGAGGTCAACCGCTACTTCGGCTGGCCCGGACAGGCCCCCTCCTACAAGGTCGGCCAGCGCATCTGGGAGCAGCTGCGCGACGACTTCCAGGCGCGCGAGGGCGACGACTTCGACATCCGCGCCTTCCACCGCCGCGCGCTCGACATCGGCGGGGTCGGACTCGACACACTGCGGGCTGCCCTCCTCGGCTGACCGCCCAGAGATCGACTCGCCGGGACGGCGCGGTTGCCGCTGTGCACCCGCCCGGCTATGGTAGAACGGCTGCGTTTTGCGGCGACCCCATCCACACGCCTCCGGCAACTTCACCGTGCAACATCCGCCGAGGCCCGAATTATGTCCATCCTGGAGCATTTACTTATATGACAATCGCAACGACCGATAGGGCACCCAAGCAGGTCGCCATCAATGACATTGGATCTGCTGAAGACTTTCTTGCCGCGGTCGAAAAGACGCTGAAGTTTTTCAACGACGGAGACCTCATCGAGGGCATCGTCGTCAAGATCGATCGTGACGAGGTTCTCCTCGACGTCGGTTACAAGACCGAGGGTGTTATCCCCTCTCGCGAGCTTTCGATCAAGCACGACGTCAACCCCGACGAGGTTGTATCCGTCGGCGACACGGTCGAAGCCCTCGTTCTCCAGAAGGAGGACAAGGAAGGCCGCCTCATCCTGTCGAAGAAGCGCGCGCAGTACGAGCGTGCGTGGGGCGACGTGGAGAAGATCAAGGACGCCGACGGCGTGGTGACCGGTTCGGTCATCGAGGTCGTCAAGGGTGGCCTCATCGTCGATATCGGCCTGCGTGGGTTCCTGCCCGCGTCGCTCATCGAGCTGCGCCGTGTCCGCGACCTGACCCCGTACCTCGGCCAGGAGATCGAAGCGAAGATCCTCGAGCTCGACAAGAACCGCAACAACGTGGTCCTGTCGCGCCGTGCGCTGCTCGAGCAGACCCAGTCCGAGAGCCGCACGACGTTCCTCAACAACCTCGCCAAGGGCCAGGTTCGCAAGGGTGTCGTCTCGTCGATCGTCAACTTCGGCGCGTTCGTCGACCTCGGCGGCGTCGACGGTCTCGTTCACGTCTCCGAGCTCAGCTGGAAGCACATCGAGCACGCCTCAGAGGTTGTCGAGGTTGGCCAGGAGGTCACCGTCGAGATCCTCGAGGTCGACCTCGAGCGCGAGCGCGTCTCCCTGTCGCTCAAGGCGACGCAGGAAGACCCGTGGCAGGTCTTCGCCCGCACCCACGCAATCGGACAGGTTGCACCGGGCAAGGTCACGAAGCTCGTCCCCTTCGGCGCGTTCGTTCGCGTTGCAGAAGGCATCGAGGGCCTCGTGCACATCTCCGAGCTGTCGGGCAAGCACGTCGAGCTCGCCGAGCAGGTTGTCTCGGTCGGCGACGAGGTATTCGTCAAGGTCATCGACATCGACCTCGAACGTCGCCGCATCTCCCTCTCGCTGAAGCAGGCGAACGACGGCGTCGACCCCGACGGCACCGAGTTCGACCCGGCCCTCTACGGAATGCTCACCGAGTACGACGACGCCGGGAACTACAAGTACCCCGACGGCTTCGACCCGGAGACCAACGAGTGGAAAGAGGGCTTCGAGACCCAGCGCGAGAAGTGGGAGCAGGACTACGCTGCAGCCCAGGCTCGCTGGGAAGCCCACAAGAAGCAGGTCTCCACGGCTGCCAACGAGGTTCGCGAGGCGCCCGCCGCTGCCGGCTCCTCGTTCTCGACCGACGCTGACTCCGCCGGAACCCTCGCCGACGACGCGACGCTTGCGGCCCTTCGCGAGAAGCTGTCCAACAACTCCTAACCGAGTGGTGTGAAGCGGCCGGGTCCCTCTGGGGGCCCGGCCGCTTTGTCGTTGCGCTGCCGAGACGGCGTCGCACGGCGAGCGTAGGCCCCTGGCTGCGCGGTGAGCGGTGAGAGTACGGGATTCGGCTGCTCTTTGAGTAGTTGAAAAGCCGAATCGCGTACTCTCACAGGCGTTCAGGCCGGCGTTCAGGCGGGCGGGGGGGCGGGCGCGCGCTCACCTCGCCGTCGCCGGACCGCGCGGATCGCGGCCCATCCGCCGATCGCGAGCGCCGGAATCAGCACGATCAGCAGGATCGGAACGGCAACGGCAAGCACGCTGAGGGCGACGCTCACGATGTCCTCGGTGATGCTCGCGACAGGAGCGGCGGCACCAGCCGTGGCGACGTTGAGCACCGGGCGAGCCGCCATCTTCAGCAGGTGCACACCGAGCGCGAGGAGGATTCCCATGACCAGGGGAACCCAGTTCGTGCTGAACAGTTCCGCCGGGTCGGTCACCGCCCTCGTTTCTGTGCCGGTGCCGGTGCTGAAGGCGATGCCGCCTGCTGTGGGTCTCACGACCGTCTGAAGCCAGTCGTTGATCGTGTCGACCGCGGGAATCTTGTCGGCGAAGAACTCGACAACGAGCAGCACCCCGAGGATCGCGAGCACCCACTCGTTCTCGAGCCAGGCCCACGCCGGCGGAAGGGCAACGACGTCGAGAAAGCGCGCGGCAAGGCCGAGGGCGAGCAGGGGGATGTAGGCATTGAGCCCGGCGGCCAGCGCGAGGCCGGTGCCGGTCAGCAACTCGATCATGGGCGCCTCCAGGGGTCTCCTGCTTCGATGCTACGGGCGAACCGTAAAGAAGTCGCTGCGCGTTCCCGCGCATGTTGTTCGCTCGCGTGGCAGTAATCGCATGCACGCGGGTGAACAGCACGCGCGCGAACGTCGGCACCCGCACGGATACCATGAGCGGATGTATCTGATCGGACTGACCGGCGGCATCGCGTCCGGCAAATCGCTCGTGAGCGCGCGCCTCGCCGAACGCGGCGCAGTCGTGATCGATGCCGACCTGCTCGCGCGCGAGGTCGTCGAGCCCGGCACGCCGGCGCTCGAGGCGATCGCGGGGCAGTTCGGCGCATCCGTCATCGACGGTGAGGGCCGGCTCGACCGCGCCGCGCTCGGCGCGATCGTCTTCGCCGACCCCGCGCGGCTCGAGATCCTCAATGGCATCACGCACCCCGCGGTACGGGCGCTCACACGCGAGCGGATCTCCGCCGCTGAGGCGGACGACCCGAACGCGATCGTCGTCTACGACGTGCCGCTGCTGGCCGAGACAAGCGTCGCGCACGGGTACGACCTCGTGGTCGTGGTCGAGGCAGCCGTTGCCGAGCGCATCCGCCGCATGGTCGAGATCCGCGGCATGTCGCGGGACGACGTCGAGCGGCGCCTCCGGTCGCAGGCGAGCGACGACGAGCGTCGGGCGATCGCCCACGTCGTCATCGACAACACCGGCACCATCGAGCAGACGCGCGCGCAGGTCGACGCCCTGTGGGAGACGGTCGCCGGTTCCGCTGCTGGCAAACACTGACCCGACTGTCAGTGGTGCTGCCTAAGCTTGCAGCATGGAACCAACGCGCTCAGTGCGCCCGTTTGAGGTCATCAGCGAATACACGCCGAGCGGCGACCAGCCGGCGGCAATCGCCGAACTCACGGCCCGCATCAACGCGGGGGAGACGGATGTCGTGCTGCTCGGCGCCACCGGAACCGGCAAGTCCGCGACGACGGCCTGGCTGATCGAGCAGGTGCAGCGGCCGACCCTCGTGCTCGCCCACAACAAGACCCTCGCCGCACAGCTCGCCAACGAGTTCCGCGAACTCATGCCGAACAACGCCGTCGAGTACTTCGTCTCCTACTACGACTACTACCAGCCCGAGGCGTACGTTCCGCAGACCGACACCTTCATCGAGAAAGACAGCTCGGTCAACGCCGAGGTGGAGCGGCTGCGGCACTCCACGACGAACTCCCTGCTGAGCCGGCGCGACGTCATCGTGGTCTCGACCGTCTCCTGCATTTACGGCCTCGGAAGCTCAGAGGAGTACCTCGACGCGATGATGGCGCTGCAGGTCGGGATGCGCATCAACCGCGACGTGCTGATCCGCAAGTTCGTGTCGATGCAGTACCAGCGCAACGATGTCGACTTCTCCCGTGGAAACTTCCGCGTGCGCGGTGACACGATCGAGATCATCCCGATGTACGAGGAGCTCGCGATCCGCATCGAGATGTTCGGCGACGAGATCGAGGCCCTCTACTCCCTGCATCCGCTCACCGGCGACGTCGTCAAGAAGCTCGACGCCGTATCGGTTTTCCCCGGGTCGCACTACGTCGCCGGCGATGAGGCGATGCGCGCTGCGACCGTCACGATCAAGGAGGAGCTCGCCGAGCGGCTCGGCCAGCTCGAGCGCGAGGGCAAGCTGCTCGAGGCGCAGCGGCTGCGCATGCGCACGACCTTCGACCTCGAGATGATGGAGCAGATCGGTTTCTGCAGCGGCATCGAGAACTACTCCAGGCACATCGACCAGCGAGCGCCCGGCGAGGCCCCGCACTGCCTGATCGACTACTTTCCCGACGACCTCCTCGTCGTCATTGACGAGTCGCACGTCACGATTCCTCAGATCGGGGCAATGTACGAGGGGGATGCCTCGCGCAAGCGCACCCTCGTGGAGCACGGTTTCCGCCTGCCGAGCGCGATGGACAACCGCCCGCTGAAGTTCAACGAGTTCCTCGACCGGGTCGGGCAGAAAGTGTACCTGTCGGCGACGCCGGGCAAGTACGAGATGGGCATCACCGACTCCATCGTCGAGCAGATCATCCGGCCGACCGGGCTCATCGACCCGGAGATTGTCGTCAAGCCCACCAAAGGCCAGATTGACGACCTGCTCGAGGAGATCCGCATCCGCGCGGCGAAAGACGAGAGGGTGCTTGTCACGACCCTCACCAAGAAGATGGCGGAGGAGCTCACCGACTTCCTCGGTGAGGCCGGGGTGCGCGTGCGCTACCTGCACTCCGACGTCGACACTCTCCGCCGGGTCGAGCTGCTCACCGAGCTGCGGGCAGGCGTCTACGACGTGCTCGTGGGCATCAACCTGCTGAGGGAGGGGCTCGACCTGCCGGAGGTGTCGCTCGTCGCGATTCTGGATGCCGACAAGGAGGGCTTCCTACGGTCGGCAACCTCGCTCATCCAGACCATCGGCCGCGCCGCCCGCAACGTCTCTGGTGCCGTGCACATGTACGCCGACGTGCTCACCGACTCGATGAAGAAGGCGATCGACGAGACCTCGAGGCGGCGCGAGAAGCAGGTCGCCTACAACCTCGAGCGCGGCGTCGACCCGCAGCCCCTGCGCAAGCGCATCGCCGACATCACCGAGATACTGCAGCGCGAGCAGGCCGACACCCAGGCGCTGCTGGCCGGGCGCGACGGCCGCAAGCGTTCCGCCACGCCGGGCCTTCGCCGGGAGGGCCTCGCCGCAGCCGGCGCAGGCGACCTCGAGAGCATAATCCGTGACCTCAACGAGCAGATGCTTCAGGCGGCGGGAGAGCTGAAGTTCGAGCTCGCGGCACGGCTGCGCGACGAGGTCTCCGATCTTAAGAAGGAGCTGCGCCAGATGGAGGCGGCGGGTCACCTCTCGTGATCGGATCCGCGCTGGCCGGATGGCCGACGAGGCCGCTCACGGCCCGCTGTCAGGCGGATGTCGGTGGCGTCCGTAGGATATAGAGAGTGTCTATTTCGAACGTAGAATCCGGTTCCGTGCTCAGTGTCCGAGGCGCCAGGGTCCACAACCTCCGCAACGTCGACCTGGAAATTCCTCGCGACTCGCTCGTCGTTTTCACCGGCCTGTCCGGCTCGGGCAAATCGTCCCTCGCATTCGACACGATCTTCGCCGAGGGGCAGCGCCGCTACGTCGAGTCGCTCTCCGCGTACGCCCGCCAGTTCCTCGGCCAGGTCGACCGGCCCGACGTCGACTTCATCGAGGGACTGAGCCCCGCCGTCTCGATCGACCAGAAGTCCACCAACCGCAACCCGCGGTCGACGGTCGGCACGATCACCGAGATCTATGACTACATGCGCCTGCTCTGGGCTCGGATCGGTGTGCCACACTGCGCGATCTGCGGTGAGAAGATCGAGAAGCAGACGGTGCAGCAGATCGCCGACCAGCTCATGACACTGTCGGCCGGCACCCGATACCAGGTCGTCAGCCCGGTCGTCTCGAAGAAGAAGGGCGAATTCGTCGACCTGTTCCGCGAACTCGCCGCCACCGGATACTCCCGCGCGATCGTCGACGGCGAGCAGATCCAGCTGAGCGACCCGCCGACACTCAAGAAGCAGATCAAGCACGACATCTCGGTCGTCGTCGACCGGCTCGTGGCGGCCGACGACATCCTCAGCCGTCTCACCGACTCCCTCGAGACCGCGCTGCGCCTGACCGACGGCCTCGTCTCGATCAACTTCATCGATGAGAAGGGCGAGAAGGCCTGGCGCAACTTCTCTGAGAAGCTCTCCTGCCCGAACGGGCATCCGGTACAGCTCACCGAGATCGAGCCGCGCACCTTCTCGTTCAACGCGCCGTTCGGCGCCTGCCCGGAGTGCTCCGGCCTCGGCACTCGCATGTCGGTCGACTCCGAGCTGCTCCTCGGCGACCCCGCCCTGAGCCTCGCCGAGGGCGTCATCCTGCCCTGGACCCAATCCGGCAAGGGCCTATTCACTTACTTTCAGCGGCTGCTGCAGGGTCTCGCCCACGACCTCGACTTCTCGCTCACAACCCCGTGGCGCGACCTCGGCGACGAGGTGCAGGAGGCGATCCTCAAGGGCAACAACTTCGAGGTGACCGTGAAGTGGAAGAACCGCTACGGCCGCGAAATGAAATACTCCACCGGCTTCGAGGGGGTCATGCCGTACATCGAGCGCAAGTTCCTCGAGGCGGAGACGGATGCCGCGAGGCAGCGCTACTCGAGCTACCTGCGCGAGATCCCGTGCCCGGTCTGCGACGGCAAGCGGCTGCGGCCCGAGGTTCTCGCGGTGACGGTGCACGACCACAACATCTCGGATGTCGCCGAGCTCAGCCTCGTCGACGCCTTCGAGTTCATGCAGCTCCTCGAGCTCTCCGAGCGGGAGGCGAAGATCGCCGCCGCCGTGCTGCGCGAGATCCGCGCCCGGCTCTCGTTCCTCATCGAAGTCGGCCTCAACTACCTGAATCTGGCGCGCGCCGCGGGGTCGCTCAGCGGGGGAGAGGCCCAGCGCATCCGGCTCGCGACCCAGATTGGGTCCGGCCTGACCGGGGTGCTCTACGTGCTCGACGAGCCGAGCATCGGACTGCACCAGCGGGACAACCGGCGCCTCATCGAGACACTCGTGAAGCTCAAGAACCTCGGCAACACCCTCATCGTCGTGGAGCACGACGAGGACACCATCCGCACCGCCGACTGGATCGTCGATATCGGTCCGGGCGCGGGGGAGCACGGGGGAGAGGTGGTGCACTCCGGCTCGTACGAGGACCTGCTCGAGAACAGGCGCTCGATGACGGGCGACTACCTCTCCGGGCGCCGTTCGATCGAGGCCCCGGCGAAGCGGCGGCCGGTCGACGCGAAGCGCAAGCTCATCGTCGAGGGCGCGCGGGCGAACAACCTGCGCAACGTCACCGTCGAGTTCCCCCTTGGACTGTTCGTGGCCGTCACCGGGGTGAGCGGCTCGGGTAAGTCCTCGCTCATCAACGACATCCTCTACAAGGTGCTCGCGAACGAGCTCAACGGCGCGCGGCAGATCCCCGGCAAGCACACGAGGGTCACCGGGCTCGACAACCTCGACAAGGTCGTGCACGTCGACCAGGCGCCGATCGGCCGCACCCCGCGCTCCAACCCGGCGACCTACACCGGTGTGTTCGACAAGATCCGCAACCTGTTCTCCGAGACCCAGGAGGCCAAGGCGCGCGGCTACCTGCCCGGCCGCTTCAGCTTCAACGTCAAGGGCGGGCGTTGCGAGAACTGCTCGGGCGACGGCACGATCAAGATCGAGATGAACTTCCTGCCCGACGTGTACGTCGTCTGCGAGGTCTGCGACGGCGCCCGGTACAACCGCGACACCCTCACGGTGCACTACAAGGGCAAGAGCATCGCCGAGGTGCTCGACATGCCGATCAGCGAGGCCGCGCAGTTCTTCGAGGCCATCGGCTCGATCAGCCGATTCCTCACGACCCTCGTCGACGTCGGCCTCGGCTATGTGCGGCTCGGCCAGAGCGCCACGACGCTGTCGGGCGGCGAGGCACAGCGCGTGAAGCTCGCGACCGAGCTGCAGAAGCGTTCCAACGGGCGTAGCGTCTACGTGCTCGACGAACCGACCACCGGGCTGCACTTCGAAGACGTGCGCAAGCTCCTGATCGTGCTCGGCGGGCTCGTCGAGAAGGGCAACACCGTCATCGTGATCGAGCACAACCTCGACGTGATCAAGTCGGCTGACTGGCTCATCGACCTCGGACCCGAGGGCGGTTCCGGTGGCGGAGTGGTCATCGGCACCGGCACGCCCGAGCAACTCGCGAAGAACGCCAAGAGCCACACCGGCGTGTTCCTCGGCGAGGTGCTGGCGGCGGATGCTGCGCGTGCAGCGATCGCAAAGTCGGCAGCGAAGGCGGCGAAGGGCACTCCCGCCACTACGAAGGCCCCACGCGCGAAGGTCGCGGCAGCCGCAGTCGCCGCCGGATAACCGATGGCCGACACCGTTGCGTACCGGCCGAAAGCCGGTGACATCCCGACCCTGCCGGGCGTGTACCGGTTCAGCGATGCCTCCGGCCGCGTGCTCTACGTCGGCAAGGCGAACAGCTTGCGCGCGCGCCTGAGCAACTACTTCGCGCCGCTGCGCACCCTGCACGAGCGCACCAGGCGCATGGTGCTTGCCGCCGACTCCGTCGACTGGACCGTCGTCGGCTCCGAGTTCGAGGCACTGCAGCTCGAGTACACCTGGATCAAGGAGTTCGACCCGCCATTCAACGTGAAGTTCCGGGACGACAAAACCTACCCGTACCTCGCGATCACCCTCGGCGATCCCGTTCCGCGAGTCTTCATCACCCGCAACCGCAAGATCCCCGGGGCGCGCTACTTCGGCCCGTACACCAAGGTCTGGGCAATCCGCGAGACGGTCGACCAGATGCTCAAGGCGTTCCCGATGCGCAGCTGCACCGACTCGACCTACAAGCGGGCCGAACAGACGGGTCGGCCCTGCCTTCTCGGCGACATCGGCAAATGCGTCGCGCCGTGCGTCGGCCGGGTCAAAAAAGAGGAGCACAAGTCGGTCGCGCTCGACTTCGCGTCGTTCATGGGTGGCAACGACTCCCGCTACCTCGCCGACCTCACCACCCGGATGAAGCGCGCGGCGGCGGAGCAGGACTACGAATCGGCCGCCCGCATCCGAGACCAGCTGGGCGCACTCGAGGCGGCGCTCGCGAAGAGCACAATTGTGCTGCACGACGACATCGACGTCGACATCTTCGGCATCGCGCACGACGAGCTCGCCGCCGCGGTGCAGCAGTTCATGGTGCGCGGGGGCCGGATCCGCGGGGTGCGCGGCTGGGTTGTCGATAAGGAGCTCGACCTCGACCTCGGCGCACTTGTCGACACGGTGCTGCAGAAGGCCTACGAGGACGCCGTGCCGCCGCGGGAGATCCTCATCCCCGAGCTCCCCGACGACTCGGCCGCGCTTGAGCTGCTGCTCACCCGCCTCCGCGGCGACCGCGGCGAGACCGGACGGGTGGCCCTGCGCAGCGCGCAGCGCGGCGACAAGGCCGCGCTCGCCCTGACCGTCGCCACGAACGCCCACAACGCCCTTGTGCTCTACAAGTCCAAACGCAGCGGCGACTTCGTCGCGAGGTCTCAGGCACTCGCCGACATCCAGGAGGCGCTCGGTATGCCGGAGGCCCCCCTGCGGATAGAGTGCTTCGATGTCTCCCACCTGAGCGGCACCAACATCGTCGCCTCGATGGTCGTGTTCGAGGACGGGCTGCCCAAAAAAGACCAGTACCGACGGTTCAGCATCCCCGAGTCGACCGACGACACCCAGTCGATCTACCAAACCCTCTCCCGCCGGCTTGCGAACGTCGACCAGGAGACCACCCGCGCGGGCGACGACGACCAGGCGGTCAAGAAGTTCGCCTACCGTCCGAACCTGCTCATCGTCGACGGCGGCCAGCCGCAGGTCGCGGCCGCAGCGAAGGCGATGGCTGACGCCGGGGTGACCGGGATCCAGCTCTGCGGCATCGCCAAACGACTCGAAGAGATCTGGCTGCCCGACTCCGACTACCCTGTGATCCTGCCGCGCAACAGCGACGCCCTGTTCCTATTCCAAAGGATCCGAGACGAGGCGCACCGCTTCGCGATCAGCTACCAGCGCCAGCGCCGGAGCAAGGACATCTCCTCGGTGCTCGATGGCATCCCGGGGCTCGGGCCCTCCCGGATCCGGGAGCTGCTGCGCCACTTCGGGTCGGTCAAGCAGTTGAGGGCGGCGGATGCGGCAGCGATCACCGAGGTCAACGGCATCGGCCCCGCCCTCGCCGAGGTCATCCACCGCACCCTCCGAGCCTGAGGCGCCCGCGCGCACATCGGTAGGCTTGACCCCGAACTGCACCCCGAATCGAGTAGAAGCGGTAACGAACACGATGACCGACCCTCCCGTCCAGCAGGAAGTACTCATCATCACCGGAATGTCGGGGGCGGGCAGGTCGACGGTCGGCAACGCGCTCGAAGACCTCGGCTGGTACGTCGTCGACAATCTCCCACCGCAGATGCTGCGCCCGCTCGTCGAGCTCGTCGAACGGGCCGGATCGAACCTGCCCAAGATCGCCGCGGTCGTCGACGTGCGCGGCGGCGCGCTGTTTCGCGACCTCGCCGAGATCATCCGCTCCCTGCGCAACGGCACTCAGCTCCGCGTGCTCTTCCTGGAGGCGACGGATGCTGCCCTCGTGCGCCGATTCGAGCAGGTACGGCGCCCGCATCCGCTTCAGGAAGACGGCACTATCCTCGACGGGATCACCGCGGAGCGCGAGAAGATGCTCGACCTTCGCGAAGCCAGCGACCTCATCATCGACACCTCCGACCTCAACATCCACCAGCTCTCGACCAAGATCGTCGAGGCCTTCACCGGGGGCGACACACCCGGGCTGCAGGTGACGCTTCTGAGTTTCGGGTTTAAGTACGGACTCCCGACCGACGCCGACCTCGTCGCCGACATGCGCTTCCTGCCCAATCCGTTCTGGATCCCGGAGCTGCGTTCGTTCACCGGCCTCGACCGCCAGGTGAGCGACTACGTGCTCGCGCAAGAAGGCGCGAGCCAGTTCGTGACAGACTATGCCGCGGCCATTACTCCGGTGCTCGCCGGCTATCAGCGCGAGAACAAGAGACACGCTACGATCGCCATTGGATGCACCGGGGGGAAGCACCGGTCGGTTGCCGTCGCGGAAGAATTCGCCACGCGACTTCGAGACCTTCCCGGTGTGGCCGTGAGCGTCAAGCACCGCGACCTCGGTCGCGAGTGAATCTCACCCGGATATCCGGGTCGCCGGCGTACGGCCGACACGAACAGCAAAGGATTTTCCCACCGTGGCACTAACCGCCGACGTCAAAGACGAACTGGCCCGCATCGAGGTCGCCAAGACGACCATTCGCGCCGCCGAACTCGCCACCATCCTGCGCTTCTCCGGCGGGCTGCACCTGATCTCGGGCCGGATCGCGGTCGAATCGGAGCTCGACACCGCCCAGCTCGCCAAGCGGGTGCGCAAGGACCTTGCCGAGCTGTACGGCGTGCGCAGCGAGATCTCCGTGATGTCCGCCTCAGGCCTGCGCCGCACGAGCCACTACCTCGTGCGTGTGCTCGACGGCGGGGAGACCCTCGCGCGGCAGACGGGGCTCCTCGACGCGCGGCGCCGCCCCATCAGAGGCCTCCCCAACCGGCTCACGACCGGAAGCCGCGAGGAGATCGCCGCCGTGTGGCGCGGCGCGTTCCTCGCCCACGGCTCGCTCACCGACCCGGGACGCTCCGCGGCGCTCGAGATCACCTGCCCCGGCAACGAATCCGCCCTCGCCCTCGTTGGCGCCGCCGGCCGACTCAAGGTGCAGGCGAAGGCCCGCGAAGTGCGCGGCGTGCACCGCGTCGTCATCCGCGACGCCGATGCGATCAGCGCCATGCTCGTCCACATGGGCGCGCACGCCACCGTGCTGCACTGGGAGGAGCTGCGGCAGCGCCGGGAGGTGCGCGCGACCGCCAACCGGCTGGTCAACTTCGACGACGCAAACCTGCGCCGCTCCGCGCAGGCCGCTGTCGCCGCCTGCGCCCGGGTCGAACGGGCCCTGGAGATTCTCGACGGCAACGTGCCGGACCACCTGAAGTACGCGGGGGAGCTGCGCCTGAACTTCCGCGACTCCAGCCTTGACGAGCTCGGACACCACGCGGACCCACCGATGACGAAGGATGCCGTCGCGGGACGCATCCGCCGGCTCCTCGCGATGGCCGACAAGCGCGCCGTCGACCTCGGAATTCCGGGCACCGACGCAAACCTGCCGCCCGACTACGACGACGAGTGACGCGCACGATAACTAGACTGGATTGGTCACCCGGGTCACGCGGTTCCCGCACCGGGAAAAATTGAAGCTAGGAGACAAACGAATGGCTGATTACACACTTCCCGAACTGCCGTACGACTACGCCGCACTCGAGCCGAGCATCAGTGGCACGATCATGGAGCTCCACCACGGCAAGCACCACCAGGCCTATGTGACCGGGGCGAACGCCGCGCTGGCCCAGCTGGCCGAGGCGCGCGACAGCGGCAATCTCGCCAACGTGAACAAGCTCGAGAAGGACCTCGCGTTCAACCTTGGCGGGCACGTCAACCACTCCGTGTTCTGGACCAACCTCTCACCCGATGGCGGCGACAAGCCCACCGGCGAGCTCGCGTCGGCACTCGACGACAACTTCGGCTCCTTCGACAAGTTCACGGCGCACTTCACGGCCGCCGCACTCGGCGTGCAGGGGTCCGGCTGGGCCGCGCTCGTCTGGGATTCCATCGGCGAGCGTCTCATCATCCAGCAGTTCTTCGACCAGCAGAGCAATTTCGCGGCCGGCACGGTCCCCGTGCTCCTGCTCGACGTCTGGGAGCACGCGTACTACCTCGATTACCGCAACGTGCGCGCGGACTACGTGAAGGCATTCTGGAACATCGCGAACTGGGCGAACGTGCAGAAGCGCTTCGAAACGGCCCGCGAGAAGACGAACGGCCTGCTGCTACTGTCGTAGCGGTGAAGTGCCCGGGTCCTCCCGTGCACCACACCGTCGCCGCGTCTACTCACTCTTCTTCTCCCCATCACCACGCGCGCTCGTCGCGCCAGAACATCAGGAGCCCCCTTGACTGTCAAGATCGGTATCAACGGCTTCGGCCGCATCGGCCGCAACTACTTCCGCGCCGCCCTCGCCAAGGGCAGCGACGTCGAAATCGTCGCGGTCAACGACCTCACCGACAACAAGTCGCTCGCGCACCTGCTCAAGTACGACTCCATCAGCGGACGCCTGGACGCGACGGTCGAGCTCGAGGGCGACAAGATCATCGTCAACGGCAAGCCCATCCTCGTGTTCGCCGAGCGCGACCCCGCGAACCTTCCGTGGGGCGAGCTCGGAGTCGACATTGTCATCGAGTCGACCGGATTCTTCACTAAGGCCGCCGACGCCCGCAAGCACATCACCGCAGGCGCCAAGAAGGTTCTCGTCTCCGCGCCCGCGACCGGCGACAACGTCGCCACGATCGTGCTCGGCGTCAACGAGGACATCTACGACTCGGCCGTGCACGACATCATCTCCAACGCGTCCTGCACGACGAACTGCCTCGCGCCGCTCGCCAAGGTGCTGCTCGACAACTTCGGTATCGAACGCGGTCTCATGACCACGGTGCACGCCTACACCGCCGACCAGAACCTGCAGGACGGCCCGCACAGCGACCTGCGCCGCGCCCGTGCCGCCGCCCTCAACATCATCCCGACGTCGACCGGTGCCGCCAAGGCCCTCGGCCTCGTCATCCCCGCTCTCGTGGGCAAGCTCGACGGCTACGCGCTGCGCGTTCCCGTGCCCACCGGCTCGATCACCGACCTCACTGTCGAGGTCTCCGGGACCGTCACGGTCGAGGAGATCAATGCGGCCTACAAGGCCGCCGCAGAGGGCCCGCTCAAGGGAATCCTGAAGTACACCGAGGAGCCGATCGTCTCGAGCGACATCGTCGGCGACCCGCACTCCTCGATCTTCGACGCCGGACTCACCAAGGTGCTCGGCAACCAGGTCAAGGTAGCCTCGTGGTACGACAACGAGTGGGGCTACTCGAACCGTCTCGTCGACCTGACCGAGTACGTCGCGGCCAAGCTCTAGCAACGCGAGGGCAGAGGAATGACGCTCCGCACGATCGATTCCCTCGGACCGCTGGCAGGCAGGAAGGTCATCGTCCGCTGCGATCTGAACGTTCCGTTGAAGGACGGACGGATCACGGACGACGGACGGATCCGTGCTTCCCTGCCTACCCTGGGTGCGCTCGTGGGCGCCGGGGCGCGAGTCATTGTGATCTCGCACCTCGGCCGGCCCGACGGCACTCCCGACCCGAAGTACAGCCTCGCCCCGGTCGCCCAGCGACTGGGCGAGCTGCTCGGGCAGAGCGTCGCCTTCGCGGAGGACACCGTCGGAAGCTCAGCTGCCGAAGTGGCCGCCGGGCTCGCCGACGGCCAGGTCGCGCTGCTCGAGAACCTGAGGTTCGACGCGCGCGAGACTTCGAAGTCCGACGCCGACCGCCGCGAGTTCGCGGCTCAGCTCGCCGCACTCGGCGACGCGTTCGTGTCCGACGGTTTCGGCGTCGTGCACCGCAAGCAGGCGAGCGTCTACGAGCTCGCCGAGCTGCTTCCCAGCTCGGCAGGCGCGCTCATCGCGACCGAACTCGCGGTGCTTTACAAGCTCACCGCCACGCCGACCCGGCCCTACACGGTCGTTCTCGGCGGCTCAAAGGTCTCCGACAAGCTCGGAGTCATCGCGCACCTCCTTCCCCGCGTCGACTCGCTGCTCATTGGCGGCGGCATGCTCTTCACCTTCCTCGCGGCCCTCGGCCACAAGGTCGGAGAGAGCCTGCTCGAGGAGGACCAGCTCGACGTCGTGCGCGGCTACCTCGACGAGGCCGAGCGCCTCGGCGTCGAGATCGTGCTGCCCACCGACATCGTCGTGGCCTCGAGATTCGGACCGGATGCCGAGCACATCGTCGCGCCGGCGGACGGCATCGAGAACACGCCCTTCGGCGCATCCGGACTCGGACTCGACATCGGTCCCGACACTGCTGCGCGATTCGCCGAGGTCATCCGTGCCTCGAAGACGGTCTTCTGGAATGGCCCGATGGGCGTGTTCGAGCTCGCGCCGTTCGCGGCGGGCACGAAAACCGTCGCCGAGGCCCTCACAGAGATCGACGGACTCTCCGTCGTAGGCGGGGGCGACTCGGCTGCGGCGGTGCGCGTGCTCGGCTTCACGGACGAACAATTTGGACACATTTCAACGGGTGGTGGCGCGAGCCTCGAGTTCCTCGAGGGCAAGCGTCTCCCAGGACTGGAGATTCTCGGATGGCAAGCATGACCACGAACGGGCGCGTCCCGCTGATCGCGGGCAACTGGAAGCTCAACCTCGACCACCTGCAGTCGATCGCTTTCGTGCAAAAGCTCGCCTGGAGCCTGAAAGACGCGAGGCTCGACTTCAACGACGTCGAGGTCGCGGTGTTCCCGCCCTACACCGACCTCCGCTCGGTGCAGACTCTCATCTCGGCCGACAAGCTCTCCCTCAAATTCGGCGCGCAGGACCTGTCCGAGCACGATTCCGGCGCCTACACTGGCGAGATCTCTGGGCAATTCCTCCGGGCCCTCGACTGCAGCTACGTCATCATCGGGCACTCCGAGCGACGCACCCTGCACAACGAGACCGACGCCGTCGTCGCGGCGAAGACCGCCGCGGCCCTGCGCCACGGACTCGTTCCCGTCATCTGCGTCGGCGAGACCGCCGAGGACCTCGAGACCCACGGCCCGAGCGCGGTGCCCGTGTCTCAGCTGAAGGTCGCTCTCGCGACGGTGCCGCAGGGCGCCGACATCGTCGTCGCCTACGAGCCCGTCTGGGCCATCGGATCAGGCCAGGCCGCGACGCCCGAGCAGGCCGAGCAGGTGTGCGCCGCGTTGCGTGCCGTCGTCGCCGAGAAAATCGGACAGGATGCCGCCGACAAGACCCGCGTCCTCTACGGCGGCTCTGTCAAGTCGGGCAACATCGCGGGATTCATGCGCCAGCCCAATGTCGATGGAGCCCTCGTCGGCGGCGCTAGCCTCGACATCACTGAGTTCTCTAATATTGCTCGCTTTCAGAAGCATGTCGGCGTCTGACCAGCGGTTATACTGAACAACGGCTCATCGCCGCATTGAAAGGCTTTTTTCGTGGAAATTCTCCAGGTCATCCTGCAGGTCCTGCTCGGCATTACGAGCCTCCTGTTGACCTTGCTCATCCTCCTGCACCGCGGACGTGGTGGCGGGCTGTCCGATATGTTCGGCGGTGGAGTGACCTCGAATCTCGGCGCATCCGGCGTCGCGGAGCGTAACCTGAATCGAATAACGGTGTTCCTGGGGCTTCTCTGGATCACCTGCATCATCGTTCTCGGTTTGATCACCAAGTTCAGCGGAAGTTAGGACACACCATGGCATCAGGTGGAAGTGCAATTCGCGGCTCGCGCGTCGGCTCCGGCCCGATGGGCGAGCAGGATCGCGGGTACCAGACGGAGCGGATCGCCGTCTCCTACTGGGACGCGCTCGGCAACCAGACCGTCCGCTACTTCGCGGCGAGCCTTCCGGATGCCGAAATCCCCGAGTTGATCGACTCTCCCCAGTCCGGCCTGCCCGCCGGCCGCGACAAGGAGGCCCCGCCGAGCCTTGTCAAGCTCGAGCCCTACAAGACCCACCTCGCGTACGTCAAGGAACGACGCACCGAGGAAGAGGCGGCCGAGCTCCTCAATGAGGCACTCGAGCAGCTCCGCGCCCGCCGCGGACGCGTCGCCTCCAACTAGGCTAATACTCCCGGCTGATCAGCTCCGCTGGCACCTCGGCGGCAGCGGCGCTGTCGACGAAGAACACGGTTCGGCGACGTCCTCTCACGCCCGCGGCGGGAACCTCGAACGGTGCCGCACCTGCGAGGGCGAGCCCGAGCGCCGATGCCTTGTCCACGCCCGAGAGCGCGAGCCAGATCCGGTCTGAACCGTTGATCGCCGCGAAGGTCAGGCTCAGCCGCTCCGGCGGGGGCTTGGGCGCGTTGCGCACCGCGATGACTGAGCGGTCGGTGACCCTGGCCCCGACCGACTCCGGGAAGATCGACGCAATATGCCCGTCCGGCCCGATGCCGAGGAAGGTGATGTCGAACACCGGCACATTCGCGCCGTCCGAGGCCGAGGCCTTCAGCGTGGCGGCGTGGGCGTCAGCCGCAGTCTCGAGATCCGCGGTTTCGCCGGGAGCCGGGAACGGGTGGATGTGCGCGGGCGCGAGCGCCACGTGGTCCAGCAGCGCCTCGCGCGCATGCCGCTCGTTGCGGTCGGCATGGTCGTGCGCCACCCAGCGCTCGTCACCCCACCAGATGTGCACGCGCGCCCAGTCGACCTGATCGCGGGCATCCGACTCGTTGATCGCCGTGAGGATGCCGGTGCCAGCGCCTCCGCCGGTCAGCACGATGTGCACCTCTGGCTTCTCCTCGAGCAGGTCGATCATCTTTGTGATGAACCGTGCGGCGACGGCACCCACGAGAGCGGGCAGGTCGTGGTGGACGAGCACCCGGCGTTCACTGGTCATGTGGATCGCGCCTCCGAGTTGGCCCGCCCGTCGACGGATTCGAGCAACCCTCTCGTTATTACTTCGCCGTACAGGTCGTCCGGGCCGAGGCGACGAAGCTCCTCCGCGAGGCACTCGCGCATGCTGCGACGGGGCAGTGAGATGTCGTGCACCGGCTGATTCGGCTGCACGAGGGTGACGATGTTCACATGCGAGCGGGACAGGTCGATCGTTCCGGAGGAGCGATCGAGCTTGACACCGTGGATGCCGCTGGATCCGGGAATGGACGGCGTGACCTCGTGCAGCACCGGGAGCTCGAGCTGCAGCTCCAGCCAGGCGGCGATGAGCGTCGTCGACGGCGAGTCCGCCGCACCGTGCACCTCCGCCGCGATGATCGGCTCGTACGGCGGTTGGTCGAGCACCGCAGCCAGCTGCGCGCGCCACAGGGTGAGTCTCGTCCAGGCAAAGTCGGTGTCTCCGGGCGAGTAGGTGCGGGCGAGGTGCTCGAGGAAGCCGCGCGGGTCGCTCTGCGCCGCGGCATCCGTGATCCGACGTTGGGCGATGCGCCCCAGCGCTGAGGTGGAGGCGACCTCGGGCGCTTCACCCGGCCACCACGCGACGACGGGGGCGTCGGGCAGCAGAAGCCCCGTGACGAGGCCTTCCTCGTCCTGGGCCATGTCGCCATAGGCCTTGAGCACAATGACCTCGCTCGCGCCGGCATCGCCGCCGACCCGGATCTGCGCGTCGAGGCGCGTCGCATCCTTCGCCGGGGAGTCGGCTGCCGCGGTGGAAATCACGATGACGCGCATCGGATGCTCCCGCGACGCGTCGTTCGCGGCCTCGATCGCCTCCTCCTCGTGGCCGAGGGAGGTGGAGATGACGAGGGTCAGTACGCGCCCGAGGGCGACGGCGCCGCCTTCCTCGCGGATCTTCACGAGCGTCTTCGAGACGCGGCTCGTGGTGGTGTCGGGCAGGTCGACGATCATGGGCGTCTCCAGGTTCGGCCGTCTCTCGTGAGGAGGTCATCGGCGGATGTGGGGCCCCAGGTTCCGGGCCGGTACTGCTCTGGCTTGCCCTGCGTCGCCCAGAATTGCTCGATCGGGTCGAGGATCTTCCAACTCAGCTCCACTTCTTGGTGGCGCGGGAACAGGGGCGGGTCGCCGAGCAGCACGTCGAGGATGAGACGCTCGTAAGCTTCGGGGCTCGCCTCCGTGAAGGCGTGGCCGTAGCCGAAGTCCATCGTGACGTCGCGCACCTGCATGACCGCTCCCGGGACCTTCGAGCCGAATCGGATCGTGACGCCCTCGTCGGGCTGCACACGGATCACGAGGGCGTTCTGGCCGAGCGCCGAGGTCTGGCTCTCCGCGAACAGCTGCTGCGGCGCGCGCTTGAACACGACGGCGATTTCGGTCACCCTCCTGCCCAGCCGCTTGCCAGCCCTCAGGTAGAACGGCACACCGGCCCAGCGCCTCGTCCCGATGTCGAGCCGCATCGCCGCGAAGGTCTCGGTCGTCGACTCGGGGTTCATACCCTCCTCGTCGAGGAAGCCAAGCACCTTCTCTCCGCCCTGCCAGCCGCCGGAGTACTGGCCGCGCGCGGTGCCCGTGGCCAGATCCTTGGGCAGTCGCACGGCCGACAGCACCTTCTCCTTCTCCGCGCGCAGGTCGGCAGCGTCGAACGAGATCGGCTCCTCCATGGCGGTGAGGGCGAGCAGCTGCAGCAGGTGGTTCTGGATGACGTCGCGGGCGGCACCGATGCCGTCGTAGTAGCCAGCTCGTCCGCCGACCCCGATATCCTCGGCCATGGTGATCTGCACGTGGTCGACGTGGTTCGCATTCCAGATCGGTTCGTAGAGCTGGTTCGCGAAGCGCAGAGCGAGGATGTTCTGCACCGTCTCCTTACCCAGGTAGTGATCGATGCGGAACACCGAGTCGGGTGGGAAGACCGACTCGACGACCTCGTTGAGCTCGCGCGCGGTCTTCAGGTCGCTGCCAAACGGCTTCTCGATGACGACGCGCCGCCACTGGCCGTCTTTCTGCTCCGCGAGACCGGAACGGCGGAGCTGCTCGGTGACCTCGGGGAACGACTTCGGCGGGATCGACAGGTAGAAAGCGTGGTTGCCCATCGTTCCCCGATGCACGTCGAGCTCTTCGACGGTGTCCTTGAGCCTGGCGAAGGCCGCGTCATCGTCGAACTCGCCCTGCACGAAGCGGATGCCCTGCGCGAGCTGCTTCCACACGTCGTCGTCAAACGGTGTGCGGGCATACTGCTTGACCGCATCGTGGACGACCTTCTCGAAGTCCTGTGTTTCCCAGTCGCGCCGCGCGAACCCGACGAGGGCGAAGCCCGGCGGCAGCAGGCCGCGGTTGGCGAGGTCGTAGACCGCGGGCATGAGCTTCTTGCGTGACAGGTCTCCCGTCACACCGAAGATGATGAGCCCACTCGGCCCGGCGATGCGGCTGAGTCGGCGATCGGTGGCCAATCGCAGCGGATTGAACTCCGGGGTGATCTCCACCGGGGGCATGCGGCTCCTTGTTTTCTGGTCTTCTGTCGTGTGTTCGCGTCAGCGCAGGGCGCTCAGGAGCGCCTCGACGGTGTTCGCGGGGTCGTGCAGCGTGAGCGTCAGCACCGGCCGACCGTGCTCGGCGAGCACGGTCGCATCACCCGCCGCCTGCGCCTGGATGAGCTGACCGAAGCTGAACGGGCGGCCGGGGATCTCGAGGTCGAGCAGCTCCACCGTGGTGATCTGCAAGAACACTCCGACGCCGGGTCCACCCTTGTGGAGCTGGCCCGTCGAGTGCAGGAAGCGCGGCCCCCAGCCGAAGGTGACGGGCCTGCCGGCGCGCTCGGCGAGGATCGAGCGGAGCTGCGCGAGCTCGCGGAACGCGATCCTGTTGGCGTAGGCCTGGATCGACAGGTACCCGTCGGGCCCGAGCTGCTCGAGGAGCCCGTCGACGGCCGCGCGCACGGAGTCGACGCCGTCGACACCGGTGCCGCGCACCTCGATCTCGCCGTCGACGAACGCCGCGGCCGAGGGCTGCGGGCGGGCGTCGAGCAGCCCGCGCGTGGCGATCTTCGCCGACTCGACGTCCGGCTGGTCGAACGGGTTGATGCCGAGCAGCCGCCCGGCGACCGCGGTGGCGTACTCCCAGACGAGGATCTGCGCCCCGAGGGTGCCGCTGATCTCGATCTCGCCCTCGATGACCTCCTCGGTCGCGCGCCTGTCGTGCACAAGGCGCACGATCTGCAGGTCGGGCAGCCCGGCGGAGATCTCGGGGGAGTCGACGTGGAGAACGACGGGAAGGATGCCCCTGCCGTGCTTGCCTGTCGACTCGGCGATGAGCTGTTCCGCCCAATCGCCGAACCCGACGATGTACGTGCCGTCCGCGACGATGCCGAGCTTGTCCTTGAGCGGCCTCGTGCCTGCGATTGCCGCACCCAGCACGAGCCCCGGGTTGCTCGGGGTGTCGAGGGCGAGCTGCAGGCTGACTGATTCTGCGTCGTCGAGCAGGTGTTGGATGTCGACTCCGGCGAGCCCGCACGGCACCAGTCCGAACGCGGTCAGGGCCGAGAATCGGCCGCCGACGTTGGGGTCGGCGTTGAACACGCGGTAGCCGTCGGCCCGCGCCGATGAGTCCAGCGGCGAGCCGGGGTCTGTCACGATGACGATCCGGTCGACGGGGTCGATCCCGTGCTCGCGGAACGCCTGCTCGTACACGCGCTTCTGGCTGTCGGTCTCGACCGTCGAGCCCGACTTCGATGAGATCACCAGGGCGGTCGTCGCGAGGCGGTCGTGGAGCGCGGAGAGCACCTGCCCCGGGTCTGTCGTGTCGAGTACGGTCAGCTCGACGCCGGCGGTGCGCGCGATGACCTCGGGGGCGAGCGAGGATCCGCCCATTCCTCCAAGCACGATGTGGTTGACGCCGCGGGAGCGCAGCAGGTCGCGCAGCGCGATGATGTCCGGCACCAGCGCCTCGGAGGCCGCGACGGCCTCGACCCAGCCGAGGCGCCTGGACGCCTCGTCCTCGGCGTCGGCGCCCCAGAGGCTCGAATCCTGCGTCGTGATCCCGGATGCGACCCCGTCGCTCACGAGCTGCGGCACCATCCGGGCGACCGCGTCGGCGGCCGCCCCGGTGACGGCGATGTCAAAGGTCACTTGGCTGCCTCGAGGGCTGCGGTCACAGTGTCGAGGAGTTCGTTCCAGGAGACCTGGAACTTCTCGACGCCCTCGCGCTCGAGCAGCTGCGTGACGTCATCGTAGGAGATCCCCAGCGAGTCGAGTGCGTCGAGCACACCGTTCGCGGAGTCGTAGTTGCCGGTGACGGCGTCGCCGGCGATCACTGCGTGGTCGAAGGTCGCGTCGAGGGTCTTCTCCGGCATGGTGTTGACGGTGTCGGCGACGGCGAGCTCGGTGACGTAGAGGGTATCGGGCAGGTTCGGGTCCTTGACGCCTGTCGACGCCCAGAGCGGACGCTGTTTGTTCGCCCCGGCCGCAAGCAGGCCAGCCGCGCGCTCGCTCGTGAAGGACTGCTCGAACACCTGGTAGGCCAGGCGCGCATTCGCGACCCCCGCCTTGCTCTTGAGCGCGGTGGCCTCGCCGGTGCCGATGCTCTCGAGCCGCTTGTCGATCTCGGTGTCGACGCGCGACACGAAGAAGGACGCGACCGAGTGGATGCTGGAGAGGTCGTGGCCAGCGGACTTCGCCGTCTCGAGACCGGTGAGGTAGGCGTTGATCACGTCGCGGTAGCGCTCGAGGCTGAAAATCAGGGTCACGTTGACGCTGATCCCCTGGCCGATCGTGTTTGCGATGGCCTCGAGTCCCTCGACTGTGGCGGGGATCTTGATCATCACGTTCGGCCGGTTGACCTTGGCCCAGAGCCGCTGTGCCTCCTCGGACGTGCGAGCGGCGTCGTGGGCGAGATCGGGCTCGACCTCGATCGACACGCGGCCGTCGAATCCGGCGGTGCTGTCGTACACGGGGCGGAAGATGTCGCAGGCGTCGGCGACGTCGGCCGTGGTGATCTCGAACACCGCGTCGGTCACGCTCGTTCCGCTCGCTGCGAGCTCGGCGATCTGGGCGTCGTACGCCTCGCCCTTGGCGAGTGCGCTGGCGAAGATCGTCGGGTTCGTGGTGATGCCGACGACGTTCTTCTCTGCGATGAGGTTCTGCAGGCCTCCCGAGTTGATTCGCTCGCGCGAGAGGTCGTCGAGCCAGATGCTCACGCCGGTGGCCGACAGGGTTGCGGTGGGGGAAAGGGTTTCGGTCATGACGATCTTCTTTCGGTTGTTGGTTGTCAGTTGCCGGTCGCCCGTACGGCGGACAACGAATCCTTGGCGGCCGCGATCACACTCTCGGTCGTCATGCCGAACTCGCGGTACAGGGTCTCGTAGTCAGCGGAAGCGCCGAAATGCTCGATGGAGACGCTGCGTCCGGCGTCGCCGATGTACTCACGCCAGCCGAGGGCGATTCCGGCCTCGACCGATACCCGAGCCTTCACCGCGGCGGGGAGCACCTGCTCTCGGTACTCGGCGCTCTGCTCGGCGAACCATTCCAGGCTGGGGGCGGACACGACTCGCGCGCCGATCCCCTCGCCTGCCAGCGCCGCCCGGGCCTCGAGGGCGAACTGAACCTCGGATCCTGTCGCGATGATGATCACGTCGGGGGTACCGCCGGCGGCCTCCGCGAGCACATAGGCGCCGTTCACTGCGTACTGCGCCGAGGCGAGGGTGTCGCCGTTCGCGACGTCGTCGCCGCGGTCGAAGACGGGCAGGTTCTGGCGGGAGAGCACGATTCCGGCCGGACCGCGGCGCCGACCGAGGATCGCGTGCCAGGCGTGCGCGGTCTCATTCGCATCCGCGGGCCTGACGACGTCCAGGCCCGGAATGGCGCGCAGTGTCGCGAGCTGCTCGACCGGCTGGTGGGTCGGACCGTCGGCGCCGAGGGCCACCGAGTCGTGCGTCCACACGAAGATCGACGGTGCCTGCATGAGCGCGGCGAGACGCACGGCCGGACGCATGTAGTCGCTGAAGATCAGGAATGTGCCGCCGAACGGGCGCGTGTTGCCGTGCAGCACGATTCCGTTCAGGATCCCGGCCATCGCGTGCTCGCGGATACCGAAGTGGAGCACCCGTCCGTACTTGTTGCCCGTCCACTCCCCGGTGGAGTGCTCGGCGGGAACGAACGACGCCGCACCCTCGATGGACGTGTTGTTCGATTCGGCGAGGTCGGCGGAGCCACCCCACAGTTCTGGGATGACCGGGCCGAGGGCGTTCAGGACCTTGCCTGACGCGGCACGCGTGGACACGTCCTTGCCTGCCGGGAACACCGGCAGCGCCTCAGCGACCCCGTCGGGCAGGTTGCCGGCGAGCATACGGTCGAGGAGGTCCTTGCGCTCCGGCTGGGCCGCGGCCCACGCGTCGAACTGGATGGTCCACTCGGCGTGCGCTGCCTGGCCGCGCTCGACGGCCTTGCGGGTGTGGGTCAGCACGTCGTCGTCGACGGCGAACGACTGCTCCGGGTCGAAACCGAGAATGGTCTTCACCGCGGCGAGCTCGTCGGCGCCGAGCGCGGACCCGTGGATCTTTCCGGTGTTCTGCTTCTTCGGCGACGGCCAGCCGATGATCGTGCGCAGGATGATGAGTGACGGCTTGCCGCCCTCGGCCTTGGCTGCGTCGATGGCATCGTTCAACTCAACGAGGTCCTCGATGTAGTCGCCGGTCTTCTTCCAATCCACGACCTGGACGTGCCAGTTGTAGGCCTCGTAGCGCGCCTTCACATCTTCGGTGAAGGCGATGTCGGTGTCGTCCTCGATCGAGATCTGGTTGCTGTCGTAGATCGCAATGAGGTTGCCGAGCTGCTGGTGGCCCGCGAGCGACGAAGCCTCGCTCGTGATGCCCTCCTGCAGGTCGCCGTCGCTGGCGATCGCATAGATGTGGTGGTCGAAAGGGCTCTCGCCCGCCGCGGCATCCGGGTCGAAGAGGCCACGCTCAAATCGCGACGCGTAGGCGAATCCCACCGCCGAGGCGAGGCCCTGTCCGAGCGGGCCCGTAGTGATCTCGACCCCGTCGGTGTGGCCGTACTCGGGGTGGCCGGGTGTCTTCGAGCCCCAGGTGCGCAACGCCTTGAGGTCGTCGAGCTCGAGGCCGTAGCCGCCGAGGTAGAACTGCACGTACTGGGTCAGCGAGCTGTGGCCGGCCGAGAGGACGAAGCGGTCACGACCGATCCAGGTGTTGTCGCTCGGATCGCGCCGCATGACCTTCTGGAAGAGCAGGTAGGCGGCGGGAGCGAGGCTCATCGCCGTACCCGGATGTCCATTTCCGGCTTTCTCAACCGCGTCCGCGGCGAGGATGCGAGCGGTGTCGACTGCTCTGCTGTCGAGGGAATCCCACTGAAAATTCTGCACTTGGTTGTCGACCCTTCGTTCGCTGTGGGGCCAGGCCTGTGACCATCGCCCGCACATGAGGTGTGGCTTGCCGCTGACATCAACGGCATAACCGCGTCGAACCTCGCCACACCAGTCAATTTCGAGGCAGAGGAGGGTCGCTAACGGCTGGCAAGCATCTCCAGTATAGAGAATCGGCCTGCTGGCGCGTCTCTCTTGACCCCTCGCGTCGGGAGAGGTCCCAACTTCGATCAACTAGACTTGACTCGGTAATGAATCCGGTTAGAGGAGCAATGGACGTAACCGTCAAGGCCCGCGCAGCGCGCGAGAGGCCCGGGTTCGCTCGCAAGGCTCGCGCCTATGTCGCGCTGACGAAACCCCGAGTGATCGAGCTGCTGCTCGTGACGACCGCACCCGTGATGGTTCTGGCACAGAACGGAATCCCGAACCTGTGGTTGGTCGTCGCGACCCTCGTCGGCGGGTCGCTCAGCGCCGGCTCTGCTGGCGCGTTCAACTGCTATATCGACCGTGACATCGACCGGGTGATGGAGCGCACGAAGAATCGGCCGCTCGTCACAGGTGAGCTCACTGACCGCGAGGCCCTCGTGTTCGCGTGGCTCGTCGGCATCGCGTCGATTGTCTGGCTCGCGGTCACGACCAACTTGCTCGCCGCCGCCCTCTCGGCCGCCGCGATCTTCTTCTACGTGGTCGTGTACACCCTCTGGCTCAAGCGCCGCACGGCGCAGAACATCGTGTGGGGCGGAATCGCCGGATGCTTCCCCGTTCTGATCGGCTGGGCCGCTGTCACCGGCTCCCTCGACTGGGCGCCCGTCATTCTCTTCTTTGTGGTGTTCCTCTGGACCCCACCGCACTACTGGCCGCTGTCCATGCGCTATCGCGCCGACTACGCCTCGGTCAACGTGCCGATGCTCGCGGTCGTACGCGGGCGCACGCTCGTCGGGCTCCAGGTCGTGCTCTACGCGTGGGCCACGGTGACCTGTTCGCTGCTGCTGATCCCGGTCGCCTCCATGGGCATCCTGTACACGGTGGTCGCGGTCGCGGCGGGCGGCTGGTTCGTCATCGAGTCCCACCGCTTGTACAGCACCGCTATCCGGCACGACGAAGTCAAGCCGATGCGCGTGTTCCACAGCTCGATCTCGTACCTGACGCTCCTGTTCATCGCCGTCGGCGTCGACCCGCTTCTGCCGTTCTAGCCAGCCGCGGTCCTCGCCACCTGCCGTCTGGCTCAGACCGCAGCGCTTCCGACCGGCTGCTCGTTCGCGGGGAGCGAAACCGGCACGGCGCGGCTCCGAAGGTTGAGCATCACCGACGTCATTGCGGCAGCGAGCACGCACGCGAGCACCATGTGGATGCCGACGAGCAGTTCGGGCAGCCCCATGCGGGACTGGCTGATGCCGACGATGATCTGCGCAAACTCCACCGCAAGCAGCAGCCCGACCGCCTTGACGACCGCGGGAAGCCGCATCCGAAGCGCACCGACGAGCAGCACAATCGTGAGAGCGAGCGTGATGTAGGCCGGGTAGCTGTGCAGGTGCTGCAACAGCTCCGAGTCGAGGCCGTTGCGCGCTGACCCCTTGTCGCCGGCGTGGGGGCCGGAACCCGTCGTCAGGATCCCGACGATAATCGTCACCCCGACGAAAAATGAGGCGAGGTAGCCGGTCGTGACGTACCACCCCGGCGCCACGAACGCGGCTCCTCGGCGGCCTCGGTAGACCCGGTAGACGAGCACCGTCGCGAGCACCACGAGACCGGTCGAGAGCACGAAGTGCAGTCCGACGACGTAGGGGTCGAGATTTGTCAGTACCGTGATGCCGCCGATGACGCCCTGGAACGGGATGCCGAGACCGATGACGAGCGCGAGCCGGAACAGCTCGGGGCGCTGCTTGCGCATCCGGACGACGAACAGGAACATCGCGATCGCGATGAGGATGAGCACGAAGGTGAGCAGGCGATTGCCGAACTCGATCACACCGTGGATGCCCTGCTCGGGGGTGCTGACGAACGAGTCCGCCGTGCAGCGCGGCCAGGTCGGGCAGCCGAGCCCTGAGCCGGTGAGTCGCACCGCGCCTCCCGTGCCCACGATCAGGATCTGGGCGACGAGCGAGAGCCATGCCATCACCCGAACGCGTCGGTCGATCGTGGACGGGAGCCAGGCGGAAACCGGTGCGATGACCGTCCGCAGGCGAGAAAGCGCGCTGTTCACTCGGAGACTCCAAAATCAGTGTCGATGCTCTCATTCTAGGCAGCGCCACCTGCGAGGAAACCGGCGCGTTGTGCCAGTGCCTTCACAGGCTCAGAGCCCCGCATTCCCGAGTGTTCCCTGTAGAATGATTTAGTCCGGAAAGCACGTCTTGGGCCGGGCACGCGATGCAGTGGCCGGGCCAGAACTCGCAACCACACCTCCCACCGCGCAGCACGTACGGGGGAGCGCGTCGGGGCAGTCGCTCCGTCAAGGCAGTTCGCGGCCCGGAATACCACCCCGATCACCTCGGTTGGGAATGGTTGGAAAGAGGTAATCATGTCTGACGTACTCATCGAACGACCCGAACTCGACGGCCTTGGCACGTACGAATTCGGATGGTCTGACTCCGACGTCGCCGGCGCCTCCGCGAAACGCGGAATCTCGCCCGAAGTCGTCGCCGACATCTCGGCGCTCAAGAGCGAGCCGGAATGGATGCTCAAGAAGCGGCTCAAGGGTCTGGCGCTGTTCGGAAAGAAACCGATGCCGACATGGGGCGCCGACCTTTCTGGCATCGACTTCGACAACATCAAATACTTCGTCCGCTCCACCGAGAAGCAGGCGCAGACCTGGGAGGACCTCCCCGAAGACATCCGCAACACGTACGAGAAGCTCGGTATCCCCGAGGCGGAGCGCCAGCGCCTCGTCTCCGGGGTGGCCGCCCAGTACGAGTCGGAGGTCGTCTTCCACTCGATCAACGCGGAGCTCGAGGCGCAGGGCGTCATATTCATGGACACCGACACAGCGCTCAAAGAGCACCCGGAGTTGTTCCAGGAGTACTTCGGCACTGTCATCCCCGAGGGCGACAACAAGTTCGCCGCGCTCAACACCTCGGTCTGGTCCGGTGGCTCCTTCGTCTACGTGCCGAAGGGCGTGCACGTCGAGATCCCGCTGCAGGCCTACTTCCGCATCAACACCGAGAACATGGGCCAGTTCGAGCGCACGCTCATCATCGCGGACGAGGGCAGCTACGTTCACTACATCGAGGGCTGCACTGCACCGATCTACAAGTCGGACTCGCTGCACTCCGCCGTGGTCGAGATCATCGTGAAGAAGAACGCCCGCGTTCGATACACGACGATCCAGAACTGGTCGAACAACGTCTACAACCTCGTCACCAAGCGTGCCATCGCGCACGAGGGTGCGACGATGGAGTGGATCGACGGCAACATCGGATCCAAGGTCACGATGAAGTACCCGTCCATCTACCTCGTGGGTGAGCGCGCGAAGGGCGAGACCCTGTCGGTCGCGTTCGCCGGGCCCGGCCAGCATCAGGATGCCGGAGCCAAGATGGTTCACATGGCGCCGCACACACAGTCCTCGATCGTCTCCAAGTCGATCGCCCGCGGAGGCGGACGCACGGGATACCGCGGAGAGGTCCGCATCGCCGAGGGCGCCCACCACTCGGCGAACACGGTGCGCTGCGACGCGCTGCTCGTCGACACCATCTCACGCTCGGACACGTACCCGACCACGGATATCCGCGAGGACGACGTGCAGATGGGCCACGAGGCTACCGTCTCCCGTGTCAGCGCCGAGCAGCTCTTCTACCTGCAGAGCCGCGGCATGCCGGAGGACGAGGCCATGGCCATGATCGTGCGTGGCTTCATCGAACCGATCTCCCGCGAACTCCCAATGGAGTACGCACTCGAACTCAATAAACTCATCGAAATGGGTATGGAAGGATCCGTCGGCTAGATGTCAGCTCCTGCAAGCCCCCTCAAGATCAACGAAGGTACTCGGCAGCAGGCAGAGCTCGACCCCACGCAGACCGGCCGCGCGCCGCGCAGCGACGGCGGGTCGAGCTATGTCCCTGTGCAGACCCGTTCGGAACGCTTCAAGTCAACGAACACCTCGGATTTCCCGACCGTCACCGGCCGTGAAATCGAGTGGAAATTCAGCCCCATCGCCAAGCTGCGCCCTCTCATCGAGGGAGTGCTCGACGGCGGCGCCTGGCACTACGACACCGTGGCGACGCCCGGCGTGAGCATCGAGTGGGTCGACCGAGCGGATGCTTCGGTCGGGTCGGCCGGCGTGCCGGAGGACCGCGCATCCGCGAACGCCTGGTCGAGCTTCGAGCGCGCCCTCGCGATCACGATCGACGGGGACGAGATCGAGGATCTCGCCCTCGAGCGCTCGGGCCTCGACGGTGCTCCCCGTGCGGCGCACACGATCATCACCGCGAAGAAGCACAGCCGCGGCCACATCGTGCTGCACAACTCGGGAGCTGCC
Source organism: Marisediminicola antarctica (assembly GCF_009930795.1). Taxonomy (GTDB): domain Bacteria; phylum Actinomycetota; class Actinomycetes; order Actinomycetales; family Microbacteriaceae; genus Marisediminicola; species Marisediminicola antarctica. The sequence goes on from NZ_CP017146.1 coordinate 2,286,617, forward strand.
CTGCTTGCCGAGAACGTGGAGATCATCGTCGAAGACGGCGCCGACCTCACCGTGGTGAGTGTGCAGCAGTGGAACGACGACGCGATCCACCTCGCGAGCCACTTCGCCCGGGTCGGCCGTGACGCCAAGCTGCGGCACGTCTCCGTCTCGCTCGACGGCGACGTCATCCGGATCAATCCCTCGGTGCACCTCGTGAGCGAGGGCGCCGACGTCGAACTGTACGGCGCGTACTTCGCAACCACCGGCCAGCACATCGAGCAGCAGGTCTTCGTCGACCACGACGCCCCCAAGACCAAGTCACGTGTCACCTACAAGGGTGCGCTGCAGGGCAGGGGGGCGCACACCGTCTGGATCGGTGACGTGCTCATCCGCCAGTCGGCGGCGGGAACGGACAGCTACGAGCAGAACCGCAACCTGTTGCTCACCGACGGCGCCCGCGCCGATTCGATCCCGAATCTCGAGATCGAGACCGGCGACATCGCCGGAGCCGGTCACGCGAGTGCATCGGGTCGCTTCGACGACGAGCAGCTGTTCTACCTGCAGGCGCGCGGAATCAGCGAGGAGGAGGCGAGGCGACTCGTCGTCCGCGGGTTCCTCGCCGAGATCGTGCAGCGGATCGGCTCACCCGAGCTGCAGAAGCGGCTCGAATCCGCAATCGAGTCGGCACTCGTGCCGGAAGGAGCCCAGAGCTGATGGCCGCAATCAAGGTCTGCGCCGAAACCGACCTCGAGGTCGGAGCCGCAGTGCGCGTCGTGATCGACGGACTGCCGATCGCCCTCGTGCGCGACTCGGCCGGCGACATCCACGCGATCGGCGACACCTGCACCCACGGTGACATCTCGCTGTCCGAGGGTTTCGTGGAGGACGACACCCTCGAGTGCTGGGCGCACGGCTCCAAGTTCTCGCTCAACACCGGCAAGCCCATCACCCTTCCGGCCTACGAGCCGGTCCCCGTCTACGCCGTGACGATCGAGGGCGGCGAGGTCTTCATCGACCCGACCGCCGTTGTCACCGTCTAAGAGATCTGTAAGGAACCAACCATGTCTGTTCTCGAAATCCACGACCTCCATGTGAGCGTCGAAACCGAGCAGGGAAAGATCGACATCCTCAAGGGCGTCGACCTCACCGTCAACGAGGGCGAGATCCACGCGATCATGGGCCCCAACGGCTCGGGCAAGTCCACTCTCGCCTACACGATCGCCGGGCACCCGAAGTATCACGTCGAACGCGGATCGATCAAGCTCGACGGCAACGAGATGACGGACCTGCCCGTGGACGAGCGTGCCCGCGCCGGCCTTTTCCTCGCAATGCAGTACCCGGTCGAGATCCCCGGCGTCGCCGTGACCAACTTCCTGCGCACCGCCAAGACCGCGCTCGACGGTGAGGCCCCCGCGCTGCGGGGATGGACCAAGGATGTCAGGGAGGCCATGAAGAACCTCCGCATGGACTCCTCCTTCGCCCAGCGCAACGTCAACGAGGGATTCTCCGGAGGTGAGAAGAAGCGCCACGAGATCCTCCAGCTCGAGCTGCTCAAGCCCAAGTTCGCGATCCTCGACGAGACCGACTCCGGCCTCGACGTTGACGCGCTCAAGATCGTCGCCGAGGGTGTCAACCGCGCGAAGGCCGAGACGGGCCTCGGGCTGCTGCTCATCACCCACTACACCCGCATCCTCCGCTATATCCAGCCGGACTTCGTGCACGTGTTCGTCGATGGTCGCGTGGCCGAGAATGGCGGCCCGGAGCTGGCCGACCGCCTTGAGGCCGAAGGCTATGATCGATTTCTCACCGAGACTTCCGTAGGCTAGTCCAATGGCTGTCGCACTCGCACCCGCGCTCTTCGATCAGGTCGAAGAGGCGCTGAAGGATGTCATGGATCCCGAGCTCGGGATCAACATCGTCGACCTCGGCTTGATCTACGACCTCACCTGGGACGAGGAGAACAACGCCCTCATCATCAGCATGACGCTCACGTCGGCTGGATGCCCGCTCACCGACGTACTCGAGGAACAGACCGCGGAGTCCCTGGATGGCGTCGTCGAGCAATTCCGCATCAACTGGGTGTGGATGCCGCCGTGGGGCCCGGAGAAGATCACCGATGATGGGCGCGACATGATGCGCGCACTCGGCTTCTCGATCTGAGCCGCCAGCTCTGAGCAGTCACGTCGAGCCCGTCCCGCCACCGTGCGGGCGGGCTCGTCGTGTGTTCGGGCGGGATGCCGCGGCACGGCGCGTAGACTAGGGGACTCCCCCCCGCACTGTGTTGTAGAAACGCGCCCGAAGAAATGGAATTCACCTGTGCTGAGCGTGCATGATCTGGAGCTCCGAGTTGGAGCGCGCACGCTGATGCAGGGCGTCTCCTTCCGCGTCGACCGCGGCGATAAGATCGGCCTCGTCGGGCGCAACGGCGCTGGCAAGACCACCCTGACCAAGATCCTCGCGGGCGAGGGCCTGCCCACCGACGGCCGCATCGATCGCTCCGGCGAGGTCGGCTATCTCCCGCAGGACCCGCGCTCGGGCAATCCCGAGCACTTGGCCCGCACCCGCATCCTCGACGCCCGCGGCCTCGGCCAACTGCTGCTCGGCATGGAGTCCGCCGCGATCGGTATGGGCGACGGCGACTCGGCGACGAGCGAGCGGGCGATGAAGAAGTACGGCAACCTGCAGGACGAGTTCCTCGCGCTCGGCGGGTACGCCGCCGAGGCCGAGGCCGCGTCGATCGCGAGCAACCTCTCGCTGCCCGACCGCATCCTCGACCAGCCCCTCTCGACACTCTCCGGCGGCCAGCGTCGGCGGATCGAGCTCGCACGCATCCTGTTCTCCGGCGCCGACACGATGCTCCTCGACGAACCGACCAACCACCTCGACGCCGACTCAGTCGTCTGGCTGCGGGACTACCTGAAGTCGTTCCAGGGCGGCCTGATCGTGATCAGCCACGACATCGAGCTGGTGGAGGAGACCGTCAACCGCGTCTTCTACCTCGATGCCAATCGCACTGTCATCGACGTGTACAACATGAACTGGAAGAACTACCTGCGCCAGCGGGCCGCCGACGAGGAGCGCCGCAAGAAGGAACGCGTCAACGTCGAGAAGAAGGCGTCCGTGCTGCAGCTGCAGGCAGCGAAGTTCGGCGCTAAGGCCTCCAAGGCCGCCGCGGCGCACCAGATGGTGCGTCGGGCCGAGAAGATGCTCTCCGGTCTCGACGAGGTTCGCTCGGTCGACCGCGTCGCCAAACTGCGCTTCCCCGAGCCCGCGCCGTGCGGCCGAACCCCGCTCATGGCCTCCAACCTGAGCAAGAGCTATGGGTCGCTCGAGATCTTCGCCGCCGTCGACCTCGCGATCGACCGCGGCTCAAAGGTCGTCGTGCTCGGTTTCAACGGAGCGGGCAAGACCACGCTGCTCCGGATGCTCGCGGGCGTCGACAAGCCCGATACCGGGCAGATCGAGCCGGGTCACGGACTGCGGATCGGATATTACGCTCAGGAGCACGAGACGATCGACGTCAAGCGGAGCGTGCTCGAGAACATGGTCTCGTCCTCACCATCGATCACCGAGATGGAGGCCCGGCGAGTTCTCGGGTCGTTCCTCTTCACGGGGGACGACTCCCACAAGGCCGCCGGGGTGCTCTCCGGTGGCGAGAAAACTCGCCTGGCCCTTGCCATGATCGTTGTGTCGGGCGCGAACGTGCTGTTGCTCGACGAGCCGACCAACAACCTGGACCCGGCAAGCCGCGAAGAGATCCTCGACGCCCTCTCGAACTACTCGGGCGCCGTCGTGCTCGTGAGCCACGACGAGGGCGCTGTCGAGGCTCTCAACCCCGAGCGTGTGCTCATCCTGCCCGACGGCACCGAAGACTTCTGGAACAAGGACTACGCGGACCTGATCAGCCTGGCCTGACCCGCTAGCGGCGTTCGCTCGCCTCGAGCAGCGCGTCCTCAGACTCGTCGTCGGTAGGGGCACGGGCGGCGCGGCGGCGGGCGCGCTCGTCTGCGCGCTCCTTCTCCTCCGGGTCGTCCGCGTTCACGCTGCGGTACTCCTGGCGCAGGCCCCAGCCGAGCCCGATGAACGCGAGGATCGCGAACACGAACCACTGCAGCGCGTAGGACAGGTGCGGGCCCTCGTCGAGCACCGGCTTGACCGAGGGCATCGGCGCGGTCGCCGGCTCCGGGGTCTCGGTGATCACGAGCCCATAGGCCCCCGTGTAGGCGGGGCGGTCGAGGAGCTCGGCGATCTGGGGGAGGTGGATCGTGGGGATCTGGCCGGACCCGGCAATCGTCGACCGGCTCGAGAGCAGGGGCTCGCCGGCCTTGAGCCGTGCCGTGACGGACACTGGGCCGGTCGGCGCGGCGGGGATGTCGTCGGGGGCATCCTGCTCGGATCCCGTCGGCAGCCAGCCACGGTCGACGATGAACACGGTGCCGTCGGCCAGGAGCAGGGGAGTGAGCACCTCGAACCCGGGACGGCCGGCGAACGGGCGGTTGCGAACGAGAAGCTGCTCATCGGCGAGGTAGGTGCCCTCGAGCAGCACCGGGAGCCACTTCTGGCTTTCCGCGTAGGAGCCGGGAGTGTCGAGCACGTCGCCGACCGGCGTTGCGGGGCGCTCGTAGTTCGACTCGATGCGATCGATCTCGGCACGTGCCTCGGCGCGACGTTCGAACTGCCACAGGCCCAGCCCCGAGCAGGCGATCGCGAAAATGACGGCGAGCGCGAGGTACCCCGCCCACCGCTTCGAGAGGGCGAATCTCCAGCGGTTCATGACGGTTCAACCCTATCGACGCTCTCGGCGAGCGGGGTCACCCGGACCGGAAAGTCCCGGGCGTGCAGGTAGTCGTGCAGGTAGTCGCGGTGCTCATCGCACGCGAGCCACACCTTGACCCGTTCCGGGCCGTGGATGCGGGGGTTGCGCCAATTGACATTGAAGGTCGCCGCCCTGGAGCACCCCGCCCGCGAGCAGGTCGGCGCCGATCCTGCGTCGCCTCCTGCTCCCGGGAGGAAAATCACGCAGCGTCACTGGTGTCGGACGACTGTTCCCTCGGCCGCACAGGAACGATCGACCCGGGTCGCATGACGGTGCCGGCTTCCTGATGGCCGACGTTTGCAAGGATGACGGCGAAGTAGGGGAGCACGATCGCGGCGATCGCGAAGACCGCGAGCCACCAGCCCTGCACGACGAAGCACAGTGCGATGCAGACCAGGCGCACGCCCATGGCGATGAGGTACTTCGTCATGCGCGCCCTGCGATCGTCCTGGGGAGACTGGGGGAGCGCGGTGATCGATGAGATGACCTGTGGTTTAGCCATGGAACACGTTTTCTGCTGAGTGGTGGAACCAGCTACGACCCGCTAAGCCTACGTCTAGGCTTGTGGGAGTTTGCCGGGAGCGCCCCGTTTGCATGCCGATTCAGGGGAGCCACCAATGACCGTTGCCAGGACCGTTCTCGTCACCGGCGGAAACCGTGGAATCGGCTTTGCCATCGCTGAAGAATTCGTCGCGCTCGGGCACCGCGTCGCCGTGACCGCGCGGTCAGGTGACGGCCCGGCCGGCACGATGACCGTGCGAGCCGATGTCACGGATGCCACCTCGATCGACGCCGCGTTCACGAGCATCGAGGCCGAGCTCGGCCCTGTGGAGGTGGTCGTCGCCAACGCCGGCATCACGCGCGACATGCTCCTCATGAGGATGAGCGACTCCGACTTCACCGACGTCGTCGACACGAACCTCTCCGGGGCCTTTCGGGTGGTTAAGCGCGCCTCGAAGGGAATGCTCAAGGCACGGTTCGGTCGAATCGTGCTCGTGTCGAGCGTTGTGGGTCTGCTGGGCTCGGCCGGCCAGGTCAACTACTCCGCCTCGAAGAGCGGGCTCATCGGGCTTGCGCGTTCGGTCACCCGCGAGCTCGGGTCACGCGGCATCACGGCGAACGTGATCGCGCCGGGATTCATCGAGACAGACATGACCGCCGAGCTGTCCGAGACGCAGCAGGCCGACTACCTGAAGTCGATCCCCGCGGCACGGTTCGCGACCCCGCAGGAGGTCGCGCGGGTGATCACCTGGCTTGCGAGTGACGACGCCGCCTACATCTCCGGGGCCGTCATCCCTGTCGACGGCGGCCTGGGCATGGGTCACTAGCCGGGCTCAGGCCCGGCGAAGTCCGAGCAGCGGAAGCAGCTGCGCGAGGTCCCGCACGTCCATGAGGACATCGGCCTCGTCGCGCACGGGCGCCTTCGCGTCGAACCCGACCGACAGTCCGGTGATGGCCATCATCGGGAGGTCGTTCGCGCCATCGCCGACCGCCATGGTCTGGCGCAGCGGGACGCCGAAGTCATCCGCCCATTCCCGCAGAGTGTGCGCCTTCGCGTCGGCGTCGACGACGGCGCCGGACACCCCTCCGGTGAGGAGCCCACCGGCGACCTCAAGCCGGTTCGCCCGCCAGTAGTCGAGGCCGAGGCGCTCGGCAATCGGGTCGACCAACTCGTGGAACCCTCCCGAGACGACACCGACGCGCCCGCCTGCCGCGTGCACGCCGCTGATCATCTCGGGCACTCCGTCGGTCACGCGAATGAGCCCGGCGACCTCGTCGAAGACCGACACCGGGAGTCCGGCGAGCGTTGCGACCCTTGCCCGGAGGCTTTCCTCGAAGTCGAGGTCCCCGTTCATGGCGCTCATGGTGATCCGCGCGACCTCGTCGAGCGAGCCCGCCGCATCCGCGAGCAACTCGATGACCTCGTTCTCGATGAGTGTCGAGTCGACGTCGAGAACGACGAGAAATCCGGTCATGCGCTTCCCTGGTGGCTTCGGCCACAACCGGCGAGCGGGTGGCAATTAGGCGGAGACGTGAACGCCCTTGCCCACAACGGTGATCCCGGAATCGGTGACAGTGAATCCGCGAGCCCGGTCGGCATCGGCGTCAACACCAATCGTCGCGCCGGCTTCGACCACGACTTCCTTATCCAGAATAGCCCGGCGCACCACGGCGTCCGGACCGATCTTCACCCGGTCGAACACGATCGAGTCGGTGACCTTGGCTCCACCGCCGATCGTCGCCCACGGCCCGAGCACGCTGCGTTCGATGTGCGCGCCGGACAACACCGACCCCAGCGACACGATCGAGTCGATCGTCGTGCCGAGGTTGCCGCTGGAGTCGCGGACGAACTTCGCCGGCGGAGAGTTCAGCTGTTGGCTGAAGATCGGCCACGCCGTGTTGTACAGGTTGAAGACAGGGAGCGCCGAGATGAGGTCCTGGTGGGCGTCGAAGAACGACTCGATCGTGCCGACGTCGCGCCAGTAATAGCGGTCGCGATCGGTCGCGCCGGGGACCTCGTTGCGGTTGAGGTCGTAGACGGCCGCGTCGTTCTTCGACACGAACCACGGAACGATGTCGCCGCCCATGTCGTGGTCGGAGTCGGGCAGCTCACCGTCGCGGATCACGGCGTCCATGAGCACATCGGCATCGAAGATGTAGTTGCCCATCGAGGCGAGCACCTCGCCGGGGGAATCGGCAAGGCCGATCGGGTTCTTGGGCTTCTCGTGGAACGCCTTGATGCGGGTGGGGTCGTCCGGGCTGACCTCGATGACGCCGAACTGGTCGGCGAGTGCGATTGGCTGCCGGATGGCCGCGACGGTCACGCCAGCGCCGGATTCGATGTGCGCCGCGACCATCTGGCTGAAGTCCATGCGGTAGACGTGGTCGGCGCCGACCACGACGACGATGTCGGGCTTCTCGTCGCGGAGCAGGTTGAGGCTCTGCAGGATCGCGTCGGCGGATCCCGCGAACCAGCGCTTTCCGAGCCGCTGCTGGGCGGGAACGGATGCGACGTAGGAGTTCGTGAGGCCCGACAGTCGCCAGGTCTGCGATACGTGGCGGTCGAGGCTGTGTGACTTGTACTGGGTCAGCACGACGATCTGGCGAAGCCCAGAGTTGATCAGGTTCGAGAGCGCAAAGTCGATGAGGCGGTAGTTGCCGCCGAACGGCACTCCTGGCTTGGCCCGGTCCGCAGTCAGCGGCATGAGCCGCTTGCCCTCTCCGCCGGCGAGGACAATTCCAAAGATCTTCTTTGATGACATTCCTCAACAGTAGAGGCTCCCGTTCCCGCTGTACTAGCGTTCACTCCGTGAAGGTCAATCTGATAACGCGGGAGTATCCACCAGAGGTATACGGCGGCGCCGGCGTGCACGTCGCAGAGCTGGTCCGGGCGCTGCGCCCGACCCTCGACGTCACCGTGCGATGCTTCGGCGCGCCCCGCGACGAGCCGGGCGTGTTCGCCTACTCGGTGCCGGACGAGCTGAAGGACGCCAACGCGACGCTCGCGACCCTCGGGGTGGATCTGCAGATCGCGCAGGACGTCGCCGGAGCCGATCTCGTGCACTCCCACACCTGGTACGCGAACGGAGCCGGGCACCTCGCCTCGCTGCTGCACGGCATCCCGCATGTCATCACCGCCCACAGCCTCGAGCCGCTGCGGCCCTGGAAGGCAGAGCAGCTCGGCGGCGGATACCGCATCTCGAGCTGGATCGAGAAGAACGCGTTCGAGAGCGCGGATGCCGTGATCGCGGTGAGCGACGGAATGCGGCGCGACATCCTGCGCGCCTATCCCTCGCTGGATCCGGGCAAGGTCGAGACCGTCTACAACGGCATCGACCTTGCAAAGTGGAAGCCAGTCGACGACCCGGACCTGGTGCGCGCCCTCGGCATCGATCCGGACCGCCCATCGGTTGTCTTCGTCGGTCGGATCACCCGCCAGAAGGGTCTTCCCTACCTCCTGCGCGCCGCACAGCAGCTGCCCCCGGAGGTGCAGCTCGTCCTCTGCGCCGGCGCGCCCGACACCAAGGAGATCCTCGCCGAGGTCGAGGCCGGCATGGCCGAACTCGCCCGTGAGCGCTCCGGAGTGGTCTGGATCGACCGACTACTGGGCCAGCACGAGCTCTCCGCCGTGCTCAGCGTCGCGACGACCTTCGTCTGCCCCTCCGTGTACGAACCGCTTGGGATCGTCAATCTCGAGGCCATGGCCTGCGGCGCCGCCGTGGTCGGCACCGCCACCGGCGGCATCCCGGAGGTCGTCGACGATGGTGTGACGGGACGCCTCGTGCCGATCGAGCAGATGCAGGACGGCACAGGCACCCCCATCGACCCCGACCGGTTCGTGAACGACCTCGCCGCGACGCTCATCGAGGTGACGAGCGACCCCCAGACCGCGGCGAAGTATGGGGCTGCCGGTCGGATTCGTGCCGAGAAAGAGTTCGGCTGGGACAAGATCGCGCGTGAGACGCAGCGCATCTACGACTCGCTGGTCTAGTTCCCGCGGGGCTCGCCGCCGGTGCTCCCGCGGTGGCCTAGGGTTGGAGAATGGCACGTGTTCTGCAGCTTAGTGACGTCTCCGTTGTACGGGGCGGCAACACCATTCTCGATTCGGTTTCGTGGACCGTCAACGACGACGAACGCTGGGTGATCCTCGGCCCCAACGGCGCCGGCAAGACCACGCTGCTGCAGATCGCCGCGGCGATGATCCATCCGAGCGGCGGCACCGCCGTCGTGCTCGATGACACTCTCGGCAAGGCGGACCTGTTCGATCTGCGGCCGCGCATCGGCTTCGCATCCACCGCCCTCGCACGCCGCATCCCCCCGACCGAGACCGTGCTCAACGTCGTAATGACCGCCGCGTACGCCGTCACCGGTCGCTGGAACGAGAACTACGACGACATCGACACGCGCCGCGCACGCCGGGTTCTCGCCGAGTGGAAGCTTGACGTCCTCGCGGACCGCAGGTTCGGTGACCTCAGTGACGGCGAACAGAAGCGCGTGCAGATCGCCCGGTCGATCATGACCGACCCCGAGCTGCTCCTCCTCGACGAGCCTGCCGCGAGCCTCGACCTCGGAGCCAGGGAGGAGCTGCTCCAGATTCTCGGCGGCTACGCCAGTGCCCCCACGGCCCCCGCGATCATCATGGTCACCCACCACGTCGAGGAGATCCCGCTCGGCTTCAGCCACGCGCTGATCCTCGAAGCCGGGGGCATTCGCGCCGCCGGTCCGATCCATGACGTGCTCACCGCAGACAACCTCGGCGCCGCATTCGGTCTCGAGCTCGTCGTCGAGGAGCGTGACGGGCGTTTCGCTGCCCGCGCGGCCTGACGCACGGCGTGCCATCTGATAACATCGATGGTTGGGCCACTGGCCGCTGAACTTTTCGCAACACCCTGCAATCCACTTTCGAATCCCAAGGAATCGCCATGAAGTCTGACATCCACCCCACGTACTTGCCCGTCGTGTTCCGCGACCTCGCCTCAGGCGCCACCTTCCTGACTCGTTCGACGGTCGGCAGCGCGAAGACGATCGAGTGGGAAGACGGCAACACCTACCCCGTCATCGACGTGGAAATCTCGTCCGAGTCGCACCCGTTCTACACGGGCAAGCAGCGCATCATGGACTCGGCCGGCCGCGTCGAGAAGTTCAACACGCGCTACAAGGGCTTCGGCTCCTAACCACCAGCCTCCGAGAGCGACCGGCCGGACCCGTAGGGTCTCGTGTCGGTCGCTTTCGTCGTTAACTCCAGCAGCAGGCCGCCCCTCGTGCCGCAGCGCTGCACGCTCCAGCGAACTGCCCACTTGTGTCGCCTGGGCCGGCCCAGACCCAACACGTTTGGGCGACTCGCGGAATGTGGTGGTCAAGAACTCCACGAACTGCCCACCTATGTCGCCTGGGCCGGCCCAGACCCAACACGTTTGGGCGACTCGCGGAATGTGGTGGTCAAGAACTCCACGAACTGCCCACCTATGTCGCCTGGGCCGGCCCAGACCCAAAATATTTGGGCGATTCGCGGGAAAGTAGACGGGGCGTAACTCACGGCAGCGGGCAGGCCCCAGCGCAGCGGCCCGACACCCAACACGTCGTTTGGGCGACTCGCTGGGAAAGTTGCTCAAGTACGTTACGAACTGCCCACTAAGGCCGCCTCTACGGCCCCAGACCCAGCATGTTCAGGCGACTCGCGGAATGTGGTGCTCACGAACTGCACGAACTGCCCACTAAGGCCGCCTGGGCTGGCCCAGCACCAACATGTTTGGGCGACTCGCGAAAGAGTAAACGTGGCGAATCCCACATCAGCGGCCGCGTAGGGTCAGCGCGCCTCAGTGCTGCGGCCGTGCCTCAGCTTTGCGGCCGCGCCTCAGTTTTGCGGCCGCGCCTCAGTGCTGCGGCCAGGCCTCAGTGCTGCGGCCAGGCCTCAGCGCTGCGGCCAGGCCCCATCGGCGACGAAGTCCGGCATTGTGCGCCGCTTGTACGACTGGAAGCTCGCGGCCTGGTCGGCGCACCACTGCACCTGGCGCGTGTGCAGCGCTGCAATATCGTCGCCGAGCTCGACGGCGAACTTGCGGGCGATCGCCTGGGCGACTCGGCCAGCGGCCACGGCATCCGCGGTCGCGTCGTGGGCGTCCATGAGTTCGACACCGTAGACATCCGCCGCGGTCGCGAGAGTGCGCTTGCCCTTGCGGTACGTGTCCATCGCCTTGTCGAGCACGAGGGGGTCGAGGATGGGCCCCGGCATGTCGAGGGGCTCGATGCCATACCGGATGGCCTCACGGTTGAGCAGGGTCAGGTCATACGGCGCGTTGTAGATCGTGATCGGCACGCCCTGCGCGAGCAGCACGCGCAGCACCGAGACGATCTCGGCGACCACCTCGTGCGCCGGCCTGCCCTCAGCCCGTGCGCGCTCGGTGGTGATGCCGTGCACGGCGCTCGCCCCTGCCGGGATCTCGATGCCGGGGTCGGCGAGCCACGCGACGCCCTTGGGCTCGCCGAATGAATCGATAACGCCGACATAGGCCGAGACGATCCGGCTCGACTCAACGTCGATGCCGGTCGTCTCGAGGTCGAATACGCCGAGCTTGTCGTACCAGGTGTCACTCACACCGTCACTCTACGGCCGACCACCGACACCGGTCGGCGTTCCGAGGTGGAGCCAGTAGAAGCTCTGCGTCGCGAGCGTCAGATTGACCTCGCCCTCGGCCCCGACCGTCGGAAACTCCGCCCCGCCGAACAGGTCCCACGTCGCCGAGCCCTCGAAGCCGGGAACCTTGACGGTGACCGAGACGGGGTTGTGGGCGAAGCTGAACACGCACAGCACGTCCTCAGCGGAGTCACCGAATTGGGTGCCGGAGCCACCGTACGAGCGCACGAAGGCGAGAACCGACTCATGGTTTGTCTCGAGCACCGTGAGGGTGCCGAGGCCGAAGGTCGGGTGTGCCTTACGCACGTGGATTACATTTCGCACCCAGTGCAGGAGTGAGCGCGACTGGGCGAGCTGCGACTCGACGTTGGTGAGGTTGTAGTTGTACACGAGCGACTGCACGACCGGCAGAAACAGCTTGCCGGGGTCAGCGGTGGAGAAGCCGGCGTTGCGGTCCGGCGTCCACTGCATCGGCGTGCGGGAGCTGTCGCGGTCCGGCAGCCAGATGTTGTCGCCCATGCCGATTTCGTCGCCGTAGTAGAGGAACGGGCTGCCCGGCAGGGAGAAGAGCAGCGCGTGGGCGAGCTCGAGCTCAGCGCGCGAGTTGTCCAGCAGGGGAGCGAGGCGCCGGCGGATGCCGATGTTGGAGCGCATCCGCGGGTCGTACGCGTACCAGCCGTACATCGCCTGGCGATACTCCTCCGACACCATCTCGAGAGTGAGCTCGTCGTGGTTGCGCAGGAACACGCCCCAGCCAGCTCCGTCGGGAATGTCGAGGGTCTCCGACAGCACGCTGATCAGCTCGGCGGCGTTCTGCGAACGCAGCGAGTAGAAGATCCGCGGCATAACGGGGAAGTCGAAAGCCATGTGGCACTCCGGCTCCTCGTTCGTGCCGAAGAATGCGGCGACCTCGCGCGGCCACTGGTTGGCCTCGGCGATCAGGATGCGACCCGGGTAGTCCCGGTCGACCATCTCGCGCAGCTGCTTCGTGAACTCGTGCGTCGGCGGCTCACCCTCGCCGTTGCCCTCGTCGGACTCGAAGAGGTAGGGGATCGCATCGAGCCGGATGCCGTCGACGCCCAGGTCCATCCAGAAGCGGATGGTGTCGAACACTGCCTCGCGCACGGCCTCGTTCTCGAAGTTGAGGTCGGGCTGGTGGGAGAAGAAGCGGTGGAAGAAGAACTGGCGGCGGATCGGATCGAAGGTCCAGTTGGACTCCTCGGTATCGATAAAGATGATCCGGATGTTCTCGTACTTCTTGTCGGTGTCGCTCCACACGTAGTAGTCCCCGAACGGGCCATCCGGGTCGGAGCGGGACTGCTGGAACCAGTCGTGCTGGTCCGACGTGTGGTTGAGCGGGTAGTCGATGACGATGCGCATGTTGCGCTCGTGGGATTTCGTCACGAGGTCACGGAACTCGTCGAGGGTGCCGAACTCCGGCAGCACCTCTGTGAAGTCCGACACGTCGTAGCCACCGTCGCGTAACGGCGACTGGTAGAACGGCGGCAGCCAGAGCGCGTCGATGCCGAGCCACTGGAGATAGTCGAGCTTGCCGATGAGTCCGGCCAGGTCTCCGGCGCCGTCGCCGTTGCTGTCGACGAAGGAGCGAACCATCACTTCGTAAAACACAGCGCGTCGGTACCACTGGGGGTCGAGAGTCAATCCGGGCAGTTGGATGGGTGCAGTAAAGCTCACGTCTTCCTCTCGGCCGCGGGGCCGCTATTAACAATTTCGTTATAAGTGTAGAAGGCCTTTCAGGCTACGCGACGGTTTCTCGTCCCTATGCTGAGACCAATGAGCATCGAATCGCCTTTTGCATCACTTCTTGCGGCCATTCCCGTCGAGAGCGACGAGGTGACGGTACTCGGCAGCACGACCCGATTCTGGAGCTACGGTTCGCCGGATGCGCCCTTCACGATCGTCATCGCGCACGGCTACCGCGGCGAGCACCATGGGATCGAGCCGATCATCGCTCAGCTCCCCGGCATCCGCTTCGTCAGCCCCGATCTTCCGGGATTCGGCGAGTCGACGCCGCTGACCGACGTTCCACACTCGGTCGCCGGCTACGCGGCCTGGCTCACGGCCTTCGTCGACACGCTCGGGCTGACCGGCCGGGCGATTATCCTCGGGCACTCGTTCGGCACGATCGTCGGCGCGAACGCCGTCGTCGACGGTCTCACCACGCCCGCCGTGATCATGGTGAACCCGATCGCGACATCCGGCCTGAGGGGTCCGCGGAAGCTCGCAACGAAGGTCACCGTCGCCTATTACGAACTCGCCTCGAAGCTCCCGGCCAAGCTCGGCCACCGCCTGCTGAACAGCTGGTTTGTCGTTCAGTTCATGAGTTCGAGCATGACGAAGACCCGGGAGCGGTCGCTGCGCCGCTGGATCCACAACGAGCACCACACCTACTTCAGCCGGTACGCGAACCGAGACGTCGTCGTGGAGGGGTTCCGTGCTTCGATCAGCACCGACGTCAGCGCGTTCGCCGCACGGATAACGGTGCCGACCCTGCTCGTCGCCGCCGCCCGCGACGACATCACCCCGGTCGCCGCGCAGTTCGAGCTCGAGCGGATGATGCCGAACGCGACCCTTCGGGTTCTCGCCGATGTCGGGCACCTGATCCATTACGAGGTGCCAGCGCTCGCGGCCGAAGCCATCACATCGTTCCTCGACGATCTCCCGCAGCCGTGAAGGTCCTCTTCGACTGCCGGTACATCCGGCTCACCCGCCACGACGGGATCAGCCGGTACACGGCCGGACTCGTCGGGGCATTCGCCAAGTTGCATCCGGTGACGATGATGATCCACGACGAGCGCCAGCTGACCATGCTCCCCGACCTGCCGTGGGTGATGATTCCGCGGGCGCAGAGCCCGCTCGAGCCGTGGGTCGCCCTGTGGATCAACCGCTTCAAGCCCGACGTCGTATTCAGCCCGATGCAGACGGTCGGGTCGGCGCACCGGCGGTTCCGGCTCATCCTCACGCTTCACGACATGGTGTTCTACCAGACCCGCACGCCGCCGCGCGACTTCAGCCTGATGGTGCGCACGATCTGGTGGGGCTTCCACTTCACCTACCTTCCCCAGCGGATGGCGCTGAATCGCGGCGAGGCCGTCGTCACGGGTTCGAACACCTGCAAGGGCCTGATGACGGATGCGCGCCTCACCAAGCGTCCGATCACGTCGATCCGCCCGGGCGTCGACCAGCTCAGCCTCCCGCCGCGCCAGTACGACGACACCAAGACGCTCGTCTACATGGGCACGTTCATGCCGAACAAGAACGTCGAGACGCTCGTGCGCGGGATGGCATTCCTGCCCGGCTACACCCTGCACCTGCTGAGCCGCGTCTCCGACGAGGCGCGGGAACGGCTCGGCGCGCTCGCCCCGGCCGGATCCGTGGTCTTCGAGAACGGCGTGAGCGATGAGCGCTACCTCGAGTTGTTGAGGGTCTCGACCGCGATGGTGTCTGCCTGTTTCGACGAGGGGTTCGGTATCCCACTCATCGAGGCGCTCGCGGCGGGAACCCCGCTCGTCATCAGCGACATCCCGGTGTTCCGTGAGGTCGGCGGTCCGGCGGCAATCTATTTCGACCCGCACAACGCCCGGGCGTTCGCCGAGGCCGTCACGGCAGTCGACCAGCCGGACCGCTGGAATGAGCTCACCGCGCTCGCCATCGCACAGTCGGAGGTCTTCTCCTGGGGCGAGTCGGCGAGGCGACTGCTGAAGCTCATCGAGACGCTCCCGCCGCGCAACCGCAAGTGGTGGAAGCCGTGGGGGTGGCGGGCCTCGCCGCGGATCCGGCGCCGCACACGCTGACCGATCCGCCAGTACTCCGCGCCGTCAGCTCGAGCGGCCGTCTTCCCTCGCGGCGATGGCGTTCTGCAGGTCGAAGTCGGCCGTGCCGGGTTCGATCGACTCAAACTCGATCGGATCGTCGAACGCCATGAGCTCAAGCGCGCCTTCCGCGTACACGAAGCTGTGGATCGACCCGTTGGTGATCGGCACGCCCATGAACCGCGCCTGCCCGGGAGCGACCGAGTTCAGCACCGTGCGGATGACGCCGCCGTGGGAGACCACCACGAGCCGCTGCCCGAGGTGCCGTTCGGCGAGCGCGGCGAGGGCGGGCATCACGCGCGCGGCGACCTCGTGCCGGCTCTCCCTACCGGGAACCGGCACACCTGCGGGGTAGGTCGCGTCGAGCGTCTGGTAGTCCAGTCCCTCGGCGGCCCCGTACCGGCGCTCGACGATCGAGTCGAGACGCTCGGGCTCGGGCAGGCCGATCTCGGCCGCGATGATGCTCGCGGTCTCGAACGCGCGCGACAGCGGGCTCGCGACCACACCATCCCACTGGCGGGACGCGAGGAGCTGGCCGGTCCGGCGGGCCTGCGCCCTGCCCATCTCGTTGAGCGGAATGTCGGTGCTGCCTTGGATGCGCCGTGCGGCGTTCCAGTCGGTCTCGCCGTGCCGCACGAGGTACAGGTGGGTCATGAACTGAGCTGCGCCGCGAGGGCGGAAAGGTGCTGGGACGTTCCGCCGTCGATCTTCACGGTGGCGCGCAGGTCGCCCCGGGTGACGCCCCTGTTGATGATGACGATGGGAAGCTTGCGCTTGGCCGCCTGGTCGAGCAAGCGGATGCCGGAGTTCACCACGAGCGACGAGCCTGCGATGAGCAGCGCATCGGCGGCCTGCATGAGCGCGGTCGCCTCGGCGAACTTCTCGGTGGGGATGAATTCGCCGAAGAAGACGATGTCGGGCTTGAGCACTCCGCCGCACACTGTGCAGTCCGGTGTCACGAAGCCGTCGATGCTGCCGACCTCAACATCGCCGTCTGGCGCAAGCTCGCGCGCCTCTGGTTTGTCGAGCCACGGGTTCTCCCGGGCGAGGCGGATGGCGATGTCGGAGCGGGCGAACCCCTGCCCGCAGGTGAGGCAGCGCACCCTGTCCATCGTGCCGTGCAGGTCGACGACGCGCTGGGAGCCCGCCCGCAGGTGCAGACCATCGACGTTCTGCGACATGACCCCGTTCACAACCCCAGCGAGTTCGAGCTCGGCGAGCGCACGATGCCCGTCGTTGGGCTGGGCATCGTCGAACTGGCGCCAGCCGAGGTGGCTGCCCGCCCAGTACCGCTTGCGGTACTCGGGATCCTTGATGAACTGCTGGAACGTCATCGGGTTGCGGGGGAGCGCCCCGGCGCCACGGTAATCGGGGATGCCCGAGTCCGTGCTCACCCCGGCACCGGTCAGCACCGCGACGGTGCGTCCGGCGAGTACCTCGACGGCCGCCGCGAGGTCGCCCGCACCGACGGTGTCGACGTGAGCCGCATCCGGTGCCACCATCGATACTCCCTTGCAGTGCCCGTCCGGGCCAGAGGGCCAACGCGACCCCTTCAGGATAGACAACTGGTGGGTCCGATATATTTCAAGTTGCTGGCAGCGAACCGTTCGGCCACCGCACGAGAGGAAGCCGAATGCGCGTCATCCGTATATCCACGCTCGACGAGCCGGGACTCGCAGACTATTCCGGGCTCACCGATGTGGCCCTGCGCCGCGTGTCCGAGCCGGCCGGCGGCCTCTACATCGCCGAGTCGAGCAAGGTCATGGCTCGCGCGATCGCCGCGGGCCACCAGCCGAGGTCGGTGCTCCTTCAGGAGCAATGGCTCGACGCGCTCAGGCCCCTGCTCGACCGGTTCGACATTCCCGTCTTCGTCGGCGATGCCGCGCTGCTCGAGAGCCTCACCGGCTACAACCTGCACCGCGGCGCCCTCGCGGCGATGCACCGCCCCGCGCTGCCCCCCGCCGCGCAGCTTCTCGAGAACGCGCGCCGCGTCGTCGTACTCGAGGACATCGTCGACCACACCAACGTCGGCGCGATCTTCCGTTCCGTTGCGGGGCTCGGTGCCGACGCCGTTCTCGTCACCCCGCGCTGCGCCGACCCCCTCTACCGCCGCAGCGTGCGGGTGAGCATGGGCACTGTGCTGCAGGTGCCGTGGACGCGCCTGCCGGACTGGCCAGAGGGCGCGCAGATCCTGGCGCACGCGGGCTTCCATGTCGCGGCGCTCGCGCTGGCACCGGATGCCGTCGGCCTCGCCGAGTTCGCGGCGAACGCACCGGAGAAGGTCGCAATCCTGCTCGGCTCCGAGGGCGACGGTCTCAGCCGCACCGCCCTGTCGTACGCCGATTCGATCGTGACGATCCCGATGGGGCACGGGGTCGACTCCCTCAACGTCGCCGCCGCCAGCGCGGTTACCCTGTGGGCTCTGCGCTAAATTCGCTGCCGTGTTCGGATGCTCGCGAGCACGCCCGACCAGGCCCGCAGCAGGTCGGCGTCCCGCGCGGCAAGGCGCGGCTTGCTCTCCTCGAGGTACCAACCGACGTTGAGTGCCGAACGCGCAAACGACCAGCGGGCCGCGCGAACAGGGTCGACGCGAGCCGCACCTGCCGCGATCGCGAGCTGGCGCTCGAGTGCGCGCTGCGGGTCGGGCCCGCCGATCGGCGAGCCGAGCTGGCTGACCAGCGGCCAGAGGTCGTAGGCGGGATCGCCGATCATCGCCTTCGGGTCGACGGCCACGAAGCCGGTCCCGGACTGCAGGATGTTCCCCGGGTTGAAGTCGCCGTGCACCATCGCGGTGTCGATTCCCGTTCCGGCGAGCTCCTCGAGCTCGTCGAGGCCCGCCGCCACGAGCGCAGTCACCCCGAATTCGTCGAGATGCACGCGGTGGAGATCGAAACGCTGCCGGGCGGCCACCGCATAACCCTGAGCGACCGAGCGCAGCGACGGTATCCCGGACTCCGGCTCGGCAGCCGCGATGCGGGCGAGCAGCTCGCCGGCGGCGTCAAGCGCCGCGTCGACCGGGATGCTGGTGGCCGAGATCGGAAGGCCCGGCTTGATCAGCTCGAGCAGCATCGACCACATCCACGGGTCCTGCCGCAGCACGATCGGCGTGGTTCCGGCGGGGTAGGCCTCGAGAGCGATCGCCTCGGATACCCCCTCGGCGTGCGGGAAGCCGATCTTCAGTACCGCGGGAGTGCCGTCGGCCTGCGTGACGGCAAGCACCGTTGCTGCGTAGCCGCCCGAGAACACCGCACCGGGGGTGAGCTCCCAGCGGTCGAGCATGACGGCGAGGATCTCGACCGCCGCGGCATCCCACGACGCCCGGTTCCGGTAGCTCGAGATCGTGGCGGTCTCGAACGCACGACGCTGCATCCTTCCAGCCTAGGAGCGCGCCGTCACGCAGTCCATTGGTTGCCCCGGAGTTGGCCTAACATTGCGACGTGTCCACTCCCCGCCGCTCGGTTCTGCTCCGTCGGCGGGTCGCAGCGGTCGTCATCGTCGCCGTGGTCGCCGCCGGGGGCGTGTATCTCCCGATGACCCTCACTGCCCCCATCGGGCCTGCCAGCGCGAGCATCGACCCCTTCGAGGCGCCGGTGCGCGATGCCGCCGCGCTCGCGTTCCCCGGCGTCGGGGCAAGCGGGATCTCTGCGGTCGGATTCGACGGCGTGCTCGCCTCGAGCGGCTCGGACAAGGCGCTGCCCATTGCGAGCATCAGCAAGGTGATCTCCACCCTCGTCGTGCTCGACGCGAAACCGCTCGCTGTCGGCGAGGACGGACCCTCCATCGTCTTCAGCCAGGCCGACGTGGAGCTGTACGGCAAGTACCAGCGAGTGGGCGGCATTGTCGAGCCGGTCACGGGCGGCCTCTCGATGAGCCAGCGCGATCTGCTCGAGGTCGTGCTCGTCTCCTCGGCGAACAACTACGCCGAGTCCCTCGTCGGGTGGGCGTTCGGTTCGCAGGCCGCGTTCGTGGACGCCACAGCGTCGTGGCTCACCGCGCGCGGATTCAACTCCACCGTCATCGTCGAGCCGACGGGCATGTCGCCGCGCAACGTCAGCAGCGTTCCAGACCTCCTCCGAATCGCCAAGCTCGCGCTCGAGAACCCGGTGGTCGCCGACATCGTCGCCTCCACCACCGTCGACGTGCCCTACATCGGCATCCTGAAGAACACGAACAAGCTCCTCGGCGTCGAGAGCATCGACGGGATCAAGACGGGAACACTCGAGGAGGCGGGATCATGCCTGTTGTTCTCGACCGAGTACACGGTCGGGTCGTCCGTGGTGACGGTCGTGGGGGTCGTCCTCGGCGGCGAGAACCGCGAATCGCTGGAGGTCGCGATCCGCTCGCTCGTCGACGGCATCGGCGCCCAGTTCCACGAGGTCCCGCTCGCCGAGCAAGGCGAGGTGTTCGCCTCGTACTCCACCGACTGGGGCGAGAGCGCCAATGCCGTCGCGGCGGAGACCTCGTCCGTTCTCGTCTGGTCGGACACTCCGGTGAGCGGCGCGGTCAGAGTGCAGCCAATAGTGACGGCCGCCCGCGGCGACACTATCGGCGAGGTGGTCTTCACCGTCGGTGACTCGCAGGTGACCGTGCCGCTCGTGCTCGATGCCGGCATCGCCGATCCCGGCCCATGGTGGCGCCTGTTCAATCCCTTCGAATTGCTGCCAGATGGTGAGGGCAAATCCGATCGAGCTCTATCCACGCTTTTCACAGGTCCCTGGATATAATTGACGAATCCGCGAGAGCAATCGCTCGTACATTTCGACTGGGAAGTCAACAGCCGGAACGGGGCTCCAACTTTATGAGCGGACAATCCATCGCGTCGCCTGTCGTCACGTTTACGAAGACGAAGCCGGGCGGAAACTCGGCGAACCCCACGACCGAGTACTCCTCGTTGCTGCGCACCGTGCGTGACGCCGGACTCCTGCAGCGTCGCACGGGCTTCTACGTCATGATGTTCAGCATCGTCACCGCGGCGCTGGGCGGTGTCATCACCGGATTCATCCTCCTCGGGGACTCCTGGTTCCAGCTGCTCATGGCCGCCGCACTCGGCATCATTCTTACCCAGTACGCGTTCCTCGCCCACGAGACCGCACACCGCCAGGTGTTCGAATCAGGCAAGACGAACGACCTCGCCGGACGCATCCTCGCCAACGTCTTCGTCGGCATCAGCTACTCATGGTGGATGACCAAGCACAGCCGTCACCACGCGAACCCCAACATCATCGGCAAGGACCCGGATATCGAGCGGGACTTCGTGTCGTTCATCCCGGAGGATGCCGCGAAGGCGAAGGGCCTGTACGCCTGGGCCACGAAGCGCCAGGGCTGGCTCTTCTTCCCCGCGCTCCTGCTCGAGGGGCTCAACCTGCACATCCTGGGCCTCAAGACCGTGTTCGGACGCGGCAAGGTCGACAAGCGCTGGGTCGAGATCTCGATGATCGTCACCCGGCTCACCGCCTACGTCGCCGTCATCTTCCTGGTCCTTCCCGTCGGGCTCGGTTTCGCCTTCATCGGAGTGCAGCTCGCGGTCTTCGGTCTCTACATGGGTGCGTCCTTCGCGCCGAACCACAAGGGAATGCCGATCCTTCCGCGCGATTCCAAGGTCGACTTCCTACGCCGTCAGGTGCTTACGTCGCGCAACATCAAGGGAAACTGGGCGATGGACACCTTCATGGGTGGCCTCAACTACCAGATCGAGCACCACCTCTTCCCGAACATGCCCCGGCCCCACCTCGCGAGGGCCCAGGCGATCGCGAAAGAGTACTGCGCAACCCACAAGATCCCCTACACCGAGACGTCGCTCGTGCAGTCGTATGGGATCGTCATCCAGTACCTGAACCGAGTCGGCATCGCGGCCGGCGGCGACCCGTTCGACTGCCCCGCGGCATCCGCCTACGGACGCTGAGCCGCGTCGGGGCCGAACGCTCCGCGGCCGGGTCCCGACATACCGTCGGCCGTCGGACGCTTGGCGCTGACGCCGTCGCCGGACGACTGGTGGCGGATCCGCCGCACGACCCACGGCACGAGGTACTCGCGGGCCCAGCCCATGTCCTCGACGCGCGCCTGTCGCCACGGACGGTGGAGGAGCGGTTCCGGGTTGTACGGTTCGAGCTCGTTGTCGACGCCGAGCGAGTCGAGAACCATTCGCGCGACCGTTGTGTGGCCGATGGGTGAGAAGTGCAGCCGGTCCGGCGCCCACATGCGCGGGTCCTTCAGCTCACGCAGCGCCCACATGTCGGCGATGATCGCATCGTGGCGGGCGGCGACCCCACGCAGGTTCTCGTTGTAGATCGCGACCTTTCCACGGGAGCGGTTGAGAACCGGAGTCATCCCGATGTCCGGCCCATTGAACAGCACGACGGTCGCGCCGTCGGAACGCAGCCGCTCCACCGCTCCCTCGAGCCGATCGGCGATCACGTCGGGGTCGGTGTTGGGGCGGATGATGTCGTTGCCGCCGCCCGAGAGGGTGATGAGGTCGGGGCGCAGCTCAAGTGCGGCGTCGACCTGCTCGTCGATGATCTGCTGCAGTAGGCGTCCACGGATGGCCAGGTTCGCGTAGGCGAAACCGTCGGTGCGGGTTGCGAGGACTTCGGCGACGCGATCTGCCCAGCCCCGGTGGCCTCCCGGCGATCGCGGTTCCGGGTCACCGATGCCCTCCGTGAAGGAGTCGCCGAGGGCGACGTACCGCGACCATGGGTGATGCTGAGTCATGCTCCCCAGAGTGCCTCATCGACCCCCCCAAAGCCACCTCGATAAGTACTCATACCCGAATTCCCTCAGTTCCTCTACCCCTCGCGAAGAAGACTCACGTCGACTTGTGCCCCGCTCGGGGGGTATGGCAGGCTGAATTCTTGCATCACACACGATGCACTCGGGGTTGTGCCCAAATCGGGCTCGATCCCAGCTGTAGCTGGACTTACTACAGCACCACGATCGACTGGGAGGTCGTTATGGGAATCATTGGTTGGATCATTCTTGGATTGCTCGCTGGCGCAATCGCGAAGGCAATTCTTCCCGGCAGCCAGGGCGGTGGATGGCTGATCACTCTGGTGCTCGGCGTCGTCGGTGCCCTGCTTGGCGGTTTCATCGGAAGCGCGCTGTTCGATGCGCCCCTGGAGGACTTCTTCTCCATCCAGACCTGGCTGCTCGCGATCGGCGGCTCGATTGTCGTGCTGCTCATCTTCGGTCTCGTGACTCGCGGCCGCAAGTCCTAGCCGCTCCGCACACAAGCTGACAACGGACTCCCCGCCCACCCGGCGGGGAGTCCGTTCGTTTAACGGGCGGCGTGGCGGTAAAGTTTCATCCAGTGAGCATCCCCTCGACGTTCGGCACCTTCGCCGCCGAACACCTCTCCCCGGCCTTCCCGGAGAGGGCTGCCAGAGGCACAGCGCAACGGTTGCGGGCCTGGCAGGCTGAGGCCCTCGACCTGTACTTCGAGACCGAGCCGCGTGACTTCCTCGCCGCGGCGACACCGGGCGCAGGTAAGACCTCGTTCGCACTGCGGCTCGCGGCGGAACTGCTTGCCAGGCGCTCGATCGACAGGATCACCGTGGTTGCTCCCACCGAGCACCTCAAGCGCCAGTGGGCGGAGGCTGCCCACCGCGCCAGCATCCGGCTCAACCCGGGCTTCCGCAACAACCACGGAACGGGTGGGCGTCAGTTCCACGGCGTTGTCGTCACTTACGCACAGGTCGCCATGGCTCCGGCGCTGCACCGCGCCCTGACTGAGGACCGCCGTACCCTGGTGATTCTCGACGAGGTGCACCACGGCGGCGACGCGCTGAGTTGGGGCGACGCGATCCGGGAGGCCTTCGAGCCCGCGACGAGGCGGCTGTCGCTGACCGGCACGCCGTTCCGCTCGGACACCGCCCCGATCCCGTTCGTCAGCTACCTGCGCGACGAGCACAACATCCGGCTGTCGCAGACCGACTACAACTACGGTTACGGCCGCGCGCTTGCCGACGGTGTTGTGCGCCCCGTCATCTTCATGGCCTATGCCGGAAAGATGCGCTGGCGCACCAAGATGGGCGACGAGATGGAGGCGCGGCTCGGCGAGGGCGACACGAAGGATGTCACCGCGCAGGCCTGGCGCACGGCGCTGAACCCGGAGGGCGAGTGGATCCCGGCCGTGCTCCGCGCCGCCAACCTGCGCCTCAGCGAGGTGCGCCATTCGATCCCGGATGCCGGGGGCCTGGTCATCGCGACCGACCACTTCACCGCCAAGGCCTATGCCGGCATCCTGCGGGAGATCACCGGCGAGGCGCCCACGATCGTGCTGTCGGACGAGAAGGAGGCAAGCGACCGGATCGACGCATTCGCGCACGGGACGAGCCGCTGGATGGTCGCGGTGCGCATGGTCTCGGAGGGCGTCGACGTTCCGCGGCTCGCGGTCGGCGTGTATGCGACGTCCGCCTCGACCCCCCTGTTTTTTGCGCAGGCCATCGGCCGCTTCGTGCGCACGAGGCGGCGCGGCGAGACCGCGAGCATCTTCCTCCCCAGCGTTCCCTCGCTGATGGCCCTCGCGGCGACCCTCGAGCTCGAGCGCGACCACGCCCTCGACAGAGAGAGCACCGACGACGGCAGCCTCGACGACGACCTGATGGACGCCGCCGAGAAAGAGGAGAAGGCCTCGTCCGAGCTCCTGAACGAGTTCTCCTGGGAGGCGATCGAGTCGTCGGCGACCTTCGACCGCGTCGTGTTCGATGGGGACGAGTTCGGCTCGCTCGCCGAGCCCGGAAGCGACGAGGAGTTCGACTTCATCGGGATCCCCGGGCTGCTCGAACCGGAGCAGGTGAGCGACCTGCTCAAGCAACGGCAGGCGCGGCAGTCCAGGCGCGGGACCGATAGGGACCGGCGTAGGGCCGAGTCCGGCGAGCCTGCCGAGCCCGCCCCGCTGTACCGCACCCTTGTCGAGCAGCGGAAGCTGCTCAACAGCCTCGTCGGCATGCGCGCGAAGCTCTCCGGGGAGCCGCACGGTCTCATCCACGCGGAGCTGCGTCGCGCGTGCGGCGGCCCGGCCGTGGCATCTGCCACGGTGAGTCAGCTGCAGGCGCGCATCGACCTGCTGCGCCGAAACGTCGCGCGGCCGTAGCGCGCCCCAGCCCGGTCCACCCCCCCCGGTCCACCCACCCCACACCACACCACCCGCGAGTCACCCACACGTGTCCCCTCCACACGCCCTGACACGACACAAGTGGGCAATTCGCGCAACGGTGGAGAGCCCTGGGCGGGCACCGTGGACCGGGCCGTTCGCCGCGAGTATCGTGTTCCGCATCCGATGATTGGAGCGGGGATGCTGGGACTCGAGAGGTTCCGCCGGCCGCGCCCCGCCCGCGACCCGGAGACAGTGCTCGAGTTGCGCATCCACGGCATCAAGAACACCCCTCCCTCCGAGATGCTTGAGCGCGAGGTGGGCGACATCGCCCGGGATCGGGGCGACGACCTCGGCGGGTTCTGGCGGGAGCGGGCATCCGCGGCTCCCGATGGGGTGCGCCGGGAGGCGTACTCGTGGGGAGCACTGGCCCGGTCCGACGGCGGCGCCGTCGCCGGAATTGGCCAGCTCATCGTGCACGTCGGCTGGTTCCTGCTGCTCCCGTTCGGCCTCGTGAACGTCGCCTACTGGACCAGGCGGATCCCCGAGCAGAGCGACCAGCAGGCCTGGAGCGGCGGCCCCGGGTCCGGCTACGTGCGCGCCTTCGGGCTGGGTGTGACCCTGCTCTACGTCATGGCGCTCGGAACGGTCAGCATCGAGCTCGTCGGCGTGCAGTGCTACCGGGCGAGCGGGCTGTGCGCGGGGCTTCCCGAGCAATTCGTGGCCCTCGCAGGCATCCCACGCGCCACGCGCCTGGCCATCTTCGCTGTCGTTCCGCTGGCCGGAGTGCTCGTGCTCTATCTGCTGTCGGCGCGCGCGCGGGCGCGTTACGAGGCGAGCGTCGCGCTCATGAGCGCCGCCTCGACCTCCGGGCTGTCGTGGCCCGTGCTCGCCACCCGCACGTTCTGGAGCAGGTCGCGGGTCACCGGCGGAATCGAGAAGCTGCACGTCGCCGCATCGGCCTTCCTGCTCGCGGCGATGCTCGCGTGGGACCAGCTCTTCTCGGCCTTCCCGCAGTGCGACAGCCCCGAGCGGCTCTTCTCGCCGGACTGCCTCGCGACCGGTCCGCTCGCGGCCAACCCGTGGACGACCGCATCGCTCGCGCTCGCCACCCTCGGCCTGGGCCTCGTCATCCTTCTCGTCGTGCCCGGCACCCCTGGGCGGGGCCTGCTCGTTCGCCGCCGCTCCGCGCTCTGGATGCTGGTGGCAAGCCTGTTGGTGCTGCTCGGTACCGCTGTCGCAACGAGCTTCGCCGGGCGGGAGCTCGACGCGGTGAGCTCGCCCTTCCTCGGCCTCGTCTCGACGCCGGGCAACCTCATCGGCATCCTGCTCGTCCTCGCGATCGCGGCCCTCGGCTGGCGCCGGGGTGTGCCGCCGGCCGTCACAGCGACGCTGGTCGGCCTCGTGATCGCCGTGCCGTTCTCCCGCTACTTCCTCGCCGACGTTTTTCCTCTTGGCGCCGAGGAGCCGTGGCTCTACGTCGCAACCGCCGGTGTCGCCATCGGTGCGCAGCTCGCCGTCGTCATCTTTCCCCGGCGCGCCCGCAGGAGGCCCCGTGATGGGTGGAGCGGCGCCGGTCCGGGGGTGGTGCTGCTGCTCGCCCTCGGCATCGCCATGGCGCTGTCGACGGTGCTGGTCGTCGGGGTCGCGGCGTGGCTATCCCGCCCGCAGGCGAGCGGCGTCCCGTCGCCGACCCTCGAGGTTCCCCACGTCTGGGCCGACTTCGCCCTCTGGTTCCTCGTGATCGTTGTGCTCTTCGCGGTCGGGGTGGCCACCGTCTTCGCCCGGCACCTGGTCGGCTACCCGGGCGTCACGACACCGACCGTCGACGAGATCACCGGCTACGAGCGCTATGCGCTCGCGAGCTACGGCGAGCGGGGACCGGCGCGCATCCCGGTTGCGCAGCCGCCGCCCCCGCGGGTGCTCGTCGCCCGTCGCACCGCCGGCATCCTGCATCGGGCGGAACCGGTGCTCGGTGCCCTCGCGGGGTTCTTCGGGGCTGCTCTCGCCCTCACCGCGGCCCCCGACCTGAAGAGGATCTTCTCGGGCGGTCCGGGTGCCGCCGTGAACAGCATTGTCGAGCAGGCCCCGGATGTCGCTCTCGCCGTTCTCGCGGCCATCGCGGCGGCCGCCTTTGCCGCGGTGGCGGCGAACGCCCTCACGACCAAGGAGCGCCCCCTCGGGCTGCTCTGGGACCTGATCTGCTTCCTGCCGAGGGCCGGGCACCCGTTCGGCCCGCCATGCTACTCCGAGCGGGTCGTGCCGGAGGTCAACCGCCGGATCCGGGAGTGGATGTCTCCGGGTGGCGGCACCCCGGAGCGCTCCGTCATCCTCTCCGCGCACAGCCTCGGCGCCGTGCTCGCGACCGCGTGCATCTTCGCGCTGCGGGGGCAGGGCGACGTGCCCATGGGCCGTGTCGGGCTGATCACCTATGGGGTGCAACTGCGCCCGTACTTCGGACGGTTCTTCCCCGAGCTGTTCGGCGCGGAGGTGATGGGAACCCGGCCGTGTGCCGGCCCCTCGCTCACCGCGCCGGATCCATGGATCGCGCAGGTGCGGGAGGACGAGCAGGCACCGGCGGTGCGGCCCCGGACGGACAGCCTGGTCGACATCCTCCGGTCAGGCGGGTCGGACCCGGCCTGGGTGAACCTGTGGCGGCGCACCGACTTCCTCGGGTTTCCGGCGGCCAGCTACCGGGAGGGCAATGGGGTCGACAGCGGCGCCAGCGAACTCGACCTGCGTACCTATCTGCCCACGATCGCCACCCACGGGCACTACCCGCTGACCCCGCAGTACCAGGCCGCCCTGCGCGAGGTGCGCCGCAGGCTCGGCGATGGCTCGTCACCGAAAGTCGCGCGAGGTCGTCCTGGCCGTGAGCGTTAGCACCTCGAAACGGTCGGCGAGCAGGTTCACGACACCCTCGGGGGACCGCTCGAGGATGCCGCGCACAATGACAGCGGGCGCCTCCCTGGTGATGCGCCGGTAGCGGTTCCAGACTCCGACGCTGCAGATGACGTTGACGAGCCCGGTCTCGTCCTCGAGGTTGATGAACGTGATCCCGCTCGCGGTCGCCGGGCGCTGGCGGTGGGTGACCACGCCTCCCACCTCGACCCGGCGCCCCGACTCCGCGACCCGCAGCTGCGTGGAAGAAAGCACCCCGCGCACCTCGAGGGCCTCTCGCACGTGGCGGAGCGGGTGGTCGGTGGGGGAGATCCCGGTGGCCCAGAGGTCGGACACGAGCGTCTCCGCCTCCGTCGGCAGCTCGAACAGGGGAGGCTGCACCGAGACGTGGCTGCCTGGCAGGTATTCGGCGCGGTTCTGGGCTGCGTCGCCCGCAGCCCAGAGAGCCTCGCGCTGGGACATCCCGAACGCCTCGAAGGCGCCGGCGGCGGCGAGGGACTCGAGCTGCACAGTGTCGAGTCCCACGCGGTGGACGAGGTCGGCCATATCGGCATAGTCGCGGGTGGCGCGTTCCTCGACGATGCGCGACGCGAGTGCCGCCCCGATTCCCCGTACCTCGGCAAGCCCGAGCCGCACGGCGAACGCGCCGTCGCGGCGGTGGTCGTCGCAGTCGAAGTGGGCGGTACGGTCGAAGACGGGCACGGGTAGTTGCTCGAACTGCAGGCACTGAGCCGATCCGGTCGGCAGCGCCACGGCATCCGGCGCCCTGCTGGTGAGCGCCTCGAGCCCGGCATCCGCCCCCGAGCGGAGGATGTCGGGCCGACGCACCTCGACACCGTGCCGCCGCGCGTCGGCCACGAGGGTCTGCGGGGAGTAGAAGCCCATCGGCTGGGCGCGCAGCAGGGCGGCGAGGAAGGCGGCGGGGTAGTGCAGGCGCAGCCACGAGCTCGCGTAGACGAGCAGGCCGAAGCTGAGCGAGTGGCTCTCGGCGAATCCGAAGTTCGCGAACGCCTGGATCTTGCCGTAGATCTCGTCGGCAACGTCTCCCGTGAGCCCGTTCTCGGCCATCCCCGCGTAGAGCTTGACGCGCAGCGACTCGATGCGCTCGACCCCGCGTTTGGAGCCCATCGCCCGACGCAGCAGGTCGGCGTCTTCACCGGTGCAGCCGCCGACGGCCATCGCCATCTGCATGAGCTGCTCCTGGAAGACGGGGATGCCGAGGGTGCGCTCGAGCGGCTCGACGAGCTTCGGATGCAGGTAGGTGACCTTCTCCGTGCCGAGCTTCCGGCGCACGAACGGATGCACCGCGCCACCCTGGATGGGGCCGGGGCGAATCATCGCGATCTGCACCACGAGGTCGTAGAAGCGGCGCGGCTGCAGCCTCGGCAGCAGGCCCATCTGCGCGCGGCTCTCGACCTGGAACACCCCGATCGAGTCGGCGCGGCACAGCTGGTCGTAGACCCCCGCCTCCTCGCGCGGGAGGGTCGCGAGACTCCAGCTCTCGCCGAGGTTCGCCGCCACAAGGTCGAAGGTGTGCTGCAGCGCGGCGAGCATCCCGAGGCCGAGCAGGTCGAACTTGACCAGGCCCATCCAGGCGCAATCGTCCTTGTCCCACTGCAGCACAGTGCGCTTCTCCATGCGGGCGTGCTCGATCGGTACGACCTCGCCCACCGGGCGGTCGGTGAGCACCATGCCGCCGGAGTGGATGCCGAGGTGGCGGGGGAACTTCAGCACCTCGCGCGCGAGGCCGATCACGGCGTCCGGAATATCGTGGTCCTCGCTCGAGACCGTTGCGCCCCATCGCTCGACCTGCTTCGACCAGGCGTCCTGCTGGCCGGGGGAGTAGCCGAGCGCCTTTGCCATGTCGCGCACCGCGAACTTCGGCCGGTAGCTGATGACGTTCGCGACCTGCGCGGCGTTCTGTCTGCCGTACTTGCCGTAGACGTACTGGATCACCTCCTCGCGCCGGTCGGAGTCGAAGTCCACGTCGATGTCGGGCTCCTCGTCGCGCATGCTCGACAGAAACCGCTCGAACGGCAGCTTGTAGAAGATCGAGTCGACGGCCGTGATGCCGAGCACGAAGCACACGGCGGAGTTCGCCGCCGACCCCCGCCCCTGGCAGAGGATGCCGCGCCCCTTCGCGAAGGAGACGATGTCGTGCACGATGAGGAAGTAGCCGGGGAAGTCCTTGACCTCGATCACCTCGAGCTCACGCTCGATGCGCCGGCGGTCCTCCGGGGTGAGTCGCGGGTACTTCTCGGCGACACCCTGCCAGACGAGGTGCCGCAGCCAGCTCATCGGCGTGTGCCCCTCCGGCACCTTCTGCTTCGGCAGGCCGGGGCGGGCGCTCCTCAACCGGAAGCTCAGGTCGGCGGCGAGCTCCACGCTCTGCTCGACGACGCCCGGATAGCGGGAGAACCGCGCCGCCATCTCGCGGCCGGAGCGCAGGTGCGCGGCACCGGAGGCCGGCAGCCAGCCGTCCATCTCGTCGAGGCTGCGCCTGGCGCGGACGGCCGAGAGCGCCGTGGCGAGGTGGTGCTGCTTCGGGGTCGCGTAGTGCACGTTGCCGGTGGCGACCGCGCGCAGCCCGCGCCGCTGCGCGATGGCGAACAGCGCGTCGTTGTGATCGCTGTCGAGCGGACCGCCCTGGTCGTAGAGCTCGACAACGACGTTGTCCGCCCCGAAGAGGTCGACGAGCCGGTCGACCTCGCGCGTTGCCGCCGCGATGCCCTCGCCCGATTCCCCGGCCGGATGGGACGCATCATTCGGCAGCGTGCCGGTCAGCGCTTGGCGCACCAGGCCCTTGCGGCCCCCGGTCAGCAGCATCCAGTGCCCGGATGCCCGTTCGGCGAGCTCGTCGAGGTCGTACACCGGGCGGCCCTTCGCCCCGCCGGCGAGCTGGGCCGCGGTGATCGCGCCGGCGAGCCGGTGGTAGCCCTCCTCGCGGCGCGCGAGCACGACGAGGTGGCTGCCTTCCGGATCGGCGACGCCCAGTTGGGGTGCGCTCAGGCCCAGCGACAGCTCGGCGCCGAACACCGTCGCGATCTGCGGATGCGACTCGGCGGCCTCCGCCATCCGCACGATGCCGTAGAGGCCGTCGCGGTCGGTGAGGCCCAGCGCGGACAGGCCGAGCGCGGCCGCCTCCTCGAGCAGCTCCTCGGGTGAGGAGGCACCGTCGAGAAAGCTGAAGTTCGAGTGGGCGTGCAGCTCGGCGTAGGGCACTGCCCCGGTGGGGTCTGGGCGAGCGCCGGCATTCGCGGGCGCGACGGGCGGCTCGTACGGCTGGCGCTTGGCCGACCAGGCCGGGCTGTCGCCGCCGTCGGCGCCGGTCGGGGGTGCGCCGGGGCGCCGCGAGTCGGAGAGGGTGCGCTCGAACTCCGACCACGGGATCGGGGGGTTGTTCCAGCCCATCAGTCGTACCTTGCTTCCGCCCACCAGCCGGCACCCTCGCTGACGAGCAGCCAGGCCACCCCCGTGTCGTCGACGACCTGGAACCGGTCGCATCTGCCTGACCGCCCCGCACCCTCGACCCACCAGCGCTCCTCGATCGGCCACGGGCCCGCCCAGGCGGTGAGCCCGCGAACCGTGGTGCCGGCGGAGAGGCCGGCGGGCTCCGCGGAGAGGGCGCCGCGCCCGTCGACCGTGACGGGCTCGCCCGCCGCCGAGACGACCGTGACCGGCAGTCGCTTCTCGAACACCGTCGACGGCGCCGGGTCGGGCAGCCTGCCATGCCAGGGCGGCGCCGGGTCACGGTCCGCCGCGGGCCGGTCGCCCCAGGCGACGAGGTTCTGCCGGTCGGCGAGGGTGCGTCCGCCGCCGATCACGGCCGTGAGCACCCCGCCGTGGCCGAGCATGCTCTGCACGCGGGAGAGCCCGTGGTGGATGCGCTCGTCGGCGGCCGTTCCCCACAGCCCCTGCTCATGGTTGCTGATCGCGTCGACCGCCTCCGGCACCACCCGCACGTAGCTGACCGGCGAGCTGAGCCCGCTCTCGCCGCCGCCGCCCTGCAGCTGCCAGCGGATGCGGTCGATGACGTCGGCGGCGGTGAAGGAGCGCGGATGCAGCCAGCTGCGCTCGGAGGTCTCCCCGGCATCCGAGTCGATCTCGACCCGAATGCTCGTGCAGACGAGCTTCGCGGCCGTGATGGCCTCGATGAACCTGTCGGCGGATGCCCGAAACCCGAACGCGACCTGGTCGATGCGGTCGAGCGGCGGCTCGAACTCGATGAAGCTGTCGAGCTCGCGCGGGGGAGTGCGCGGGATGATCCGACGGCTGTCGAGCCCGCCGGCCAGGGCGTGCAGGTGGGCGCCCTCCCGGCCGAAGCGCGCGTCGACGTCGGCGGCCGGCAGCGCGGCGAACTCGCCGAGGGTGCGGATGCCCAGCCGCTGCAGCAGGGTCGTCAGCTGGGGGCGGTCGAGCATCCGCACCGGCAGGGGAGCGAGGAAGGCGGCCGAGCCACCCTCCGGCACGACCCGGATTCGCGGCCGGACGGCGCTGCGGGCGGCGTGCTCGGCGGTGAACGGTCCGTCGGCGATGCCGACCCGCGAGTCGATGCCGAGGGCGTCGAGGGTGTCGAGCAGCCACAGCGCCGCCTCGTCGTCGCTGCCGTAGAAGCGGCTCGGGCCGCGGGAGCGGATGGCGCACATGCCCGGCCGCAGCAGCTGCGCACCGGAGGTCACCTCCTCGATCGCCTCGAGCACCGGGTCGAAAGCGCGGATGTCGACGGCCGCGTCGTAGGGCAGCACGACGAGGTCGGGGCACCGGCTCTGCGCCTCGCGCACGCGGAGGCCGCGCCTCACGCCCTCCCGGCGGGCCGCGGCGGAGCACGCGAACACCTGGCCCTTCTCGATGAGCGCGATGGCGGCATCCGTGTTCGCGGAACCGGAACCGGAACCCGACCCGGAACCGGAACCGGGCGCGGAAGCGGGCGCGAGGCCGTGGGCGCGCGCGGCCGCCGCGATCGGCCAGTCGGGGCACCAGAGCACGATCGTGCGCGTGACCGAGGTCGGCGAGGTCGCGGTCATCCGGCAAGCACCTCCTGCCGCAGCGCCGGAACGCCGACGGGGCCGCCGCCCTGCCACGCGAGCGGGTGCGTGTCGATGCGACTGACCTGGCCGGTGGGGCCTGGCAGCCAGAGCCGGGCACTGCGGGGCCGGGCGCTCGTGCGGGTGCTGACGGTCACGGTCGCCTCGCGCGCGGCGAGATGGCCGTGCCCGTTGCCGATGCCGCTCCAGCTGCTGTGCGAGATGCTCAGCATGGCCTCGGTCTGTGGCCACGGGCCGAGCACAATGAGGGTGGCTCCGCGCTGGCGCAACCGGGCGGCCAGCCGCGCGATGCTCGAGTCGCTCGCCTGGCGCGGGGGCCGGGTGACCACGACCGTGAGCACGTCGGCGATGGCGGCCGTGACCCCGAGCCACTGGTCTCCGGGGTGCGGCACGAGCACGAGCCGGTCGAGGTCGATGCCGTGGCGCGCGGCCGCCTCGACCCCGAACTCGGGAACGCCGATGACACCGCACCAGGATCCCGCAGCCGATGGGCCGGCGAGCAGGGCCATCAGCAGCGTGGCCGACCGCTCGACCGAGTAGGCCGCCCCCTGCTTGAGTCCGCCGCCCGGCAGCAGCGAGGCGATCGCGGGGTGCGTCGGCAGACTCCGGGTATCGAGCTTGGTTCCCTGCATCTGGCGGATGCGCGCCTGCAGCTCGCGCACCGTCTCGCCGGGGTTGCCGGTGCTGCCGGGGTTGCCGGGGTCGCCGGGGTCGCCGGGGTTGCCGGGGTTGCCCGTGCTGCCCGTGCTGCCGGGGTTGCCGGGGTCGCCGGTGTTGCCGGCGACGGTGGCGCCCAGGGCAGCGTCGTCTCCCTGATCCCCCTCGAAGGGATCGGCGAGAACTGCGGCGTGAAGCATCTTTCCATATTCGAACATACATTCGATGATGTCAATTGCCACCGACATCCGAGCGGCGTGTCGCCCACCCCGACCCCGACCCCGACCCCGACCCCGACCCCGACCCCCACCGCGTCACGCTCGACAGGCGTTTCTGCGACACGCCGCGCTGACTGGTCGATCTACCCGGCGTGGCGCCGAATCTCCTCGGTTACGTACGGCGTCATCCGCGGAACAACCTCAGCACGCCTCAGACGGCCACACACCTCAGCACGAGCGCCTGCGCCGGCAGCAGGAGTGGCATCGCGATGCCCACCGCGCCGAGCACCCGCCCGGAGAGCACGAGGCCGCCCGACTCGGTCCACGGGGGTGCCTGGTCCTGCATCACGCGCGGGCCGGCACCGAGGTCGAGCACCTCGATCCGGTACCTCGTGTCGGGGTCGAGCCCGGGGAAGAGCACGGGAGCAGGCACGGCGTCCCTCGGCGCCGTGAGGCAGACGACCGCGAAGATCGCGGCATCCGGCGCGACGACGCCGTGCACGAGAATGGCGGGATCCGCGGCATCCGCCCGCACCGTCCGCCCGGAATGCAGCAGCGCCCTCGACTGGGTGTAGAGCGTGATCCAGGTGCGAATGGCCTGCAGGTCGGCGGCATCCGCCTGTCCGAGGTCCCACTCGATGCCGGCGGAGAGGAAGAACGCCGTCGCCAGGCGCAGGCCCATGTCGCTCGTGCGGCCGGTCGTGTGCGCCGTCGGGGCGCCGAGGTGGCTGCCGAGGTATTCGGGGGGCAGCAGCAGCCCGGTCCAGCGCTGGATCGACTGCCGCTCGAGCGGGTCGTTGGTGTCGCTCACCCAGATGCGGTCGGTGCGCTCGATCACGCCGAGGTCGACGCGGGCGCCTCCCGACGAGCACGACTCGATCTCGAGCCCGGGGTAGCGCTCGCGCAGGGCGTCCATGAGCCGGTAGGTGGCACGCGTCTGCCGCAGCGACGACCCACCGAGCAGGTCGCGGTTCTGGTCCCACTTGAGGTACGCGATCGGATACTCGTCGAGCAGCGCCGTGAGCTGCCCGAGGATGTTCTCGAACGCGTCGGGGTTGCCGAGGTCGAGCGCGAACTGCTGCCGCCACGGCTGGGGAAGCCGGTCGGCGCGGCCGCGCAGCAGCCACTCGGGGTGCGCGCGGGCAAGGTCGGAGTCGACGCTGACCATCTCCGGCTCCACCCAGAGCCCGAAGTCCATGCCGAGGGCGTGCACGCGGTCGATGAGCGGATGCAGTCCGTCCGGCCAGTTGACCGGGTCGACGGTCCAGTCGCCCAGCGCACGCCGATCGTCGGTGCGGCCGGTCATCCAGCCGTCGTCGAGCACGAACCGCTCGACGCCGACCGCTGCGGCGGTCTCGGCGAGGCAGGTGAGGCGGTCGAGGTCGTGCTCGAAGTAGACCGCCTCCCAGGTGTTCATGATGACCTTGCGCAGAGGGAGCGGATGCCGCTCGCGAACACGATCGTGGAACCTGGCGCTGATCCCGTCGAGACCCTCGGCCGACCAGGCGGCCACTACGGCGGGGGACCGGTGGCTCTGCCCCGGCTCCAGCCGCACCTCGCCCGGGGCGAGCAGCTCGCCACCGGAGAGCAGCGCGTGGCCCGTCGCGTGGGAGTCGGCGCTCAGCTGCTGGTCGCCGCTGAAGGCGATGTGCACCGCCCAGACCTCGCCGGAGCGGAAGCCGAAGCCCTCGGTTCCCGCGACGAGCACGAAGGGGCTGTCGTGTCCGGTGCGACCGTGCCGGGACTGCCGGCTCCAGGAGCCGTGGTCGAGGCTGCGGCGCTGCGGCCGGCGCTCGTGCGACCAGCGGCCGGTAAAGTCGAGCAGCTCGCGCGCGCGGGCCGGCACCGGAAGCGTGACCGCGAGGCGCGAGAGAGTGAAGGCGTCAGGGGCGCGGTTCGTCACGGTGCTGCGGCACTCGAGCACGCCGTGCGCGTCGATCCCGATCGAGGCCTCCAGCTCGAGCCCGATGGTCTCGTCGGCGAGCCGCACACGAAGAGAGCTGTCGTTCGTCTGATCGATGCCGGTGAGCAGGAAGGCCGGCGACAGCGGTCCCGCGTCGTTCGCGCCGGCGACGCCGGGCAACCCGCTCCAGCCCTCACTCTCGAGCGGAACGAGGCTCAGCCTCAGCTGGCCGTCGATTGAACTCGGCGAGACGGCCGGCGCGATCGAATCGGCCAGCTGCGCGAGCTCGGCATCCGAGAGCGGTCCGAGGTCACAGCCCCAGTGCAGAAAAAAAGGTGCCCCCGCACCCCGGGCGTCCAGTACGAGACTGGAGCCCGAGGCGCGGAGGTGGATGATGCGATGGATGTGAGCTACTCCTGTACGGGAATCGACTGCGCCTTGAGTGCCTCGATGGTCTTCTCTTCGCCGGCCGCGAGGGCATCAGCAAGAGTACCGCTGCCGCCGAGAACCGTGCCGAAGCCGTCCGACACGTCGGTGTAGGTCTGGGTCATGGTCGGTCCCCACAGGAAGTCGGGGATGACGTTGGCCGAGGCCTCAGCGAAGACGTCGTAGATCTTCTGTCCGCCGTAGTACTCCGACTCGCCGGTGAACGCGGGAAGAGTCGCGCCCTCCTTCGAGGCCGGGTACAGTCCGCCGAGCTCGTTCGCCATGGCGAGCGCGTCGGGGTCGGTGTTCAGCCACAGAGCGAACTGCGCGGCCTCGTACGGGTGGTCAGAGCCCTTGAGTACTGCGGTGGAGGATCCGCCCCAGTTGCCGGCGTCCTCTCCGCCGGCTTCCCACTGCGGCATGGGAGCTACGCGCCAGTTGCCGGCCTGGTTCGGGGCACCGGTGGAGAGCGTCGAGGCTCCCCAGACGGCGGAGATCCAGGTCCACTGCTGGCCGGTGTCGAAGGAGTTGTTCCACTCGTCCGAGAACGACGCGAGCGCCGAGACCTCTTCGTTGTCGATCAGCGCCTGCCAGTAGTCGGCGACCTCGATCGACTCGGGGGAGGTCAGTTCGACGCCCCAGTTGTCGCCGTCGTTCTCGAACCACTGGCCACCGTTCTGCCAGACCATGCCCGCGAACCAGTTGACGTCGGTCTTCGGGAAGTTGGTGATGAACGAGCCCTCGGCCTTGATGAGCGCCGCGGCGGCCGCGTACTCCTCCCAGGTGGTGGGGACGGGGATGCCGGCGGCCTCGAAGAGGTCGGCGCGGTAGTACATCGCCATGGGGCCGCTGTCCTGCGGGATGGCGTAGACGGCGTTGTCCTCGCCGAACGTGACCTGGCTCCAGGTCCAGTCGACGAAGTCG
Source organism: Marisediminicola antarctica (assembly GCF_009930795.1). Lineage (GTDB taxonomy): Bacteria > Actinomycetota > Actinomycetes > Actinomycetales > Microbacteriaceae > Marisediminicola > Marisediminicola antarctica. The sequence goes on from NZ_CP017146.1 coordinate 2,323,542, forward strand.
TCGCCGGCAGCGAGGATGTCGCCGCAGGCTGCGATGTTCTCGAGGCCGTCCTGCACACGGAAGTTCGGCAGGGCGTCGTACTCGATCTGGCCCACGTCAGACGCGTTGCCGGCCTTGATCTCGTTGAAGAAGTTCTGGTAGGTGCCCGAGTTGCCGTTCGGGCCGGTCTGGAACTCGACCTGGATGTCCTCGTTCTGCTCGTTCCACAGCTCGACAACCTTGTCCATTCCTGGAACCCAGCTGGTGAAGGTCAGTTCGACGGGACCGTCGGAGGGAGCGCAGTCGCCGGCGGCTTCGCCGGGTGCTGCGTCGTCAGACGCGGTCGCGCAGCCCGCGAGGGTGAGCGAGGAGACGACGGCCGCTGCCATAGCGACTGTCTTGAATTTGCGTTGCATATTCTGTCCTTTTCGTGTGCGGTGTGATGGTGCACCGGAGGGAGACCGGCTGGTGGGAATGGACTACTTGACACTGCCCGCGGCGAGGCCGCCGCTCCAGAACCTCTGCAGACTCAGGAACGCGATGATCAGGGGCAGGATCGACACGAATGCGCCGATGATGACGAACGACCTCAGTTCTGGGTTCTGGCCGATCGCACTGTTCCAGGCGTAGAGACCGAGGGTCACCGGAAACAGGCTCTGGTCCCGCAGCATGATGAGCGGCAGGAAGAAGTTGTTCCAGATCGTGACGAACTGGAACAGGAATATGGTCACGAGGGCCGGCGACATGAGCCGCGCAGCGATCGTGAAGAAGGTGCGGATCTCGCCCGAACCGTCGAGGCGGGCGGCCTCGAGAAGCTCGTCGGGCACACTCGAGGAGCCGTAGATCCTGGCGAGGTACACCCCGAACGGGCTCACGATGCTGGGAAGGAAAACCGCCCAGTAGGTGTTGGTGAGCTCGATCTGGCTGAAGATCAGGAAGAGCGGCAGGGCGAGCGCGGTCGCGGGCACGAGCACGCCACTGAGCACGACGTTGAAGACCGCTTCGCGGCCCCGGAAGTTGTACTTGGCCAAGGCGTAGCCGCACATCGCCGCGAACAGGGTTCCGAGAAGCGCGCCGACGCCGGCGTAGAGCACACTGTTGCCGATCCACTTGAGGAAGATGCCGTCGTTGTAGGCGAAAAGCCTCCCGATGTTGCCGAAGAAATTCGGGATCGCGTCGGCGGTGAAGCCCAGGGGTGCAGTGGTGGTGAACTCCCCGACGTCCTTCGTGGAGGAGACGAACAGCCACCAGATGGGGGTGAGGAAGTAGAGGGTGAAGACGCCCATGATGAGCATCGCGGCGCCGCGCGACATGGGGTTCTCCCGCTTGGACCCGCCGTTCTGGCGGGGCGGCGCGGCGACCGGGGCCTTCCGCCGGGCGATGGAGGAGGTGCTCATGCGAATGCCTTCTTCTGGGTTGCCTTGAGGAACGCGAACGAGAGCGCGAAGGTCGCAAGCGCCAGCACGACCGACATTGCGGCTGCGAGGCTGTAGTTCGGAACGGATGCTGTGGTGTACACGGCCAGGTTCGGGGTGAAGGTGCTGTTGATGGCCGTGCTGAAGCTGCGCAGGGTCTGCGGCTCGGCGAGCAGCTGTAGCGTGCCGATGATCGAGAACACCGCGGTGAGGATGATGGCGGGCGTCACGAGGGGGATCTTGATCTTCCACGCGACCTGCCAGTTGTTGGCGCCGTCGAGCTTCGCCGCCTCGTAGATCTCGGTGGGAATGGCGAGCAGCGCCGAGTAGATGATCAGCATGTTGTAGCCGACGTAGACCCAGGTGACGATGTTCGCGATCGACCAGAGGATGAGGTCGGCGGAGAGGAAGCTGACGTTCTGGGTGACCGGCGCAAACGGCGACAGGGTCGGGGAGTAGAGGAAGCCCCACATGATCGCCGCGATGACGCCGGGCACGGCGTAGGGGGCGAAGAACGCGAGCCGGAAGAACTTCTTGCCCTTGAGCAGGGGCGAGTCGAGCAGCAGCGCGAACAGGAGCGCGAGCCCCAGCATGATCGGCACCTGCACGATACCGAACAGGAGAACCCGCACGACGGATGCCCAGAACTCGTCGTTCTGGAAGACCGCCACGTACTGGGTGAACCCGCCGAACACCTGGGTGGCGGGGCCGAAGGTGCCGTCGCGTTCCACCGTGAGGAATGACTGGTAGATCGCGTAGGCAATCGGCACGATGTAGAAGAGCGCGAACAGCACGACGAACGGTCCGACGAAGGTGAGGATGGCGCGGCGCTGGCTCAGACCCTTGCGCTTGATTTTGGCAGGCCCGGGGCTCTCCGTAGGCGGCGAGGTGGCTGTCGACGTCGTTGTCATGGTGGCTCCTTATGCTGCGGGGATCTCAGTGGTGCTGGCGGACTGCAGCGGAGTGCGGATGACCCGCACCCCACCGGCCGGAACGTCGACGGTGTTCTCGACCTGGCCGCCACGGGTGAGTTCGGTACCCGCCGCGGGATGACTGATGGGCTCGTCGGTGTGGTTCATGACGAAGAGGTAATCATTCTCGGCGGAGCTCCTGCGGACCACCTCGACGCCAGGGACGCCGGCCAGGCGGGTCGCGCTCACTCCGGCCTCGCTGCTCGCCCGCACGAGCAGGCGACCGAGCGCCCCGGCCTCGAGCGCCGTTCCGAGGTACCAGGCGACGCCGTCGCCGTGCCTGTTCCTGGTGATCGCGGGCACTCCGGCGAGGGTGCCGTCGGCGTAGGAGGCGATGACCTCGGCGCCGCGCGCGTGCATCCACTCGGTCCAGACCGTCGCGGTCGAGCCGTCGTCGAGGGCGACGGCGTCACCGTGCCCGAGGGGGAAGAACTCTTCGGTGACGACACCGAGCATCTCCTTGAACGCGCCGGGGTAGCCGCCGAGCAGGATCCGGTCGTTCTCGTCGACGATGCCGCTGAAGAAGGTCACGAGGGCGTGGCCGCCGCCGGCCACGTAGTCCCGGATGCCGCGCGCGGCATCCTCCGTCACGAGATACAGGCAGGGGACAACGACGAACCGGTAGGCCGACAGGTCGGCGCCCGGCGCGACGATGTCAACGGTGATTCCGGCGTCCCAGAGCTCGCGGTAGGCGCGGTGGACCTGGTCGAGGTAGCGCAGGTCGCCGGAGGGGCGCGACTCGAAGTCGACGGCCCACCAGGCGTCCCAGCTGAAGACGATGGCGGCATCCGCCACAACCCGGGAACCGGCGACCTCGCTGAGCGCGCCGAGCACGCGGCCGAGTTCGAGCACGTCGCGCCAGATGCCGGTGTCGGTGCCCGCGTGTGGCACCATGCCGGAGTGGAACTTCTCGCTTCCCGAGGCGGAGGCGCGCCACTGGAAGAAGCAGATGCCATCGGCGCCGCGCGCGAGGTGGGAGAGCGAGTTGCGCACCATCTCTCCGGGGGCCTTGGCGATGTTGCGCGGCTGCCAGTTGACCGATCCGGTCGCCTGCTCCATCAGCACCCACGGGCCGCCGCCGGCGAGCCCGCGGGTGAGGTCCGCCGCGAAGGCAAGCTCCTGGTGCGGGTCGTCGAGGCGGTGGTCGAGGTAGTGGTCGTTGGCGATGACATCGACGTGGGGCGCCCAGCTCCAGTAGTCCTGGGTGCGAATGTGGGCGGTGATCATGAAGTTCGTGGTGACCGGAACCGCGCTCAGCTCGCGCAGCACCCCCGCCTCGGCGAGGTAGTAGGAGAGCAGCTCGTCGGAGCTGAATCGGGAGAAGTCCTGCGCCTGGGTGGGGTTCGCCGCGGAGAGGGTCGCACGCGGCGGCAGCACATCGGCCCACTCCGAGTAGCGCTGGCTCCAGAACGACGTTCCCCACGCCTCGTTGAGGGCGTCGATCGACCCGTAGCGGCGCTCCAGCCAGCCGCGGAACGACTCGGCCGAGACGTCGCAGTAGCACAGGGCGTTGTGGCAGCCGAGTTCGTTCGAGACGTGCCAGAGGCGCACTGCGGGGTGGCTGCCGTAGCGCGCCGCCACCTCGGTCACGAGCGCGAGGGCGTGCTCGCGGAAGACGGGCGAGCTCGGGCACCAGGCCTGGCGTCCACCGGGCCAGCGGCGGGTTCCGTCGGCCGCCATCGGCAGGATTTCCGGATGCTGTCGCGTGAGCCACGGGGGAGGGGAGCTGGTTCCGGTGCCGAGGTTGATGCCGATGCCGTTCTCGTGCAGCAGCCCGACGATCGCGTCGAGCCCGGAGAAGTCGAACTCGCCGCTGCGCGGCTCAAGCACCGCCCAGCCGAAGACGTTGATCGCGACGAGCGTGACGCCGGCCTGGCGCATGAGTCGCACGTCGTCGTTCCAGACCTCGCGGGACCATTGCTCGGGGTTGTAGTCGCAGCCGTACTCAATTCCAACGGAGGCGAACCGGGTGCCGACCGCGGGCGCGATGGCGACGGCTGGCGCATGGTCTGTCGTGCTGGACAAAAGGGCCTCGATCATCGTTGGTCTGGCTGTGCGCTGCGGTGCGGATGCGGTGCGGGTGGTCCAGCGTAGGTCTGTGAACGTTCCCAGACTGTGCAAAAAAGAAATTCGCAGCTGGCCTGTGAACGATCCCAGAGTAGCCAGTCGTGTTTCGATTTGTCAATCACAGACCTGACACATTGTGCGCAGACCCCGCGCGGCCGGCAGTAGCGGGAGCACTACAGTGTGAGCATGGCCACTGGTGCTGCGCGTCCGCGCCGAGCGACGATCCACGATGTCGCCGCGGAGGCCGGGCTTTCGCGCGGCACCGTCTCCCGCGTCATCAACGCCGAACGCTACGTCTCCGACGAGGCGCGCGTCGCCGTCGAGGCCGCGATCGCCAGGGTCGGCTACGTTCGCAACACCGCCGCCCGCAACCTCAAGACACAGCAGTCGCACGCGATCGGGCTCATCGTGCACGAGCCGCACTCGCTCTTCCTTGAGGACCCGGTCATCGGTGCGATCCTGCTCGGCACCAACGCGATCCTCTCGGAGGCCGACTACCAGCTCGTCTCCCTCGTCATCGACTCCGACCGTGACAGCGACCGCGTCGCCGAGTACCTCAGCGGCGGCTTCGTCGACGGCGTCATCATCATCTCGGCCCGCTCGGGCGACCCCATCGCCCACGCCGTGGTCAAGCTCGGCATCCCCGCGGCATTCGTCGGCCACCCGCCCGACATCGAGGGCATCCCGTTCATCGGCATCGACAACTTTGCCGGCGCGAAGGCCATCACCGAGCGCCTGCTCGCCACCGGGCGCCGGCGGGTCGGCATGATCGCGAGTGCCCTCGACCGCGACTCCGGCCAGGACCGCCTGGCGGGTTTCCGCGCCGCGCTCGGCGACGCCTTCGACCCGAACCTCGTCGTCGACTACCCGCTCTACTCGCACGGAACAGGGCTAAGCGGAATGCGACAGCTGCTGAGCCGCGCCCCCGACATCGACGGCGTCTTCGCGGCATCCGACTCGATCGCCGCGGGCGCCCTCGACGGCCTGCGCGAGGCCGGCCGTCGCGTGCCCGACGACGTCGGCATCGTCGGGTTCGACGACAGCGCCTGGGCGCTCCGCTGCCAGCCCACCCTGTCGACCGTGCGGCAGCCCGCCGACGCCCTCGGGCGCCTGGCGGCCGAGCGAGTGCTCTCGCAGCTGCGCGGCGAACAGGTGCCGAAATTCGGCACCCTCCTGCCCACCTCGATCGTCTGGCGCGACTCCGCCTGAGCCTGCTTAACCGGCGAACTCCCGCACCCAGTGCGCGAGAAACTCGGCTCCGGCCTCGTCGTTGTCGAGGTCGCCCTGCGTGATCACCCGATACGGCTTGTCGGGGATGCCGTCGGCGGGGCGCACGTCGACATGCGCGACGTCGAAGCCGTTGGCGTGCAGGTGGTCCGCCATGCCGTAGTCGCTGCGAGAGTCGCCGACCGTACGCCAGAGCCGCGGGATCGGCCCGGAGTCGGCCAGAAGCGACAGGGCTCGCTCCGCTCCGAGCGCCTTGCCGAGCGATACCCGCTCGATGTCGGTCGAAATCACGGTCGGCTCGATCCGGACCGACACCGGATGCGCGCTGGACCGGTCGCCGAGCTCGGCTCCGACCCCGTTGCGCTCGAGCAAATCGAAGGCATCCGCGGCAAACCGGTCCCTCTGCGGCAGGAACTCACCCGATGTGACATCCGTGCGCTGTTCGAGCGACACCATCGCGTGCTTGCCGTCGTCCCAGAACATCGTGTCGCTGTAGCGGGCGTCGAACAGGGCGCGCAGGTCGGCGACTATTTCATCGGGCAGCGCGAGGTTCCGGTCGACCTGTACGCCGGCAAAGTTGGTCATCGTGGCACCGAACCAGACGGCGCCCTTCTCGCATACCCCGAAGACCCGAGCATCCATGGCTAGTCCGGCCGCGAGCATCGGCTTCACGACCTGGTCGCGGATGAAGACGTCGGAGCGGCCAGTGTTGAATACGACAGGGATGCCCTGGTTGGCGAGTGTAACGAGGTCGTTGGTGATCGTCTCGATTGCGATGGTGCGGGTCACGGGGCTCGCGATGGGGCCGTCGACGTCGAGCAGGAGACCGAGGGGAGGGGGAGCGATAGTCACATCCCCATTCTTCCAGTGCGCGTGGTCGACAATGTGACCATGGCCACGAAATCGACACTCACCCAGCACTGGAACGCCACCTCGATCACGTTTCTCGTGCTCAGCATCCTCGGACTCCTCGGCACCCTCGCCTTCAACGTCAGCGCCGTAGCCTCGGGGCGCGACTTCTTCGGCGACTGGTTCGGATCGGGCCCGGCCGTCGGCTCGCTCGGGGTCGACCTGCTCATCGTCGCGCTCGCCGGCAGCGTGCTCATCATCGTCGAGGCCCGGAGACTCGGGATGAAGCGGGCCTGGCTGTACATCGTACTGTCGGCGGTCACCGCGTTCGCCTTCACCTTTCCGCTGTTCCTCGCCATGCGCGAACGCCGCCTCGTCGCCCTGTCAATGGGTTGAGCCGGCCCCCTCGGCGGGTGTTCCGTAGGTTACGGATGCGCTTGCAGCGCTGGGGGAAGGAGCAAGCAATGACACCCACACCGACACCACCCGCGCGGACGCCGAACGAGCAGTCCGAACGGCGGAGACGCGAGGCCGACCCCACGCTGGTACGCAACCAGCCCGCCCTGACCTCCTCCAGCGGTCTCGCCTGGATCATCGTCGGCGGGATTCTCGCCGTCACCGGCATCGCCGTGCTCGCCCCGCTGATCGGGCTGGGCCCTCCGGGTGTAGCGGTCGGCGGAATCGTCGTGCTCGCAGCGATTTACCTCGTCATGGTCGTCGTGCGATTCACAACCGCGGGAGGCCGATTCCGTCTCGCCATCATGGCGGCCTGCATGATCGCCATCGCCGTCGTCGCGCTGGTCGCGGTCGGAATCGTCACCGCGGACGAGTGGAGTGTCGTGCGCTGAACCGGCGTTGAGCGAGCTGCGCCTCCCGATGACACGGATTGCGTAATAGTTGCGCAGCTGACGTACGCTCGGAACTGCGGGGGGTCGCGTCGACTCGTCGTGGACTTTTGGGGGTTGAGCGCGGTGTCCAAAATCCTCGATGCGTTCGTGCGCCCCTTCATGAGGCTCGCCTACCTCACCGCCGCCACTGCCTGGTACAACATTCCTCGTCCAACGGGGTCGACGGGTGCCCACGCCTCCGGCAGCGACCCGCTGAGAGTGCTGCTCATCGGCTGTGGTCCCGCGGTCGGCTTCGGCGTGCTCAGTCACGACCTTGCCCTGCCGGGAGGAATCGCCAGACAGCTCTCGGCCGACACCGGCAGGGGAGTCGACGTCGACCTCATCGTCGACGTCGAGCTCACCGCCCGCGAAGCCTATTTCCGACTCGACGAGACGATGCTCTCCCGCTACGACGCCGTCATCGTGATGCTCGGGCTCTTCGACGCCATGAGCATGGCCCCCGCGGCCCAGTGGCGCACCGACATGAGCGCACTGCTCACCCTGCTTGAGTACGAGGGCTCGCCGCACCTGCGGACGTTCGTGCTGATGGTGCCCGCAATGCCCAAAATTCGGTCGCTCCTTCTGCTGCCGGGCTGGATCACCGACCGCCACGGGCGCACACTCAGCGCCGAGCTGCCCCAGGCGTGCGAGGGGCATCCGCGAACGTCGCTGCTGCCCTTCCCCCCGTCGCCAACCGCGGAGAGATCGAGGTTTCGGGGACCGCAGTCGTACCGCGCCTGGGCGCGGGCGATCGTCGCCCCGATGGCGGCGGAACTGACACGCCCCGACGAGACGGCTCCGCCGGTCGACTGGGCGCAGGAAGAGGAGCGGATCCGCGCTCTCGTCCGCCTCCAAATTCTCGACACAGCGGCCGATGACCGATACACACGCGTCACCGAGCTGGCCCAGAGCATGTTCGGCACCGCGGCAGCGGCGGTCACCTTCATCGACAGGGACCGCCAGTGGTTCAAGGCCCGGTCGGGATTCGAGCTGTCGGAGACTCCCCGCTGCGTCGCCTTCTGCGATTACACGATCCGCGATGACAACGGCTTCGTCGTCCCTGACGCGACTCTCGATGAGCGGTTCACTGCCAACCCATTCGTGACCGACGAGCACCACGTGCGGTTCTACGCCGGGTATCCGATCGTGAGCCCGGAGGGCCAGCGGGTCGGCTCCTTCTGCGTCTATGACACGCGCCCCCGGGAGTTCTCCGAAGGGGAGTCCGTCATGCTGCGGAATCTCGCCCTCCTGGTGCAGAACGAGCTCTGGGCCGACCGCCAGAAAGCAGCAGTACAGTAACTCAACGCCCCGCCTCGACCGCACGGATGACCGAGTTCTGCTCTGACTTCACTCTCGCGGGGGGCGACGCCTCCACCGTCGGGCCGCTCGAACTCTCGCTGCCGAAGGACCAGCTCCAGGATGAGATCCGTGTGAAGCTTCACGCGATGGACGAACGGGACCCGCCGATCGCCATAGCCCAGGTCTGGGCGAACTACGAGGACTATTTCACGGGCGCACAACTGGCCCTGTCTGAACAGTCGTCAGGCACGACGCTCGACGACGACGTCATTCAGACCGGGCTCGAGCTTTATCCACAGTCGAGGGTCGTGCGCAACTTCTATCTCACGAACTGCGCAGCAGACCCGGACCCAGACCGGCCCTGATCAGAAAAGCGAACCCAGCCACAGCCCGAGCGCGGCGGCGAGCACGCTTGCGATGAGCATCCCTACGCTGTTGACGAGCGCCGCACCGTAGCGGCGGTCCCCGATCAGGCGCACCGTCTCGAAGCTCGCGGTGCTGAACGTCGTAAAACCGCCCATGAGGCCGACGCCGAGAACGGAGAGGGCCTCCGGCGGGACCAGCTCGCCCAGCGCGACCGCCGTGGCGAGGCCGAGCACGAACGACCCCGCAACGTTGATCACGAGCGTGCCGATGGGAAAAGTCGGAAAGCGGGACCGGATGACGCCATCGAGCACGAACCGCAGTGCGGCGCCGACGCCGCCTGCGACGGCGGTAAGCAGGAACAAGAGCGGCGTCACCGGCGCGCCCTGCCACGGTCGACCCACGCGGCGAACACGATTCCGAGCCACGTCGCGAGCGCGCCGAGCACAAGGGTCCCCAACGCGTTCAGCAGCGCGAGCGCGGGGCTGCCCGACACGAGCACAACGCTGTCGGTCGCGAGCGCACTGTAGGTGGTGAACCCGCCGAGGAACCCGGTGCCGATGAGCAGCCGGATATGCCGCCGCGCCCCCTCGTCGGCCCCGCGTCGGGAGAGCGCCTCGAGGAGGGCGCCGAGCAGCAGGGCGCCAGCAACGTTGATGACCATGATTGTCGCCGGGAACCCGTCGGTGGGATCAATGGCGAGGGTGAGCGCCGCCCGGGTCGCGGTGCCGAGGCTGCCACCGACGAACACCAGCCCGATGAGCCCCCAGTTCGCCCACGCGGGGCGCGCCTCAGCCATTGTTTCCCGTTCGGCCGTGCAGCCGGTCGATCTCGCGGCGCTCACGCTTTGTGGGGCGCCCGGCACCACGATCGCGTTGCGCCGCGACCGGAATCGTCTCGCGCGGCGGTGGCGGGGGAGTCTGGTCGAGAAGGCACTCGGCGGCAGCGGGCGCACCGACGCGCTTGCGGATGATCCGCTGCACGACCACGATGCGCTCGAGGTCGCCGACCCGCACCCGCACCTCGTCGCCGATTCGCACGGCCTGCGCGGGCTTGACCTTCTCGCCGTTGATGCGCACATGGCCGCCGCGGCAGGCCGTCTGAGCCAGCGACCGGGTCTTGACGAGCCGCACAGCCCAGATCCAGCTGTCGACTCTCACGCTCGCAGCCATCTCCATGTGTCGACTCTACGGAAGACGGGTGCCTGGGTCAGGCCGCGCGAGCGCCGCGGCGCCCGATGCGGCTGACGGCGATCCCGATGGAGGCGATAACGACGATGAAACCGGCAATGCCCAGCACATAGCCGAATACACCGAGAGCGCCGTCCGGCCCATCCGGGATGAGGAACGGATATGGGTACCAGCCGGTCGCGGCACCGCGCACGAGCGTGAGCGCGACCCAGGCGAGCGGGTACACCACAGCGAAGAACAGCCGGTTCCAGCCGAGCCGGTGACTGCCGGGTGCAAGAAGGAAGTCGAGGGCAATGAAGATCGGCACCCAGACGTGGATGACCTCGTTGGGCCACTGGATGCCGACGAATCCGTCACTGACGATATCGCGCAGGAGCACGTTGTAGACAACGCCCGTCACGACCGCATAGGCGAGAATCGACACCCGGAGGGTCGTGAGCAGCTCGGAGTCGCGGCGGCGGCGCAGCGCGATAACACCAGCGACGATTAGTACGACGACGTTCATCACGCTCGTCTGGATGGTGAAGTAGCTGAAGTACTCGCCTGGAATGAAGGCGTCGTTGATCGACTGGTCGACGATCTGGGTGACGATACTGGCCAACACCAGCAGACCGACGACGATGCGCGAGGCACCGACGAGCCGACGGGGCAGGGACGGGTCGACATTCTCCGGGCGCGGCGCTGGGTCGGCGCGGTCGCTCGTTGTCTGGCTCACTGCTTGAGACTAGCGTCACGGGGCGCTCAGCTGTCCCAGTCGACGCGGCCCCATTCCACCCCGCAGCCGGCGCGGCGGCAGCGGTAGGCGGCGTTGTCGTCGGCGACAACGGGCCCACCGATCGCGATGAGCCCGGAATCTGCCGCGGCACGCATCTCGCTGCTCGCCGTTCCGTGCACGATTTCCAGGGGATTCGTGCTGTCGCACCGGGGACAGCGTTCGTCGATGAGATGGGGATAGCTGGGCATGGGTTCCTCCGGCCAGGGATGAAATTGCGGTTCCTTCACTCAATCAGCAGCCACCGACACTGGTCGTCACGGAGGCCCGGCCCACCCTCCTGCCAGCGCGGGGAAGGTACTCTCGTCTATTGATCCCCAAGCCCCAAGAAGAATTGACGGATGCGCGACAGCCCCCTCTCAGCGACGCCCTACGAGGTGTTCGGCGTTCCCCCGACCGCGAGCACCGACGAGTTGCGCCGCGCCTACCGCCGTGTTCTGCGCGAGACGCACCCTGACACGGGGGGATCCGCGGCCGAGTTTCACACCGCGCAGTGGGCGTGGGAGCGCATCGGCACCCCCGAGGCGCGGGCGGCATACGACCGCGGCGCGACGAGGAGCGAGCCTGCCCATGAGGCGTGGGCGGCACCGTCGGCACGCAAGCCCCGGGACTCCCGGCCACTCGCACGATCGCACGGGCATCCGGGCGGCTGGCGCCGTGAACGCTATCTCAGCCTCATCCGCGAATGGGCGGGCCGAGGGGTCGCACTCGACGACCCCTACGACTCCGCGTTCGTGCGCTCGGCGCCGCGCGACATCCGCCACGTGCTCGCTGACGCCCTCGCCGAGGAGGCCACCGCGCGCCTGCTCTCCGAGCTCGGCATCGCGTTCACGATCTGGCACGACGTGGCGACGGATGCTGCTGGCGGCGGCCCCGCGCAGAAGCTCGACCACATCGTGCTCGGCCCGAGCGGGCTGTTCGCCATGCTCTCCGAGGATTGGGGAGCTCCGGTCACCCTGCGCAAGGGCGAGATCATCGGGGAGGGCATCGGTGCGGGGGAGCGCCCGCTGCACGCTCTCTCGCTGCGTGCCCGGTCGATCGCTCGCGCCGCACGCGTGCGCTTCACCGCACTTGTCATCGTCGTCCCTGACGATCAGACCGAGGAGTCCCTCACCGTCGTCGGCCGGGCGCGGGGCGTGCCGACCCTGCTGGTGCAGCGCTCCCGGCTGCAGGACCTTGCCCGCACCGGGCTCGTCAATGTGCCCCTGATGGGCGGCAACGAACTCTTCGACGTGCGCACGAGGCTGTCGGCGGCGATCCGCTTCGTCTGATCCGCACGCCACGCGGTGCCGTATCAGTGCTCGTTACCGCCCGCGATCCGGGACCATTCGGTCAGGCGCTGACGCAGTGATGCCGGCCCGAGGTCGCCGCGCCCGAGGCCCTGATACCCCGGAGCCCAGCTCTCCACGTTGGGTCGGGCGTTCGAAGCGGCATAGAGATCCCACAGGTCGATGTCGGGAACCTGGACGCCGACCGCGCTCTCGTACGCGCGCGTGAACGCATCGGCGACAACTCGGTCGTAGAGAAGGATCAGATCGAGGCGAGCCCACGACACGTCGAGTCCGGGCGGGGCCGTCCCCGCCCCGCACCAGTCGACGACACCGGTGAGGCGTCCGTCTCGCCACACCGTATTCCCGGACCAGAAGTCGAAGTGCGTCAGCACGTGCGGCTCCGCGAGGAGCTGTTCGGGGCAGGCCCCGAATTGGGCGGCCGCGCGCGGCGAGGTGATGACGTCGGACAGTCCGGGACCGGGGGCGCGGGCGTGGATGCTGGCCAGGGTCCGGCCGAGTTGGCGGGCGAAGTCGACCGGGTCGTGCGGAGTGATGAAGGCGGAGCCTGCGAGCAATGTCGTCAGAATCGTCGGGGTGCCGGTTGCGCCGTCGGGATCAGCAGCTATCAGCAGCGGGGCCAGTCCGTCGAGCCCGTCGATCGCACTCAGTACCCTCACCTCACGGTGCACCGCATCGTCACCTGCCGGGAATCGCCGGAGTACAAGATCCTGCCGATCCGAGGTGCGAACCACGTCGGTGACGGCGTGCATTCCGCCCAGAAGCGACCGTGACCAGCTCGCCGAGGTCGCGCCGACGCTGGCGGCGACCCATTCGAGCACCTCCCTGGACGGCGGAGTCACAGTCATGCCGCCCAGTCTGCACCACCACCGTTCTCAGCCGAGCCGGAAGCCCGAGTCTCCGGCGGTTTCGAGGTCAGTCACCTCGACCGAGCTGACCTCCGCCCAGGGCGGGCCCGCGTGCAGCCAGCGGACGAGCTCGGCGACCGCGACATCCGGCCCTTCCGCCTCGACTTCGACCGTGCCGTCGGACCGGTTGCGGGCGAAGCCGGACAGCCCGAGCCTCGTCGCCTCGGCCCTCGCGTTGGCACGGAATCCGACGCCCTGCACCATTCCGCGCACGATCGCCCGCGTGCGCACTCGTGCCGCTTCCATGCCTCCACGCTAATCCGCCGCGCCGGGCGGTGTGATCCCCGACGCGCCTAGTCTGAACTCATGCGGCGATTGCTGACCACGACTCTGATCATGGCGAGCATGCTCGCCGGCCCCGCGATTTCGGCGGTGGCGGCGCTCGGCCCGGCCGGCGGCCCGGCCGGTGCAGCATCCTCCTCGGCGCGCAGCGCCACCGGCGTGCAGGACTTCACCTTCACCTCCTACGAGGCCGACTATTATCTCAGCCGAGCGGAAGACCGCACGTCGCGGCTGACTACCGTGGAGACGTTCGTCGCCGAGTTTCCCGAGTTCGACCAGAATCGGGGAATCATCCGCTCCATCCCTCTCGACTACGACGGGGTACCGCTTGCGCCGAGCATCGAATCGGTCGTCGACGACGACGGCGACCCGGTGCCGTATCAGGAGTCGGAGATCGGGGGCTTCCTCGAACTCGCGCTGGGCACCGACGACTATGTGCGGGGCACCCAGACTTACACAATCAGCTACTCGCAGATCAACGTGGTGCGCTCCTTCGCCGACACCTCCTCCGACGAGTTCTACTGGGACACCAACGGCACCGGATTCGCCCAGCCGTTCGGTCGGCTCACCGCTCGAGTGCATGTCGCCCCAGCGATCGCGGGCGAGACCACGGGTGAGGCCGCGTGCTACGTCGGCGTGCGGGGCTCGACCGACCGGTGCGACCTCGCCGTGATGCCAGACCCGGATGCGCCGGGCGCGAAGCTGTTCACCGCGGGTGCCGAGAACCTCGGACCCGGCGAGAACGTGAGCGTGGCAATCGCCTTCTCTCCCGGCACCTTCGTGGTCCCGGAGCCGCCGCAGCCCTCAAACCTGGCGATCTGGGCCTCAGGTGTCGTTATGGTGCTCGCGATGCTCGGATCGATCGTCGCGATCGTCGCCCGTATCGCCGGACCGCGGGATGCTCGCGGACGCGGCACGATCATCGCGCAGTACAGCGTGCCCGACGGCGTCTATCTGCTGCTCGCGGGCGACATCGTCAAACGGTCCTCGACCTCGATGGCGGCGCAGTTCGTCAGTCTCGCTGTGCGCGGCAACCTCCGCATCATCGAACGGGGCGACGACTTCGCACTCCAGTTTCTGCACGACCGCGACCTCGACGCACAGGAGACCGAGGTGATGGAGGCTCTCTTCGGCCGCACCCCGGATTCCGCCCAGGAGCGCAGCCTGACGAAGCCGAGCCAGAAGCTCGCCACGAAACTCAGCTCCATCCGCACCGCCTCCCGCAAGCTGGCCGTCTCTGCCGGGCTGCGCGAACGGGTCAGGGCGCGGGTGCGATGGGTGATCCTGGCGGCGCTCGCGGGCATCGTCGCACTGGCCGCCGTCGTGGTCTTTCTCGATCTCGTCCTCTCGCCGGTACCCACCGGGTGGGCGTTCGCCGCCCTGCTCATAAGCGGGTTCGGTCTCTTCATTGGCGGGCTGTGCGCCATCCGGCCCGCCGTTCTCACCGACACCGGAGCCGACCTGCGCGATTACATCTCCGGTCTGCGGGTGTACCTCACCCTCGCCGAAGCGGACCGGTTCCGGGTGCTGCAAAGTCCAGCGGGCGCCGTGCGGGTCGACGTCGGCAACCACCGCCAGATCGTGAAGCTCTACGAGAAGCTGCTTCCGTGGGCAGTTCTTTGGGGTGTCGAGAAGGAGTGGGCGCAGGAGCTCGCCGTGCAGTATGCCGACGAGACACCGGACTGGTACGTGGGCAGCTCGCCGTTCACCGGCGCCCACTTCGCCGGGGCCATGACGGGCTTCCGCTCGGCCGCAACATCCGCGTCGGCGCCAGCGAGCTCGGCATCCGGCAGCTCCTCCGGGGGATCCTCTGGCGGCGGCTTCTCCGGCGGCGGCGGGGGAGGGGGAGGCGGCGGCGGCCGCTGACCCACGGCAGGGATAAACTCGGAGTCGCTTCAGGCGCAGGCTGCGCCGGAGAAGTCCGACTGGAGTCACCCATCACCACGACAGCTCAGCGCCCGGCCATCGGCACGCGCATCGACCGCTTCTTCTCGATCAGCAAGCGCGGGTCGACGACCAGCCGCGAGATTCGCGGCGGCCTCGTCACCTTCATGACGATGGCCTACATCGTAATCCTCAACCCGCTCATCCTCGGCGGATTCAGCGGCGACCAGGCCACGCTCGACGTCGAGGGCAACTGGCTCCAGGCCGGCCAGGTCGCGGCGGTCACCGCGCTCACCGCAGGCGTGATGACGATCCTCTTCGGGCTCGTCGCGAATCTCCCGTTCGGCCTCGCCGCCGGGCTCGGGATCAACTCGTTCCTTGCCGTGAGCGTCGTCGGGCAGGTCACCTGGGCCGAGGCGATGGGCCTCGTCGTCATCAACGGGCTTCTCATCGTCGTGCTGTCGGCGACGAGCCTGCGGGAGCTGATCTTCAAGGCGGTACCCGCGCAGCTGAAGACCGCGATCACCGTGGGCATCGGCCTGTTCATCGCGTTCATCGGCCTCGTCGACTCGGGCTTCGTGCGCTCGAGCGGAGCCGCGTCGCCGCCCGTTCAGCTCGGCGACGCGGGGTCGGTCACGACGATCCCCACGGTGATCTTCATCCTGGGCCTGCTCACCATGGGTGTGCTGATGGCGCGCAAGGTCAGGGGGGCACTTCTCATCGGCATCCTCGCGACCACAGCGGTCGCGATCGCCGTGGAGGCGATTTTCAAGCTCGGGCCGTCGTTCTCCAACCCGGGTGGCTGGAGCCTCAACGCCCCGGTGATCCCTGAGTCAATCGTCTCGCTGCCCGACCTCAGCCTCATCGGTGCCTTCAGCTTCGGCGCGTTCGAGCGAATCGGAATCCTCGCGGCGGTGATGCTCGTGTTCACGCTCGTGTTCACCAACTTCTTCGATGCTGTCGGCACCCTCACCGGCCTCACCCGAGAAGCCGGCCTTGCCGATGCCAAGGGCAACTTCCCGCGGCTCAAGTCGGCGCTCATCATCGAGGGAATCGGCGCGGTGGCCGGCGGGGCGACCTCGTCCTCATCGAACACGATCTTCATCGACTCCGCTGCCGGGGTCGGCGAGGGGGCACGCACGGGACTCGCCTCGGTCGTCACCGGCGGCATGTTCCTTCTCGCGATGTTCTTCACCCCGCTCACCCAGGTCGTGCCGCTCGAGGTGGCCGGTGCCGCCCTCGTCGTGGTCGGCGTGCTCATGATGTCGCAGATCAAGGAGATGGACTGGAGCGAGTTCTCGGCGTCGCTCCCGGTCTTCCTCACGATCATCGTGATGCCGCTCACCTACTCGATCGCGAACGGCATCGGCGTCGGCTTCATATCCTGGGTCGTCGTGCGCTCTCTCTCCGGCAAAGCGCGGGAAGTCTCGCCCCTGCTGTGGATCGTCGCCGCCGGATTCCTGGTCTATTTCGCCCGAGGACCGATCGAGATGCTCTTCGGCAGCTGAACGTTTTGCCCGCACTGGGGATAGGATTCCTCCGTTAGACGAACACGACGAGACCTAAGAGGTTGTTCTGTTACGAGTCATTAGCTACAACCTCCGCAAGAATGCGGCGAGCGGCGAACTCACCGATCTGGTCAACCGCTTCGACCTCGATGTGCTGTGCCTCCAGGAGTGCGACACGCTCGCCCTCCCGGCCGAATTGGACAACCTCCACCTGGCCGACTCGACGAAGCGAAACCGGCTCGGGCTCGCGGTCTACTACCGCAAGGACCGCTTCACCGCCATCTCCACCCAGGCGTTCGCGCTCAAGAAGTCCCTGCACGACAGGGTCCTCGCGCCAGCCCATGAGCGCCTGATCGGCACGCGCCTCATCGATGACGAGTCGCAGCAGGAGCTCGTCGTCGCATCGTTCCACGCGGCGCCTCTCACCGCTCTGAACTCGCTGCGGCGCAACCAGATCAAGGCCGCGCACGCTGAGCTGCGCGGCCTCGGTGACGTGCCGACCCTCATGGTCGGTGACTATAACTACCCGTACTTCAAGGACAACCTCACCGCGCGGGTCAAGGAGTCCGGCTACGCCCTGTCACTGAGCGACACGTCGACCTACACCCGATACAAGTTCTTCAAGGGGCACTTCGACTTCGTGACCTCGGTGGGCCTCGACATCGACAATGTCGCGACGCTGCCGAGCGGCAGATCCGATCACATGCCGATCCTGGTCACGGCCCAGTACTCTGCGGCCGAGCACGTGGCCTGAAGCACGCCGCGCCTGAGGCACACCGCTCAGGCTGTGTTCGTCGCGTGCTCGCGACGTTCGACGGGGTGGGTCGTCACGATTGTCGTCGGCGTGACCAGTAGGAGGTCCAGTCCGCCCTCGTGCAGAAGCGGCACGAGTTCCGACCGACCGGCATCCGCCGTCTCACGCACCTGTTTAACGAAGATCTCGCTCATCCCGTGGTCGGTGTGGAACTCGCGACCGCCCCAGTGGATGCGGACGTGCCGCTCGAAAAGCCTGCGCTGCTTGAGGGTCATCTCTTCACTGTGCGCGCTGGTGTTGCCGGTAAGTAGGGGCTTTCGTCCCTGCAACGGCGCGGTGGAGGCATCGCGGGACTTTGTTCCCTGTTCCGCCGCCGCCCGTCGGGATGCACTTGATCTCGCGACCGTCGGTCCGGCTCGGATCCGGTGCGAACACAACCCGGTGCGATAACACCCGGGTCTGAACACAAGGAGACCCACCATGACAGACATCGTGAGACGAACCTCTCGCGAGGTATTCGACCCGATCCGCCGCTTCATCGAGGGCGACTGGGAGTCGGGCACGATTCGCGTTGAGGAGTTCGTGGACGGCACCACGCAGGTCGTGCGCGCCGAGATGCCGGGCATTGACCTCGAGAAGGATGTCGATGTCTCGGTCACCAACGGCGTGCTGCACATCAGGGCGCAGCGCGAGGAGAAGAGCGAGGAGAAATCCAAGGACGGCTACCGCTCGGAGTTCCGATACGGCTCCTTCACCCGCGACATCCCCCTGCCCGACGGCATCAAGGACGACGAGGTCACCGCGTCGTACCGCGATGGGGTGCTCGAGGTCAGGGCACCGGTTCCGCCGCAGGCCGAGACACAGTCCCGAAAGGTGCAGATCACTCGCGCCTAGCCGAGTGAGAAGCAGCGAACCAGGTGGCGAGCCACGTTGAGCGGTACCGGCAGGTTGCGGTCGTGCTTACGCGGCACGGGCTCGGCTTTCTTGCCGGCGTCGGCGGGCTCGACCGGTGGGCAGGCCTGCGCCACTTGGTCGCGCGGGTTGAGTACGGGGGCGAGCGGATCGGCAACCCGGAACGGCTGCGGCGTGCCCTCGAGGAGCTCGGCCCCACCGATCTCCATCGATACGGTGCGCACCGTCATCACCGAGGAACTCGGCACGCCTCCGGAAGAGTTCTTCTCCTCCTTCGACCCCACCCCGTTGGCGAGCGCGTCGATCGGCCAGGCCCACGCGGCGACGATGCTCGATGCGACACCGGTCGTGGTGAAGGTGCAGCGGCCGGGGGTAATCGCCGAGGCAAACCTCGACCTGGAGGTGCTGCAGAACCTCTCGGCGCAGGCGAGCAGACACTGGGAGCTCGCCGCCGACTACAACCTGACAGGAATCGCTGCGGAGTTCGCGCGCACTATGCGGGAAGAACTGGACTACTTGCACGAGGCGCGCAACGCCGAACGCTTCGCTCACAACTTCGCGGGCGATCCCAGCATCCACATCCCCCGGATCATCTGGGGTGCGACCACCTCGCGGGTCATCACCCTCGAGCGGATCATCGGCCTGAACGTCGGCGACGCGGATGCGCTCGATCGCGAGGGGATCGACCGTCGTCAACTGATTGAGCGCGCGGTCGCCGCGATCACGCAGATGGTCCTCGTCGACGGGTTCGTCCACGCCGATCCGCACCCGGGCAACCTCCTCGTCGAGCCCGACGGAGGCATTGGGCTCATCGACTTCGGCATGGTGTGCGTCATCGACGAACAGCTCCGCGAGCAGATCACCGACCTCTTGCTCGCCCTCACCCGCAACGACCCCAACCGGATCGGTGCGGCCCTGATCGAACTGTCCGTCGCCCGCGGGGTCGGTCGATCGGGACAAGCTGCGGGGCGACTTCGCGCAGTACATCGCGATGTACCGGGGCCGCGCGATCGGCGAGCTCGAGATGGGACCGCTGGAAAGCCGTCTGCTCGCGATCCTGCGCGACCACCGCTTCCAGCTGAGGCCGGAGATGGTCATCGTGCTCAAGATGCTCCTGATGGTCGAGGGGATGGGCATCCGCCTCGACCCCGAATTCAGCCTCGGCCAGGCACTCGCACCCCATGCCGCACGGCTGACCGCCGAGTGCTTCTCGGTGATGGCGATTGCCCGCCGACTGGCGCGAGCCGGCGTCGACGTCGCGAAGCTGGGCTGGGGGGCTGCCGGAACGCATCCGCAATCTCTTCGACCTGATCGACCCGAACGGCATCGAAGTCCACGTCCGCGCGGCGACGCTCGACCCCCTCGTCACCCGGGTCGAGCGGATCGGCCCCGGGTCATCGCTGCGGCGTTCGTCCGGGGGATCGGCGAGCTGACCGCGGGCGACCCGACCCGCTGGCGGATCTGGAACGGTCGACTCATGGGTGTCGGCCCGCGCGCGGCGAGCATCCTGAGCGCCTACCTCGCCTGGACCTCGCGCCTGACCTCCCGACGCGAGAGCGGAGGATGACATCGGGATCAGCTCGCGCGGCACGAGAACATTTGTCACCGCACGGGCGACACGAAACAGGGCCGGACCCGACTTTCGTCGGGCCCGGCCCCCGGGTAAATCGTCGGCTAGTGCAGCACGCCGCAGGCGACCGGGTCGGTCACCTCAGCCGGCAACGACGGGTCGAGTTCGCTCGCGCCTTCGCCACTGAGGCTGTAGATGCTGTCGTCGTTGTAGTCGATTCCGTGAATCACAACCACACCCTCTCCCGCACGGACCGCCTCGGCGATCTGCTTGGCCGTTCCGACACCGCCGTCGGCGCCGGTCCCGGCGACGTCAGTGAACTTGATGTTGGAGCGGCTGTAGTGGAACATGCCGTGCTTCGCGACGGGGAAACGGTCGACTGCAAGGGCGCTCGCGGGGCTCGTGTCGCCCGTCGTGGTGAGCGAGACGACGATAGGTCCGTACGCGGGCACACCTTCGACGGTGTTCAGGCGACCGTCCTTGTTGGCGTCCTGGGCAAGGGTCGGGCATTCGTGCAGCGCCTGATCGCCGAAGTGGATGTGCTGCGCGTGCGGGGCGTCCGGGGTGAGACCCATTGCGTTCACCTCGATGTGCTTGATTTTCTTGTTGCGCACGAGCGCGCTCGCGGTTCCCGATACTCCGGAGTGGTTGAGTTCGCTCAGCGTTGCGGTGAGGGTGACGTTCTTGCCTGCGCCTTTTCCTTGCGGCCCTTCGGGGTTGTGGGCTGATGCTGCACTTGCTCCGACCGACGTCGCTGCGAACAGCATCAAGACTGTTGCGCCGAGGGTCGTCATTGACTTCTTCATAGTGGGTTGCTCCTAGGTAAGCGATCTGCGGGCGGGGTCCCGCGGGTCACACAGTGTTCGGAGCCCTCGCGCACATGGATTGGGATCGAACGCCGCGGCATAGGTCAGGTCAGGTCACCCCGCCATCGTCGCCCGCGTATATCCGACCGACTTCCACCTCTGAGCCGGATCCAACCAGGGCGGGGCGAGCAGCCAGGGCTTGCCGTTGACCATCGTCAGCGTGAACTCGGAGGCGTGCAGCCAGGTGTGGTGGGTACTGCACAGAAGCACACCATTGTCGATGTTGGTCTCGCCGCCCGCCTCATACTCGGTCACATGATGGGCGTCACACCATCCCGGTGGTGCCCCGCAGTTGATGACACAGCCGCCGTCACGGACCGCGAGCGCCTTGCGTTGGGCCGTCGAGAACAGGCGCTCCGGGCGCCCGAGATGGAGCACCTCGCCGTCGTCGCCGAGCACGATCTTCCGGTGTCCTCCACGTCTGGGTGCCTCGGGCGATGTCCTCCTCGCTGAGGAAGCGAGGCGTGGCGCCCGGCGCCGAGGCATCCGAGAAGGCAGCGCGCAGCAGCGCGGCGGAGGTGGGGTCGAGCGCGCCGGAGAACGGCGTCATCCCCTCCACCTCGCGGCCGAGGGAGAACCGCCGTCGGGCGCGAAGCACCTCTTCCCGGGGCTCGGCGCCGTCGGGATCGGGCGCCTCCCGCCACACCCGCGCGTGGAGGCCGACTATGTCGGCAGGCTCGACCGCCGCAGTGTCGACGAGGGACTGCTCCGCCGCAGCATTCACCCCCAGCTGGCCCGCGGTCAGCGCCGCGGCAACGATCGGGAAGGCCGCGGGGAGCTGCCGCCCATCCAGCGCCCGGCGGGGGCGCACGGCGGCACCGAGCCGGATGCGCCGCGCGGCCTCGGCCTGCGACACCCGGGTGAGGTGCTCGATGAGGTGCACGGGCCGGCGGTGGCGGAGGCGACAGGAGAGCCCCTCGGACAGCGAAAGCGGGTGCCCACGGCGGCAGGCACACCGGGACGAAGGTCCCTTACCTCGCGGGAATCGGCGGCTCAGGCTTGAGCACATGAGATCTCAGTTGCGCCACACCGTCGTGGCAATCCTTGCTCTCGCGGGCATCATGCTCTCCGCTGCTCCGGCCGCGGCGCAGCCGATACCGACACCCCTGGACCGGTACGGCACCGCCGCCGCTGCCGCGTTCGAGGCCTTCCCTGGTGGCTCGAACGTGGCCATCCTCGCGTCGGGGGAGAACTTCCCGGATGCCCTGGCCGCGGCACCGCTCGCCGCTTTCTACGACGCGCCGATCCTGCTGACGCAGATGGCGTCGCTTCCGCCGGTCACGGCGGCGGCGCTGGTCGAGCTCGGCGTCGCCGATGTGATCGTCATGGGCGGCCCCGGCGCCGTCAGCTTCGCGATCAGCAACGCCCTCGAGCTGAACTACCAGGTGGGCCGCGTCGCCGGTGACGATCGCTACGGCACCGCCGCACAGGCCGCGCGCGACGCGTTCCCCGCGGGCGCCGGCGTTGCGGTACTGGCATCGGGCGAGAACTTTCCGGATGCGCTGGCTGCGGCACCGCTCGCCGCGTTCTACGACGCGCCCATCCTGCTGACCGGACGAACGACCATCCCGCCGGTGACCGCCGCTGCCCTCGCCGATCTGGGCGTCGCCGACGTGATCATCATGGGCGGCCCCGGCGCAGTCAGCTTCGCGGTCAGCAACGCGCTCGAACTCGACTACCAAGTGAGCCGCGTCGCCGGTGACGACCGCTACGGCACCGCCGCACAGGCCGCCCTCGACGCGTTCCCCGCCGGGGCCAGCGTGGCTGTCCTCGCGTCAGGGGAGAACTTCCCCGACGCGCTCGCCGCCGCACCGCTCGCTGCGTTGTACAACGCGCCGATTCTGCTCACCGGCGGATCCGCCCTCCCGCCGGTGACGGCCGCAGTCCTGGCTGATCTGGGCGTCGCCGACGTGATCATCATGGGCGGCCCCGGGGCTGTCAGCTTGGCTGTCAGCAACGCGCTCGAACTCGACTATCAGGTAACCAGAGTCGCGGGGGGATCTGGTGTCACCCGCACCGTTCAGGTGTTCTTCGCGAACACCTCGCTCGGGGCCGAGTGCGACGACGTGTTCCCCGTGCCGCGCACCGTCGACGCCGCCGCGCCGCTCCGGCCTGCCCTCGAGGCCCTGCTCGCGGGTCCCACCCCGGCGGAGCAGGCCGTCGGCTACGGCGGGTGGTTCTCGTCGGCCACAGAAGGGACGCTCAACGACGTCAGCATCCAGTCCCGCATCGCCTACGCCGATTTCGACGATCTGCGCGCCATCATCCCGAACGCGTCGACCTCCTGCGGATCGGCGGGTTTGCTCTCCCAACTCGACTCGACGGCGACGCAGTTCGACATCGTCGATGACGCCCGGTACTCACTCCTCGGTTCCGAGGTCGAGTTCGCCGAGTGGCTCCAACTGGGCTGACCGAACCGATGAGGCAACCGTAGTCGGGTGGCCCGCGATTATCTCGAGGTTCGCAACTAGCGCGGCGATCCCTGCGTCGAAGGCCGTATCGGCTCGCTTGCCTGCCAGGCCGCCGCCGTGGAGCGCCTCGTGGAAGGCCGGATGCGGCTGCGGCTGCGTGACCCACGCCGGGACGGGAGACGCGGCGTCCATCGCGGAGCCGAGCATGTAGCTGTCGATGACCGAGACCGCGACGATCACCTCCCGGGAGTCGAACCCGTTGGCGGCGAGCAGCGCCGCGAGGCGCTCGTAGATCTCGAGGGTCGCATCGTCGGTCACGGCCTCGCCCACGAAGATCGGAATCGCCTTCGCATGCAGCGCGAGTGCGGCGCGATAGATCCTCGCCCACCGCACCACCTGCTCCCGCCAGGCCCCCTCGCCGGGCGGAAAACCGTCCTGTGCCAGCACGTCAGCGCTGATGAGCGATCTCATCCCGTTGATGATCTCGGGGCGGCCCTGAACATGGTGGTAGATCGATGAGGGGCTCACCCCCAACCGGCGGGCGAGACGCGGCAGTGTGAAGTCGCCTCGCTCGTCGACGAGTTCGAGCGCGGCGCGGCAGATCTTCTCCGGGGAGAGCAGCGGGCTGAGCGGCCTGCCCATGGTCAGAAGACGATCACGCTGCGGGCGCGCTCACCGCGCCGCATCGCGTCGAAGGCCTCATTCACCTCCTCGAGCGGGATGCGATGCGAGATGAGCTCGTCGACCGGGAGCTTGCCCGCGAGGTAGAGCTCGGCAATGCGGGGGAAGTCCCGCCCCGGCACGGTTGAACCATAGTTGGATCCGATGAGGGACTTGCCGCTTTCGGCGAGCGCGAGAGCATCGATGGCGACAGGCGTGTCCTGCGGCGGGAGCCCGACGATGATCGCCTTTCCACCGGGGGCTATGAGTCCGGGCAGCGACTCGATCGTCTCCACGCGGCCGATCGCCTCGAAGGCGTAGGCGGCACCATTGCCGGTGAGTTCCCTCACCCGGTCGGCGAGGTCGGGCCCGGCCTCGACCGTGTGGGTCGCCCCGAGACGACGGGCCGCCTCGAGCTTCTCCGCACTGCGATCGACGGCGATGATCGGGTTCGCGCCGACGAGCTTCAGCGCCATGATGATCGACAGGCCGACCCCGCCGCTGCCGACGACGACCGCGGAGGATCCTGCTTCGACGGCGGCGTCGTGCGTCACGGCGCCGAAGCCGGTGGCGATCGAGCATCCGATCAGGCTGGCAACGTCGAACGGAACGTCGTTGGGAATACGGATGGCGCCGGACTCGGGCACCACCGCGTACTCGCACATCGACCCGACCGCGAGGTACGGGAAGATGCGCTCGCCGCTGCGGCTCAGCGCGGTGCTGCCGTCGGGCAGCACGCACTC
This sequence comes from Marisediminicola antarctica, assembly GCF_009930795.1. Taxonomy (GTDB): domain Bacteria; phylum Actinomycetota; class Actinomycetes; order Actinomycetales; family Microbacteriaceae; genus Marisediminicola; species Marisediminicola antarctica. The sequence goes on from NZ_CP017146.1 coordinate 2,348,348, forward strand.
CTCCGACCGGCTCCCGGTGCAGACGTAGGCCTTGCCCGACAGACAGGCGACGCAACGGCGGCACGGATAGAACCACGAGAGGATCACGTGATCCCCGACCGCCACGTCGGTGACGCCCGCACCGATCGCCTCGACCGTTCCGGCGCCCTCGTGCCCCATGACAGTGGGGGAGGGCAGCGTCCAGTCGCCGTCGAGCACATGCCGGTCCGACCCGCACACCCCCGAGGCGCCCATCCGCACGAGCACGGCGCCTGGACCGGGATCGGCGACCTCGACGGATTGGATCTCGAGCGCGCTCGAGGAGCCGTCGTGCACCGCCGCGCGCGCGAGCCGCATCACGGCTGCTCGACCCGCGCCGGTGATGCCCCTGCGGCTGCGCTACCGGCGACGAAGTCGCCGATGCTGCGCCGCTTGTAGAGCAACGTGGCCAGCACGAAGTAGACGACACCTCCCACGATCGCGGCGGGCAGCGAGGCGGTCGTGTACGAGAAGAGCGGATGCGTCTCGAGCGTGATCGGGTTGTAGATCCAAAGGTAGAACGCGGCGCCGGCGATGACGGCGGCCATTCCCGCCCAGTTCACGCCTCCGTTGAAGTGGTAGGCGCTCGCTCGGCCGGGCAGGTAGAGGTCGCGCAGCGACACTCGCTGGCGGCGAAGCACGAAGTAGTCGACGATGATCGCGCCGCACATCGCCGAGAGGAACGCGCCGCTCAAGGTGACGAACGTCATGAACCTGTCGTACATGAACCCGGGGAAGAAGGCCAGAATCGCTGGCAGCACGAAGAAGCCGGCACACAGCCACCCCCATCTCACTCGTGAAAGCAGTTTGCCGCTGGCCTGGCGAATCGCGAGCACGGTCGAGTAGACGATCGACGAGCTGCTCGTGACATTGGCGAAGGCGATGAAGAGCAGTATGAACGCGCCGAGCACGGGCCCGCCGAAGGGCAACATCCACACGGTCGGATCGGAGTCGCCCAGGGTCAGCGCGGCGGCCATTCCCACGATCTGGGCAATGAGCGTCGCGATGAGCAGACCGCCGTAGGCGGGCCAGAGGGCCGCCCGCGGCGAGCGCGTCAGCCGGGCGAGTGAGCCCATCACGGGGTACCACGAGACACCGACCCCAGCGTTGAACTCGACCGCGAGCATGAAGTTGAGCTGGTCGTCCTCGAAGGGGGCGAGTGGGGCCGCCGTGAAGAGGGTATCCACCGAGGTGTTGAGTACGAGGTAGACCATCAGGAAAAGAGTCACGATGAGCAGGCCGGGCGCGATGAACTTGTTGAAGCGGCCGATCGTGACCGGACCGCGGGAGAGGATCCACCAGGAGACGGCGATCGCGAGCAGCGCGAAGAAGGTGACGAGCAGGCTTTCGGGCCCGAAATCGGTGCTGAACGCCGAGTTCGATACCTGGGTGACGGCGCGGCCGACCATGATCGCGAGCAGCGATGACCAGCCCATCTCGGTGATCAGAATGACAGTGAACACGAGCACTCCCACACCTACAACGCCGAAGACGGGCCGCAGCAGCGTGTACTGCTCGATGCCGTAGCGCTGACTCGAGACCACGCTCGCGAGCACCATGAAGCACAGGCCGATCGCATTGCCGATGACCATCGCCGCAATGCCCTGCTGGAATCCCACCAGCAACGCGGTGAACCCGCCGACGAGAAAAGCCCACGTTGCGATCGCGAGCGCAACGTTGACGCCGGTGAAGTCGGCCGCGTTCCAGATGCGCTCTTTCTTCAGCAGCGGGAGCGAGCCCAGCGCCGCAGTGTCGAGCTGAGCTCGGTCGGGTCGTGCGCCGCCGGCGCCCGGGGCGGTCACAGCGCCAGCACCAGGATGCCGACAAGCGCGATCACGACGGAGACGCCGACGAAGAGCGAGAGATCCGCCCCCGAGAGCGCGCGACGCGAGGGGTCGTTGCGCTCGATGGTGTCGATCACACCGAGCCTGGTCTCCAGCTCTGTGCCGATTCCTGCGTCCGCAGCATCCATGACTGCACTCCCTTGTTCAATCGAATGGCGTTCGGTTTTGGGTCAATAGTGGCCCTCGGCTACGGGTGTGTCAATTAGTATTCGGTGCACGACGCCCGCGACTGGCGAGACAGGAGAACGCAATGCTCAGGATGGCTGTTCTCCAGGCTGTCGCCGGAATCAACGCCGTGACCGAGAATCTCGAGAAGATCGCGATGTTCGCGCAGAGGGCGGCCCGCGAGGGAGCCGATCTGCTCGTGACCCCGGAGCTGTTCGCCACGGGGTACGCGCCCGCACTCGTGAAGCACTCCGACGGCGAGGCGATCCGAGCGGAGCTTGCCCGCATAGCCCGACAGCACGGCATCGCCCTCGTCGGCTCGAGCGTGGAGGCTGCAGGTTCCGACCTCCACATTTGCGCGTCGCTCTTCGACGATCGGGGCAGTGAGCTCACCCGCTATCGCAAGGCACACCTGTTCGGCCCCGACGAGAAGGCCGCATTCGCCCCGGGCGACGAGCTGCCCGAGCTGGTGCCCTTCCGCGGCCTCACCCTTGCGCTGGGCCTCTGCTACGACATCGAGTTTCCCGAATACGCCAGAAGCGCCGCGGTGCGGGGCGCCGATCTGCTCTGCATCCCCACCGCCGTGCCCACCACGGGCGATGTCGGCGGCGCCACCCCCCGGCTCTGCTACAACGCCGAGCGCATTTCGACCATGATGGTGCCGGTGCGGGCGCTCGAGAACGGCGTCTACATCGCCTACGCCAACCACACAGCGCCCGGATTCACCGGCCTCAGCTGCATCGCGAGCCCGTACGGAACATTTCTCGACGCGGCGGGCGATGGCGAAGAACTGCTTATCGCGGAGATCGACGAGGCGGAGGTGCGTCGGGCACGCAAGATCAACACCTACCTCGACTGCGTGCGCACCGACCTGTACGCCTAGGTGCGGTTCAGATCCTCGGGGTGGGCAGATGTGCCCGGGTTATGATTGGGGTCCCGATTCACACCTTGATCTGGAAGGCCACCGTGCGGTTTCTTCGATACCTCCCCATCATCCTGCCGATGGCGCGCCGGGCTTGGCGCAGTCCGCAGGGTCAGGCGATGATCGCCCAGGCAAAGGCGGCTTACGCCAACCGCAACCGGCCCTAGGAAGCGCGGTTCGCGGCGCACGGAGGCGGTGAGCCAAACTCTATTGCCGCCGATCCATGGGCGTCAACACAGTGTGGCGTTCCCCCCGCTTCGGCGGCACGTAGCTGCAGGTGTCGCCCGCGCACAGCTCGGGCTTCGTCCTGGCGAACATCCGCTGCAGCTCGCAGCCCACGCAGATGCCGAATGCGCTCTCGATGAAGAGAAGCCCGAGACACAGCGCACAAAGGGCGAGGGTGAAGCCGTTGGCGATATTCAGAAAGCCCATCACGCCGCACGAGACGAACGCCATGCCGAGGCCGAACGACCAGGCGAGCCTCTTCTGGGCCCCGCCGACCCACTCGGGCCGTTGCCTCCATACGAGCAGCGTGCCGATGATCAGGCTCGGCGTGTATTTCGTTCCGACAAAGAGCCTCAGGATCATGTCGACCATGAAGGCGGCCCCGAACATCCGTAGCGGTTGGAAGTCGCCTGTGAGGGCGGCGACCATGAATGCGACGATGCCGCCGAGAAACAGAAGACCGGCGGACGCCCGGACCGCTCGCTCGTTGACAACGGGGATGTCGATGCCGTCGACGCGTTCGCCGATGATCGGCGCCTCCGCGGTGACTGTCACGGGGTCGTTTCGAGCGTTTCGTTGGACTGCTCCGACGGAGTGAGCTCTGCCGCGATGTCGGTCATGGCCTGGATGCCCCCGGCACGGTAAGCCTCCCAGTCCCTCGCCTCGGGTCCGCCCGGCAGGCGCGTGTCCGCCCAGCCTGCACTGAGCGTGCCGGCCGCGTCGACGGCCTGCGCGAGATCGGTCTCGTCGGCGATCTGACGCACGAGTTCGCCGAGCGCCGCCACTCTGCCTTCGTAGAACTTCGCGGCCGGATGCGAGCGCCCGTCCTTCGCGAGTGTGCAGGCTGACACGTCACCGAGCAGCCTCGACCACTCTTCCGTGGCGAGGCGGCGTGCGGCCATCACGGTCGTCCGGACGGGGCGAGCCGTGGCCACGGGAATCATGCCGCTGCTTAGCGGCTGGGGAACAGCGCGGGGGAGGCCGCCGTCGCGCTCTCGTGGCCGGCGCAGAGCTGCGCATCCGGAATTCCCTGCAGCGCTTCCTCGACGTGCTGACCGCAGCCGTCCCAGGTTGTTTTTCCGCAGACGGGACAGGCGATTGTGTAGCACATGAGGGCTCCTTCGAACTGGTTGGGTCGAGAGTAGCATACCCCCAGGGGTATATGCTTTACTGGATCCAGCCACCACGAATAGGCGGCGGCCTGACGCTTTGACCGAAAGGAACCCCGATGGCAACCATCGACCTGACATCCAACTCATTCAGCCAGGCCGTCGACGACAACGGCATCCTCATCGTTGACTTCTGGGCGGCGTGGTGCGGCCCTGCCGCGCGTTCGCTCCCGTCTTTCAGGCGGCATCCGAGGCCCACCCCGACGTCACCTTCGGAAAGGTCGACACCGAGGCGGAGCAGCAGCTCGCCAGTGCCGCGGGTATCTCGTCGATCCCCACCCTCATGGTCTTCCGCGACCGGATTCTCGTCTTCTCGCAGCCCGGCGCTCTCAGCACGCCCCAGCTCGAGCAGGTGATCACCGGGGTTAAGGGCCTCGACATGGACGAGATCAGCAGCAAGATGGCGGCCACCGCCACGAATGCCTGAGCCGTGGTGCCCGCGAATGGCATTGCGCCACTTCGGCCCGTCGCTCGCCCGACGGACGAAGCGGAGGCCCAGCGCAAGATCGCGAACCGCCTGAAGCGGGCACGCGGGCAGCTCGGCGGCGTCATCGCCGCGCTGGAGTCCGGCGCGGACTGTCCTGCCACACTCACCCAGCTCTCCGCCGTCTCGGGTGCGGTCAACCGCGCAAAGCACGCCGTCATTTCGTCCGCGATGCGTGAATGCCTGACGCCCGCGGATGCCGGCGGGACGGCGACGGGCACCCCCACCATCCGCGAGCTCGAAAAACTGTTCATCAAGTACGCCTGAAACGAAAGACACTCACCCATGAAGATCACCTCCCGCCTCCTCGCCTCAGTGGCGATCGCCGCCACCCTCGCTTTCGGCGTCGCCGCGTGCGCTCCCGCCGCTGAACCCATCTCGATCTCGGCCGAGACGGTGGTCATCGACGTGCGCACACCCGAGGAGTTCGCCTCCGGCCACCTCGACGGGGCAGTGAACATCGATGTGCAGTCGTCATCGTTCGATGAAACGGTCTCGGAGTTGCCGACCGACGGCGAGTACGTCGTCTACTGCCGCTCCGGCAATCGCTCCGCCGCCGCCATCGACCGCATGGAGGGCCTCGGGTTCACCACGCTGACCAACGCGGGCGCTGTCGGGGCCGCCTCGGAGTCGACAGGGTTGGCGATCACGAAGTAGCCAGCGCGACAGCAGGCCATCGGCTGCGGGCCATCGGTAGTGCGCACAGATGTGCACCCCGCACTGGCGCAGGTTGCGTCGAGAGCACGCGAACCTGCACGAATGTGCACCTGAATTGCTCAAGCCGAGGTCGCGACCTGAGTAGAGTTCCAATTCTGGGCTGCGTGTGTGGCCGGTAACCCGCCAATGGAGGAATGGGAACAATGAAGAGAAACACGGCCCAGAGGAACGGCGTCTGGTTGGCGCTCTCCCTGATTCTTTGTCTTGTGTCCGGGATCGGTGCGTCGGTCGTTCAGACCGCTGCCGGGTCGATCGACGTGAAGGACCTGCGCTGGGAGACCTCGACGGGGCAAGAGCTGAGCGCGCTTCTGTTCACGCCGGACTCCGCCACCGCCGACCAGCCCGCACCGGCGATCGTCGTGAGCCACGGCTGGTGGAACAACCGCGAGATGCAGGACGCGAACTACGTCGAGCTTGCGCGTCGCGGCTTCGTCGTCATCTCGATCGACATGTACGGGCACGGCAACTCCGACCGTCTCACGGCTGGCGCGGAGTCAGTCAACGGCACCGGCATGTATGCCGCTGTCGAGCTGCTCGCCGACCTGCCCTACGTCGACGCGGACCAAATCGGTGTCACCGGGCACTCGAACGGGGCCAGGGCCGCCAACTTCTCAATGCCAATCGATGATGCGGCGGAGACTCCGCTCATCTCGGCGGTACTCCTCGTCGACAATGACGGCGTCTACCGTGATGCCGACAACGACAACGAATTCTTCAACCTGTATGGAACCCGGGATGTCGGGATCGTCGCCGACCAGTACGACGAGTTCTTCTTCCGCAGCTACAACGCGGACGGCGTCGCGGTGACCGCGCCGCGCGACTACATCACCACCGACAACGCCCAGTCGTTCCTCGCCTTCGGCACCGACCCGGCTGCACGCGGAGAGGACCGCGTTGCAGGCGAGTTCTACACTGATCAGGTCGACGGTACCGAGGCGACGCGTGTCATCTACACGCCGGCCCAGACGCATCCGTGGGGCCCGTTCTCTGCCCAGACGACGGAACACACCATCGAATTCTTTGAGAATGCGCTCGGCGCACCCAGCCCGATCGATGCCGGATCTCAGGTATGGCAGTTCAAGGCGTTCTTCAACGCCCTCGGCCTGATCGGATTCGCCATCTTCCTGGTCGCGTTCACGCGCGCGCTGCTGACCACTCGAGCGTTCGCATCACTCACCGTCGGGAGCCCGGGCGTGGCCCAGCCGACCACCAGGAAGGGGCTTGCCTGGTTCTGGGGCGGGCTCGTCGTCTCTGCGGTCATCTCCGGCTGGAGCTGGGTGGCGCTCAGCCAGACCCCGGCCGTGGGGGCGCTCGCGTTCAACCTGGTGCCATCCGTCTTCCCGCAGGGCGCCGTCACCTTCGTCGCGTTCTGGGCCGCAATCAATGGCCTCGCGGCGATTGTGATCATGGCCGTGTTCTACCTCGCTTTCGGGCGCAAGAACGGCGTGAGGCTGCGTGCATCCGGAGTTCTCCCCGGCTGGAAGAAGACGTTGCTCGGAAGCGCCCTCGGCGTCGTCGTGGTCGCCGCCGCCTTCGGGATCGTGTTCCTGATGGACTACTTCTTCACGACGGACTTCCGACTCTGGGTTCTCGCGATCAAGGCGTTCACCCCCGACAAGCTCGGTATCGCACTGATCTACCTGCCGTTCTTCGTGTTCTTCTACATCGCCAGCTCGATCGCCGTCAACTCGTTCAACCGGTTCTCGATCGCGGGCAAGGAGTGGATCAACACGGCGATCCTGGCGTTGTTCATCTCGCTCGGAGCGCTCGTGCTCGTGGTCGCGCAATACACGACCTTCGCGGTCACGGGAGAACTCATTCCGGGATTCGGGGGCATCTTCAGCATCTGGCTGTTCCCGATCATCGTCATCCTGGCTGTGAGCGTCGTCATCACGCGCAAGATCTATCGCGCGACGGGCAACCCGTACATCGGCGGTGTCATCAACGGCGTCGTCGCCACCCTGATTGCCGTCACCAACTCGCTCACCTTCACCTGATGAAGCGCGCTGCCGGGCCAGGTCGACTGGTCCGGCAGCGTGGACGCAGCGGCCGCCTCGGCCACCTCATGGTCGCGAGAGTGTCGATTTAGGGTGCGCGGAGGAGCTGCTAGGAGTAGTCAGCGCCGGGCACACCCGCGCGCCGGTACTCGAAGTCGTCGCTCCCCGATACGAGTTCCCAGACCTGCTCCACCCCCGGCTCGCCCATCGCACGAACGAAGCTCTTCTGGGGCATCCCCTCGATGAACTCGAGTTCGACGGTTTCGGCGTTCTCGCCGTCATCCTCACCCTGGACGAGGCGCGCGGTATACATGGAATCAGTCATGCGTCGACCGTAGTCGAGACCCGCGGACGATCGTGAGGGCCTTGACTGGCGATCAGGCTGCACCCGAATGACCCGCGGGACCAGTGGATGTGAAGATGGATACATCGCCTCTAGACAGTAAGGACCTCCAGATGACCATCACCGATGAACTACTCCGCAACAACGAGCAGTACGCCGCCCAGTTCTCTGGCCCGCTGCCATTGCCGCCGAGCCGACACCTCGCCGTGCTGGCCTGCATGGATGCCCGGATCGACGTCTACCGGGCACTGGGGTTGAACGAGGGCGAGTCGCACGTCATCCGCAACGCTGGCGGTGTCGTGACGGAAGACGGTATCCGCTCGCTCGCGATCAGCCAGCGGCTGCTCGGAACCGAGGAGATCATCCTCATCCACCACACCGACTGCGGCATGCTCACTTTCACCGATGACGGGTTCAAGCAGAGCATCCAGGACGAGGTCGGAATTCGCCCCCCGTGGGCCGCCGAGTCGTTTCCCGATCCGTTCGACGACGTGACGCAGTCGATCAACCGGATCATGGCGAGCCCGTTCATTCCTCAGAAGGGTTCCGTGCGCGGATTCGTCTTCGATGTCGCCACGGGCAAGCTCATCGAGGTGACTGTCTAGCTGGCATGGGGCGGATTCACTGCCTCGACCGGTGGGACGCGGCGTAGGTTTGCTGGGGTGACGATACCTACCCCGGCAACGGTCGGCGAGCTCCGCGCCTCGGGCCATGTGCAGAAGACCCTCCGCGTCGAGATTCGCGACAATCTCCTGGCCGCCCTGCGCGAGGGCCGCGATCCGTGGCCCGGCCTGCACGGGCTCGACTCCACCGTCATCCCACAGCTCGAGCGTGCACTCATCGCCGGTCACGACATCGTGCTGCTGGGCGAGAGGGGACAGGGCAAGACCCGCCTGTTGCGCACGATGGTCGGTCTGCTCGACGAGTGGTCTCCGGTGATCGCGGGGTCCGAGCTCGGCGAGCATCCGTTCGACCCCATCACGGTGACGAGCCGTCGCCGCGCCGCCGAGCTGGGCGACGATCTGCCGGTCGCCTGGCGTGGACGCGACGAGCGTTATTCCGAGAAGCTCGCCACCCCCGACACAAGCGTCGCCGACCTGATCGGCGACGTCGACCCGATGAAGGTCGCCGAGGGCCGCAGCCTCGGCGACCCCGAGACGATTCACTTCGGCCTCATTCCGCGCAGCCACCGGGGGATCGTGGCCATCAACGAGCTGCCCGACCTCGCCGAGCGCATTCAGGTCGCGATGCTCAACGTGATGGAGGAGCGCGACATCCAGATCCGCGGCTACGTACTGCGACTCCCTTTGGACGTGCTGGTGCTGGCCACCGCCAACCCGGAGGACTACACGAACCGGGGTCGCATAATCACCCCTCTGAAAGACCGCTTCGGCGCCGAGATCCGCACCCACTATCCGACCGAGCTGGTCGACGAAATCGCCATCATCGGGCAGGAGTCCGACCTCGTCGCCGACGTTCCCGACTACCTCGTCGAGATCCTCGCCCGCTTCACCCGTGCCTTGCGCGGCTCGAGCGCGGTCGACCAGCGCAGTGGAGTCAGCGCCCGCTTCGCGATCGCCGGCGCCGAGACCATCGCTGCGGCCGCCATACACCGCGCCACCCGCCAGGGTGAGACGGATGCCGTGGCCCGCCCGGTCGATCTCGAGACGGCCGTCGACGTGCTCGGCGGCAAGATCGAGTTCGAATCGTCCGAGGAGGGGCGGGAGGACGAAATTCTCGACCACCTGCTGCGTACCGCGACGGCCGAGACGGTGAGGGCGCACTTTCGCGGGGTCGACTTCTCCGTGCTGGTGGAGGCGATCGAGGCCGGTGCCCTGGTCACGACGGGCGAGCAGGTCACCGCTCGCGCCTTCCTCGACGGGCTGCCGGTGCTCGGCGAGTCCGAGCTGTATGACGAGGTCTGCGACCGGGTCGGTGCGATGAGCGACGGGCAGCGGGCAGGTGCCATCGAGTTGGCTCTCGAGGGACTCTACCTGCAGCGTCGGATCAGCAAGGAGAGCGGCGGGGGCGAGACGACCTATGGGTAGGGCCAACCGTCGACTCACCCGCGCCGCCCGCTACGGCAGGTACGCGGGCGGGCCCGATCCGCTCGCCCCGCCCGTCGACCTGGCCGAGGCGCTCGACGCCATCGGCGAGGACGTCATGGCGGGCTACTCGCCCGAGCGGGCGATGCGCGAGTTCCTGCGGCGCGGCGGCACCGACCGGGCCGGCCTCGACGACCTGGCCCGCAGGGTGGCCGAGCGCAGGCGGGAGCTGACCCGGCGGCACAACCTCGACGGCACCCTTGAGGAGGTCAGGGAGCTGCTCCAGAAGGCGGTCACGGCCGAACGCGCGCAGCTCGCCCGTGATGTCGACCTGGACGACGGCGACCGGATGCTGGCCGAGATGCAGCTCGAGAACCTCCCGGCATCCACTCCCGCGGCGGTCAGCGAACTGGGCGACTACGACTGGCGCAGCGGCGAGGCCCGCGCCGACTTCGAGAAGATCAAGGATCTGCTGGGCCGGGAGATGCTCGACCAGCGATTCGCAGGAATGAAAAAAGCGCTCGAGAACGCCACCGACACCGACCGGGCCGCGATCAACGAGATGCTCCGCGATCTCAATGACCTGCTCGCCGCGCACGAGAGCGGCGACGACACCCCCGACCAGTTCGACGAGTTCATGGACAAGCACGGCGACTTCTTCCCGGAGAATCCCGCAAACATCGACGAGCTTCTCGACGCGCTCGCCCAGCGCGCCGCCGCCGCCGCGCGGATGCGCAACTCCATGACCCAGGAGCAGCGCGACGAGCTCGACGCGCTGGCCGGGCAGGCCTTCGGCTCACCCGAGCTCATGCAGTCGCTCGCTCAGCTCGACGGTCACCTCCAGGCGTTGCGCCCGGGGGAGGACTGGGGCGGCTCGGAGCGCATGGAGGGTGGGGAGGGGCTCGGCCTGGGCGACGGCACGGGCGTGTTCCAGGATCTCGCCGACCTCGACGAGTTGTCCGAGCAGCTCACGCAGTCATACAGCGGGTCGAGCATGGACGACCTCGACCTCGACAAGCTGACCCGGCAGCTCGGCGACGTGGCGGCGGCCGACGCCCGCACGCTCCAGCAGCTCGACGCTGCGCTTCGCGATCCCGGCACCATGAAGCGCGGTTCCGACGGTGCGCTCAGGCTGACGCCGAAAGCAATGCGCCAGCTCGGTAAGGCGCTATTGCGCGATGTCGCGGCCCGGATGTCCGGGCGCCAGGGCAACCGTGATGTGGCGACCGCCGGTGCCGCGGGGGAGTTCTCGGGGGCCACCCGCGAGTGGGCCTTCGGCGACACCGAGCCGTGGGACGTGACCCGCACGATCACCAACGCCATCGCCCGTACGGCGGGGGAGGGCAGCGGGACCGCTGCGGGCATCCGGCTCGAGATCGGCGACGTCGAGGTACAGGAGACCGAGGCCCGCACACGGGCGTGCGTGGCGCTGCTGGTCGACACGTCGTTCTCGATGGCCATCGACGGCCGGTGGGTGCCGATGAAACGCACCGCGCTCGCGCTCCACACGCTCATCACGAGTCGTTTTCGCGGCGACGACCTTCAGCTCATCGCCTTCGGCCGTGTGGCGGAAGTCATGGAGATCGAGCACCTCACCGGCCTCGACGCGGAATACGAGAAGGGCACCAACCTGCATCACGCCCTGATGCTGGCGAATCGGCACTTCCGCCGGCATCCGACCGCCCAGCCGGTACTGCTCATCGTCACCGACGGCGAGCCGACCTCGCACCTCGAGGCCGGCGGCGACGTCTTCTTCAGCTACCCGCCACACCCGGTGACGGTGGCCCTGGCCGTGCGCGAGCTCGACAACTCGATGCGCCTCGGCGCACACACGACCTTCTTCCGCCTCGGCGAAGACCCGGGGCTCGCCCGGTTCGTCGACTCTCTGGCGACGCGGGTCGGCGGCAGCGTCGTGGCACCCGAGCTCGACGACCTGGGTGCCGCGGTAGTCGGCTCGTATCTGGGTTCGCGTCGGCGGGATGGCGGGGTCAGCGCCTGAGTAGTGCGGCCGCCGGTGCCGCCCCCCACCCTGGGATCGCCGACGGGGCATCAGTCATTTCTCGTCGTCGCGGCGGTGGAGTGCGTTTTTCACCCGGCCGATGCCCTCGACGGCCATCGCTGTGGCGGAGTCCTTGATCACGTTCAATCCCATCGGGTCGCCCTTGAGCAGCGCCTTCGCTGTGTTGATGGCATACTCGGCCGTGATGTGGGGCGGCAGCGGGGGCACGTTCCGACTCACGTACGCGTCGATCACCGTCACGCCGGGGTGCGCAAAGGCCTCGTCCCAGGCCGCAGCGGCCTGGTCGTCCTTCGTGACCTTGATGCCCTTGAAACCGAGGAGCTCTGCGTAGCCGGCGTAGTCCATCGTCTCGACGTCCTGCGAGCCGCGCCACAGGGGGTTGCCATCTTCGGTGCGCATCTCCCATGACACTTGGGCGAGGTCATCGTTGTGCATGATCGCGATGATCAGCTGTTTGTTGGACCATTTCGCAAGGTACTTCTTGACGGTGATGAGCTCGTTCATTCCGAGCATCTGGAACGCACCGTCGCCGATGGTGCAGACGACGGTGCGGTCGGGGAAGGCGAACTTCGCCGCCGTCGCGTATGGCATCGCCGCGAGCATGGTGGCGAGGCGACCGGAGAGGTCGCCCATCATGCCGCGACGCAACCGGATGTGGTGGCCGTACCAGTCGGCCGTGGTGCCGGCGTCGCAGGTGACGATCGCGTTCTCGGGCAGGCGCTGGTTCAGCTCATGGAAGACACGGCGCGGGTTGACGCCGTCGTCGTAGCCGATCATCGCTTGATCGTGCATCTCGCGCTCCCAGTCGACCATGTCGGCGGCGATCTTCTCCTGCCAGGAGCGGTCCTCTGCGCGCGCGAGCAGGGGGATGAGCGCCTGCAGCACGGCTTTGACGTCGCCCCAGAGGTTCAGTTCGGTCGGGTAGCGGATGCCGAGTTGCTCGGGTTTGAGGTCGACCTGAACGGCGCGGGCCTGCCCGGTCGCGGGCAGGAACTGGCCGTAGGGGTAGTTGGAGCCGAGCAGGACGAGGGTGTCGCAGTCCTTCATCTGATCGAGGCTCGGCTTGGACCCCAACAGTCCCAGCTGTTGGGTGTGCCAGGGGATGTCGGAGGGGACGACCTGCTTGCCGCGCAGGGCGGTAATGATGCCGGCGCCGGCGAGGTCGGCGGCCTCGAGGACCTCGTCGGTGGCACCTCTGGCACCGTGGCCGACGATGAAGCTGACCTTCGACCCGGCGTTGATGATCTCGGCCATCTTCACGATCTCTGACAGGGGCGGTGTGATCGCGGTCGACGGGGCGACGGCGCTCGAGCGCGAGACCCAGTTCTCGGGCTCGGGCTCGCTCCATTTCATCGCCTGAACGTCGTGGGGCAGAATGACGACGGCCGGCTGCAGTCGCAGTCGTGCGGTGCGGAACGCTGTGTCGATGACCGCTTGCGCCTGGTCGGGCGAGACGATCGTCTGCACGTAACAAGCCATATCGGCGAAGACCCGCTCAAGATTGTTTTCCTGCTGCACGAACGTGCCCAACGAGGCCAGCCCTTGCTGGCCGATGATCGCGACGACCGGCTGATTGTCCATCTGCGCGTCGTAGAGACCATTCAGCATGTGGAAGGCACCCGGGCCGGAGGTGGCAATGCACACGCCGACCTCTCCGGTGAACTTCGCGTGGGCGGTCGCCATCAGCGAGCAGATCTCCTCGTGCGTCGGGCGGATGTACTCAACGCCTTTTCCCTCCCGCTCGGCCTTGCCGAGCATGCCGTCCATTTCGCCGATCCCGTCGCCGGGAAACCCGAAGACGCGGCTGACACCCCACTCCTTGATGCGCTGGATGATGAACTCGCTCACATTCATTGCCATGTCGGATCCTTTCGCTGGTGGTTTCGGTCAATTCGCGAGGTTGCCACCGGCGGCGAGCCGGTCGGCCGCCCTGGCCGCGACGGCCATGACGATCAGCGCCGGGTTGGCGCTTCCCTGCGTCGGGAGGATGCTGCCGTCGGTGATCATGAGGTTGGGGACGGCGCCCTCGCCTAGTAGCAGGGGCAGTGTCGTGTCGTGGCCCTTCCAAGTTTGTTCGAGAGCCTAATTCGCGTGCGAAGCGTTCGCTAGAGGTCACGACGAGGCGGCGGCAGTCTGACCTGATGCCGACACTGGTGGAGTTGCTCCAACGTGAAGCGCCCACACTGCGAAAGCGTCGGCAAAGCCTCCATGCGCACCATCGGCGCTATCGGCGCTATCGGCGGCAACATAGTCAACTACCTGATCCCCGCCCTCGCCCTCGTCTGCGAAACCTGCGCAAGATGATCGGATTTGTCAGAGAGAACCTCGCGGAGGGATTCTGGTCCAGATCGCCCGCGACCTTGCCGATGTCAGGCGGCGCGATGTGCGCGCCGACTGGACCGCGCGTGACGAAGTGCGGGCCATACTGCGCGCGTCGATCAAGCGTCTGCTCGTGAAGAACGGCTATCCGCCGGACAAGCAGCCCGACGCGATCCGGCTCGTGATGGAGCAGATGAAGACGATGGCGCCGCGGTACACGGAGGACCGGACCGAGGACCGCTACGCGGCAACAACCGAGAAATAGAAGGCGTCTGCGCCCGTACGGAGCATCCGCCCCCGCACGACCGGGGGCAGACGCGACGTACGGGCGCACAGGTCGCACAACGCCACCCCAGCAAGCACCGCCACCCCAGCAAGCACCGCCACCCCAGCCTCAGCGGAAGACCGGGCATAACGCGAACCTTGCCGAGTACGACGGCGAGGGATGCGAATCCGTCCCGGCGTGCCCGGCGCCTATGGCTGGGGTTGCGGGATGATCTGACACACAGTCCCTGCTGAGCAGTCGGCTGGGTCGAGGTTCTGGCTGACCTCAATGAGGTGCTGCAGCTCTGATTCGAGGCGAGCGAGTTCTCGTTGCCGGTCACGCACATCTTCGAGCTTCCCGGCGAGGAGTGTCGCGACATGCCCGCATGGCACAGCGCCGGCGTCACGGAGCGAAATGATGCCGCCGATGTCGGTCAGCGACAGCCCGGCACCCTGTGATGCCCGGATGAACCGTAGACGAGAGACAGTGGCCTCGTCGTACTGGCGGTAACCGTTCGCTTCACGTGCTGCGGAAGGCAGGAGTCCCCGGCGTTCATAGAATCTGATGGTTTGCGCGTTCACCCCGGCGACAAGGGCAAGATCTCCAATTCGCATAGTCCCAGTGAACCACTTGACCTTGCACCACAGTGCAAGGTTTATCGTGAGTGCTATGGAGGAGATCACGTTGCAGTACTTCGATGGATGCCCGAACTGGACCATTGCCGCGGAGCGGCTGGCCTCGATCGCCCAGACGCACCCCGATATGACGGTGACCCACCAACTGGTGGAGACCCCCGAGGACGCGGGGGCGATCGGTTTCCGCGGATCACCGAGCATCCTCGTCAACGGCACAGACGTGTTCCCGGACCCGTCGGCCCCTGTTGGGCTCGCCTGCCGCATCTACGTCACACCCGACGGCTTCGCCGGTGCGCCAACGCTCGAGCAACTTCAGGCGGCGATCCGCGCGAGCTGAGCAGCACAACTGCGAGCAGGACCACGATGTTGTCCGGCCATAGTGCCGGCAGAAAGGAATTCCACGTGAACGAGGACTACGACCTGTTCGTCATCGGCGCAGGGATGGCTGGCACAACGGCAGCGAATAAGTGCGCAGCCCAGGGGTGGCGGGTGGGCATCGTTGACGCGCTCCCTTACGGGGGCACCTGCGCGCTGCGCGGCTGCGATCCGAAAAAGATCCTCCGCCGCGGCGCGGAAGTCATTGACGCCGCTCGCTTGATGCAGGACAAGGGCATCGCCCAGAACGGGCTGTCGATCGATTGGGCGGCGTTGATGCGCCACAAGAGAGGCTTCACCGATGCGGTGCCGCAAGGCATGGAGGACGAACTCACTGGCAATGGGGTGATGACCTTCCACGGAAGCGCCCGGTTCACCGGACCGAACCAGCTCGAGATCGACGGAACAGAACACCGTGCGAAGCATTTCCTGATCGCAACCGGGGCGCGCCCGCGCCCCCTGAGCTTCCCCGGACACGAGCACCTGATCGACAGCACCGACTTCCTGAACCTTGACGCTTTACCGCCGCGGATCGTGTTCATCGGTGGCGGGTTCATCTCCTTCGAGTTCGCGCACATCGCGTCGCGCGCCGGGGTGGACTGCGTGATCATCGACCACGGCGACCGCCCCCTCCGCGAGTTCGACCCCGACCTCGTTGAACTCCTCATTCAACGAACCGAGCAAACCGGAATCCGGGTGCAACTCGCCACCACGACCACCCGTGTCACCCGCACCGCCACCGGACTGGACGTAACGGTGGACCAGGGTGGGAAGACTTTCACAATCGGTGCGGACCTGGTGGTGCACGGCGCTGGCCGCGTCGCGAACCTTGATGGGCTGAACCTCGACGCCGCGAACATCGCATCCGGGCCGCGAGGGGTCACCGTCGCCGGGCATCTGCAATGCACCACGAATCCCGCGGTGTATGCGGCAGGCGACGCCGCCGACACCCCCGGCAAACCTTTGACGCCCGTCGCCGTGTTCGAGGGCAAGGTGGCAGCGTCCAACATGTTGAAAGGCACCACCACGACCCCGGACTACACCGCTGTGCCCACCACCGTGTTCACAATCCCGGAGCTCAACAGGGTTGGCATCCTCGAACATGAAGCCGGTAACAGCGGCCTCGACATCGACGTGCGGCACAACGACACCAGCGGCTGGTACTCCAACTACCGCGTGGGCGAGACAACAGCAAGCGCGAAAATCATCATCGACAAAGCGACCGACCGGATTCTCGGCGCGCACTTGCTCGGACCCGGCTATGGCGAACTGATCAACATCTTCGGCCTCGCCATCAAGCTCGGACTGACCTCCCGGCAGCTGAAATCAATGACCGCGACCTACCCATCCATCGGCGCAGACCTCGGCTCCATGCTCTAGCGCGGACCTCCACCCGCCCCCCACAGCGACCGACATCTACAGGTCGACGTCGACGCGATGTGCTCTCGGCCGATGAAGTTCCTCAGCATTGGGCTGGTCGGAGCCGGTGCGGTGGGGATTCGAGTCATGGTGTTCCCCGAGGACTGGAGGGTGAGGATCAGTCTTCGTCTTCAGCGCGCGACAGCCTCTGCGACACATAGACGGGAATGAACGACGCAAGGATGATGACGGTGGCAACGACGTTGACGACGCTGGCCTCATTGGGGCGGGCCATCTGATTCATGATCCAGAGCGGAAGCGTATCCACTCCCGGAGGTGCCGTGAAGATGGTCACCACGACCTCGTCGAAGCTGAGGGCAAACGCCAGCAGCCCACCGGCGACGAAGGCGGTACGGAACTGGGGGAAGGTGATGAGTCTGAAGGTCTGCCAGAGTCCGGCCCCGAGGTCCATCGAGGCCTCCTGCAGGTTCGGGCTCATCCGCCTCAGACGGGCGAGCACATTGTTGAACACCATGACCATGCAAAAGGTGGCGTGGGCGACGATCATCCCGAAGTACCCGATCTGGATGCCGACAGGTTCGAGGATGTTGTTGTACGTGTTGCTCAGCGCGACACCGGTGACGATCCCGGGAAGCGCAATGGGGAGCACGACGAGCAGGTTGACTGTCTGCTTGCCGAAAAAGCTGTAGCGCTGCAGTGCGAACGCGGTGAGCGTGCCGAGCAGGAGTGCTATTACGGTGGCGCCGAGGCCAACGACGACCGAGTTGAGAAGGGCGGCACGGATGGGCTCGCTGGTGAAGGCGACCACCCACCAGTTGAGTGAGAAATCCGTCACCGGCCAGCTCGCGATTCGGGCGGCGTTGAACGAGTTGAGCACGACCAGAGCGAGCGGGATGTACATGAACGTGAGCACGACGGCGACGATGGCTCCGAGGCCGATCTTGGCTCCGCGGGTGAGTCTCAGCAAAGCGGGCTCCTACATCCGGTCGAGTGCGCCGGTCTTGCGAACGGCGAACAGGTAGACCAGCACGAAAACGATGGGTACGACCGAGAAGGCGGCCGCGATGGGCGGGTTGAGGTTGATGTTCGAGGCGATGATGCTGCCGATCATCTGGGTGGACCCGCCCACGAACTTCGCGGCGAGGTAGTCGCCGAGGCTGAGCGAGAAGGTGAATATCGAGCCGGCGATAACGGCGGGCTTGAGCAGGGGGATGACGACGGTGCGGATAGTGGTCCAGCTGCGGGCCCCGAGGTCGGCCGACGCGTCGAAGAGGTTGGCCGGGATTTGGCGCACAGCGGTGTAGACCGGCAGCGCCATGTAGGGGAACCACAGGTAGGTGAGGGTGAGCACCACGGTCGTGTAGCTGAATCCCGGACCGCTGATGCCGAGGGGTTCGAGGGCCGAGTTAAAGAAGCCGTTCTCAGTGAACGTGATGCGCATCGCGAGGATCTTCACCAGGTATCCGGCCCAGAGGGGCAGGGTGATCGCGACGGCCAGGAAGGCGCGCAGCCACGGTGACGCCACCTTCGCCATGAAGATGCCCAGCGGGATGGAGAATACGACGCTGAGTAGCGTCACCAGCAGCGCGATGGACAGTGTTCGCAGCGAGGTGGAGAGGTAGGCGGGGTTCTCCACCAGCCTGATGAAATTGTCGAGGGTGAATCCCGGAACGACCTTGGAGGTGAACGGGTCGGTGCGCCAGAACGCGGTGATCAGGAGCATCACGAGCGAGAAAATGTAGACGCCGACGAGCCACGTCATCGGGAGGGCCAGCAGCCCGAGCAGGCGCAGCCGCGGGCTGCGGTGAAGCCGTGTCGAGATGGGCTTGCTGCCGGCGGCCGCGACGCGGCCCGGCTCGGCCGTCGTGACGCGGGGCACTGTGCTGGTCACGGTTATTCCTTTGGTGCTTGCGGATGCGGGTGGCGGGGGTGGCGGGGCCCCAGTCGGGGCCCCGCCGGAAGACGGCTAGCCCTTGACGGTGAGCCAGGCATCCGTCCACTGCTGGAAATTGGTGCACGTGACGTCGGTGCGGCCGTCGATGCACTGCTCGATCGGCGTGGTCCAGAACCACACGTTCTTGAAGTACTCCTCATCGGTGGCGTGGAAGTACTCGCAGTGCGCTGCCGCCTCGTCGCTGGTCTCGCAGAAGGCGGCGTTGGCCGGAGCCATGCCGAAGCCCATCGCGATCGCGCCGTTGACCTCGGCGGAGCTGGTGTAGTCCATCCACAGGTAGCCGCAGTTCGGGTTCTTCGACTCGGCCGAGATCATCCAGGCATCCGACCATCCGGTGGAACCCTCTTCGGGCAGCACACTCTTGAACTTCTCATCCTCGGTCAGCTTGCGCAGGATCTCCCATGAGGTGCCGACGACAGACGTTCCTCCGGCATAGGAGGTGATCTGGGCGACCGGGTCGGCCCAGTACTCGCTGACAATGCCGTTCTGCGTCTTGAGCAGCTCGATGGCGGCGTCAAGCTGCTCCTGGTCGAGCGCGTACGGGTTGGTGATGCCCAGGTCGGGCTCGTGCGTCATCAGGTAGACGGCGGCATCGGCGATGTAGATCGGGGCGTCATAGGCGGTGATCTCTCCGGCGTAGGGGCTGTCTTCCTCCCACACGACATCCCAGCTGGTGGGCGTCTCCGTGACGACCTCGCTGTTGTACTGCAGGATGTTCGCACCGCGGCCGATCGGAATGCCGTAGCTCTTGCCGTTGATCGTGTCGTAGATCTGGCCCTTCATGCCCTCGACGATGTCGTCGCCGAAGTTGGGGATCAGGTCGATGTTGATCGGCGCGACGTCGCCGCCGGCGATCAGGCGCAGGCTCGCATCGCCGGAGGCGGAGACGAGGTCGTAGTCTCCGGTGCGCATGAGCGTGACCATCTCGTCGCTGGTGCCAGCGACACGACGGTTGACGACGCATCCGGTATCTTCGGTGAACTGGTCGGACCACGCCGGCTCGACGAACCCGCTCCACGCGACGATGTTCACCTCGCCCTCGGCCTCACCGAGCTCCTCGACCATCGGCACGTCGGGGACCTCGATGCTGAGGCCGCCGGCTTCCGTGTCGCCCGCGCTGCTACAGCCGACGAGCACGAGCGTTGCCGCTGCCGCCATGGCGGGAAGCAGCATGTACTTCTTCTTCATGTGACTCTCCTAGTGATGTGTGGTGCAGGGATGGTGCATCGTTCGGGTCGTAGTCGGCTCAGGGGACGATCGACACGTGGTCGGTCTTCCAGATGGCCCGCACAGCTTCTCCGCGGCGGAAGGCCGCCGCGGCTGTGGGGTGGTGGTCGTTGTGGCGTTCTGCGGTGAGGCGCAGGCCGGACGCGGTCTCGACGATGTACCGCGTCGCGGGGCCGGTGTAGACCGTTTCGTAGACGGTGCCGAGCACGGAGGTCTCGTCGGCGGCGACGGCGGATGTCGCATCTGCGAGCCGAACCCGTTCCGGGCGCACGCTGATGAGCTTGTCGATTCCGGTGATGATGCTGGCGTGGGCGGGAGCGATGAGGTTCGAGATCCCCAGGAATCCCGCCACGAACGCGGTCTGGGGAAACTCGTAGACCTCATTGGGTGTGCCGACCTGTTCAATGCGGCCGTTGTTGAACACGGCGATGCGGTCACTGAGGGTGAGGGCCTCCTCTTGGTCGTGGGTGACGAAGATGAAGGTGATGCCGACCTCGCGCTGAATCTGCTTGAGCTCAACCTGCATCTCTTCGCGAAGCTGCTTATCGAGCGCCCCGAGCGGCTCGTCGAGAAGCAGCACGCTGGGCTGCAGGATGAGCGCGCGGGCCAGGGCGATACGTTGCCGCTGCCCGCCGGAGAGTTGGTGGGGCAGTCGGTCTGCGGTGTCGGCGAGGCGCACCTGCTGCAGTGCCCGTTCGACCCGTTCCGCCGTTTCGGACTTAGCCATCTTGCGGACCCGCAAGCCATAGCCGACGTTTTCAGCGATCGTCAGATGCGGGAACAGTGCGTAATCCTGGAAGACCGTGTTGACGTTGCGGTCGAATGGGGCCATGCGGGTGACATCGACGCCGTCGAGTTCGATGGTGCCGCTCGTGGCGTCTTCGAAGCCGGCGATCATGCGCAGCACCGTGGTCTTGCCCGACCCGGAGGGACCGAGCATGGAGAAGAACTCCCCGGAGTGAACTTCCAGGTTGAGCTCCGCGACGGCGACGACATCCCCGAACGCCTTGGTGAGGGAGTGCAGGCTGACGCCCTTTGTGGCGGGGGGAGCGGCTGATGCTGCTGGCGCTAGTGCGCGGCCAGACTGTGTCATTGGTCGATGACTCCTTGGAACGGCGGTGGTCTCAGAGGTTGGGAACAAACATATAGTTCCATAGGTTTAGTTTCAAGGGTGTTAACTTCCCGGTTCGCCCGTCACGGCACCCGCGACCGGGTGGGGCAGAATGATGCCGTGCCCGCATCCACGACGACGCCCTCGCGACGGGGTCAGCCCTCCCGCCTGCAGAGTGCCGTGTTCCAGCCCATCGGCGACGCCGGACGGGCTGCGCTGGTGGAGCGCCGCATCGCCGAGGCGATCACCGGGGGAGTGCTCGCCCCCGGCACAAAGCTCCCGGCCGAGTCCGAGTTGGCCAAGCTGTTCGGCGTGGCGCCGGTGACCGCTCGGGAGTCACTGCAGTCCCTGCGCGATCGTCGGCTCGTTGTCACCCGCCGCGGGCGCAATGGCGGGAGTTTCGTCGTCGAAACGGCCAACGCGGCCGAATTCGGCACGCAAGCGCTGCGCGATATGTCGCGGGTTGCCCTCCGCGACCTCGCCGCGCACTACCTGGCGGTCACGGGCGCCTGCGTTGCGCTGGCCGCGCAGCGGGCCGACCCGAGCGAGATCATGCACATCCGCGGCCGCCTCGATCGCTTCACCGGCAACGACCCGCTCGTGTGGCGTCGGCTGGCCGACGACGCACACCTCGAGATCTCCGCGCTCAGTCAGTCGGCCAGGCTCACCCGTGAGCAGATGCGCCTTCAGGCGGAGTTCTCGCCGTTCCTCGCACTCGTCGATGCGTCAGAGACCGATCGCGATCGCAGCCGCAGCCAGCTGCTCGCCCTGCTCGACGCGGTCTCCGAGGCAGACTCGGCTGCTGCGACCAGCCTGGTCCGGGAATCGATCACGGAAGCCGTCGACCGGCTGATCGACCGCCAGGCGGAGCTGGCCGGATCATGAGTGCGCGCGCCCGATCCCAGGACTGTGTAGCATCCCATTCACCGAGGATCCGCGCCCGGGCGCGACCCGCAGCGAGGAGGTCGCCATGACGGCAGAAGTCACCACGGTCGCGTCCCGCGCGGTCTCGGCCGTCGACGGATACTTCGCCGATGCCCTCGACGCGCTGGAAGCGTGGCAGCTTGACATCGCGCGAGACATCGCCGCGGCCAGGCGCTCCGGGCCGCTCACCACGTCGCGACTCGACGAACTTGTGGCGCCGTACGCGCGGCAGACCCTCGACACCCCCGGCATCTCCGTCTACGGCGCGGGCTTCATCGCTGCTCTCGACTCGCTTGCCGACGCCGCCAGTCATCTTGCCTGGTGGCAGGGGCCCCAGCGTGCCCGACTGACCCTCGCCAACCAGGCGATCAACAAGGGCAACATCGATTACAGCGAACTCGAGTGGTATCGGGTGCCCATGCTCACGGGAGAGGCCCACATCGCGGGGCCCTACGTCGACTACCTGTGCAGCGACGAGTACACGATCACGGTGGCCGCTCCGGTGAGTATCGACGACGAATTCGTCGGCGTCACGGGACTCGACTTGCTCATCGACACCGTCGAGCGCGACCTCACACCCCGACTCGCGACGCTCGGTTCCGCCATCACGATCGTCAACAGCGCCGGCCGCGTCGTGGTGTCGACGAACCGCCGCTTGGCCACCGGGGAGTCGCTGCGCGGTGACGGATACCGGGACGCCGAGCGGGTGCCGTGCGTGCGCACGCCGCTCGAGATTGTGCTCATCTGAGCGCGCCAGCGACGTGAATCAGTCCGCTTCGGCGGCCGCTAGGTCGATGGATGCCAGCAGCGCCCACAGCTCGGCGCGATCCTCGAACCGGTCGAGACTGAGACCCAACGCCGGCGGGCTCAAGAGCAGTACTTCCCCTGGGGCTCGGACGAATGGCGCGCGGCGAACGGAATGCGCAACGGCGTCGAATCCCTCAACCGCAACGTCAAGTGATCCCAATACGAAGACATCGCGACCGCGGAACTGCGAGCAGTGTGGCCGCCATGCGAGACTGAACAAGACGGGAATTCTCAGGTCGAAGTGGAAAACGGCCATGGTTTGCGTCATCGTGCCAGCTGCAGCTCTGGCCGGGTGCAGCACTAAATATCAGGGTTACCACAGCGGAATCGATGGCGTCCTTTGGCGGCAGGTCGCCAGTTTCGAAGACCCCGTATCTCGAACTCTCTTCGTACCGGTCGCAAACGAGCCGACGGGGTATCTCGATGATGTCGGCGGCGTGCGTTGGGACGGCGCAGCTGCATCGGCAGCGGACCTCAGGCTGGAGGACGGCGGGGTGGTCCTTTACGACCTCTCCTCTACCGAATCGATTGCGAAGCTCTCGGTGTTCATCAGCTCTGGACCTCGGTCCGACGAACCCACCGATGAGGGTCCTTTTTACAACGGCCCGAGCGCGGTCTTCACCTGCTTCGGAATCGAGGCGCGCTTTCGCGCGGAAGCGACACCATCTGTAAATCGGGTCATCTTTGATGAGTGCCCAGCAACTCTGGTGATGACGGTGCCATAGGACGCGGCCTTCGCCAGCGCGGAAGTGTTCGACGGGTAGTTCGACAAGACGGTTGCTCGGTTGCGAGCCCGCCGTTCAAGACCAACGAGCTCGCGTTCTATGACGTCGTGACCGAGAACGAGCCGGCCGTCGAGGGGCTGGGGGAGGGGATTGTGGCCCCGATCGCCCGCGACCTTGTCGATGTGATGCGGCGCGATGTGCGCAGCGACTGGACCGCGCGTGTTGATGTGCGGGCCGAGCTGCGCGCGTCGATCAGCTGAGCGATTCCGGCGTCTGCGCCCGTACGGAGCATCCGCCCCCGCACGACCGGGCGCAGACGCGACGTACGGGCGCACACGCCAACAACGCCGCCCCGGCGAGCGCCGCCATCCCAGCGTCCAGCTCCGCACCCCAAAAACCGCAAGAAAAATGGGCCGGCCCCGACTCTCGTCAGGACCGGCCCTTGCCACTGTCTTCAGTTTGCACTGTCTCAACCAGTGTGGGAGGTTCGGGAAATCCATGTGGGCCCGTGAACGTTATGCAGTTCTCGCGAGCCCGAAAGCCCCTTCCACGAAATAACCCGTTCGATTCCATCGGGAGCGTCGGTTTGGCGAGCTCTGCAGCAGCATCTTGCGATCGCCCTGACCCTTCCCTTCTTTCCTAAATCACATATTGCGAGTAGTCAGGGCGCCGCCTCAATCATTTGCTGGGCGCGAAACCGAGGGACTTCAGGAGGTACTCCTCTTCCTCCTCGCTGACATCCTCCGAAATGGCAATCACGATTGCATCCCCGGAGTTGTAGTCCTTAGCGAGCGCCTCGTATTCGGAGGGGGAGATGAACTGCTCGACCTCGGAAAGGATGAGCTTATAGGCGTTGAAGTTGAACTCGCTGTCCGGCTCCAGAATGTTCAGCGGGCTGTGAACGTCTCCGGCAAGCGATTCGGACTCTGGGCGAAGGTCGACCGAACCGACGAAAATGTTTTCGATGATGCGGCCGATGATGCCAGCCTCGCGAGCTGCAGCAAGTGCGACGTGAGCGGTGCCGCCCTCGGCTGAGGTGAACGACGGGATCGGCAGCTGGTCATTGTTGAAGTACGCCATTCGGACGTTGTTGAGCACGCTCATCTCAGCGGGGCTGGATGCGACGTTCGGCTTGTACGGAGGCGTGAGGAGTTCCGCGAACTTATCCGAGAACGCCTGAAAAGACGGGGCGATGATGAGCTGGTGGATCATGTCTGAATTCCAATTCCTCGGGAAAGGCCGGGCGCGACTGCATAGAGCGTTGGCCGCGCGCGCGAACATCCGACTGATCCTCCACGCGTCGAGCGGCCCGTCGTCTTGTTCACCCGACCAGGTGAGTGTTAATAGTGGTCGTTGTTAATCCGCACCACTTTTTGCTCGCTTTTGGGGCGGAACTTTACCGGAGTATAACTCGCTGGTGAGTTTGGATCTGTTGACCTGCCACGCGCCAAAGAGGATCGCGGGCGTAGGAAGGAGCGATCTCCGAGTTAGCTCGCATGCGCGATCCCCGCTTCAATTCGCTCAACGGCTCTTCGATGAGCTGCTCGAGGAACGACGGGTTTATTGAGGACTGACGCTTACTCGCGGCAACGCTCTCAATAATTGAGAATTCAACATGAAGGGCGTGCTCTTTCCTATACGGTTCAGTCATGCCAAACTTTCCGCTCGAAGCTGGTCTTACCGCGTCTCTATGGGATCTCTTTTCTTCCGAAGGACCGCGCAAAATCGCGATGGAAGCTTTGCTTGAGCAACTGCCCAAAGATGACCCTGCCGTGGAATTGCTGGCGAAGAAGGCTGCGACCTTGTCCACCCGGGCTTACTTGCCTGGGCCAACGCCCAGCCCCGACTTGGTGCTCATCGGCTTAGACGACGAAGAAGGCAACGCGGATATCCTCGCCGTGATCGAGGTGAAGGTTTGGGCGAATATGCACTTCGCGCAGAAGGCTTCAGCGAACAAGCTCGTTTTGCTGACGGATCCCGGCGCTACCGCAGTGCACAATGCCGTGCTCACCGACGGTAGCGATGAAATCGGGCAAGTTGACCTCTACCGGAGTCGAAAGTGGTGGGGCGAGGGATTAGTCGAGGTCGAGGGCGGCGTCCCACGACCTGATGACAAGATCCGTTTGACCAATCCAGACGAAGTGCTTTGGCTACTGTTTGATGTCAGAGGACGCCCCGCCGAAAAATTGTTCGAAAAGGCGCACAGCTCGACGATGTGGAGAACCATTGACCTGCGCCGCTTCGGTGGCCGGCTTCGCGAGCTTCGTTCCACGGACCCCGCTTTGATTGAATGCCACCGCGACACCATCGCCGTGGTGCTATGGCACATAAACCAGCGGCCAGGCCGCACCACTCCCTATGCTGAAGGCAATTCGATTTCAAAAACCGAGCGTCCACCATTGTCGGATTTCGAAGTTCAAATGGACGAATAGCTATCCGTTTCTCTGATGCACCCCAAAGCACGGGCCGATAATCGTTCTCTTCGATATTGCCGTAAGTCGAGCATCGATAGCAGTACTCCGAGCTTCGGTTCTTCGCAACCATTCTCGGTTTCGGTGAATCGCCGTTGCCGTCGAGTGTCGAGTACTGCAACGCCGATCGAAATCTCATTATCGACCAAACAGGAGTTTTTGTCGGTGTTCGCTCGATGGGGGTGCTAGATTTCGAATAGCACCGCGACAAGGTCTTGTAATTACGGATTTGCATGGCACGAAACGGCGCTCCTGGCTTCAAGCGTCCTCATGGCCCCATCCATCTGAGGAGGCCACTTTCTATTCGAGCCTTTTCGGCTCGACCGTGGTTAGCCGTTATCTGATGGGTCGTGACCGGGTATCCACTCCGGTCCCCGGACTTGTGCACGCAGGTAGACATATCGACAGTTGAGCGCGTCCATCGTTTCGGGCAATAGTCCGAGCAAGAGGCGCCAGATGCAACGGAGTGACCGAGTGACCGAAAGTAGGGCGAGAGCCCGCAAGAACCCAGTGCGCCGGGTGCTGGGCGCCGTTCTGGCACTCATGACGGTCGTCGTGCTGACGGCCTGTGGTGCGCGCATCGACACCACCATGAACGTCAGCGAGAACGGAAGCGGTTCGCGTGTCATAGTCGCGACCATCAGCGGGGAAGACCTGGGCATTGTCAGCAACGGATCGCCCGCGATCGACGCCTCAATTCAGAAGAACTTACCCGGCGAACTGATGTACTCCGGAATCTCATCGACCGCCGACGGTGGCGCAACCGTTACCCTCACGCTCGAATTCGCGAGCTCCGCTGACTATGAGAAGAAGGCGCGGGCGTTACTCAGCAGGGGTGGCAACGATGAAGCGGACCTTGACTTCGCGGTCACCGACTCTCTTCTGCTCAATGGCATCCGGATAGAGGAGAGTTTCACCAGCTACGACCTGCTGAAGTGGCTATTCGACGGGCTCATCGCCGATGGGGTGGTCGCCGAGAGCGACGCGGGCAACATGTACGAGATGGGCTCGTCCGTGCTGAATTACGGCGGCGAATCCATCAGCCAGTCAGGCTCGTTCGATCACACGGCAGTTGTAGACAACGGCTTTGCGGGCATTTCTATGGCCACTGACCTCGCCGACCCCGACAGGATCACGCGAACGATCACGTACTCCGTGACCACCACGAAATACGCCTCGAACAAAGCCCTCTACGACGAGTTTTTTGCAGAGTCGACTCCGCCTGGCGCGGACCTCAGCGCAGTAGACAATGGCGTTTGGAAGATGACGTTCAGCGGCGACGCACAAGCAGTCACAAAATTCACCGACACCGCGACCAGAGGGACCTCCAGCGAGTTGTCGGTGAAGACCGCATTGGCGCCGAACGATCCCGCGACGTTAATCACAACCGTGATCGACGTGGCGAGCTGCGAGAGCATTTGCGCGAGCGGTACCGCTATCCAGGACACCCTCACGGGTGGCGCCGGCTATACCCCAGAATCCATCGAGGTCGACACGTCCGCGGGCGACCCGGTAGTGTTCGAAAACGCCCCGGCCATCACCTCCATCGACGCCCTTTTCGAGTTCGGGATGTTCGGCGGCGTCACCAGTACGGTGAATTTTGTCGTGCCAAACGAAGCCGTGGCGCTCGTAGGCGACGGCTTCACGACCCTGTTTGAACCGGCAAACGGCGTCGGTACCTTGACTTTGGACAAGGGCGAGAACGACACCGTATACACGGCGGTGGTCAAGGGTGATGGTGCAGAGACCTTCGCCGCCGCCTACGCGCAATGGGCGCCAGAGTCCCGGGTATCTGCTGTCGAGCAGGACGGGACCACCCTCTTCGGGCGAGAGATGAGCTATTTCATTGACACGGGGTTGACCTCGATACTCCATGGGCACGCCGTCACCGACGAGACCATCACCACTGTCGCGTTGCCCTGGGGGCAGTCCGTGTCGTCTTCGTCGGGCGAACTAACGACGAAAAGCGGAATCACCGGAACGTCTGTGATCGCCACGGGTGCAAGTGCCCAGACCGCGTTCCAGGCGGGCGGGCCCACCTTCGCGGGTCTGCTCACGATCGGCTTTCTTTTCGTCGTTCTCCTCGGGTTGGCATTCCTTCTGGCAAGAAGCCGCCGCAACGTTTTCACGACGTTGAAGGGCGCGGGTGTGCGTTTCAAGGCAACCATGGACGCGCCGGATCTCGGCTCGCTTCCGGGTTCACGAGTGCAGTCGGCCAGTTCGGGAAATGCGGCTGGGTCAGTGCTAGGTCTAGGTGTCGGTGCCCCTTACGTGGGCTCGCAACGGTCGATGGTCGAGTGGCCGCAGCATCCGGTCAGCCCGAAGCCTTCGGCTTCGTTGTTTGTTCTAGTCCCGGCCGACCAGCACAAGACCACACATGGAACTTCATTGTTCACGCTGCCCTTCGACAAAGTCGCCGACCAGATCCGCGGAAACCTATTCGCTCACTATGACGCTGTCGGCGATAGCCGACCGCGCAAGCGCACCAACTGACGCAAGGACAAACTCATGTTTCAATCTGAATCGACCACAACAACGACAGGCGGTTTCGCGGCGGCTGACGGCTCCGCTACACCGGTCGTCCCGGAGTCCAGCTACCCGTTCCGCCTCCTGTCGGACGAAACCGTGCTCGGTATGTACCCCATCACCCGCAAGCGCCGCCCGTTGGGCAAGCTAGCGAGCTTTCTGTTCGTCACGGACTCACGAGTCATCTACTCTGCCGAGGCCAAGTCCCTCGCCTCCTCTTCTATCCACACGAAGGAGTATCAGGTGCCGCACATTCACGGCGTCGAGGTCGGGCGGCACAGCGGGCTTGATGCGCTCGGGGTAGCCGCAGCAGTCGGGGTCATCTTCAACTTTGTCGGGATGATCATCCTCGCATCCCTAGTCGGGTTGGCTGGCGGCGACATGGGCTTCTCTGGCGGCTCGGGTTTCGAAGGCGTTGGTTTCCTGTTTGGTTTTCTCGCTTTCGCATCCCTGATCGTCGGCGCTGTGGTCGTATTCATCTTGCGGCGGTCGACCGCCACCCTGAAGATCGTGGGCCCAAACGCTCCGCAAACGCTGACTGCCGAGGGCGACCTGCCCAAGCTGCTCGTGACGATCCTGCTCTTCGTGATTTTCGGCTTCTTCATGGGGGTCATTGTGATCATCTGGGCGATCGCTCGCGAACTCGGTGTGTTCAAGGCCGACGACGCACAGCTCTTCGCCGACCCCGCGAACATGGACCGCATCGCATTCGACGCGGGTGCGCTGATCCTTGACGTTCAGGCACGAGGCAAGCTCGCAGGATAGGTCCGAAAGCAATGAGTAGGCATCGCGATACCCGCGTCTTCGAGGCCGGGCTATGAAGGCGGGCAGCATGACGGCATTGAAAGACCTCGGAGGTGCACTCCAGGAAGCGGGCAAGGCTCTCAGAGAGTTGGAAGACGCGTTTGTGGAGCTGCAGCAGGCCGACCCGGCGATCGAGACTGGGATCAGTGGCGGAAGTGCTGTCATCCCGACTGGCGTGTCCGATATCTCGGAGTTGACACCCCTTAACACCGCTGCGGGCGTTCTCCGAGTAGCCGCCGACGCGCTCAACACGCTAGCTGATGCACTAGAAGCTTTGCAGAGGGTGGGCGTGGCCCTCAAGAGCATCGCGGACATGGCAGGAGTTAGTGAGACAGGAGTAAGCGAGACAGGAGGTGCGCCCGCTGTACAGCAGGCGCCCCCAACCGTCGTGATCTTGGAACAGCCGGGTCAATCCGTCGAAACCCAGTACGCGAACCCCGAAGCAGCGGGAGGGGACCTATCCGAACCGGCAACACGGGATGAACAGCCAACTGGCCCTACCTCAGCTCAACTAGTTGCGAACACTTCGGAAGCAGACCATGGTGTTGTTTTGCGCGAGGTGTCCACGACCGCCGAGAATGTGGGGCAGAGCACAGAAAGCAGATCCTCCACCGAGGGGAGTTCGGAGCGCCACGATTCCCATCCCGAATTGCTCGATGGAACAGCGGTAGGTGCAAGGTCATATGGTCTCAGTGACCGCTCCAGCCTCGAGACATGGACAGACCCAGCGTCTGTACCTGGCACCGGGACATCGGATCAGACAGCGCCACTCACCGACACATCAAGCGTCCGAAGGTCCCATGCAGAGACCGATGCCGGCGCCGAGCCGGTGGTTGAAATGTCTCTTTCGATAGAAGTTGAACTGAATCTCCACCCTAACTCCGAGTCATCACCAGAGGCAGAAGCGAACACTGCGCTCGTATCAAACGGGGAGTACGCCGGAAAACCCGGTCCGGAGGTCAAACCCGGGGCTCAACCATGGCAAGGTTTCGCGATTGAGACTGGCCCCGGAGACGGAACTGAGCCACCCGGCGAAGCCGGCATCGCGCCCGAGGCCGGAGCAGCGCGTGAGCTAGAGGCCGAGCCTGAACCAAAGCCTGAGTCCGAACCTGAGGCCGAGCCAGAGCCCGAGTCCGAACCTGAGGCCGAGCCCGAACCTGAGGCCGAGTCCGAACCTGAGGCCGAGCCAGAGCCCGAGTCCGAACCTGAGGCCGAGCCCGAACCTGAGTCCGAACCTGAGGCCGAGCCAGAGCCCGAGCCCGAACCTGAGGCCGAGCCAGAGCCCGAGTCCGAACCTGAGGCCGAGCCAGAGCCCGAGTCCGAACCTGAGGCCGAGCCAGAGCCCGAGTCCGAACCTGAGCCCGGGTCGGAACTTACCGCAGGATCGGAACTTGAGGCAGAGCCAGAGGTTGAGGCTGAGCCTGAGGTTGAGGCTGAGCCTGAGGCGGTGCCGGAGGAAGAGGCAGAGGCTGAGCCAGAGCCCGACGTTGACAATGACCCAGAACCGGATTGGTAGACAGTGGCATATTCAGAAGAAGTAGTCAGCGGGCATGAGCTCAGGGACGCGGTCGGATACATGGGTCTGGGCTCGGCAGAGTTCGGAGTGCATGGAGTGGGCGGCACCGGCATCGCGCTGAGTGATCCGATGATGGGCCGTCACGTCCTCTTTCTCGGTGGAATCGGTACTGGCAAGACCGTCGGGATGTCTGCACTGATCGCCTCCATCCGCCAAGCTCTCACCCCGGAAGACATCGTGGTCTTTTTTGACACCAAGGGCGATTATTACGAGTCCTTTTTCCGACCAGGGGATGCGGTGATCGCGGCGACCACGGCCGAGGAATTCCAAGGCCAGGTGTCGTGGAACCTGTTTGAGGAGTTCCGCGAGGTGGCGCATGGTCGTGCTGTCGAAGATGAGATCCTCGAAGTTTGTAACGGCCTGTTCTCCTCCCTTATCGACAACGCCGGCGACAACGCCTACTTCGCCAATGCGGCGAGGGACGTGTTCGTGGCCCTGGTCACGGCTATGTACCGTCAATCAGCTGCACGGTCCAATCAGGATGTTCGGATGATTGTGGGAGGGATGACTCACGCCGAGATGCACGAGCTGCTCGATCATCCGGACAACGGCGATCTCCGTGGGGCAAAGAACTACATCGCCAAAGAGGGCGGTAATTCGACCATGGCCACAATGGCGTTTATGCAGCAGGTGATCCAGGAGTCCTTCCGCTCGTCGTTCGGCCAGCCGGGGGACTTCTCGATTCGCCGTTTCGTTCGCGAAAAGGGTGCGAAGGCGCTGTTCCTCGAGTACGATATCGCCGCCGGAACGATGTTGGCGCCGGTGTACAAGACGATGATCGACGTCGCTATGAAGGAGTCGATGGCGCGCTCGCGGACCGCTGGCCGGGTGTTTTTCGTGCTCGACGAATTCGCCCTTCTGCCCGAGCTGACCCATCTGTCCAACGGTTTGAACTTCGGGCGTTCGCTCGGCCTCAGATTTGTCGTCGGAACCCAGAACATCAAGCAGGTACAGGCGATGTACGGAGACCAAATGGCCGCATCCGTGCTGTCATCCTTCGGCACAGTGTTCGCATTTCGCTTGTACGACGGAAGTTCGCGGGAGTTCGTACGAGACCGATTCGGTAAGAACAAGAAGATCACGCGGTTTGAATCCAGCGTGCGAACCAAGGGTATGAACGAGAGCACGTCCCCGGGCTACGTCGTCGAAGACTGGGACCTGTCCAGCCTGCCGGTGGGCACCTGCATCGCGGCCATCCCAGACCACGCGCCGGTCAACTTTACGTTTCGATACGAACCGTAGAGCCTTTCGCTATCCACTGCATCAATTCGTGACGCCAGGGTCGCATGCTGCCGAGGTCCCGCGCTGTTTTGACGATGGTGTCAAATCAAGGAGGTTTGACGTCTTCCCGGCTGCTGACTTCGCCGGAGGGTGGTTCCCACACAGCGCCGCCGGGCACCACAGCTCCGATCGGACATAAGTGCTGTTATCGGACGTTCACCTCGGGCGTAGGGGCGCAGATGTGAATGACTCGAATCTGCAATCGCGAGGCCAGTGCTACACAGCCCAGTCTTGTGACCCATCACTTGCGGGAATCATCAATACGAGACACTCTCCACAGAAGACTCATGGTGTCGCGTTGCCTGGAGCGGCGCAGAAGCCGACGGTCGCGATGCGCAACTTCCCCAGCATCACAGCCGGAGATACTGCTTAGAACGGACTGAAAGATTGAGCTCTAGTGTGAGACTCGGACGGAGAGCGCAGACATGGTGACAAATGACCCTCTCAACCTCGACGAGGCGGGCGAATGGGCTGGGCTGTGGTGGCGGCCGGACGACCCTAACGAGCGGGTCCCGGGCGTGCTTCGTTACAACGCCGCGGGCAGCCTGTCACTCTCGCTGATCGGTGCGTTCGAGGACCGCGTCACGTCGAACCTTGCTCCCGGGGTGACGGCGCACCACGAGGGGACCCGGACATGGGACGTCATACACGGCGCGGCTGAGCAGCGCGAGATTAGCCTTCTTGGCTGCGTCCCCACCGGCGGGAGTCGGACCATGTTCGCGCGGGTAGAAAGTCCCGATAAGCAGACCGTGACTGTGACGATCGCGATCATTGGCGTGCACGTCAGTGGCGAGGAAGCCCCCGTGTTTTCAGCGGCCGAGGTTTCGATCGAGGACCTCGGACTCTGGTCTGGGTCGTCCGCATTAGAAGGCTTTCTCGGCGCGTCCGGCGGCGAGATCGACGGGACTGGGAGCATCTCGGTCAAGCCGGTTGAAGCGCAATCAGTAGTTGTCGATGGGACCGACTATCGCCTTGCGCACACTCACACGCTGCCCTTCTTCGACCAGCGCAAGGGGGGCACTCTCGGGCGCATGCGAGACACGACCTCCATCCGAGTCGCCCCATCCGAACCGTTCGCCCTGAGCGCCGCCCTGAAGGCGGCAAACTTGGTGCAGGACCTGGTCGCACTGGCGACGCACCGCGCCGCCGGCGTGATCTGGCTCCGACTAGAGGTGGCCGCGACCGAGTCCGTCCTGCCAAACGGTCGCCCAGCACCTCGCCATCGTGCCCACGTGCTCTATTCGCCCGTCGCGCTCGGAAAGCGCGACGCCAAAGCGATTGACCCTCACCGAATGTTCTTCACGTGCGAATCCCTCCCATTCAAGGAAGTGATGCTCCGCTGGGGTGAGGCACACGGTCGCCTGCAGGCGGCGACCAACATGATCCTCGGTCTGCGCTACGCTCCGGCCAGCTTCGTCGAGAACAACCTCCTGACCGCCGTTGGTGCTGCGGAGGTGCTGCACCGCAGCCTCCGCATCGACGAAAAACCGTTCCCCAAGGCGGAGTTCACAGCTATGCGAGACGCGATGCTCGAGCAGGTTCCCGAGGAGCACCGGGATAGATTCAAAGGGGCCATCCGCAACGATCCGACCCTCCAAGACCGTCTTCGTGCCCTTGCTGCGCGCCCCGGCCAGAACGCGATCGCGCTCCTCATGCCGGACGCCGCCCAATGGGCGAAGAGGACGACGCAGGCACGCAACGACCTTGCACACGAGGGCAGAACGCCGAACCATTCCGTCGAAGAGCTGATCGCTATCGTCGAGGTCACCACGGCGGTCGTGATCCTTAACGTGCTGCACGAGCTCGGTCTGTCGGCCGAGCGGCAGCGGAAGATCGTGCTGGAGCACCCTCAGCTGAGGGCGACGTCGCGAGCCGCGGTCGAGTGGCTGGCAGTTCCAGGGCGCCGCACCTGAGCTACGTAGCTTCCGCTGGCGTGCGTCCCGTGCTGCTGGATCTATTCACGCGCGATGTCTGCAAGACGGTGTGTTGTGCGCGGCAAACTAGTTGCTCCCGGGGGCCCTAGGCGCGGTCGTATTTGCGAGCAGTTCCTCGGCCAGAGCCGCGATCTCGCCGGACGTCGTGGACACCCGCTGCAGAAGCGTCCGCATGCTGTCGGGGGCGTCCTGCAGTCTTGTTTGCCAAACCTTTCGGACGGCTTGCGCCCTCAGGCGCCCGATGACGGCGTCGAGATCGGTTGCATTTAGATCGTCAGCGAGGTCGATGAACCCGCCGATGCCGTTCAGGTCGTGCTTCTGCGGCTGGCTAAGGGAGGGGACCAGATCTTCGGACATCTGGCCCAGCCAGCAGATTGCCGCGTTGCGATCGACATCAGCCACTGCCCTCAATTGCGACGTAACCTGTCGCCACCCCGAGCCCCGTGGCGCATCGAGCCCCACGCGAGCGCCGCGACGTAGCCACTGCGCCGCGAGGTCGGGATAGGGCTCCACCAGTATGGCCGGGAACACTTCGATCTCCGCCTCGTGATCCCGGAGGAACGCCCGCACTACAGCTCGCCCACGGTCACCCCAGCACACGTGATACAGCAGGTGATCCACCGCACCAAACGGATTCCGGTCTGAGCCTTCTTCCAACTGCGCCTCGTTTACGATGCGCATCACCCAGTCCGTGGATAATGCGTCCGCGATCTGGTCGGTAATGTCGGTCGAGAGGCAGGAGAGCCAGCCCAGAAGTAAATCCAGATCGTACAGCTGGTACTTCGTCTTCCCTTGCAGGGATTGCGCCGCAGCTTTCCAGTCCACGTCTGACATCACATCGTGTGCCTTCGCGGCCAACTCGCGAAGCCCAAGCTCCCGCGCGTCCAGGAACGCAGCGCGGGCCTCATCGAGCTCCTGTAGTTCGACTTCGTCGATCTCACGCTCGTATTCCTCGGTGTGTTTGTGTGCTGTGGGCGCGTCGGCGAGGCTGGCCACGATCCACATCGTGCCGAAAACCCACTCAGAGAAGTTGCTGGCAGCATCCGCGATGTCGTTTTCAATGGCGGATTGAATCTCGGCGCCGCAGGCGTCTAGCGCTACCGCTGCCACCCGGGGAGCTAGTGACGCTAGCTCGTCGATGAGCTCGTAGATTTCGAACGGGTGCGAGTGCTCATCTCGGTTCGACAACCAGCCGGAGAGGAGATCGGTGTTGATCCCGGCTTCGAATTCTTCGCTCCAGCTCAGCAGAGTTCCGCTGCGCAGGTCGGGGCCGAGCTCTTGGATGACGTGCATCCAGTCTGCCGCTGCCCAACGGCTTCCCGCAATGGACAACCGCTCGCCCAGCACCTGCGCCGAGGTGGACGCGCGAAGGAGGCGATGGGCCTCTTCGTGGTCAGAGCGCAATCCGCTTAACATCCATCGGAAACCGCTGACCTCTTCAGAGACGAGATTTGGTAGCCAACTGATCATCCACTCCGCAAGTTTGCTGGCCGCGTGGTCGGAAAGTTTCCGCAGCCATTCGGACGACCAGAGCAGGTTGAGAGCGACGCCTCGATCCCGGCCGGGGGCTGCAGCAATACACTGGCGCAGCAGACTTTCCGACACCTCGTCGTCAACGATCGAACTCGCCCACCGAAAGCGGTAGATGTCGATTCGGTCAAAGGTACGTAACAGCCAGAACTTGCCGACGGTATCAATGGACTCATCGAGGAGATTCGCGCGCACAAATGCGCGCACAGCTTCGCCGATCGCGTGCGGTTCGCGTCGCCCGAGATCTTGAAGCACCCTTTCCGCAATGCGGATGTGGGCGGCGCGGATCCGACCGTCGTGCTCGCGAATGAGCTTCTCGTCCATCAGGACAAGCAGTGCGTCGTCCACACGTCTCTGCTGAAGTTTCTCATCTACACAGAACCGATCGTTGAAGTATCTTTCCAACGTGGAAGCAAGCTCGACACTTGTAACGCCGGCGTCGCGAGAGGTCATCTGTGCAATGCAGATGACAGCTAGGAGGAGTGCTGCGTTTCCATTTTCGACCATCCGGTCCAGGGCGCCGGTGATACGACGTTCACCGCCCGAGGCGATGAACATATAGAGCCATGGCTCAGCAGCAGTCTTCAGCGCAAGCTCAAGCCTTTGTTCCGGGGTGTCGGAGAAGACTGACCATCGGACTCGATCATCAAGTTGAGTGAGCATCGGGCCAACCGCGTCAAGGTGAGCTCGGCAGTAAGCGTGCACCACCTGTACCGCCTGCGTCGCGACCAGTGTTTCGTCGTCTCTCGCCTCCAAGCGCTCAGTTGAAGCAATGAGGACGGCATGGTCCTCATCGGCAGACGATTCGAACTCCGCGAGAACCCCTGGGTCAATAGCTTGGGCGTCATCGACAACAGCTAGAACCGGACCGGAGAGAACCCGAAACTCTTCAACATCGGCTAGGGAAGCGACTCCGGGCTGCTTCAGCTCGACCACCTTCCAGCCCTCACGGTTGAGTCGGCGCGCAGCGTGGAAAGCCGTGATCGACTTTCCCGTGCCGCTTGCACCCGACAGAGTTGCGTAGCGCGACGAGAGAAGCCGTTCCGCGAGCCGCGGAGCGGCCGGCAGCTCAGGGCATGCATCCACATCAGTTGGTCGAAGACGCTCACCTCGCAATGCAGCTAGGAAGCTTCGACTTCGCAGAAAGGTGACGTGCTTCCACCCGCTGAGTGGTTGAGGCGGCAAAAGGTGCGCCGCGAAGGAAGCGAGTGCAGCATCGGCGGACAGCTGAATCGCTCCCTCACCCACCGCCGACGGGGTAATGCGGAACACAGGCCACCGAGCCTCCAGCGGGGAAAGCAGCGACTCAACAACAGTCAAGTCGCTGCCGCTGTACCCGAGCACGATCAGAGTTCGTGGACGATCCGACAACCGGTCGATGTGGTCGTGTACCTCTGCGGCCACTTGGCCGTCCTCGTCAGGAAGCACCCACATGCCTTCCGTGTGGGCAGCATCACCATGAGGCTTGTGCAGCAGGCCCGCCGGCAATCCAACGCCGTACAGGCGCTCGTGAGCGCGTTCCAGACAGGTATCCCAGTTGTAGGAAACCACTGCCTCAACGTGACCGGAGTTAATGAGACGAGCGAGATCAAGGTGCGCACTCGACGGTTCCCTGTCCGCATCAAGTGCTGCGAAGGCCACCTGAAACGCAGCGCGGGCATGCGGGAACTCCCTCACCAGCTGCCAACCAATGTCTAACCTGTCAGGGTCTGACCCGAGGATTTCCTTCGCGCTTCCGATAGCCCTCGTCCGCGCGCGAAGCTCGGTAAGAGCATCCGGGGCATCTTCGATCGCATGCCATAGCAGAGGCGGCAACTGCGCGGTCATTGGATAATGCGCTGCCGAGACCCCGGCACCAACGACCACCACGGCTCCAAAGGGACGGATCATCGCCGCCGCTTGCAACAGCTGGGCGCCAACATCCACGTCTGAGCTCATTCCCTGAATCTTGCGTCAGAACACTCACCGATAAGAGCGGCGCGCGCAACTACGATCAGCACAATACCCCGTTGCCACTCACGTCAGGAGCCGCACGAGATCTCCGTATCAGCTAGTTGCGGATGGACGTCGCGGCCTCTTGCAGAACCCTCAGCGGTCGTCGGTCGATTTCGAAGAAATCGGTCCAGGTGACCGCAGCGCCGGGGAAACCCGCGCGCGCTTCCGCCAAAGCGGTCACCTGTTGACGGGAGTAGTTCTCCTCATTGCGCCACCAAAGCGGGTGTCCGATAAGGATGAGCGCTTTGCCGCCCAGGAGGCTAATGATTGGCACCTGACCCTGTGCTTCAATCACCGTAATTTGTCCGGGCGCGACTTGATTAAGAGAGTCCACGAGCTTGCTAGTGCGACCGAACCAGCGCGCCAGCGACAAGGGATTGCCTGAAGCAAGATCCAGCATGTCGAGAGCGAGCCGCCAGTCGAGGGCGCCGTGCAAGGTTTGGTTATCCCACGCGCGAAGGCAGTCAGGGCAGGAGGTCGTGCAGGACTTGTGCTCGTCGACGCTGTACTGAGCTGTCAGTCGTTCCCTCGTCACGGAGAGCAACTCGGCGAACACCTCCGGCCGGGCAAGCTCGACGGCGTAGCCGGCGCCATTGTCGATTGCGTCGGCGACAAAGACCTTCGCTCCACTATGTCCATGCAAACGGGTTGGCTGTAAACCGGTTTGGAGCTCTTGTGGATCGATATCCAGCAACATCTGTGAGGAGCGTCTCAGCACCTCCGCAAAGGACCAGAATGCAGAGTAAC
The DNA here is from genome assembly GCF_009930795.1 of Marisediminicola antarctica. Lineage (GTDB taxonomy): Bacteria > Actinomycetota > Actinomycetes > Actinomycetales > Microbacteriaceae > Marisediminicola > Marisediminicola antarctica. The sequence continues at coordinate 2,386,883 of NZ_CP017146.1, forward strand.
CGGCTGGCATCGCGTTTCCGTCCAAGGGGATGAAGCCCGCGACATTGTCAGCCCGCGCTAGGTCGACCGTTAGGGCATCAGTGACGCGCACCTCGCCGATTGCGGCGATATCGACTGGTATCCCGGTAGAGGGGCGACCTTTCCAGTTCCCAGAGTAGAGGTCGTCGTCAACGGCAATCACGCTTTGATCACTCAGCCGCTTCAGGTTGAAAAGATTGCCGGCGTTGTCGTTGTACTGGACGAGCTTGCTCTGCTCGAAAAGGTCGATGTCGACTGCGCAGACCTGTGCACTGAATCTTGGGTCGCCCACCGGGGCAAAGGTTGGAGCGCTCTTTCCCTGTCTGCGGATGTAGTCGCTCCGGAATGGTCGTGCTGCGTATGTTGTGCGAAAACCCAACGGTTCATACATTGGAAATGTTCGGAAGGCGTCCCCGCAAACGTTGCACGGCGTTGATTTGGCTTCGTCGATGAATGTTGAGCCGCATCCGCTGCATGTAGAAATCACCACGGCGGCGCCGAGCGGATTCACGGATCGTCTCGAGGCGCCGATGCCTTCATAGGCTGCAAATCCGGCTGACTGATGGACCATCCCGTCGCGGACGACCTCGGCGCCGGGGGCATAACTGGTAATCGCCATCCCTAGAGCTCTGTCGGAAACGACTCCTTCGTCTGGCCGAGTTCCCCGCGTGATGGGACGGTCGTATAGCTGACGGACCCGAGTCGGAAATCCGAACATGGGCAAGACTCCTGCATATGCTAGGCGCGTGCTGAGCTCTCTGGAATGAACGAGGTCAGGTTTGGCGAGGAGGGAGTCGATTTCGATCACGAGCTCGAGGCGCATCCATGCAATGAGCTTCGACGCTGCATCGTCTTCGATTCCTGTGAAGACAGTCAGTCGTCCTACAACCTCTGCCACTTGTGGGGAACTGCTCAACCAGTTCGATACGCCGATGCGGTGTGAAGGCCATTCGCTAACTTGTCCGAATGTGCCGTGGATGCTTTCTCGTGTCCAGGCCGGTGGATGCGGGAGACTGCCGAACGCACGGCGAAGGAGTTCGGCATTGATCACTCGGCGGACGATTCGTTCGCGCGCGAGGTCGAGACGGGGCTGGGGTGGCGCCTCACCAGTGATGCGTTCGGCATTCTGGAAGTAGTACTCGTCGTGTGCGGTGTCGCGGCAGGTGGTTATGGCGAAAGAGAAAGGCTGTCCTGCACGGCCGGCTCGTCCAACCCTCTGCTGATAGTTGAATCGTTGCGGCGGCATGTTCGCCATCATGGTGGAAGTCAGGGAGCCGATATCGACGCCGACCTCCATCGTCGTGGTGACGCTGAGGACATCAAGCTGGTTGGTGAGTGAGTTTTCGACGGGATTGGGTAGCTGCACGCCGCGGAACCAACGCTGTCGCTTGCGCTGCTCTGTGAGGGGTTTTGTCTGAGCGGTAAGTTCTGCGACTGCCACACGGCGTGGAGGTTGCCCGCTGAGCCACTCGTAGTAGTCGTCGGTATCGACGGTTCGCTCAACCTTGATCAACGTTGTGCCGCGGCAGCCGCTGTTTGCGCATACCCCGGCAGACTCGTGGAGGTGACGGAAGCTGCAAACGGAGCATTCGAAGTAAGCGTCGCCGCCAGGTATGAGGTCCAGGTGACCGGTGGCATCGTGAATGCGGAGTATCCAGCCGCGCGCGACAGTCGTGTAAAGCGTTTCGAACAGCCACGCCGTGAGAGTGTTTTCGTCGACGGAGTGTGCGGTCGCAACGGCTTTGAGGTAGTCAGAAACGGGTCTCGGTAGGGTAGCCGAGTCGGCAGCGTAATCCGATCCTTCCACGAGGTCGGCGAGTCCGAGGATGCGGATGCAGCTTGCAATGAACTGGACGCCCAGCGTCTCGCCGAGTGGCCCCTCGGAGATACTGGAAGACGGTGGACAAATCCATGCCAGGCCAGTGGATTCGAAATCGCGTCGCTCGCCATCGAAGACAGCTTCCGCAAGTTCGCGATTCAGGAGCCCGTTGAAGAAAGCGAGTGCACCGGCCGATGAGGCGGCACCAGCCTTGTTCCAGAGCCCAGACGTGGGCGGTGTGAAGTACTCGTACCAGGGTCGGCCGTCATACACCAGTGCTTCCGGGGTGGTTCCCGCAGGGCTGATTCCGAGTCCAGTCAGGACCACCGAGATCTGGTCGCGCAGTTCGATCCATTCGAGGCGGGCGTCCAATGCGTCGGCGCGCGTTGCGTCAATAAGAGTTCGGTCTTCAAGCGTTTCAGTGCCTGCATCGCTGCGGAAAATCGCGCCCGCTAAAAGCGGGTGCTTCTGCATGATGTCGCTCGCTCGCTGGCGCGATGCCGCCGAAAGCTCTCCGGCATTGGTTAGGAGTGCGAAAACAAGGCGAAGGGGATCTGTCGTCGTCGCCGACTTAACTGCGCGGCGGGCCGTTTGGCGGATCAGGTCCCTGTACTGGCGCACATTCATCGAAGCTGCGGTGCGGGCAGCGGTGTCGCGATTGTCGGTGAACACGATCGTGCGGTAATCCGCCGGTTTGGCGCCGAGTGACCGCGGAAGTTGTGTCATGAATATCTGCGTGGCCTGCTGCGCACCAGTGGAGTGAGCGGAGATTGTGGTGCGAACTTCTCCCGACAGGAATGCTGCGGCCTTCTGCCTGCCGGCGCCGGCCGTCTGTCCACATGCTGGGCAACGGCTCGGGAGTGCTGGCGTTCGTCCAAGAAGCTCCGCTCGCCCGGAGACTTCAAGACACCACCCGGTAGGACTGGGGACAAACCCTCCAAACAAGAGTCGCCCGCTCGTTTCTAGCGTCGCGGGTACCCATGAGTTAGTTATGCCCGCATGCGTCCACGTCTCGGAGCGCAATGGCGGCACACCTGCGCTTGCCGGCCAGAACCATCGATAGTCCTGGCGTGTCCGCCGGGCGACCTGTGGCGAGCTTGCCGACGGAATGCTCACCGGGGTCGCGCTCAAGACCTCCTGACCGCCGGGCAGGCGGAGCACGTATCCGCCGAGGCTTGCGTCGCCACACTCGTCGCAATACAAGAGTTCGAGCACACGTGCACCGCACCAGGCGCAGATCGATGAAGGGGTCGACGAGACGCGACCGAATCCGCGGGTGGACTCCTCGGCGGTCAATCCAGAGCATGCCGGGCTGCAACAGGCCCAGAGTCCGGGAAGCGATCGAGCGAAGATGTGACCGCGAAGGGGAAAACCCGAAGACGATGCTTCTGCTCCAGCGATTCGGTCGAGCACAACCTCAAGCGCAGAGCCATCGTCGGGTTCATCGAAGATGCGGGCGCTGATGTCTTTCGAAAATGTCGCGCGAAAGTTGCGCGTGGCTCCCATGCGAGGGTCGGCACATGCGGCGGCGACGGCTTCCGCCAACTGCGCGGGATCGTCACCGAAAGAGTCGGTCGCTCCCTCGGCAAGCACGCGCCGCCGGTTCAGGACCGCCTGTGGAGTTGGAAGGCGGGGGCTGCCCGACGTGATCATGAACGAGTCACCGCTCACTCCGAAGAACTGCTCGAGGTACGCCCTGCTTGCTTCTCCCGCGCCAAGGGATGCGCTTGCGGCAATTATTCTTAATTGCGGAGAATCCGAGGCAAGCCCTAACCGGTCGAGTAGTCGCCTAACTATCAGTGCAATCTCGCTTCCGGACGACCCCCGGTAGCTATGCAACTCGTCGACTGCAAGGGTGAAGACGTTTGATGGATCGGCGGCAAGCCATCCACGGGTTTGGGAGAACATCGGACTTTCAAAATCACGCATCAGGATGGCGTTCAGCATTGAGTAGTTCGTCACGATGACGTCGGGGGGATCGGCAACCATGTCCCAACGCACCAACATTTCATGCCGAAGGGGATCAGAAAAAAGCGCCAAATCCCCGGTCGCAAGTTGGGCGTCCTTTGCGAGTTGGTTGTACTCGCTTTCGAAGGCTCGGAGGTCAGCAGCGACATCAGCCACCCGTCCCGCGGCGGATGCCCTTGTGGGCAGCTGATTGTTACCGAGCGTGGCGCCCGTGTACCGGCCGAACCAGAAGTTGGATTCCGGGCGCCTTTCCGAGATACGCCGAAAGGCAAGGCGAAGCCGCGACACCTGGTCCTCGACAAGCGCGTTGGTCGGATAGAGGATCATCGCGCGAAGGGCAGATTGCCGCAGTTGGTTTCCACGCAGGGGCTGCCACTTGGGCGAGCCAAAACTCTGCCACCACGGCTGCGGAGCCGGCTCCCGCTGCCACCTCATCGACTCTGCAACGAGTCGCGTCATGATCGGGAGGAGGAAGGCTTCCGTCTTCCCGGAGCCAGTACCTGAGGTGACTACGACATTGTGAGGCAATGAACCGTCTGCATTAAGCGAGTGTCTCAGTGCGTCGGCCTGATGCTGGCGCAGCATCACCGGTGAACCGGGGACCCCGAACTGACCGAAAAGGGCTTGCCCGACGATCCCCGCGGCGTCGGAATCAATCCCGGAGTCATCCGCAACATCCGCGAGATTCACGGAAGCCGGGTAGGGGAGAACTGGTTCAATCAGGACGTCTCCGAATAACCGCCCGGATTGTTCGAGGATCCTCCGCCGTTCACTCTGAAGGGCTCGGTCTTTCAACCGGTAATTAGTGTCGATGTATCGCAGGTACGCGTTCTTCAGATCGCGCTGCAGGGATATCGGTTGCGGTGTCGGTTCCATTAGACCAATCTCGCCATCAGGGCATGTGCGAAGATCTCGTCGATTTCGGTGTAGACGAGCGAAAAAGTTGATGCATCTCTCAGAGGCAGTTCGCCACTACATAAGACCGCCGCGCGCTCGTAGAGCCCCGGAAGGTTGGCGCCGCTCGGGACTCGAAGCTGCTGGCTTGCGGCGTTATAGGCCACCAGAGGCGCGCCCGAGATCTGCGCCGCCAAGTGTTTGGCGAGGTCAAAAGGTACGCGCGCCACCGTGCCGTTTTCTACGTCATCCGCCGTCCTGTATAGGTACGTGGAGTTGTAGGCACTCTTCGTTCGGTAAGCCCCCGGTCGGGCGATGTTGCGGACGGGCAGCCAACTGGCCGAGCCGGTTGAGAAGTACTCCGCATGCGAGGTGAACTCCGCGTCGACTCTCGGCAGTGCGGCTGCGACCTCTGACAGCGTTGGGAGGATGAGAAGCATGCTGCGGCCTGCCGCCCGAGCGATCTCGACATCGACGTCGGCGGACTCAGCCAGAAGAGCCAGAGGGTCGACTCCGGCGACAAGCGGAAGGTGCGCGCTGTCTGGCTCGACGACTAGCGCTTCGCCGCCGAGCTCGCGCGCAGCGCGATACAGGTTCTGAACGGTTTCGCGAGGCCAGGCGCCCGTGACGAGGAGGCTCGTGTCTTCAAGCTCGGCTAGGCATGTGGATGCGATCTCGAACCGTTGCACCCGGAATTCGTCGTCCCGGTAGGTCTCGATCACTCCCAGTGACTCGAGGCTGCGCACGAGATGGTGCTCGAAAGCTGCCGTGTCTTCTATCTGACGCGCGAGTGCACGCAGGTCCGCGGCCGATCCCGTGCCGAGATAGATAAGTGCGTCTACGACCGCCGCCCAGGCTTGCGTCTGAGGCTGCGCCGGAGTGAGGTTCGCGACCGATATTCGCTCGACGGCGCCATCCTCAGCCTTCCGCTTCTGCAGCTCCTTGTCCCAGGACTGGGCTGGCGACCGTTTGGTGACACCGCACTGCGAGCAGGACCCAAAGAGCCACCGACCTTCAGGTTTACCCGAAAAGGTTGGTAGCCGTATCTTGTGCGCGCCCGTAACGATGCAACTGTCCGAAGGTGGCGAGTCGATCCGCACCGTAGATTGACTCGGTCTCGGCGTGACCTGGCGTCGCCAGGATGTCGAAGGCGCCGGTGCGAGCCCTGAAAGGTTCAGAACTGAGCCAACCGAAAAAGCACCGTCCACGACAATCGATCCCTCGCCGCTGACTGCGCGCACCGGCCATAGCGGGTCGCTGTCACGGTGGGCGAGGTGCTCTATCTTGTTCCAAGAGTACTGATCCAAGCTATCTGACGAGCGCAGCCGCAGCGTCTGAGTCTGTAGCCGCTTGTCTCCCATATAGAGGGTGACTACATAGTCGCCTGTCGGCAGCTTGAAGGGCGCAATATCGACAAGGAATGGTGCGTGTTGAGGAGTGGCCAACTCGATCTCGATCGCTTCATCGCCCTCGATGTCGCGTGGTGTGCACGTCACGCGAAGTTGCCGCGCCTCGTCGGATGCAACAGCCAGTTGCGGCTGGTCCACTGCACTCCACCTGGCGATTCGCCCCGGCAGCCGAAGGCCCCCGGTTAGCGCCATCTGAGTGCTCAACCGCGGGACGAGCACATCAAGCTGTTGGTTTGACACCAGATTGGGACTTGGTGCCTTCAGAATCTGAACTTCCGAGAAAAGAATCCACCCATCGGGAACGCCAGCCGCCGCGTCACGCTGGCGGTAACCCGGACGAGCCACTTCAGTAAGTATCCGAGTTACCAATGGCGGAAGGATCCCGTCGTCGCGAACGAGGATTGCCGACGGATCGCCGACCAGGATCCGCTCGGTCTCGATGTAGGCGTTTGCGAACGCATCCTTCACAAGCGGAACAACATTTCGCGGAAACCTCTGGAACGTCACATCGTCATCTGTCACCACCGAGAGAACTCCTGAGAGTATCGATTGTGGGTCTAAGTTCGCCGATTGTGCAGATACGCCACACAATGCGTTTCCCAATCCATTTACGGTTAGGCGGATTGGCCCGTCCGAGGTCGTGATTGTCACTTGACCGGACGAGACTGCCGCTGCTGGGACGACGAACGCCACATCAAGGGTTGCCCCAAACAGGTCGTGGCGTTCAGATACCGCAAGGGAGCAGCGCGGCGTTCGGCGGACAGAGCTCTTTGTATTGCCCGAATTGACCTCCCGTCCATAACCGTCCCACGCGTCGAACTCGCCAATCGCGATCTCAACTATCCGGGCTCGCGAATCTGGATTCGCCCACAGCTGTCGCATCGAGGCGGACGCCGGGGAAGGTGACTCGGAGATCCATTGGCCAAGGGAGATCTCCATGTCCGTCTGAGATATCCCCGTGCCCGCAGGCAAAGCCATGTCCGAGAACATGCTTTTCAGTTGACGACGCTCGGTTTCGCGAATCAAGGCCTGAGAAATGGGGAGTCCTACGTATCGCAGGTTCAACGCGTAGGCACTCGGAAGGCCCCGATTTCCGTCCAGCGCCTCTAGCCAGATTCTCAAGGCATCCCAGTAGGCCTCAGACGATTGTCGAAATGACTCCTTGAACCGGTTCGAGTCCTGTGACGGAACATTCAACAGGTTCAAGAGCCTTGCGTAGTATGCACTGTCATGTATCTGTGTCACTTTGCTGTCACCCATGGTCTCTGCGGCCGCGGTGAACGTTGTGAGCAGGGCAACGACGGGTGGGGCAGGGAGATCTGTGCCTGCACGTTGTGCCGCCCGCAGTCTGGCGCGCCAAACACTTAGGCGATTGTCGAATTCGTGGAACACGCGGTGCCCTCCGCCACCGAGAAATAGGAGCGATCGGACGGCAGCAATCATTTGCTCTGTAAGACCCATGGGGCTTAGGTCGAGGCTCGAAGCTGCCTTTCCGAAACAGGCGTCGTCCATGTCCAGATAGACCGGTAGCCCTGCGTGTTCGGCGGCAAAGAAGTTTTCGGTTAAGGCGTCGTCGATCGCTTGGTAGCTAGCCCATGACCCAAGAAGCTTCATTCTTCAGCGTCTGGTGGTCGGGTGCTCCCTGACAGTCCGATGCGGTGTGGCACGCAATCGCTGGCAGATTGCGAGTAACGCGACATCGTGTCTCCTGGTTGGCAATTTCAGTAGTCGGGAACAAGTTGACCCTGACGACCCCAACGTTGACGTGTCAATCATTCACTATTCGTAATCATTTGTGTATCCCTCGTTTTGGGGGTTTCGTCTATGAATCGCAGGGCTGTTTCAATGGGGCTTGAACTGGACGGTCCGCGCTCACTGGGCCTTCTCGTCATCTTTCGTCGCGTTCCTCGGCTTTCGGGTACCGACGAAGCGCGCGCTCGGCGATTCTGCGAAAGTCGTCGAGGCGATCGGGCAGATCCAGCTCGGACGGCTTTTGTGCCTAGGCCGATCGCGACCAAGCAAGCGCTCCTGTCTGGCAAGCGTTCCCGGCGCGAGACGCTTGCGTCTCTGGCCGACTGGCCCCGTTCAGCGCCGTGCTCCTGCGGCGGCGCTCGCCCGACGCCGGTGGTTCGCCCTACGATCGGGGTGCGTGGCCGGACGCTTGATACGGGAGCGAAAATGGGCCCGAGCAAGCGATATGCCGAGCGAGTTGATCGCCAGATAGGGGAGCGCGCCACATTCGCGGGCGCGCGCCGACATCGTTGGCCGACGCTGAGTTGGAGCTGGACTTGCTCCCGCTCACGAAGACCCCGAAGTCGCACGAGGTGCGCGCTTGGGTGCGTTACGGCGGGGTGGCCGTCAAAGTGAGCGCACGAGCGGTGGCTTGGACTCCACGTGCGGTCGCTCTCGAATGGGAAAATTCGTCCGGCGGTTCGAACAGACCGATTGGGGTGTGGGGGAGGTAGCGCAGAAACTCGATGCGATCAATAACTTATGGGATCTGTGCGCGCGAACATTCGCCTCGGAATCGGGCGAAGTGGCTCCACCTTTAAGGTGCGCCGCTTGTCTGCAGGATCACCTCTCGATCTGCTCGCCATCGTTGAGCAGTACGGGAATGGTTTGCTCGGCGTTGGTGGAACGGCCGCGCTCCTCATCTACGTTCTCAAGAATCCGGACAATCTTGCTGGAGCGATCCCAAGGGCCATTGCGGCGTGGCGCGGCGGTTGGGCAGATGCTGACGACGCAAGACCTCGTCAACTGGTCGCCCGATCTGCCCGAAAGCGCTTCGAGGCGGAGGCGGGCGACATCCTCAGAGCCATCGACGCGAAACCCAGCCAAACGGCACTTTCCTGAAAGGACACCCGCAGCCTGAAGATGTTCACGACGAGTTGGCCGCAGCCATCGAATCTGGTGCGATTCCGACGAACGAATCGGCGCTTGATGAGACGCCCGGCATTGAATCCTAGGCTTCGACCGGACCCAATTCACTGGAATAGAGGATTGGGTCCCTGCATCTGGCGCTATCCGATCTTCGCCCAGTCACCACAGCTGCTGGACTGGAAATCTTGCCCGCCGCTTACCGAGACCGTCAGGACCCCGATGCCGCCGAGGTCGTTCTCGACAATGTCGTCGTAGTTCGTGCCTGACTTCGTGATCTTCCAGTAGCACCGCCCGCTCGTAGAGGTCGTCTGGTAGGTGCCCGCCTCCATGCTCACGCCGACGGTGTAGTACGTACCGTCCTTCAGAGTCGTTGCCTGGATACGAGTCTCCTTTGCCGTAATGGCTTCCTCTCGACCCGTGACAGCCAGTTCGCGCTCGGCCACGGACTCCTCCAGCGCGGCGACGTCGTCGGACGCGTTCTTGAAGACATTGCGCGCCTGGGTCATCTCATCGAGGTCACGTTCCAGCGAGGCCGAGTTTGATTGCAGGGTTTCGATGCGACCTTCTGCGGTCGTCTGTGACTTGTTGGCAGCGAAAAGGGCTTCGCTGAGATCCGAGGCGGTGACCCCAAAGGCCACCCAACCTGTCACCGCCGCCGCTGACGCGACAAGGAGTGCCACGGCCGTTTTGCTCATCTTGCGTCGCGGCTTCGAGGAGCTGGCGGAGGTGTTGGCAGCTGCAGGCACTGCCGGATCCCCGGTTACGGGAGGCGTGCTGGGTGCGGGTGACTCAGGCATGATTTTCTCCAAAGAATGAGGCTGATACTGGGACAAGCGGGCGGCCCGGGTGGGGCACCCTGTCTGAACGGAGTGGGTGACTACTCGACCGTGAGAATCACGTCGAGCCCGTTGTCGGGGTGGTACGACCAGAACGCGCTAACGTCGTCCCAGTCCCCGGTCTGTCGGCGATCCAGCGACCTCGTCTCGCCCATCAGGGCGGTCACGCGGTCGGGGACCTCAAGATCCTCCAGCACACAGAGGATCTCGGCGAAGGAAAGCGTGCCGGTGTCGTCCTCACCCTCGCCCTCGCCCTCCATGTCGAGGGTGAGGGTCGTGCCCTCGTCGCCGAGGCGCGCGTCGGCGTTGCCTTCCAGCTCGCAGGCGCTGACTGCGGCTTCGAGTTGTGACGGCTGACTCGTGGCAAAGGCGATGCCGGCGACGATAGTCAGGAGGCCAACCGCTAGAGGCACACCGAGCTTCACGCCTCGGGGGAGCTTGGCGAGGAAGGTCTGGCGCGTCGCGGGCTCGGCTGCGGCCTCCGGCGCGCCGTTGGTCTGTTCGTCAGTCATGTGGGCTACTTCGCTTCCAGCGTCCAGGGCGCGTCGGCGGTCACGGTCAGCACCGAGGGGCCGGCCGTGAGCGGCACGGTGCCGGAGTAGGTTCCGATCTCGTTGATGAGCAGACCGAAGTTGAAGTCGTCGCTGGTCTGCTGGAAGACGACGAAGTTGCTCGAACCGGAGTAGCTGGCCGTCAGCTGGCCGGCCGGACCCTCGTAGAAGTAGACGCTGTCGCCGGTGCCGGATGCCGCAAGCGGGGCGGCAGTCGAGATGGGGGACATGGTGATCGTCCACGGGGCATCAGCGGCGACCTGCAGGGTGACGCCCTCGCTGAACGACTGGAATCCGTACACGGTCGTTCCCGTGTAGGCGCCGATGGTGTTGACCAGAAGCTCCCCGGTGGATTCGTTGGCTGCGTTCAGCACGCTGATCGAGAAGTTGCCGCCGCCGTCGTATTGCGCGGTGACAAGCCCTGCCGTCGCGCCGGCGGGGAGGGTGATGAGGCTGTCGCCTGTCCCGATCTCGGTGACCGCGTCGAAGGTGCCGTAGGTGTCGACGGCCCACTGCTGCACGGTTGCGGAGTCTGCCTCCGGCTCTTCCGGGGCGGCTGGCGCCGTGTCGGTGGCGGTCTCGGTGTCTTCGGATGCTGCCGGGGCGGCGGGTACGGCGGGGGCGGCGGTGTTCGAGCTCGCGCCGGCGGTGACGCCCGAGATCACGAGCGACAGCACGATCGCTGCCGCGGTGACGATCCACGCGATCTTCTTGTGCTGAGCGAACTCGGCGAGGGGGAGTCCCTGCTTGTCGCGGGCAGAGCCGCTGAGCACGATGATGAGGTCGACCAGGTACCAGATGCCGAATCCCGAGAAGGTGACGAGCTTCAGCAATCCGGTGCCGACCTTGCCGAGGTAGAAGCGGTCGACTCCGAAGAACCCGAGAAGCAATGCGAAGAGCCAGGTGAGGACGAAGGACCTGCTCGAAATCTGCGTCTCAGGCGGCGCGGAATCGGACTTGTTTTCGGTCGTGACGGCGTTGCTGTCGGACATGATTGTCTCCTGCTGTTTAGTGGGTGAAGGGGCATCGGCGCCACGGTGTGCGTGCGCTTCGCCAAAGCTAAACGCGCCGTGACTAGTAAACCGTGAAGTCGTTGATAAGCCGGGTTATCAGCGATTCTTTGCAGCAGTATCAACAATTGCCGTAGTCTCACTTTTGGCGCACAACCGGTCCGGGCGGTGTCAGAGAGGAGCGCGATGTCTACGGCAACGCCGCTCGTCTTGACCATGACCGAAATTGCCGCCCTCGCCCAAGTGCACCGGCCGGTGGTGTCCACATGGCGAGCGCGGTCGGCCACGTCAGAGCACCCGTTTCCGGGCCCGATCTCGCAGCGGGGCTCGCAGCTGCTCTTCGACGCGGGCGACGTCTCGCGCTGGCTCACCGACACCGGGCACGGCAACAACGCCTCCGCTGATCGCGATGCTGCCGCCCACGCCGCGATCCCAAGCTCGGCGTCGTTCGACGCCATCACGGCCCTGCTCACCCTCCGCGTCGCGACCGGGCGATCGCTCTCGGGGCTCTCGGATGCCGAACTCATCGACCACGCCGACGCCGCCGACCCCGACGACGCGATGCTGTTCCGCGAGGTCGAGGCGACTCCGAACCTTGGCACCGTGGCTCGCTACGTCGACGAACTCGTGGACGCCGCCTACGGCGAGGCACCCGCCTTCGAACGGATTCTCTCGACTCACCGCCAGAAGCGCGCCGACGGAACACCGGCTCCGGTGCTCAACGCCGACGGCATCCATCTCGTCGCCGGCGTCGCCAAGGGCCTCGCGTTGACCTCCACCCACGACGACAGTACGGAGAGGCTCGCGGAACTTGTCGACTCGACCGGCACAGCCACCGACGTGACCGTGGAGATCGCCAGAGACGAGCGGTTCGAGGACATCGTCGCGAGCCTCGACGGAACGACCGGGACGGACGCCCACGCGCTCCGACGCATCCGGCGCCGGCTTGCGGTGCACAAGATCACCACACGCGACCAGAGACCCGACAGCGACGCACGCCAATTGCACCTCGCAATCTTGGGGTCGTCCACACCGGCGGCCGCAGTCGACGCGGTCGGCATCCTCTCAGCCATCGATGAAATTGCCGTGCAGCTCGATCATTCGCAGCTCGCCCTGATCGTCGGCCCGTCGGCCGTGCTCAGCGACGCGGACCTCGATCGCACTGCTGACGAGGTCAGGTCGGGGGTGCTGCGATCGGGGCAGCTTCGCGCCATCATCCGCCTTCCCGCGGGGTTTCGGGCAGGGATGCCACGGCAGTCCCTCACCCTTTGGGTGATGGGGCCGGCCCACCCCGATGTCGAGCTCGCCGACCGGTGGACGATGATCGCCGACCTGTCGACCGCCCGCCGCGACCCGTCGTTCGACACCGACCTGATCAGCGACGTCGTCGCGTCTCTCGGGACCCATTCGACCGTGCGCGCCCACGCCTTCCGGTTTGCGCGCCTCGCGTTCACCCGCCAGCTCCTCGCCCGAGGTGGATCACTCGTCCAGACGCCGACGAGCGGTGCAGCAACCCGCTCGAATCAGTCCGCCGTTGAGGATTCGCTCCGCGCCGAGACGCTGATGACGGAGTTGGGCCTTCCCAACGTTTCCGTGGCACCAGCGCCGCCTGAGGTGCACTCGGCCAGGCCCCGGCTCGCGACCATCGGGCAGCGACTCGACTCGCGGCAGCTGTGCTACATCGCCGGCAACCGCCTGACCGCAGAGCTCGTCGAATCGACGCCCGCGGCGAGCGGCCGTGTGCGGGTCATCGGCCCCGACGAGGTGCTCGGCGACAGGATCGTCGGTAGCCGGTCGGTCGATCGCCTGCAGTTTTCGAGCGAGCTACCATCTGGTCGCCTGACCGAGCCGGGGGATGTCGTCTTCTGCACGGCCCCGAGCCCCGCCGCGATCGTCGACCGCGAGGGGCTGTCCGTGGTGCAGTACCCAGCGCGGATCCTCCGCATCCGTCCCGACGGCGACGACGAACTGCTGCCCGACGTGCTCGCTGCAGACGTGAATGCACGATCAGCATCGGACACCACGTGGCGTGCTTGGCCGTCCCGCGGCGTGGATCCGCGTCAACGCGCCACGCTCTCGGCCACCCTCGACTCGCTGCGCGACGAGCGTGCCGCCATCTCCCTCCACCTTGCCCGACTCGATGAGCTCGAATCCGTGCTCGTCGACGGCGTCGCGCACTCCCGCCTCACCCTGTCGGCGCCGCACGTGGCAGACACCTCCGACCCCTCGAAAGGACACCCCTAATGCCGCCGAAGACCAAGGTCGCCCCGACCCCCTCGACCATGAAGGAGCTGAAAGACACCCTCTGGAAGGCCGCCGACAAGCTCCGCGGATCGATGGATGCCTCCCAGTACAAAGACGTGATCCTCGGGCTCGTGTTCCTGAAGTACGTGTCGGATGCCTTCGAGGAGCGCCGCGACCGCATCCGCACCGACCTTGTTGCCGACGGACTCGATGACGACCAGGTGGCGCAGCTCATCGACGACGTCGACGAGTACACCGGATCGGGCGTCTTCTGGGTACCGGAACCCGCAAGGTGGACCTACCTCGCCGAGAACGCGAAGGGACTGCCCGCGATAGGTGCGGAGCCGCCGAAGCAGATCGGCCAGCTGATTGATGAGGCTATGGGTGCCGTGATGGACGCCAACCCCGGTCTCGCCGCCACCCTGCCGAAGATCTACAACCGCGACAACATCGACCAGCGCAGGCTCGGCGAGCTGATGGACCTCTTCAACTCCGCCCGGTTCACCGGACAGGGTGCCGCCCGAGCCCGCGACCTGCTGGGGGAGGTGTACGAGTACTTCCTCGAGAAGTTCGCGGCAGCGGAAGGCAAGCGCGGAGGCGAGTTCTACACTCCGGCAGGAGTCGTGCGGGTATTGGTCGAGATGCTGCAGCCCACCCACGGCCGCGTCTACGACCCGTGTTGCGGGTCGGGCGGCATGTTCGTGCAGGCCGAGAAGTTCCTAGAGCACCACAACCGCGAGGGCAGCGACATCTCCGTGTACGGGCAGGAGCTTAACGAGCGCACCTGGCGCATGGCGAAGATGAACCTCGCCATCCACGGGCTGGGCAGCAACCTCGGCGGAGTATGGGGCGACACCTTCGCCCGCGATCTGCACCCCGAGCTGCAAGCGGACTACGTGATGGCCAACCCGCCCTTTAATATCAAGGACTGGGCGCGCAACGAAGCCGACGCCCGCTGGCGGTACGGGATACCGCCCACCGGCAACGCGAACTACGCGTGGATCCAGCACATCCTCTCCAAGCTCGCCCCTGGTGGTCAGGCCGGAGTCGTCATGTCGAACGGCTCGATGTCGTCGAACTCCGGCGGCGAAGGACAGATCCGCGCTGAGATCGTCGAAGCAGACCTAGTCTCGTGCATGGTCGCCCTGCCGACACAGTTGTTCCGCTCGACAGGCATCCCGGTGTGCGTGTGGTTCTTTGCGAAGGACAAGACCGCGGGCGAGGCTGGCACGGTCGACCGCACCGGTCAGGTGCTGTTCATCGACGCTCGTAACCTCGGCTTCATGATCGACCGGGCCGAGCGTGCTCTGACTGACGAGGACATCGCCCGTATCGCGAACACCTTCCACGCATGGCGGGGGACTCCGTCGGTGAATCCGGATGCTGTGATCCCCGCATACGAGGATGTCGCCGGTTTCGCATACTCCGCCACCCTGGCCGAGATCAAGGCGGCGGACTACACGCTCAC
Organism: Marisediminicola antarctica; assembly: GCF_009930795.1. Lineage (GTDB taxonomy): Bacteria > Actinomycetota > Actinomycetes > Actinomycetales > Microbacteriaceae > Marisediminicola > Marisediminicola antarctica. The sequence continues at coordinate 2,401,980 of NZ_CP017146.1, forward strand.
CCCCGGTCGCTATGTGGGGGCCGCGGATGTCGAGGACGACGGCGAGCCCATCGAGAAGAAGCTCAGGCGGCTCACCGAGGAGCTCTTCGCCCAGTTCGGCGAGTCAGAGCGCCTCGCGCGGATCGTACGTCAACAATTGGGGCGGGTCGATGTCTGAGTTGATTGGGACGACACTGGGCGAGCTTGCGAAGAGTGGAGTACTGGTACTGGGGGACGGATATCGAACCCGGCAGGATCAGTTCTCAGCGTCGGGGTACCGCGTGCTCCGCGTGGCCGACATTGACAACGGTGCAGTTCACGCAACCGGGCCCGACTTTGTTCACGAGGACTTCGCGAGAGCGATCGGCGCGAAGTCGGGACAAACCGGCGACGTGCTTCTGACGACAAAAGGGACAGTCGGACGAGTTGCGATTCTTCCCGACATCGAGGACCGCATCGTTTACAGCCCTCAGCTCTGTTTCTTTCGTGTCATTCGCCGCGAATTACTCGAACCACGATTCTTGGCCTATTGGTTCAAGAGCGCCGGTTTCATTCTGCAGTCGTCGCACATGCAGAGCAACACTGACATGGCGCCTTACATCAGCCTTACTGATCTCAAGTCAGTCAGGATCGACTTGCCTACCCTGAAGCGTCAGAGGGCAATCGCGGAGGTGCTGGGCGCGCTTGACGACAAGATCGCCGCCAACGCCAAGCTGATCGACTTGCTGCTTGCGGTGGTGAACACGGAGTTTGTGAGGCGGTTTGGCGACCGTAGTCTCGAAGTCACGGTGGGGACTTTGGCCGAAGTCGTCGACTGCCTGCACTCGAAGAAGCCCGAGCGCATGCCGGATGGTGCCACGCTGATGCAGCTCAACAACATCCGCGATGACGGACTTGTTGACCGCACGTCGACCTACTGCGTCTCTGCCGAGGACTACGTGGAGTGGTCACGGCGTTTCGAGACGCGCGCATGGGACCTTGTCATCACGAACGTCGGGCGTGTCGGAGCGGTCGCGAGGATCCCCGACGGGTACGTAGCTGCGCTCGGTAGGAACATGACGGGCATCCGCCCCAAGGACGCCGCAGAGTCAGGTTCATTCATCAGCGCTGCGCTCCTGTCGCGTGCAGTTCGCCGCGAGATCGACCGGCGCACCGATCCTGGAAGTGTCATGAGTACGCTCAACGTCAGGAGTGTCCCGCTCCTGCGTCTGCAGGGCTCGTCTCCCTCCGAGCGCAACGCATTTCACGAGTTCGCCTCTCCGTTCTTCGAAAGCGCCGATGCCGCCCTCTCAGAAAACGCATCTTTGGCCGCGACCCGCGACGCACTCCTCCCACAACTCGTATCCGGGAAGGTCCGCGTCCGCGACGCGGAGCGCACGCTGAGCGAGGTGCTCTGATGGCCGGAATGTCTGAGGCGCAGTGGGAGCAGCTCACCCTCGACACGCTCGGTGAGCTGGGCTGGCGCACGACGACGGGCGAGCAGATCGCGCCCGGTTCCGGTCAGCGTGACTCGTGGGCTGATCCGCTCATTCGTCCGCGTCTGCTGGAGGCGATGCGTCGGCTGAACCCGGCGGTGCCCGCGCAGTACCTAAAGCAGGCGCTCACCGAGATCGCCAGCCCGGCATCCGCCGACGCGATAAGTGAGAACCGGCGCATTCACGACATCCTCGTCGACGGCTATCGACTGGGCTATGTCGACGCCGATGGGCAGGAGGTCAACGCCACCATTCGCGTGCTGAGCACGCAGCCGGAGGAGAACGACTGGCTCGCCGTCAACCAGGTCACCGTACGCGACCGAGAGCACACCCGCCGCTTCGACCTCGTGCTTTACGTCAATGGCATGCCTCTGAGCGTCATCGAGCTCAAAAAGGCGGGCTCCGAGCGGACCAGTGCTGCTGCGGCGCACGCACAGCTGGCAACGTACCTGCGCGAGTTCCCGACGGCGTTCCGATTCTGCACATTCACCCTCGCGAGCGACGGCACCGAGGACACCCTCTACGGCACGCCGTTCACGCCGCTGAACCACTTCGCGCCGTGGAACGTCGACGACGATGGTGTTCCCGTGGTGCGGGGCCGCGTCGAAGGCGGCGACGTCGTCACCGCACTGGAAGATGCCCTGTACGGGCTCTACAACCAGGAGCGCCTGCTGCAACTTGTGCGCAGCTTCACCGCGTTCGACGACGACGCCGGCGGATTCGTTAAGCGGATCGCGAAGCCGCACCAGTACTTCGCCGTGACCAAGGCGGTCGGCAGCACCGTGCAGGCCGTCGCATCCAACGGCAAGGCCGGTGTGGTCTGGCACACCCAGGGCTCCGGCAAGTCGATGGAGATGGAGCTCTACGCCAACCTCATCTCCCGGCACCCAAAGCTGCGCAATCCCACGATCGTGGTCATCACCGACCGCACCGAGCTCGACGGCCAGCTGTTCCAAGGATTCGACCGCAGCTTGCTGCTGCCGGAGAAGCCGAAGCAGGTGCGCCGGCGCAGCGAGCTCCGCGATGAGCTCAGCAACCGCGCCACGGGTGGCATCTACTTCAGCACGCTTCAGAAGTTTGGCCTCACCGACGCGGAGAAGGCATCGGGAACGGCGCATCCGCTTCTCTCCGACCGGCGCAACATCGTGGTGATCGTCGATGAGGCGCATCGCAGTCATTACGACGACCTGGACGGGTACGCCCGGCACCTGCGCGACGCGCTGCCCCACGCGACGCTGATCGCGTTCACCGGCACGCCCGTGTCGTTCGACGAACGGAACACGCGCGAGGTGTTCGGCGAATACATCGATATCTACGACCTCACTAGGGCTGTGGATGACGGCGCGACCGTGCCCGTGTTCTTCGAGCCCCGGCTCATCAAGGTGGCGCTCGCGGGGGATCTCACCGTGGACGATATCGATGCGGCCGCAGACGAGGCCACGCTCGGACTCGACGAGACCGAACGCACCCGGCTCGAGGCATCCGTCGCGGTTGTCAATGCGGTCTACGGAGCGCCCGAGCGCCTCGACGCCCTCGCCACCGACATCGTGACCCACTGGAACGACCGGCGGGATCTGATGCGCCCGTTCCTCGAGGTGCCCGGAAAGGCCATGATCGTCGGGGCCACCCGCGAGATCTGCGCGCGCCTCTACGACGCGATCATCACGCTCGAGCCGAGCTGGCACTTGGACGAGCTGAGCGGCGGACGCATCAAGGTGGTCTACTCGGGAACCCCGTCGGATGTGTCGCCGGTCGTGGAGCACGTGCGCCGGCCGTCGGACAACGAGGTCATCAAGAGCCGCCTGCGCGATCCCGACGACGAACTCGAACTCGTGATCGTCAAAGACATGATGCTCACCGGGTTCGATGCCCCGCCCCTGCACACCCTCTACCTCGACCGACCGCTCAAAGGTGCCCTGTTGATGCAGACTCTTGCGCGGGTCAACCGCACCTTCCGTGGCAAGGCCGACGGGCTGCTCGTCGCGTACGCGCCGCTTGTCGACAACCTCGCCAAGGCCCTCGCCGAGTACACGGTGCGCGACCAGGCCGAGAAGCCGGTCGGGCGGGACACCGGCGAAGCGGTTGACGTGACCAAGGAGCTCGTCGCCCGGATCCGCGTACTCCTTGAGGGCTACGACTGGAAGACCGTGCTGAACGCCGGGGGAGCAAAGGCCTACCTCAACGCCGCGACCGGTGCCACCAACTACCTTCGTGCGGTGGGACCGGCCAACGCGCCGGAACTCGGCGCAGAGACGCTCGCTGCGCAATACCGCAAGTTCTCGAGCCAACTCGCGCGGGCGTGGGCGCTGGCCTCCGGCGGCAAGAACCTTCCCGAGCTGCGTCCCGAAATCGCGTTCTTCGAGGAGGTGCGAGTGTGGATGGCAAAGTTCGACGCGCGCGACCGCCAGGCGCGTGGCGAGCCGATCCCGGACGAGGTGCAACGCCTGCTCGTCGCGCTCATCGACTCGGCGACGGATGCGCAGGACGTGGTCGACATCTACGCGGCGGCCGGGATGTCGCGTCCGTCGCTCGCGGACCTGACGCCCGGTTTCGTTCAGACGACCCAGGACGCGCCCAACCCTCAACTGGCGGTTGAAGCTTTGCGGGCGATGCTGCTCGAGGAGTCGGCGACGGCGGCGCGGAACAACGTCGTGCGGCAGCGAGCCTTCTCCGATCGCATCGGTGAGCTAATGACCAAGTACACGAACCAGCAGTTGACCTCCGCCGAGGTGATAGCGCAGCTCGTCGAGCTCGCCAAGGAGATCGCTGCCGAGGCATCCCGGGGGTCGTCGTTCACCCCACCGTTGAACACCGACGAGCTCGCGTTCTACGACGCGGTCACTCAGAACGAGTCGGCCGTCAAGGTGCAGGGGGAGAGCATCCTCGCTCAGATCGCCCGGGATCTCGTCGATGTTATGCGGCGCGATGTGCGGACCGACTGGACCGTGCGCGACGACGTGAGGGCCAAGCTGCGGGCCTCGATCAAGCGCCTGCTCGTGAAGAACGGCTATCCGCCGGACAAGCAGCCCGACGCCATCCGGCTCGTGATGGAGCAGATGGAGACGATGGCGCCGCGGTATGCGGATGATCGGAGCGCCGCCTAGAAGGCGGACAACCAGATCTCCATAGTGCTCGACCATTCCGGGCAGTAAGCGCCAGGGGCCATTGCGAACACCGCAAGCTCGTAGTCCTGAGCGAATCCCTGGACCATGTTCGCGGCATGGATCTCATCGAGCGTCGCGCCGGAATCAAGATCCTCGCATGCTCGCCTTCCCAAGCCGATCAAAACGTGATCCGAGACCCGTTCCGTGTCTGGGTTGAACGCGCGAACGAAGGCCAAAAGCATATTGTCTGCTTCCTCCGGCGTCAGCGTCACCTCTGATTCCGTTTGCGTCGGCGTCGGCTCTGAATCCGCTGGCGTCAGCGTGAGTGATAGTTCTGCGTTCGGTAGTCCCATGCACCCTGACATCGAGGTTATGAAGAGCGCCGCGAGCAGCAGAGCGCCCATAGGCCGAGGGAATTTGTGCATGCGTCACATATATCACGGGTGTGCTGTCCGTCGCTGGCGCACATTCGGGTAGATCGTTTCGAGCCCATCTGACATTTCTTGAAACTGGGCGTCAGCTGTACGTATGTTGGGAAAACGGATCGTCTCATTCTTGCCTAGCCGCGGATTATCCGACGCGCTCTCTCACGTGGCCCTCCAACACTCCTGGCAGCAAATCGAAGAGATGGAGCGGGATGCGCTGGCGCTATGGCTGCACACGGGCGACAGGATCGACGATTCTTACGAGACACTTACCGCACCACCCTCGCCGCGATCAAGGCGCGGCTGCAAGGCGAGCTGACTATCGTGCGGATGGGAGCGTTGCTATGAAGGGCGTCGCGCGGAGGCCAGCTACTCGTTCGGTGAAGTGATCTTGATATTGCCGCTAGTGCGGGCGTCGACGAGGCAGTCGGCGAGACGCAACGCGTCAGTTTCGGTTGACCGGGCACGAGCCGCAAGTCACAGGCGGAGGACGGCATGTCCATGCTCAGGGCCACAGCCTCCACGCTCGGCTCGTCCTGACATTCACCCAGCGAATCGACACGTTTGGATCGCTTGCAGTGCACACAGCGACAAATGCGCAGCTGCCGCGCATGACCTCTTTCGAGATCGCCTCTCTGCGGTCCGGAAGGGTGCGACATGTTCGAGGAGGCTCCTGCAGCCGATCTATGCGCGCGAGCATTCGCACTCTGGCGGACTGAGGGCGCAGCGGACGGGTCACTCGCGTATTGGGGGGCAGATCAGGCCCTATCAGGCGGACTAAATGCACCCGGCCCCGTCCCGTGGAAGCGCGCGACGAACTGGGCTGAAGCGCTCCGTCGGCATGAGGACTTCTGGCGCACTCACGGACGAAGCCCGCGGGAGAACACGCGGAACCGCAGCGCCCTTCCGTCGTCCGAGCGGCACGCCGGGGAGTGGGCCCGGCGCCAGCGCCGTTACGAGAGCAATCTAACCCGGTATCAGGTGATCCGTCTCGACATCTCTCCGTCGTTCCGCTGGGATCCGCACGAGGAGGCGTGGCAGTCGCGACTCGACGAGTGCATCCAGCACCGTATCGCCACCGGGCGAATCCCGTACCTCAACATCGCGGATGCCGCTGAGTTCGCTTTGGCCCGCTGGCTTGGCCGGCAGATGCGCCTGCTGCAGTACGGCGCTCAACCGGCCGCCCGGGCAGAGAGGCTGAGGGCGTTTTTGTCCGATTCGCCGACCCCGTGACATTGGCCGTCGGATCGGATGGCAATCGGAGGGGACGGCGCTAGCGTGGGCGGCGACAGACACGGAGTGAGTCATGGGTGGACGGCGGGACGGTGATGCCGGTGATGAGCCCGCCCGCAGGGATGACAAGCTCTGGGAGGAGCTGGTCGGTCCTTTCTACGACATCACCTCGATCTGCCGGTCGCTCGATGTCTCGCCGGAGGTCGCACGTCGGATGGTCGAGCGAGGCGAGCTCCTCGGACTGCCCCTTCGGGGCGGCGAGTTCATCTTTCCGTCGCGCCAGTTCGGTGTGCGCGTGGAGCTACCGCCGGGCTTGCCCGAGGTGCTTACCGCGATGCGCGCCAGCTTGGATCCGTGGGGAAGCGCCCTCTGGCTGTTTCAACCGTCACCGATCGAGTTCGACGGGCTTACGGCCGTGGAGATGATGCGTGCCGGACGGTTGGAATCCGTGCTCGCCATCGCGCAGGAACTCGGCAGGTTCTGGGACAGCTGAGAGCGCGCCAAATGGGGGCGGGCGCGACCTGTGCCCGCCCCCTGAGTTACGTCGGTTAGTGGGGAGCGGGCTGCTCGCTGCGGGCGGCAGCGGCGGCGATGGTGCGCAGGTTGGCGTCGGTCAGCACGATGGTGAGGGCCAGTTGCGCGGCGGCCAAGCCCTCGATGGTGGAAAGGGCCCCGGTCGCGTGCGTGAAATCGGTGCTCCGGTGGATGCGGGCGTTCAGGCGCTCTAGGGAGTACCCGGCGTGACCGCGCAGTGCTTCCCATTCCGGACTGTCGTAGGGGAGGACCCGCTGGGCATGCATGCTGCCCTTCGCCTCCAACGCTGAACCCACATCGGCGTCCGGGGCGGCCGGGAAGTATCGCTTGTCCGCGTGCACGACGCCGATGGGCAACCGGGTCAGGAGCGCGGCGCCCATGACGTTCTGCGCGGCGTCAGCCGACGCGGCGCTCGGAGGATTCACGGTGGCCCCGATTGCAAGTTGGAGCTTGCGGGGCGCGCCGTGCTTCTCTGAATTCATGACCAGTGCAATGCACGCGGACCATCCCCACTTCGGGCTCGAGCTCCTGCGCACCCTCGAGCGGCCGCGACGGCTCGGTGACGCGAGAAGCTTTTCACCGATGGCGAGAGAGATTGTGCCTTCGCGAAGGTTCTGAGGCTGCTCGCGGAAGGTCATCTGGAGGAAGGCGTTGGTGAATGTGTCGAGGCGCGCCTTCATGATCATTTCCCGTTCGGGGTCATGGGCGTCCAGCGCGGCCTGCGTCTCCGTGAAGGTGAAGGTGCGGCCGCGTTTCTGCGGGAAGGGATCCATGAGATCGAGCAACCGGTGATAGGCGTCGCCTATCCGGCTGTACCAGCATGCCGTCTCGAGGTCGGTGTTCGACTCCGGCGTCGGGAGGCACAGCAGTTCGCGGGACTCGGGCGCCAAGCGGTGTTGGATCAGGTCTGCCAGCGTCGTAATCGTGTGCGGGGAGCGTTCGCCCGCGAGCAGCACCAAGCCAACGAGGATGACACGGTCGGAGACCGTGCTGCGCTCATGGCCGACACGCTGGTGCGGGGTGCGCCAGCTGGCGAGGAGGTCGAGCGCCCCTGTCTGTGTGACGCGGTCGTTGGCCTGAGCGACCAGGTACGGGTTGATGATCCTGCCGTTGTCGGCGAGGGTCGCGGTGGAGGTGGGAATGTGGATGAGTCGGTTGTTTGTCATGCAGAGATATGTGTGCGGCGCATTTTCGCGATTCGATGCATTTCGGTCGAGAATCGTCATTTCGCGTCTCTCTCCTCAGGTAAAGCACTGATCAGAAGGGTACAAAAATCTTTCAAAGATTTCCGAACCTGGCAACGAACGGCTCGAGCGTCGCCGTCTGCGCCCACGCGGAGCCCTTGTTCACGGTAACTCGGAGGTCGCTGGCCATACCGCCGACTCATCGACATTCCCGTCGGCCGGCTGCGGCGGAGTGGGCAAACTCGAGTAGACCTGCACTTGTCGAGACACTCGACAGGGACCACGAGGGGGACGACGGTGGGACGTGTGATGATCACCGTGCATGTATGTACGTGTCGCGAGATGCCCACGCGGCCGGTCCCACCTGAGAAGGTGAGGGTGGCCGCGGCGCGAGTTCGGGTGGAGTCGGACCGACAGGTGAACCGCTCGACTCCGCAGTGGATTCTCGATCTGGCGGACCTCGGGAGCGTCGAGCCTTCCGAGCGTCGGAAGGAACGTTTCGGTCGCCTGAGTTGGTTTCGACGACTTCGACGTCGATGAGCTCGGGACAAGCCCGGCATCAACACAGGAAGCGAGGATCCGATGGAATCACTGTCGACAGCCGAGCGAATCGGCATTCTCGGAGACGTGCACGGCGATCTCGACCATGTGCTGCGGGTGTCGGGCGCGATGTCGACGCGCGACATCCGGACACTTCTGGTTCTGGGCGACTTTGGATTTATCTGGCCGGGCGCCAACTGGGACAACGTCGTCGCCAAGCTGAGCAAGAGGCTCCTCGCCCGAGGCCAGTCCTTGTTTTTCGTCGACGGGAACCACGAGGACTTCAGTCGCCTCTACCGTTTCCCCATCGGGCCAGACGGATTGCGGTGGATACGCCCGAACATCGCGCACATACCGCGCGGATACCGAACCCGCCTAGCCTCTGGGAGGACTCTGGCCGCACTTGGCGGTGCGAGCTCCGTCGACGTTGAATACCGCCGGGAAGGGTACTCGTGGTGGCCGCAGGAGTCGATCACCGAGGCCGACCTCGACGCCGTCGGCGACGAACCCGCCGAGCTCCTCGTCGGGCACGACGCACCCCTGAACCTTCCCGGCCTCGATCGTCGGCTGGCCCAAACCGCCGACCAGTGGCCGTCGGCGGGGCGCGAATACGCAGCCGCCGGACGTCGCATGTTCCACCGCGGATTTCTGCAGCTGCGCCCCGCACTGTACCTCGGCGGCCATTATCACCACCACATCGACGAGACGGTCGTGATCGGCGTCGGTGACGACCGCTTCGAGTCGCGCGTGGTCCTCCTCGACAAGAACGGTGACCCGACAACCATCAGCCAAGGCATCCTGAACGTGACGACGTTCAACCTCGACCTGTTCTGCCTGGCGAATCGCACATAAACCAACCCCGCGCCGATGCGGGCTCCAGTGTGGGCTAGTCACACCACGTCACCGGTGGCGTCGGGGACGCTTCGCGGGGTTCCACGGGAACGGCCACGTCGACGGGTCCTGATCGGTCACGTCGACGCCGTCATCCCAGACGCGGGTCCACGGCGGCTCGATGCCGCGTTCCCGGTATGCCCGCTCGAATGCATCTCCGCGGAACTTGGGGTATCCGGTTCCGTTCGGCGGCAGGTCGTGTTCGCGGGCCATGGTGCTCCTCAGGCTCGAGCAGCCGGCCCTGCGACGACGATATTACGCCGCACGTAGGACCTTGCTCCAGCGCCAGTTCGTAGGGGCGCCGCCAGAATGCAGGGCACGACCGCGTCATCGCCACCCACTGCTTTATCCGGGCCCCGGACTGATGGCTCGAGACTCGTTAACGGCAACGTGCCGCGCATGACTTTCCGGGCGGCTGCGACCTCCGCCCGGAAGGGCACGTGCCGTGGCGATGGAGGACGGGTCGAGCCGGAAATCGTTCGACCAGCTGGAACGGCGTTGGATGGCCAATTATGAGGAGCTCCGGTCATTCCGGGCAACGAAGGGGAAGTTGCCCCTCGAGGCGGGCGTGGGCTCGGAGGCGACTCTGGGTGGATGGTTGCGTAACCAACGACGACGGCACAAGCGCGGACGGATGCCGGCGTGGCAGGCAGACTTGCTGCAGCGGATCCCCGGCTTCGTCTGGGAGCCGGCGGTAGGGGCCTGGTGGGTCAAGCTCGAGCTGCTGCGTGCGTTTCTTGAGCGGGAGGGGCGGGTGCCGCGTTACCGGGCGGTCCATGCGGGGGAGCGGGAGCTGGCAGCGTGGGTGCACAAGCAGCGCCATTTCCTCTGCGTCGTGGCGTTTCTGCCCGCAGTCATGGGCTGGCATGTCCTCATTCCAGCACTGGGCGGCGCGCTCCTATTGGTCGCCAATCTGGTGCATCGCCCATGGAGACAGATATTCGTCCCACACACGTCACCGTTCGTCGTCGCCAGCATCGTGATGGTCTCGGTCGGGGTGGCTGCGTTCCAGCTCCTCACGAGTGCCCCTCGCCAGTCGAGCGGATCGCTCGAATGGAGCGTTCTACCCGGGCAAGAATACGGACCACTCGCCGTCATTGCGATCGTAATCGTTGCTTCGATCACCAACGCAACGTTCGAGGAGCTGTTGTGGCGCGTTGGGCTACAGAGGCTCTTTGCGGGCCGTGGGTGGCTCATCGCCCAGTGGCTCCTGTTGTCAGTTATCTTCGGCCTCTCTCATGTGAACGGAACGCCTGGCGGTATCCTCGGGATGGCGTTTGCCGGCTTGTTCGGCTTCGTCATGTGCATCATCCGAGAGGTGTCTCGAGGCTCCGTCATCTGGATAATCGTGGTTCACTTCGTCGCGGATGTAATTCTGATCGGAGGCGTTTATGGCATCTTCATTTGGTGAACAGTTCGCAGCAATCGTTCGCACTACGAGTCGTTCTGCACACGCCTATTTGTGCGACGGTAACTCAGCCGCGGCCGTGGCTTGGGACGACAACTCCGAAATTACGATTCGACTGTCCCTTCGTGGTGAAGAGATTTGGCTTCTCGCCGGTTCGGGGACTCTTCTACGTTTTGTGGCTGCGAGTGACGGCGAGTTCGACCACGAGGGCATCGGCTATGTCATCAATCAGATTTTGCATGGAGCCGCTATTGAGTTCTTTGGTGTGGCCGAAGACACTGACAACGTCAACTTTGCTACGGGCTTTGAGATCGGTCAGTCGCAAGAGTTCGCGGGTGGATTGAACGGGAGCCAAGCCCGCTTCAGGACGCGTCTGGCCGGACCGATGGCTAGTGCCGCCCTGACCATACTTGAGTAGCCCGCTTTGACGACGTAGACAGAAAGCCCAGGGTCGATATAGGTGATCTTACGTCCGGTGGCGCCGGGGCCGTTTCGCGGGGTTCCACGGAAACGGCCACGTCGACGGGTCCTGGCCGGTCACGTCGGCGCCGTCATCCCATACCCGAGTCCACGGCGGCTCGATGCCGCGTTCCCGGTATGCCCGCTCCAATGCATCTCCGCGGAACTTGGGGTATCCGGTTCCGTTCGGCGGCAGGTCGTGTTCGTGGGCCATGGTGCTCCTCAGGCTCGAGCAGCCGGCCCTGCGACGACGATATTACGCCGCACGTACGACCTTGCTCCAGCGCCAGTTCGTAGGGGCGCCGCCAGAATGCCGGGCACGACCGCGTCATCGCCACCCAGTGCTCTATCCGGGTCCCGGACTGGTCGCTCGAGGCTCCGTAACAGCAACGTGCCGCGCATGACTTTCTGGGCGGCCGTGACCTCCGCCCGGAAGGGCACGTGCCGTGGCGATGGAGGACGGGCCAAGCCGAGAGCCGGCCGACAGGCTGGAACAGCGTTGGCTTGCCACTTATGGGCAAATCAGGTCATTCCGGGCGACGAAGGGAAAGTTGCCTCTCGAGGCGGGCGTGGGTTCGGAGGCGACTCTGGGTGGATGGTTGCGTAACCAACGACGACGGCACAAGCGCGGACGGATGCCGGCGTGGCAGGCAGATTTGCTGCAGCGGATCCCCGGGTTCGTCTGGGAGCCGGCGGTAGGGGCATGGTGGGTCAAGCTCGAGCTGCTGCGTGCGTTTCTTGAGCGGGAGGGGCGGGTGCCGCGTTACCGGTCGGTCGATGCGGGGGAGCGGGAGCTGGCAGCGTGGGTGCACAAGCAGCGCCATCACTTTCGACAGGGCCGGCTTCGGCCCGATCGCGCCGCTGCGCTGCGCCGCCTGCCGTTCAAGATTGTGTAGGCGCGCGGGCCAGAGGCGGATTGTCGTCCAAAACGGGAACACGTACCGCGGAAGATGTTCGATTCTGGGTTGATGCGGCCGACAACTCTGGAGCTTCGACGAGCGGCAGGTCCCGCTTGCCGCCGTTCGCCGTCAAGCACCCCCCTCCTGGGGAGCCGGCGAGCGCCAGCTGTCAGTCGTCTCGGGGTCGGTGAGCTGTCTGAGGGTGGCGCCGATGAAGGGAGCGAGGTCGGGGATCTGGCGTGCCCAGAAGAGCATGTCGGTGATGGTGATCATCGTCTCGCCCCTCAGGAGTCGCTGGAAGCGGTCCTCGGAGAGGCCGGGTGGCAACTCGTTTGTCGCACAGAACGTCCTGATGTTGGTGTTGTGGTCGAGGAGGTGTTCCCGGATCCTGTTGGCGACGGCATGTTGCAGCTCCGCCGCCGCTTGGTGCGGTGTCTCCATCGGACCGGTGGCGAGTTGGGTGCTGGTGCGGCCGAACTTCTTCGGGTTGTCGGCGAGCGAGCGGGGCTCGAACACGACGCCGCCGGGCTGAGGCTTACGAGGCATGGCCTAATTTTACCCAATTTGCACCAGTCTGATAGCAATCGCTGGGTTTTGGTGGTGATATGCGTCGTTTCGCAGTCTGTTTGCACCACAGTCACGCTGAACCGGTTGGCGATCGCCGCACACACACCTCTGCATGACTACCCCTACAGAACTCTCCGGCCTTCCTGCGACCAGATCGACCCCCTCCGCCATCAAGCGACCGCGGAAGAGCACCGCCGCCAGGATCGCCAACACACACGTCGACTCGGGCGTCGACTATGACAGCGACGCACGCCTGCTCGTGTTCCGCGAGGGCGCCGAGGACCCGCGGGTGGCGGCGGCCCGCATGATGCTCCACGGTGCGGCGAGTGAGGATGCCCGGGTAGCTATGGAGGCCATCCGAGCCGAGCTGCCGCCGGCCACCGCGAAGAAGATGAGCGACTACAAGTCCTCGCTCCCCGCCGCGGCTGTCGAGGCCATCCGCCCATTCGTCGAGAACGCGGTGGCGCTTGCACTCCCAAAGACCACCCACTCAGTCGAAACGCTCCTCGGCCCCTGTATGCACTTCGTCTACTGGGCCGTATACGTCATCGGTGCCGACCTCGACGCCGACATCATCTTCAAGCGGGAGCTGATCGAGAACTACGTGCGCGGGGCGGCGAAGGACCGCTCGGAGGGCACCCGCCGCAACCATCGCGCGTGGCTGTTCCGCGTCGCCGAGGCCGCGAACCCTGAGGCCAACCCCCGCAACCCGATGCCGCTGAACGCCCGGGCGGTCGAGACTCCCTACGACGCCGACGGCTTTGTCGCACTCGGCCGGTGGGCTGCCGGTCAGAAGACCCCCCACATGCGAACCGCCGCCAAAACTCTTCTGGCACTCGGGGCGGGAGCCGGCCTCCGCGCCTCCGAGATCGCGGTACTCAGGCGCGAGGCGATCACCGTCGACGAGAAAGGTCGGGTGACGATCGAGATCACCGAGGGCGGTCCGCATCGCGTTGTTCCGGTGACGGCCCAGTTCGAGAAGTCGCTCGCGAAGGCTGCGAAGGTCATGCCGCCCGGCTCTTTCGCCTTTCTCCCGAACCGGGTCCGGACCGGACATGAGGTCGTGAGTGCCTTCGTCGGCCGATCATCCATGCCGCCGGGCAGCCCGGTCGTGCGGGCGAGCAAACTGCGCAATACCTGGCTGGTCCGGCAGATGACCAACCGTGTCGATGTGCTCACCCTGATGGATGCGGCGGGTCTGCAGTCGCTCGAGTCGATCTCCCGGCTGGCGAGCTACGTGCCCCGCCCGTCCGAGAAGGACCGCCTGGCCCAGCTGCGAGGCACGCGATGAGCCGCCCCACCATTGAATCGCAGTATGAGCAGGCCGAGAGGTGGATGCATCATACTTTCGGCTCCGGTATGCGCGACTACACCTCGGCAAACCTGAGCACGCCAAACAGCGTCGCCATCGTCGAGGTGGACCGGCTCGTCAAAGCATCGGCAATTCGCCAGCTCATTGTTGGGTGGCGCGCTGAAGATGTGAAGTCGGCCGCAGGGGCGAAGCCCTTCGTTGATGAAACCGCGGCACTGGCGCTGATATTGCTGCAGCTCCGACTCGAGCGTCCCACGCTGATCAGCGACATGGCGAAGACGTTCCACAGACTGAGTCCGCGACAGCGGGCGGTCATCGGGTTACGGCACGACGGTGAGGACACACGCGTCTACGGCCGAATCGGGGATGCAGTGAAGCGTCTCATCGCGCTTGTCGACGAATTCCCGGGTCGCCGCGACAAAATCCTTAGTCGTGACGAGTTCCGGGCGATGATCGCAGGGCGAGACCCAGCGGACTGCCGAAAGCGGCGCGAGCGGATGTTCCTCCTCGGCAACACCCTCGTCGAGGGCACCTGGAAGATGCTCCCCCGAGAGGTGCGCGAGCGATGGGAAGGCAACATCGCCCAGGACGCCACACTCGTCCCACTCCAAGGGCAGCGGGGCAACCCAGCCGGCCACAACCTGAACGAGCGACGCCGATCGATCAACTCTGACGGCGGGTACTACCAGCGCGCCGGAAGCCACGGAGCCATGACCCATTCCGACGCCCGCGAAGCCAACAAAGCCAGCCCCGGCGCCAAGAACAAAGGAACGTCCATCGGCAAGAGCACTTGGGGAGTCGAAGCGGAACTCGCGCGACTGGTTCCCAACCTTCACGACGACCCGGATCTCTTCCCCCTCATCACACTCGGCGTGAGCTACCACATCCCCGGCGCGATCACGGGAGAGGGAGTGCGCATGCTGAACTCCTTCGTTGACCGAGGGCACCGCCCCAACCACTACATCGTCGACCGCGCATACCCCGGGGGCAAGTTCCAGGAATTCCACCTACCCGCCCGACTCCTCGGTGTGAAGCTCGTGTTCGACTACAAGGACAAAGCACTCGGCGTTCAACTGCACCACACCAGCGGATTCGTGCAGGTTTCCGGCGCCTGGTACCTCGACAACCTCCCCGACGTGCACCGCGACGCCGACAAAGTGGTGCTCGTCGCACGGAACAAGTTCGATGCCGAAATTAACCGGATCGAGAAGACCAACCCCACCGACGCTGAACGCGCGGAAGGGAAAGGAAAGGCGGGCAAGGAACTGGCGCCGGCAGAGGAGCTTTACGAGAAACAGTTGGCGCAGCGCGCAAAGTACATGCTGACCTACAAGGGCCACATCCAGCCAGACGGGTCTCGCCGCTACATCATCCCTACCGATGCACCGGGGTACCCCAAGTGGAAAGCACAGAAAGGCTCCCACCAGAGCCAGAGCATCGTGATGACCCTGCCTACTGCGAAGGAAATCGAAGATGATGTGAACGCTGGCGGACTCAAGAACGAACAGTACTTCGCCTACGGAACGGCACCGTGGAAGCACGCCTACGGCCTTCGCAACGGTGTCGAATCGGCCAACCGAAATGTCAAGCGCGCACAATTTGAAGACATCGCGACGCCCGACAAACGCGGCGTCCGCGGCAACACCTTCACCTACATCGTCGTCGCGATGAGCATTGTCGCCGAGAATCTTCGACAGATGGTTTCCTTCTTCAAACGCAAACTTGCGCTGAAAACCATTCACTCAAAGAACAACTACATTCCCTCGCTCTTCTGGCAGAGCGACAACTCGGTGCCCGCACCCGAGCCCGAACCCCGGCCACCCTGGTAGCCGGAACCACTGCGCGATAACCCCCGCTTACCCGCAACACCGATACGAATCGGCGTGCCTGAAAATCCTCAGGCACGCCGATTTTGCGTTTAACGCCCGCATCGGGCATCCGCCGACGGTGCCCTGAGCACGAATCCGGGCACAAAAAAGGCCGGGAGACCGCTAAGCGATACTCCCGACCAATTTCCCGAACAATCCAGCTGAATAGGCCGAATCTCTCAGTGTGCGCGAAGGGGGACTTGAACCCCCACGCCCTTTCGGGCACTAGCACCTCAAGCTAGCGCGTCTACCAATTCCGCCATCCGCGCGCTTCCGGTAATCCCGTGCGGGACCACCGAGGTACGACAATAGCACGCGCGGGGTGGGCAGTTTGAACACCCGGCACACCCGGGCGGAGATCCGCACGCAACCGCCCCCTCACACGGCGTCATCGGTATCGTGGGAGGCATGGTCACCCCCGAACCCACCGCATCCTCTGCCGCGCTGTCGGCCGACACCGATGAAAACGGCGTCGCACTCGACGAGACCGCGATCATCGCGCGAGACCTCATCCGGTTCGACACCACCAACTACGGTGAGGGCAGATCCAACGGCGAGGCGGATGCCGCGGAGTACCTCGAGGCAAAACTCGTGGCCCTTGGCCTCACGCCGCAGATGTTCGAGTCCGCCCCCGGGCGCGTTTCTGTCGTTGCCCGTGTGGAGGGTGCGAATCCGGATGCCGATGCGCTGGTCCTGCACGGGCACACCGACGTCGTGCCGGCCGACCCGGCGAACTGGAGCGTCGACCCGTTCGGCGGCCTGATCAAGGACGGACTTCTCTGGGGTCGCGGTGCCGTCGACATGAAGGACATGGACGCGATGATGATCACCGCGCTCGGCGACATCCTCGGCAGCGGCCGCCAGCCGGCCCGCGACATCATCGTCGGCTACTTCGCCGATGAGGAGGACGGGGGACGGCTCGGATCGCACTACCTGGTGCGCGAGCATCCGGAACTCTTCGCCGGCGCGACCGAGGCGATCAGCGAGGTCGGCGGGTACTCGATCACCCTCAACGGAACCCGCGCCTACCTGCTGCAGACCGGGGAGAAGGCCCTCATCTGGGTCAAGCTGATCTCCCGCGGCAGCGCCTCGCACGGATCCCGCGTGATGCACAACAACGCGATCACCAAGCTCGCCGAGGCCGTCGCGACGCTCGGCCGCGAACCGTGGCCGCTGCGCCTGACCGACACGACCACCGAGCTCATCGGCGAGCTCGCCCGCATCCTGGAGCAGGATCCGCAGAAAGTCGGCCCCGACGAGCTCGTCCTCGCGACGGGCACGGCGGGCGGGTTCATCCAGGGGGCGCTGCGCACCACCACGAACCCGACGATGCTGACCGCCGGGTACAAGCACAACGTGATCCCCGACACTGCCGAGGCGCTCATCGACATCCGTGCGCTGCCGGGGGAGGAGGATGCCGTGCTCGCCCGGGTGCGGGAGCTGATCGGCCCCGACATCGAGATCCAGATCATGCACCAGGACATCGGGCTCGAAACGGCGTTCTCCGGCCCGCTCGTGGACGCGATGACGAACGCACTCGGCACCCACGACCCCGGCGCGCCCGTGCTGCCGTACATGCTCAGCGGCGGCACCGACAACAAGGCACTCTCGCTGCTCGGGATCAAGGGATACGGCTTCGCGCCGCTCAAGCTGCCCGCGGAACTCGACTTCCCTGGCATGTTCCACGGCGTCGACGAACGGGTGCCCCTCGACGCACTAGTGTTTGGCAGGCAGGTGCTGACGGACCTGCTCCTCGACTATTAGAACGGCTCTCACCGCGTGAGTTTCATCGAAGCGATCATTCTCGGACTGCTCCAGGGGCTCACCGAATTCCTCCCGATCTCCTCCAGCGCGCACCTGCGCATCGCGGGGGAGTTCCTACCCTCGGCGACCGATCCGGGTGCGACGTTCACCGCCATCACCCAGCTCGGCACCGAGGCCGCGGTGCTGCTGTACTTCTGGGGCGACATCAGCCGCATCATCGGCAAATGGTTCCGCCACTTCGGCTCCGGCGCGAGCCGCGGCGGCCGCGGCGTGGCCATCGAGAAGAACGATCCCGATGTGCGGTTGGGGTGGCTCATCATCATCGGCACCATTCCGATCGTGCTCGTGGGCTACTTCCTGCAGGACACGATCCGCGGGGCATTCCGGTCGCTCTGGCTCGTGGCGATCGTGCTCATCGTCTTCGGCATCTTCCTCGGAGTCGCCGACCTGCTCGGACGCCGCACCAAGCAGCTCAACGACATCGGCTATCGCGACGGAATCCTGTACGGACTCGCGCAGACCCTCGCACTCATTCCCGGGGTCTCGCGCTCCGGCGCGACCACGACGATGGGCCGGGCGCTGGGCTATTCGCGACCGGCGGCCGCCCAGTACGCGTTCCTCCTCGCCGTTCCCGCGGTCTTCGGCAGCGGGTTGTTCGAGCTCGTCAACAGCATCACCGATCCCGAGGTCAACGGGCCATTCGGGCCGCTCGAGACCGCGATCGCGACCATCGTCGCGTTCGGAGTTGGCTACGCCGTGATCGCCTTCCTCATGAACTACATCAAGACGCGGTCGTTCCTGCCGTTCGTGATCTACCGGCTGGCGCTGGGAAGCACACTGCTGGTGCTCCTGTCCCTCGGGGTACTGCAACCTATCTGACCGAATGCACCATCGGAGCCACACCGGCGTAACCTTGATGTGAATTCGAACAAGCAGCTATCTGCCGTCTATTCTTAACACGACAAAAACTGATGAACGAAACCGAAGGGGCGGGCGTGAGCACGATGAAAGCGCTCATTCGGCACCGAGAAATGGCACGACACCATGACTGAGGACGACACGTTCGAAGCGGCCAAGGTCGCGATCAGCACCGCCCACGAGACGCGCAGCAACCTGTGCAGCCCGTTTCTCGCCATTGCTCCCGTTACCGGCGCCTCGGTTTCGGTGCTCGCGGGATCGAGCGGACAGTCGACGATGTGTTCGAGTGACGCCACGTCGGCACTTCTCGACGAGATGCAGTTCGATCTGGGTGAGGGTCCGTGCTGGGAGGCGCTCTCGACCCGGCTCCCCGTTCTTGCTCCCCGGGTTCGCGTAGAGGAGAACAGGGTTTGGCCGATCTTCGCCCAGACTCTGCGAAGCGATCCGAGAAACTCCAGTGTCCGGGCCATCTACGCGTTCCCGCTTGTGGTCGGCTCCCTCGACATCGGCGCCGTCGACCTCTACTCGACCAAGGAAGGGGACCTGACCGGTTCCCAGGTGACCAATGTGCTGGAACTTGCCGGCCTCACAGCCTGGCAGGTACTTCGGCGGATTTTGACCGATGGCACGAACGGCATCGAGGAAGAAGACACCACCGGAGCAGGCTCACGTCGCGAGGTTCACCAGGCCACGGGAATGGTGCTGGCCCAGATGAACATCAGCGCCGCCGACGCCGGACTGCTACTGCGAGCACACGCGTTCTCGACGGGACGCTCGGTGCGCGAGGTGGCCAGCGACATTGTCTCCCGGCAAATCGACTTCTCGGGGAATCGCAATGGCTAACGAAGGATGCCCCGTGGGCGACAAAATGGAGGAATGGTGAGTACCACGCGCGAGGCACGACTGGCCGCGACGTTTGTAACGCTCGCAGATACGCTCGTGGCAGGGTACGACGTTGTCGACCTCCTCGACACGCTCGTGAATGCGAGCGCGGAACTGCTTGACGCCGCGGCGGCGGGCCTGATCCTGGCGGACGAGGCCGGGGAGCTCTCTGTAATCGCGTCGACGAGTGAACGAAGCCGCCTCGTCGAGATCATGCAGCTCCGCTTCGGCCTCGGTCCGTGTGTCGAGTGCTACAAGACCGGCCGCGTCGTCACGGTGGCCGACGTCGACGAGGTCGGCGACAAGTGGCCGGACTTCCGGGAGGCGGCACTCGAGCAGGGGTTCCACTCGGTGCATGCCGTCCCGCTCCGGCTGCGCGGCACTGTCATCGGGGCACTCAACCTCTTCCGAAACCAGACCGGTGTCATGTCCGACGAGGACATCCTGGCCGCGCGCGCACTCGCGGATATCGCGACGATCGGCATCCTTCATGAGCGCACCTTGCACGAGAGCGACACGGCCAAGAGGCAGCTTCAGCACGCCCTCGACAGCCGAGTGCTGATCGAACAGGCGAAGGGGGTGCTCGCCCACACTCACCTCGTCGACATGGACGAGGCCTTTCGCACGCTGAGGGACTATGCCCGCAGCAACGGATTGTTGCTCAGAAACGTCGCGGAAGCAGTTGTCAACCGCTCCCTCGTTCTATGACTTGTCATATGTCGTTGCGCTAACGTTAACTTCCTGCCCAAGACCTCGGCAGTTTTCCCACTGTGATGGTCGAAAGGGTATCTATCATGTCTAAGTTCTTCGCTCACGTCGTCTTCGACTCGGACGACGGGTCTATCGGTCTGGCGGATTCAGCTGTCGCCGACGCCATGGTGCTCAGCCATACGACCGAACGGAAGGGTCTGCCGTTCAGCGAGATCGATCTTCTCGAGCTCGCGGTAATGAATTCCCACCACGACAACCTCTGACCCTCCGCTGACGGTTGTGGTCTGACTCCCAGCGAGCCTCGCTTAGGCTGGAGGGGTGAAGTCGTGGAGCCGTCCGTGGGTTCCCCGGCTCCCGGGGAACGGTCAGCCGCCGCGCCTGTTTGACACCTCGACGAGCACGTTCGTGTCGACTGTCACATCGGGAACGGCATCCCTCTACGTGTGCGGGATCACCCCCTACGACGCCACCCACCTCGGGCACGCATCGACCTACCTCGCCTTCGACATCCTCGTTCGCAGTTGGCTCGATGCGGGCTACGACGTGGACTACGTGCAGAACACCACCGACGTCGACGACCCGCTGCTGGAACGTGCGACCCTGCTGGGAATCGACTGGCGCGTGCTCGCGGAATCGCAGACCGAGCTGTTCCGTGGCGACATGGAGGCCCTGTCGATCATCCCGCCCGACCACTACGTTCCGGTCACCGCAGTGATCCCCGAGGTAGCGGCCGCCGTCGACGCGCTGGTGGTGGGCGGGTTTGCCTACGAGGTGCCGTCCGCGGAGTCCATCGACTCCGCGCCCGACCTCTACTTCGACAGCGCCGAGGCTGGCGAGGCAACCTCGTGGCATCTCGGCCTCGAGAGCAACCTCGACCGTGCGGACATGCTCGCCCTGTTCGCTGAACGCGGGGGAGACCCCGACCGCCCCGGGAAACGGGATCCGCTGGACCCTCTCCTCTGGCGCGCTGCGCGGGCGGGAGAGCCGGTATGGGACACCGTGCTGGGGCTCGGCCGCCCTGGATGGCACATCGAATGCTCGGTGATCGCCGTCAATCGGCTCGGGTCGTCGATCACGGTGCAGGGCGGCGGGGCTGACCTCCTGTTCCCCCACCACGAATTCAGCGCAGCACACGCCACAGCCCTGACCGGTGAGCCGTTCGCCCGCATCTACTCCCACGCCGGGATGATCGCCTACGACGGCGAGAAGATGAGCAAGTCGCTCGGCAACCTGGTTCTCGTGTCGCGCCTGATCGAGGGCGGGGCCGATCCGCGCGCCATCCGGCTCGCCCTGCTCGGGCACCACTACCGGCACGATTGGGAGTGGACCGACGATGCGCTCGTCGCCGCCGGCACTCGTCTCGCGCTCTGGCGCGCCTGGGCGGAGCGCGAACAGCACGGCGCCCCGGCGATCGATTCCCTCATCGCTGCGCTGCGGGTCGCCCTGAGCGACGACCTCGACACTGTGGCGGCACTGGATGCTGTCGACAGAGCGGTCGCTAGCGGCACAGCGCCCGGCACCGCGGCGCTGGACGCCGTGCACGCACTTCTCGGCATCGACCTCCGCAGCTGAACCCCGCGCGCGCCGCCGCTCGAGCGCCAGCTCAGTTTGCGCGCATCTTGTTCACTCCCGCGCCTGCGATTACGACCGCACGAGCGAACAACAGCCGCGCGAACGGGCTGCGGCGCGAACGGTCAGCCGCGCAGACGGTCAGCCGCGCGAACGGTCTGCGGCGCGAACGCGCATCCGCCGCCTGGCTCAGTCCTTGGGCCGCCAGGGACCGTCGCCAGCGGAACCGCCGCCGCTGCCGCCGTCGGGCTTGTCGTCGCCACTTCGCCGCAGATACTTCTCGAACTCCTGGGCGATCGCCTCGCCGCTCGCCTCGGGGGAGTCCACGGTGTCTCTGGCCTGCTCCAGCTGCTCGATGTAGTTCGACATGTCCTCGTCCTCGCTCGCGAGGGCGTCGATCCCGCTCTCCCAGGTCGCCGCATCGCCGACCAGGTCGCCGCGGGGGATGACGACGTCGATGATCTCCTCGAGCTTGTCGATGAGCGCCAGGGTGGCCTTGGGGGAGGGGGCGTTGTGCACGTAGTGGGGAACGGATGCCCAGATCGACATCGTGGGGATCCCCGCCACCTCAGCCGCGTGGCCGAGCACCGCGAGAATACCGACCGGGCCTTCGTACGAGCTGCGTTCGAGGCCGAGCTCCCCACGCACGGTCGCGTTCTCCGAGCTGGCGAACACCGAGATCGGCCGGGTGTGCGGCACATCGGCGAGCATCGCGCCGAGCATGACGATGCCGGTGATCCCGGTCTCCCGCACCGTCTCGAGAATCTCGGCGGAGAAGCTCTTCCAGCCGCGGGAGGGTTCGGTGCCAAGCAGGAGGTAGATGTTGGAGTTCTCGGCGACACCCACCGACAGCTCGGCATCGTTCGCCAGGCCCTCCGGTTTCGTCGCGGGCGCCTTCACCGACGTCGGCCCGTAGATCGTCACGTTCGGCCACACGAGAGTGCGGTTGCCGTCCTCATCGTTCGCGGCGAGCGGCCGGTTGAACTGATAGTCGAAGTAGTCCTCCGACTCGAACTCTGCGATCGGGTACAGGTCGAGCAGGCCCTTGAGCGTGCGCACCGCACCGCTTGCGGCCTCGCCGGCGTCATTCCAGCCCTCGAACGCGACGACAAGAAGTCGTCCGCTCAATAGTCCCGAGCCGTCAGTCAACACATGTCCTCCATTGGTCGGCCACGGGCACCGTGACCGATCGTCTCTGACAAGGATAGAACCCGAGGCGCAGTCGGCCGAACCGCCGCCGGTACTATTGGGCATCGTGACCGAACCGAGCCTGCCCGCACATTTTCCCGCCGCCGTTCTCTGGGACATGGATGGCACCCTCGTTGACACCGAGCCGTATTGGATGGTCGCCGAGACCGAGCTGATCACCTCGTTCGGCGGCACCTGGACCCACGAAGACGGCCTCGAGGTCGTCGGCCTGGGCCTGTGGGATGCCGCGGTCATCTTCCAAGCGCGCGGCGTCGACATGACCGCGGACGCCATCATCGAGTGGATGACCGACCGCGTGCTCGAGCAGGTGAACGTCGCGGTGCCCTGGCGCCCCGGCGCCCGCGAGCTGCTCGCCGACCTCAAACGTGCCGAGATTCCCACCGCCCTCGTGACGATGTCCGTGCATCGGATGGCGGCGAGAATCGTCGACGCGATCGGATTCCACGCGTTCGATGTGATCGTCGGCGGCGATGATGTCGAACTCGCCAAGCCGCACCCGGCTCCCTACCTGCACGCCGCCGACCTGCTCGGCGTCGACATTCTCGACTGCCTCGCGATCGAGGATTCGGTTCCGGGACTGGCCGCCGCGATCGCATCCGGCGCAGTCACAATCGGCGTTCCCCTGCACAGCCCGCTCGACCCGGGCCCGAACCACACCCTCTGGGAGAGCCTCGCCGGCGTCACCCACGCCCACCTCGCCTCGCACTTCGCGCAGATCCGAACGGGAGCATCGCTGTGAGCGGCGCCGTGCGGCGCCAGAGCGGCCCCTTCCGCGCCGGTGACAAGGTGCAGCTGACCGGGCCGAAGGGCCGCCTCAACACGATCGCACTCGAGCCGGGCAAGATCTTCCACACCCACCGGGGCGGGGTCGAGCATGACGACGTCATCGGCCAGCCCGACGGGTCCGTCGTGCTCGGCACGACGGGGGACGAGTACCTCGCGCTGCGCCCGCTCCTCAACGACTTCGTGATGTCCATGCCGCGCGGAGCCGCGATCATCTACCCGAAGGACGCCGCCCAGATCCTCGCGTTCGGCGACATCTTCCCCGGTGCCACGGTCGTCGAGGCCGGAGTCGGCTCCGGTGCGCTGAGCCTGTGGCTCCTGCGCGCGATCGGACCGGCCGGCCGCCTGCACTCCTTCGAGCGCCGGGACGAGTTCGCCCAGGTCGCACAAGGAAACGTCACAAGCTTCCTCGGCGGCGAACCAGACAACTGGACCGTCACGGTCGGCGACCTGGTCGAGGAGCTCCCCGGCGTCGTCGGTGCGGGCGAAGTCGACCGGGTCATCCTCGACATGCTCGCCCCGTGGGAGTGCATTGACGAGGTCGCCGAGGCGCTCACGCCCGGCGGTGTGCTCGTCTGCTATATCGCCACCGTGACGCAGCTCTCGCGCGTCGCCGAGGCGATCCGCCGCACCGGCCTGTTCACCGACCCCGATTCCTCCGAGACGATGGTCCGCGGCTGGCATGTCGAGGGCCTCGCCGTGCGCCCCGACCACCGCATGGTTGCACACACCGGATTCCTCATGACCGCCAGGCGCCTCGCCCCCGGCGCGATCCTGCCCCAGCTCAAGCGCCGCGCCTCGAAGACCGACTTCGCGGACGAGGATGTCGAAGCGTGGACACCCGGATCCCTCGGCGAGCGAACCGCGACCGACAAGCGCCTGCGCAAGACCGCGCGGGCCGCGCAGGCTGGCGCGGAATTCGCCATCACCGCTGAGGCGGATGGCGCGGTTCCGAGCAGCGACCAGCCCGACGACGCAGCATCCGCCACCTAGACTTGAGCAGTTCCGCCCCCGTGTTCCACCGAAATGAGGCCCCCGTGCGCAGATTTCCCGCGCTAGTCGTCGCCGCCAGTGTGCTGGCCGCTCTTACCGCGTGTGCGCCCGGCTTGGCGGGCAACGGATGCGAATCAACAGTGACGAGCGGATCCGCGTCGGCGACCGTCGACGCGCCGGGCGACTTCGGCTCGGCACCGGAGGTCAGGTTTCCGACGCCCCTCATCACGACGACGATCGAACGGACCGAACTCATCGCCGGCGACGGCGAGCGGCTCAAGCCCGGCCAGCCGGTCTTCCTCGAGGCGACGATTCTCAACGGAACCGACGCCACGGTGCTGCAGCAGACCGCGTACGCGCCGGAAGGCGGCAGCCTCTTCACGATCGGCGACACCGCTCTCCCCGCACTCGGAACCGGGCTCGAGTGCACGACGGAGGGCTCGCGAGTCGCCATCGTCGCCTCTGCCGAGGACAGCGCCGCGAGTGATTCCCCACCAGCCACGAGTGACTCGGTCGTCTTCGTCGTCGACGTCGTTCGCGCGTTCCCCGCCCGCGCCAACGGCACCGTGCAGCTCGCGGTCGCCGGCATGCCGAGTGTCGTCACGGCTCCCGACGGCACCCCGGGCATTACGATCCCCAGCGAGCCTGCCCCCACCGAGGCCCGCGAGTCTCTCCTGCGCCTCGGCGACGGCGACGAGATCGTCGCGGGCGACCAGGTCGTCGCCAAGCTCACCGCCGTGGACTGGGAGGGAGAATCCGTCGTACAGTCCACCTGGGAGACAGGCAGCGCCGCGATCGTCGATCTCGCGGGCGACTCCGTGAGCGAGGGGCTCAAGGAGGCGATCACCGGCAAGACCGTCGGCTCGCAGGTTCTCGCCATCGTCCCGCCCGCCGCGGGCGCCGACGGCGCGACCCTGATCTACGTCATCGATATTCTCGGTACGGTCAACTAGGCAAGGACGCCACCGTGTCACCAGAGCGTGCAGCAGATGCACCGCGCGTTCCCGTCGAGGAGCGGCTGTTCAGCCTTGTGCTCGCGCTTCTCGCGACCGACACGGGGCTGACGAAGAACGAGATACTGTCTACTGTTCAGGGGTACCGGCAGCGGTTCGACCATGGCGGCAACAACGCCAACCTCGAAAGGCAGTTCGAGCGAGACAAGGACGACATCCGCGACCTGGGGGTGCCGCTCGAGACGATCGAGTCGCCGGCGGAGTCCGGCAATCAGAACCTGCGCTACCGGATCCCGCGCGGCAGCTACGAACTCCCGGGCGACATCACCTTCTCCGTCGAGGAGACCGCGATCCTCGGGCTCGCCGCGATGGTCTGGCGGGAGGGCTCGCTGTCGACCGAGTCCCGCCGCGCCCTCGTGAAGCTGCGCGCCCTCGGCGGCACCTCCGACGAGCCTGTGCTCGGCTACGCGCCGACCCTGCGGGTGCGCGACAGCGCGTTCGAGCCGCTGCGTACCGCTCTCGACAAGCACCAGGTGGTGCGTTTCGCGTACCTCAAGCCGGGGGAGGTCGAGTCCCGGGTGCGCACCGTCATCCCCCTCGCCCTCGTGCAGCACCGGGGCCGGTGGCACCTGGCCGCTGAGGAGACCGGCACGGGGGCCCAACGCACGTTTCTGCTGCGCCGGATCGTCGGGCAGGTGGCGGCGACGGGCGAGACCTTCGACGCCCGCGCCGACGACGAGTCGGCGAGGGCGCTCCGCGAGCTTGAGGAGGTGTGGTCGTCCCACACCGCGGTCGTCGAGGTCGAGCTGGAAACGGATGCCGCCACGCGCCTGCTCAAACGCCGGGGAACGGTCACCGCGACGTCGGGCGCGCTCGAGCTGCACTACTCCGACCTCAACATCATCGCCGACGAGCTCGCCGCATTCGGCCCGGAGGTGCTCGTTCTCTCGCCGGTCGAACTGCGCGACGCCGTGCGGTCCCGCCTCGCTCTCACCACACGCAATCACACGGAGGACGCCCGTGAGTAAGCGAACGCCGACGCTGCAGGCCACCGACAAGCTCGCCTTCCTGCTGTCACTGGTGCCCTGGCTCATCGACCGCGCCCACGTGAGCGTGGCCGAGACCGCGAAACACTTCGGCATGACCGAGCAGCAGATCCGCGACGCGGTCATGCTCATCGCCGTGTCCGGCATACCGGGCGAGACGCACCAGTACCAGGACGGCGACCTCTTCGACATCGCCTGGGACCGGTTCGAGGATGCCGACGAGATCGTGCTCACCCACCTTGTCGCCATCGACGACTCGCCGCGCTTCTCCGGCCGGGAGGCTGCGGCCCTCATCGCCGGCCTGCAGTACCTGTCGGCGCTGCCGGAGATCGCCGACCGCGGCGCGATCGACTCGCTCATGGCCAAGCTCGCCCGCGGCGCATCCACCAGACCGAGCGAGATGGCGGTCGAGGCGGGGGAGACGGATGCCACTCTGGCACTCATCCGTGAGGCTGTTGCGACCGGTGTGCAGGTCGAATTCGACTACGTCAATTCCCGCGGGGACCACGAGCACCGGCATGCCGACCCGCTGCGCATCGAGTCGGTCGACGCCGACTGGTACTTGCGCGCCTGGTGCCACCTGCGCGGCGCGGTTCGCATCTTCCGGCTCGACCGCATCTCCGCGCTCACCCTCACTGCGCGGCCCATCGAGTTCCAGGTGGGCGACGTGACGCTGCCGGACGAGCTGTTCGAGGGGTCCGCCGACGACCTGTTCGTCACCATCGACGTCACGCCCGCTGCGCTCAGCCTCCTCGCCGACTACATTCCGCACGACGCCGAGCGCGCCACCGCGGGCGACCGGGTGCGCACGAGCGTGCGGGTCTCGCACTATCACGCGCTCAAGCGGCTCGTCACGGGGCTTCCCGGGATGGTCACCGTCATAGGCCCGCCCGAGGCGCGCCGCGCGGTCGCCGAGTGGGCCGCTGCGGGGGCGGCGCGCTACGGCATCGGACCGGCATAGTCCAACGTGTCCGCGGTTCGCAGGCAACTCACCCGCGCGGGGGTAAAATGAACGAAACAGTCAACGCGAGGACGCAATCATGGGAATCTTCCAAAACCTGACCGGGTGGCACGCGATCATCATTCTTGTCGTGATCCTGCTCCTCTTCGGCGCGGCCAAGCTCCCGGCACTGGCCAAGAGTGTCGGCCAATCGATGAAGATCTTCAAGAACGAGATCAAGACCGGCGCTGAAGAGGATGCGAAACCGCAGGCCGAGCCGATGCAGAACAGCTCGCAGGCCTCACCGCCCGCGAACCCGACTGAGCAGCATCCGAAGCCATAGCCACCATGGCTCCGCGCACCCGAACCCGCGCGAATAACGAAGGCCGGATGTCGTTCGGCGAGCATCTGATCGAGCTGCGCAAGCGACTGTTCAGGTCGGCCATCGGCATTCTGCTCGGCGGAATCTTCGGCTTCATCATCGCGCCTGCCGTGCTCGATGTGCTGCGCGACCCGATCCTCGAAATCGCCCGATCGCGCGCCGCGAGCCTCAACTACGACAGCATTACTGGCGCGTTCGACCTGCGGATGCAGATCGCGATCTACGTGGGTCTCGTCGTGTCGAGCCCGGTCTGGCTGTACCAGATATTCGCGTTCATCACCCCGGCGCTCACCCGCAAGGAGAAGCGGTACACCTTCGGGTTCTTCTTCTCGGCGGTGCCGCTGTTCCTCGCCGGGTGTGCAAGCGGCTTCTTCGTGTTCCCACACATCGTCGAGGTTCTTGCCGGCTTCGCACCGGAGGAGGACACCTCGATCTTCCTCGCGAAGTACTACGTCGACTTCGCTCTCAAGCTCGTCTTCGCCGTTGGCATCGCCTTCGTGCTCCCCGTCTTCGTGGTGCTGCTCAACTTCATGGGGGTCATCTCGGCCAAGGGCATCCTGAAGGGCTGGCGCGTCGCCATTCTGACGATCACGATCTTCTGCGCCCTCGCCACCCCGGCCGCCGACGTCTTCTCGATGTTCCTGCTCGCGATTCCCATGGTCATGCTGTACTTCGCCGCCGTCGGCGTGGCCTTCTGGCACGACCGCATTGCCGAGAAGCGCGCCGCCAAACTACTCACCGAAGGGTTGGGCAGCTCCCCAGCATGACCGACCAGCTATCGCCCGCCGAGCGTTTCGCCGCATCGAAGGCTCGACGGGGGCTCCCCCGCGTCGACGCGTTCCGTGCACAGCAGAAGTTCGACCTCGACCCCTTCCAACTGACGGCGTGCACCGCGCTCGAACGCGGCAACAGCGTGCTGGTCGCCGCCCCGACAGGCGCCGGCAAGACCATCGTTGCCGAGTTCGCCGTGTACCTTGCCATGCAGCAGCCACGCGCAAAGGTGTTCTACACCGCGCCGATGAAGGCGCTGAGCAACCAGAAGTTCCAGGAGTTCGTCGCCGAGTACGGTGCGAGCGAGGTGGGTCTGCTCACCGGCGACACCAACATCAACTCGGGTGCCCGCATCGTCGTCATGACGACCGAGGTTCTGCGCAACATGCTCTACGCCGACTCCGACCTGTTGCGCGACCTGTCGTTCGTCATCATGGACGAAGTGCACTACCTCGCCGACCGGTTCCGCGGGGCCGTGTGGGAGGAGGTCATCATCCACCTCCCTCAGCCGGTGCGGCTCGTGTCGCTCAGCGCCACCGTCTCCAACGCCGAGGAGTTCGGCGACTGGCTGCAGGCCGTCCGCGGGGAGACCGACGTCATCGTCTCGGAGGAACGCCCGGTTCCCCTCGACCAGCACATCCTCATGCGCACCAAGCTCATCGACCTGTTCGACTCCTCAGGACTTGCCGCGACCAACCGGGTGAATCCGGAGCTGGTGCAGATGGCGCGCTACGGCGGTCGCACGATCAGCTCCCGGCAGTCGCAGGACGTCGGACGCCGGCACTCGCGGGGTGGGCGCCCGGACGACACCCGGATGAACCGGCCCGCGGTGATCGACCTGCTCGAGAGCCGCAACCTGCTCCCCGCAATCTTCTTCATCTTCAGCCGGGTCGGCTGCGACCAGGCCGTTGCGCAGGTGCTGCGGGCCGGAGTGCGCCTAACTGAGCAGTGGGAGCGCGACGAGATCCGCTCGATCGTCGAGGAGCGCTGCCGCACCCTCCTCGACGAGGACCTCGCCGTGCTCGGCTACTGGGAGTGGCTCGAGGGCCTCGAGAGGGGGGTCGCGGCCCACCACGCGGGCATGCTTCCCGCCTTCAAGGAGGTCGTCGAGGAGCTGTACCGCCGCAAGCTCGTGCGGGTCGTCTTCGCGACCGAGACGCTCGCGCTCGGCATCAACATGCCCGCCCGCACCGTCGTGCTCGAAAAGCTCGAGAAGTTCAACGGCGAGGCCCGCGTGCCGATCACCCCGGGGGAGTACACCCAGCTGACCGGCCGGGCCGGCCGCCGCGGCATCGACGTCGAGGGGCACAGCGTCATCCAGTGGCAGGACGCCCTCGACCCGCAGGCCGTCGCCTCGCTCGCCTCCCGGCGCACCTACCCGCTCAACTCGAGCTTCCGGCCCACCTACAACATGGCCGTGAACCTGATCGAGCAGTTCGGGCGCGCCCGAACCCGCGAGGTCCTCGAGTCGTCATTCGCCCAGTTCCAGGCCGACCGCGCCGTTGTCGACCTCGCCCGCAAGGTGCGCACCCAGCGCGAGTCCCTCGACGGCTACGCCGAGGCCATGGCCTGCCACCTCGGCGACTTCACCGAGTACTCCGGCATCCGGCGCGAACTCACCGACCTCGAGCGCAAGGGCGACTCGCGAGCCGAGCTGCAGAACCGCAGTGCACGCGAGAAGCGGCAGCACCAGCTCACCTCACTGCGCAAGCGGCTCCGCCAGCACCCCTGCCACAGCTGCAACGATCGGGAGGCACACGCGCGTTGGGCCGAGAGATGGTGGCGGCTGAAGAAGCAGACCGACGACCTCACCCGCCAGATCCGCGCCCGCACGGGCGCCGTCGCCCGCGTCTTCGACCGCGTCACCGACGTGCTGATGATCCTCGGTTACCTCGAGCGGGACGACGGCGGCACTGTCAACCTCGCAGCCGGCGGCCGGATCCTGAAGCGGATCTACGGCGAGCGCGACCTCCTGATCGCTGAGTGCCTGCGGAAAGGGCTATGGAACGAGCTCGATCCCGCCGCACTCGCGGCGATGGCCGCCGCGCTCATCTACGAGCCCCGGCGCGACGAGGGGCAAGTCAGCGAGCGCTACCTGCCCAAGGGTGCCTTCCGGCCTGCGCTGGAGAACACGACGACGCTGTGGGCCACCCTCGACGACCTCGAGCGGGACAACAAGCTGCCCGGCAGCAACCCGCTCTCGAGCGGCCTGTCCCTCGCGATGAACCGGTGGGCGCAGGGCGCGAGCCTCGACTCGGTGCTCAGGGACACCGACCTCGCGGCGGGCGACTTCGTACGGCTCACCAAGCAGACGATCGACTTGCTCGACCAGCTGTCGATGGTCGCGGATGCCCCGGTCGGGCCGCGGGCGCGCAAGGCCCTCGAGCTCATCCGGCGCGGTATCGTGGCCTACAGCAGCGTCTGATCTCCGCACGGGCCCGTCGCCTACCGGCGTCGCCCACCGGCGTCGCCCAGCGGCGTCGCCCAGCGGCGTTCAGACAAGTCAATCTAGGCTGTACAGGATGATCACGCGCGCCGCTCCCTCTCGACCGCCGCGGCGGTCAGCGTCCGGCCGCGCCGCGCCGCTGTGGCTCGCCGTCGTGCTCGCCGCGTTCGGCGGCATGCTCAACGCGCTGGCGTTCCCCGGCATCGGCTGGTGGCCGCTCGTCTTCGTCGGCACGCCGCTCATCCTGTACTCCCTCGTCGGGCGCCGGGTCGGGCCGTCGCTGCTCGTCGGACTCGTCGGCGGACTGGTGTTCTGGGGCACCCACATCTTCTGGATCACCGTCTACCTCGGTGCGGCACCCTGGCTCGCGCTCGGCGGCCTGCAGTCGGTGTTCTTTGCGATCGGCTGCGCTCTGATCGCACTCGCCTGGCGTTTCGGCGACCGGGCGCTTCCCGGCCCGGTCGGCCAGCTGCTCGTGCTGCCGCTCCTCGTCGCTGGCCTGTGGACGCTGCGTGAGTTTGTCACGACGACGTGGCCCTACGGCGGATTCTCCTGGGGCCGACTCGCTTTC
This sequence comes from Marisediminicola antarctica, assembly GCF_009930795.1. GTDB lineage: Bacteria > Actinomycetota > Actinomycetes > Actinomycetales > Microbacteriaceae > Marisediminicola > Marisediminicola antarctica. Next base: position 2,433,796 of record NZ_CP017146.1, read on the forward strand.
TCCCAGTCGGAGAGCCCCTTCGCCGAGCTCGCGGCCTGGGTCGGCGTCGCCGGTGTCTCGTTCCTCATCGCGTGGGTCAGCGCGCTCGTCGTGCAGGCCCAGCGGGTGCCGGCGGCGACTCTCGCGTCGAGCGCTGGCCCGCGCCGCATCCTGCGCTCGGTACTTCCGGTCGGCCTGCTGATCGCGATGCTCGCCGTGCCCGCCTTCCCCATCGCCGCCTCGGGCAGCCTGCGGGTCGCCGCGGTGCAGGGGGACTCGGATGCCGGGCTGTTCGCCGAGTACGAGCCCGGTCAGATTCTGCAAGACCACCTCTCCGCGACCGAACCCCTGTACGGCGAGGACATCGACCTGCTCGTCTGGCCGGAGAACGCGTCCGACCTCGACCCGCTGCGCTCACCGCGATCGTCCGCGGCGCTCGACCGCGTGACCGAGCAGGCGGGGGCGCCGCTCATCGTCGGCACCATCACCGCCGACGGTGACGACATCTACAACAGCCTGCTGCTCTGGCAGGAGGGCGGCGACCCCGCCGACCAGTACGACAAGCTGCACCCGGTGCCGTTTGCCGAGTACATTCCCGACCGGGACTTCTGGTTCCCGCTCGCGCCCGACCTGCTCTCGCTCATTCCCCGTGACTTCTCGATCGGCACGAGGGACAACCTGTTCGACATCGCCGGGGCAGCGACGGCGGGCGTGGCGATCTGCTTCGACATCGTCGACGACAACCTCGTGCGGCAGATGATCGCGGGCGGTGCCGACATCATCATCGCGCCGACCAACAACGCAGATTTCGGGCACACCGACGAGAGCGTGCAGCAGCTCGCGATCGCGCGACTGCGGGCCATCGAGACAGGCCGCAGTGTCGTGAACGCCTCGACTGTCGGAACCTCGGCGATCATCGCCCCCGACGGCAGCACACTCGAACGGCTGCCGACTTTCACCCCCGGCACGATGCTGCAGGATGTGCCGCTCAGCACCACGACGACCCCCGCCACTGTCCTTGGCCAGGGGATCGAGATCGCGGTCTCCGTGCTCGCCCTCCTCGGCCTGATCACCACCGGTCTTCTCGCTCGGACTCGGCGCGCCGGCGAGGGGACGACCCGTGGCTGACACCCTCATCGTGGTGCCCACCTACAACGAGATCGAGAATCTCGAGGGCATCCTCGGCCGCATCCGCCAGGCGGTCGGAAGCGCCCATGTTCTCGTTGTCGACGACTCCAGCCCTGACGGCACCGGCGAGCTCGCCGATCGCCTCGCCCTGTCCGACGGCGGCATTCGGGTGCTGCACCGAATCAGGCGCGAGGGCCTCGGGATGGCCTATCTCGCCGGATTCCAGAAGGCGATCGACGACGGCTACGACTTTGTTGTCGAGATCGACGCGGACGGGTCGCACAACCCCTCGTCGCTGCCGGCGATGATCGCCCTCGCACGCAACGGCGCCGACCTCGTCATCGGCTCCCGCTGGGTGCCCGGCGGCCGGGTGCTCAATTGGCCCTGGCTCCGTCAGGCGATCTCCCGCTCGGGAAACTCGTACTCGCGCCTCATGCTGGCGTCGCAAATTCACGACCTCACGTCGGGGTTCCGCGTGTTCCGCACGAGCGTTCTCACCCCCGAGCGTCTCTCCTCGGTGTCGTCGCAGGGCTATTGCTTCCAGGTCGAGCTCGCCTGGCGCCTTGAGCGCGGGGGAGCGACCGTCGTCGAGCATCCGATCACGTTCGTCGAACGCACCCACGGACGGTCAAAGATGCACACGGGCATCGTGGCGGAGGCCCTCGGGCGGGTCACGCTGTGGGGGCTCATGAGAAACGCCCCCCGTCGCGTTCGCGACGAGGGGCGTCTGCCCAGGTGATGAAGTTCAGGTGATCAGTCTCCGCTGATCAGGCTCCGACCTTCTGTCCCTTGCGGGCACGGAGGTAGCCGAGCCGTTCGTTGAGAAGCTCTTCGAGTTCGTCGCGAGTGCGGCGCTCGAGAAGCATGTCCCAGTGGGTGCGTGGCACCTTCTGGTCGGTCGCCTCGATGACGACAGGCTTGCCGTCGGCGGCGATGAGGATGCCCTCCTGACCTGATTTCGGCGATTGCCACATCTGGGGGATCTCCGCGTCTGCCGAGAAGGTGACCTCGAAGGTCATTCCGTCGGACATCTGGTATGTACTGGTGATCCGCGGGGAGAAGGTCACGCCTTCTTCACTCTGGAGACTCTGTGATCCGAGTCGCATTCCGCGCAAGCTACGATCTGCCATTGTGTGGCCCCTTTCTCGCGACACCCGTTAGTCTCGCGATACCTATTGTGTTAGCAACCCCGAGAATGGCCCAATCCATACCCGATCTCCCGTTTCCCAGTCTGTTCACAGCAAGTTACCGGGTTCTCGGGTAACGCGGAGGGAGTCAGCGCTGTGACCGCTCGAGCAGCACCTGCATGGCCAGATCGGCACGATCGGTCACGAGACCGTCGATTCCCAGGTCGAGCAACCTGTGCATGTCCGCAATGTCGTTGACAGTCCAGACGTGCACTTCGTGCACGGCCGAATGCAGCACCCGGATGATTCGCGGCGTGAGAATGCGGATGCCGCGCACCGACTCGGGGATCTGAACAGCGTGCACGTCGCGCAGCATCCACCTCGCCAGCGGCGCAGCACCCACCAGCGCCGCGGAGAAGGCGAGAACGAACTGTGTGCTCGATGCCGAGGTCGCGACTGAAGGCAGGAGCTTCACCGCGGCCCGACGGCGCGCCCCGCTGAACGAGGTGATGAGCACCCGCCCCGACGACCTCGTGGCCCGGACCGCGTCGACGGCGGCCTGCACGGCGTCGTCGGACTTGATGTCGATGTTGAATCGTGCGTCGGGGAAGGCGTCGATCGCCTCCGCGAGGCTCACGAACGACTGGCCCTCGCCGAGGTCGATCTCGGCGAGCTCGGCCATGGTGAGGTCGCCGATTCTCTCGGCACGCCCGGTCAGCCGGCTCAGGTCGGGGTCGTGGCTGATCACGGCCACCCGGTCGCTGCTCGCGTGCACGTCGGTTTCGATGTGGGTCACCCCGTGCGCGAGCGCCATGACGAAGGCGAGCATCGTGTTCTCGGGTGCGGCCGTCGCAAGCCCCCGATGGGCCAGCACCCTCGGGGCGGCGGGGGAGAGGTAGCCAGCGATCATCGGGCCCGGGAAGGGGGACGCGCGCACGTTAGGGGGCGGGCGGCGTCTGGTCCCGCTGCGCGCCGCCGAGGAATCCCTGGCCCACGGTCTTGAGCGCCTCGGTGAGTTCGGACGGGATTATCCACAGCTTGTTCGCGTCGCCCTCGGCGAGCTTGGGGAGGGTCTGCAGGTACTGGTAGGCGAGCAGCGGCGCGTCGGGGTTCCCGGCGTGAATCGCGCCGAACACAGTCGTGATCGCCTCGGCCTCGCCATTGGCGCGCAGCACGGCCGCCTGCGCCTCGCCCTCGGCGGAGAGGATGGATGCCTGCCTGGCGCCCTCGGCCTGCAGGATCGCGGCCTGCTTGGTGCCCTCGGCGGTGAGGATCGCGGCGCGCTTGTCACGCTCGGCGCGCATCTGCTTCTCCATCGAGTCCTGGATGGAGATGGGCGGGTCGATCGCCTTGAGCTCCACCCGGCCAACCCGGATGCCCCACTTGCCCGTCGCCTCGTCGAGCACGATCCGAAGCTGGCCATTGATGTTGTCGCGGCTCGTCAGGGCTTCCTCGAGGTTGAGACCGCCGACGACGTTGCGGAGGGTCGTCGTGGTGAGCTGCTCGACGGCGCCGAGGTAGTTGTTGATCTCGTAGGTCGCCGCCCGGGCATCCGTCACCTGGAAGTAGACGACCGTGTCGATCGAGACGACGAGATTGTCCTCGGTGATGACGGGCTGTGGCGGGAACGAGACCACCTGCTCACGCATGTCGAGGAGCGGCCTCACCCTGTCGATGAACGGCACGAGGATGTTGAGGCCGGGCAGGAGCGTCTTGTGGTACTTGCCGAGCCGTTCGACGACGCCGGCGTTTGCCTGCGGAATGATTCGGATCGCGCGGATGAGCGTGACGACCACGAACACCGCCACGACGATCAGCAGGGCGGCGATGAACAGCTGCGAGATGAATCCGGAGTCGAACATTATGGGGTGTTCCTTTCGGAGGGGATGACGACGGCAGTTGATCCCTCGATGGCGGTCACGGTGACCTTGTCTCCCGCCCCGAGGTCGAGATCGCGGGCGGAGTTGTCGAGCCGGGCCGTCCAGGTCTCGCCGTTGGCGAGCTTCACGAGGCCGCCGTTCTCGCCGACAGTCTCGAGCACCCTGCCGTTCAGGCCCAGCAGTGCCGCGACGTTGCTCGGCGTGAGGTCGGCGCCGCGGTTCATCACCCGGAGCAGAAGGGGGCGGATGGTCAGGATGAGCAGCACCGCGAGCGCGGCGGCCACAACAATCTGCAGCCACCACTCGGCGCCGAGCAGGTTGGCGGCGAGGCCGCCGAGGCTGCCCGCCGCCACCATCAAAAAGGTGAACTCAAGCGTCAGCAGCTCGATGATCACGCAGACCAAGATGAAGACGAGCCAAATGATCCACAGGTAGTCCCTCAGATCGACCATCGTCGGCACCTCCCGTATATGCGCTCGATCTTGAAACTACCATTAGCTCGCATCTGCGCGGCTGTCTCCATGATTGATAGTGTCTGATGCCGTGAACACCCCACTGAACCCCCTTGCTCCCGAATCCCTTTCCGGCGCCCGCGCTCTCGTCACCGGCTCGTCGCGCGGCATCGGGGCCGAGACCGTCGGCTACCTCGCGAAGGCCGGCGCCAAGGTCGTCGTCAACTACCGAAACAAGGAAGCTCGGGCGGGCAAGCTCGTCGCCGCGATCGAGGCATCCGGCGGCGAGGCGATCGCGATCGGCGCCGACCTCACCGACGAGGCGTCCGTGCGGGCACTGTTCGACACGGTCGCCCGCGAGTGGGGCGGACTCGACATTCTCGTCATGAACGCATCCGGCGGCATGGAGTCCGGCATGGCCGAGGACTACGCGATGCGCCTCAACCGCGACGCGCAGGTCAGCCTGCTGACAGCGGCACTCCCGCTGCTCGCCCCGGGCGCCCGCGTCGTGTTCGTCACGAGCCACCAGGCGCACTTCGTCGAGACCACCGAGACGATGCCGGAGTACCTGCCGGTCGCGCTCAGCAAGCGGGCAGGCGAAGATGCGCTCCGCGCGATGATTCCGGCGCTCACCGCAGCCGGGATCGGCTTCGTCGTCGTCTCCGGCGACATGATCGAGGGAACGATCACCGCGACGCTGCTCGAGCGGGCCAACCCCGGCGCGATCAGCGCACGGAAGGATGCCGCCGGCCGGCTGTACAACGTGGGCGAGTTCGCCGCTGAGGTCGCGCTTGCCGTCGTCGAGCCCGTGCCGGAGAACAACACGAGGTACGTCGGCGACGTCTCAGACTTCATCGGGGCCTGATCCGCGCGGAGAGGTCCGTACGATGGCAGGGATGATAGCCAACGATGTGTCGCTTCTCACCGCCGTGTCCCGCCCGACCCTGCACCTGGACGGCTCGCGGGCGGTCGTCGCGGTCTCGCACCCCGACCTGGACGCCGACGCCTACGTCGGCCAGCTGTGGACGGTGCCGCTGGCGACCGGTGCCGCGCCGACACGGCTCACCCGCGGCCGGCTCGACAGCGCCCCGCGATTCTCACCCGATGGGCGACTGCTCGCCTTCGTGCGCGACACCGGCGACGGGCCGGCCCAGCTGCACGTCGTCTCGTCCGCCGGCGGTGAGAGTGTGCGGGTGACCGACCAGAAGCTCGGCATCGGGTCGTACCGGTGGTCTCCGAACTCTGCCCGCCTCGCCTTCACCGCGCGCGTTCCGGAGCACGGCCGCTACGGCACGGTCGACGACCTCGCCGCGGCCGCCGAGCCGCCGCGCCGCTTCACGACCCTCCGCTACCGCTCGAACGGCGTCGGCTACACGACGGACCGGCACACGCACGTCTTCATCGTCGACGTTCCCGACCCGACCGCGGAACCGGCATACCCCGTAGCGCCGTCCGCCGAAGCCCCGGCCCCCGCCCCGGAGGCGGGCTGTCCCAGCGTGCGCCAGCTCACGAGCGGACCGTTCGACCACGGGCCTCTCGCGTTCTCGCCCGACGGCAACACGATCGCGGTCGTCGCGGCGCGGCACGATTCCCGCGACGATGACCTCGCCACTGACGTCTTCGCGCTCGCGCTGGGGGAGGATGCCGGCGCACCGCAGCAGCTGACCGATTCCGGCGTCGCTCTCGGCATCGGGGCGATCGAGTGGGCGCCGGACGGAACCGTGTATGTCCTGGCGACCGAGCTCGGCGCGAGCCGGAGGGATTTCGTGGGCCGCGGCGCCTCGCTCTGGGCGCTCGGCGGAGCCGGCCTCCCCGCCCGCCGGCTCACCGACCCGGCCATTCACGACCTCGGCGAGGTCGACAGCCACATCACGGTCACCGACGGGGGAGTGATCGTGCAGAACCGTGCCCGCGGGCGGGTCGAGCTGCTGCGCATCGGCAGTGATGGACCAGCCAGCGTTGCCGTGGCCGGGGACATCGCGGTGACGGGTCACGACGCGGTCGGCGGCACGATCATCGCGAGCTTCACTTCGCCGCGAAGCGAGGGCGAGTTGGGGGTCGTGGAAGACGGGCGGATGCGCCAGCTCACCGACTTCTCGGCCGCGCTCGCGCAGCGCGGCATCGTCCAGGCCGTCGAGTTCACGCTTGCGGCCCGCGATGGCCACACCGTGCACGGCTGGGTGCTCGAACCCGAGGGCGACGGGCCGCACCCGGTGCTGCTCAACATCCACGGCGGTCCGTTCGCGCAGTACGGCGTGTCATTCTTCGACGAGGCGCAGGTCTACGTCGCGGCCGGGTATGCCGTCGTGCTGTGCAACCCACGCGGCGCAGCGGGGTACGGCGAGAAGCACGCACGGGCAATCCGCCGGCGGATGGGCACCGTCGACCTCACCGACGTGCTCGACTTTCTCGATGGGGCGATCGCGCGCAGACCACTGCTCGATGGCACCCGCGTCGGCATCATGGGTGGCTCCTACGGTGGATATCTCACGGCGTGGGCCACCGCCCACGACCACCGGTTCGCCGCAGCGATCGTCGAGCGAGGCTATCTCGACCCCGAGCAATTCGTGGGCACCTCCGATATCGGAAGCTTCTTTACCGACGAGTACGCGGGAACCGACCCGGAGCTGCTGGCCGCGCAGAGCCCGCAGGCCGTCGTCAATCGCGTCTCGACGCCAACGCTCGTCGTGCACTCCGCGGACGACCTGCGCTGCCCGCTCGCGCAGGGGGAGCGGTACTACGCCGCCCTGTCCCGCAACGGCGTGCCGACCGAGCTCCTCGTCTTTCCGGGCGAGAACCACGAGCTGACCCGCTCCGGCCGGCCGCGGCACCGGGTGCAGCGCTTCACGGCGATCCTCGACTGGTGGGCGCGTTACCTTCCCACCGACCGCAACCACATCGCGCTGGACGAGGAGTGAGGCCATGACCCTGCGCCACCGACTCACCTCCCGCATCCTCGTCCTCGACGACGACGATCGGGTGCTGATGTTCCTGACCAAGGGGTCCGTGCCCGCCCAGGTGACGCGTTGGATCACACCCGGCGGCGGCGTCGACCCGGGGGAGTCCCACCACGACGCCGCCTGCCGCGAGTTGTTCGAGGAGACCGGACGGGTCGTCGACGACCTCGGCGAGCCGATCTTCACGCTCGACTTCGAGGTGGACTATGTCGGGGGAGACCACGACACCGGCCACGCGGAGTACTACCTGCTGCACAGCGACACCTTCACCCCGTCGAGCGACAACTGGACGGCCGAGGAGCATGTCGACGTGCTCGAGCACCACTGGTGGAGCATCGACGAGCTCCGGCAGAGCACGGACCCGATCGACCCGGTCAACCTCGCCGACCTCGTCGCCCGTCAGGCTTCATTCAGAAAACTCCCAGAAAAGGACAGACGTGACCACTGAGATCCAGGCGCTGATCGCCAGCATCGAGGCGCAGGAGCGAACGCTCGTCTTCCACGGGTTCAGCAACGACGACGCCTGGGCGCTCGGCTCGATCCTCGTCGAGCTCGCCCGGGAGCGAGCGCTCGCCGTGACGGTCGACATCACGCGTGGCGAGCAGCAGCTGTTCCACGCGGCCCTGCCGGGCACCTCGGCGCACAATGACGCGTGGATCACCAGGAAGACGCGCACCGTGCGCGAATTCGGCGTCAGCTCGCTGCTCGCCGGCCAGCGCGCGAAACTCGGCGGACACTCGTTCGAGGAGGCACCATGGATCGACCCGCTGCGCTACGCCGGGCACGGCGGGAGCTTTCCGATCACCGTCGCCGGAGTCGGCGTCGTCGGCACAGTCACCGTCTCGGGGCTGCCACAGCTCGACGACCACGCGCTGGCGGTCGAGGCGGTCACTGCGTTCCTCGGCGGCGCGTGACACGACCTGTCCACCGCGGGATCCAGCCCCGACCGGACCCGCCTGGCCCCTCTCGACACGCGCTGATAATGCACATTATGTCAAGTAAAGAGTTTTCTTGGCGCGCCAAATGAAAATCAGCCTGCGATCGTAAGCCCCCCTGCCGGTCGGCAGCTGGGGCCAGTAGATTCTGCGCATGACCCAGACACAGTGGCGCGAATGGACGACGGTGCCGCTCACGATCGCCGCGATCGGCTTTGTTGCCGCCTACGCATGGCGCGTGGTCGCCGACCTCGACCCGCTATCTCCGGATCCCCCGATTCCGGAGGGCCGCCCCACCCTCGACGGCGTTCCTCGGAGTAGAGCTCGTTCCGGAAAAACGACTCCGGACACGACGACGGCGCCGTGGTACGGCGCGCTACGCCTCGCCGAATCCCGATTCGATGAGGCCGACGAGCGCATCGAGCGCTACCTGAGCATCGGGGCCCTCGGCCGTCAGCGTGATTTCGCTTCCGACGCCGAGACCCAGCGACATGATGCGCAGGAGGCTCTTCGCGTCGACGCCGTTGACGGTCACTGCCGCCTCGAAGTCGCTCGCGCGCTTGACGAAATCCGCGGCCGGCCTGGCGTGCAGCCCATCCTTGTTCACGAGGGTCGTGCGTGCCGTCAGCACCTCCGCAAGCGTGGCCGACTCGCCCGACGCGACCGGGGCGGCTGGCTCCGGCTGGCCCTGGCGGTTGGCCGACTCGGCTGCGGTGACCACAGCAGCGAGATTCCCACCGGTCTCGGCCGCGACGGCCGCGGCGACGGCACCCTCGACGACCGGCGCGTCGGCGATCACGACCCGCTCACGCTGGTCGTCATCGAGAAAATCGAGGGCCGTCTCCGCGGTCAGGATCGCCGATCCGAGGTCGCAGAGCAGCACCACCCCGCCGCCGTCGTCGGCTTCGGCGATGGCCCGCGCGATTTTCTCGAAGCTCGTGCCGAGCCCCCCGTCGTCGAGACCGCCCGCCGGGAGAACCCTGGTCGTCGGCGCCATCTGCCCGGCGAGCTCGCCGATCCCGACCGCGATCTTGTCGCTGTGCGACACGATGACGAGCCCGACGCTCATCCGTCGGCCACGTCCGCCGCGGCCCGCAACAGGAGCGCGCTGGACTGCGCTCCCGGGTCGCGGTGCCCGATAGCACGCTCACCGAGGTAGCTCGCGCGGCCCTTGCGTGCGATCAGCGGCTCGGTCGCCACCGCGCCATTCTCGGCCGCCTCCGCCGCGGCCAGCAGGATCGCCAGCTCGGTCTTTCCAGCCGCATGTGCCTCGGTCGCAGCATCCACCGCCGGGGTCCACGCGTCGATCATCGTCTTTTCGCCCACCTCGGCCTTCCCTCGCAGGACGATGCCGTCGCGCGCCGCTGTGTAGAGGGCGACGATCGCCTCGCCGTCCAGCTCATCGCGGCCGGCGACGGCGCCGGCGGCCTTGAGGTAGGCGGTGCCGTAGAGCGGACCGGCGGCACCGCCGACGGTCGAGATGAGGGTCATCGCAACGAGCTTGAAGACATCGGCGGGCGTGCCATCGGAGAGGTCGTCGAGTTTGGGCATGACCGCGGTGAAGCCCCTGTTCATGTTCTCGCCGTGGTCACCGTCACCGATGGGCCGGTCGAGGGCCGTCAGCTCCATCCTGTTCTCGGCGATGACCCGGACGCTCTCGATGACCCACGCCCTGGCCCACTCGCTCGTCAATCCCATCCGGTTTCTACCGTCCCCAGCGAAGCGCGGAGGTGTGCACCGGGGCGTCCCAGAGCTCGGTGAGCTCGTCATCGAGCTTCAGCAGGGTGATCGAGAAGCCCTGCATCTCGAGCGAGGTGACGTAGTTGCCTACGAGAGTGCGGGTCACCTCGATGCCCTGCTCGGCCAGCGACTCGGCCGCACGCCGGAAGGCGATGTAGAGCTCGACGAGCGGCGTGCCTCCCATGCCGTTGACGAGAAGCAGTACGCGGTCGCCGGAGGCGAAGGGGATGTCCTCGACGATGTGGCCCAGGACGCGGTCGACGATGCTGTCGGCCGGCTCGAGCTTGATGCGCTCCCGGCCGGGCTCCCCGTGGATGCCGATGCCGATCTCGATCTCATCGTCGGCGAGCTCGAAGCTCGGCTCGCCCGCGTGCGGCACGATGCACGGGGAGAGGGCGACGCCCATCGAGCGCATCTGGGCGTTCACCTTCTCGGCGATCGACGCGACGGCCTCGAGGTCATCGCCGCGCTGCGCCGCGGCGCCCGCGATTTTCTCGACCAGCACCGTGCCGGCGACGCCTCGGCGGCCGGCGGTGTACAGGGAGTCCTTGACGGCGACGTCATCGTTGATGACGACGCTGCGCACGCTGATGCCATCGGCCTCCGCGAGCTCGGCAGCAGTTTCGAAGTTCAGCACGTCGCCGGTGTAGTTCTTCACGATGTGCAGCACCCCCGCTCCCCCGTCGACGGCCTTCGTGGCCGCGAGGATCGGATCGGGCGTCGGTGAAGTGAACACGGGACCGGGAACCGCCGCGTCAAGCATCCCGAATCCGACGAAGCCGCCGTGCAGGGGCTCGTGCCCGCTTCCTCCCCCGCTGACGAGGGCGACCTTGCCAGAGACCGGCGCGTCGTTGCGCACGATGTAGTTCGGGTCGTAGGACACGGAGAGGATGTCGGCGTGGGCCGCTGCCACCCCGGCGATGGCCTCGTTCACCACGTGTTGCGGGTCGTTGATGAGCTTCTTCACTGAATTTCCCTTCAAACCGTTAGGGGGAACCCGGCGCACTGAGGCACGCTCGGAATGAGACGTTCCGGCACAACTTACTACTAGGACGGCCTCCGGCGACAGATCCCCCCGTAAAGGAAAAATTTCCCGACCTGAGCGGCAGTCACGGGTTATCGTATTCTCAACCACCGTCGGTTGCCCTAAAGGGATCGTTGCCGCGGTGCTCTCTAGGGAAGGGCAACATGGACAACCTCGGCATCGTTTTTCTCTCCGAAGTCATCGGCACCGGAATGCTTGTGCTCCTCGGCTGTGGCGTCGTCGCCAACGTCGCACTTGCGAAGAACAAGGGATTCAACGGCGGATTCCTGATGGTCACCTTCGGCTGGGGCTTCGCGGTCTTCGCCGGTGTGATCGTCGCGTATAACTCCGGCGCACACATCAACCCCGCGGTCACGCTCGGCCTCGTCGCGAATGGCGCGACCGAGTTCGGCGCGGGAGTGCCGGTCAACGTGATTTCCGTATTGACCTACATCGGCGGCCAGCTCCTCGGTGCCATCATCGGTGCGATCATCTGCTGGATCGCGTACAAGCAGCACTTCGATGACGAGCCGGAGGCGGCCAACAAGCTCGGCGTGTTCTCGACCGGCCCCGCGATCCGTTCCTACGGCTGGAACCTCGCGACCGAGATCATCGGCACCTTCGTGCTCGTGTTCGTCGTGATCGGCTTCGGCCGGCAGGGCGAGACCGGCGGTCTCGCCGCCCTCGGCGCCCTGCCTGTGGCCCTGCTCGTCGTCGGCATCGGCGCCTCCCTCGGTGGGCCGACCGGCTACGCCATCAACCCGGCCCGTGACCTGGGGCCCCGCATCGCGCACTTCATCCTGCCGATCAAGGGCAAGGGGTCGAGCGACTGGGCCTACTCCTGGGTGCCGATCGTTGGACCCATCATCGGCGGGGTGCTCGCGGGCTTCGCGGCCATTCCGCTCCTCCCGATCCTCACCTGACTCCGATCCAGGGCTGGTCCGCTATCGCGGGCCAGCCCTGGATCGCTGCCGTTCGCCCGATCACCACTCAGTGACCATCACCGCTCAATGACCATCACCACTCAATGAGGAGACACAACCCATGACCGAATACGTCCTTTCGATCGACCAGGGAACGACCAGCACCCGATCGATCATCTTCGACAAGGCGGGGTCCATCGTTGCGACCGGCCAGCTCGAGCACGAGCAGATCTTCCCGAAGGCGGGCTGGGTCGAACACGACCCGATGGAGATCTGGAACAACACGCGCGAGGTCATCGGGCAGGCGCTGTCGAAGGCGAACCTGACCCGTCACGACATTGCGTCGGTCGGTATCACGAACCAGCGCGAGACCGCGGTGGTGTGGGACAAGAACACCGGAAAGCCGGTCTACAACGCGATCGTCTGGCAGGACACCCGCACCCAGAGCATCGTGGACCGCCTCGCGGCCGATGGCGGCGTCGAGCGATTCAAGGCCCAGGTCGGCCTGCCGCTGGCGACCTATTTCTCCGGAACGAAGATCGTCTGGATCCTCGAGAACGTCGAGGGAGCCCGCGAGAAGGCGGATGCCGGCGAGCTGCTGTTCGGCACGACCGACAGCTGGGTGCTGTGGAACCTGACCGGGGGCACCGACGGCGGCGTCCACGCGACCGACGTCACCAACGCGAGCCGCACGATGTTCATGGATCTGGAGACGCTGCAGTGGGATGCCGACATCCTCGCCGTCTTCGACGTCCCCGCGTCGATGCTGCCGGAGATCCGCTCCTCGTCCGAGGTGTATGGCACCGTGCACACCTCGAGCCTGTTGCGGGAGGTTCCCGTTGCGGGGATCCTGGGCGACCAGCAGGCGGCGACGTTCGGGCAGGCGGCGTTCGACACGGGCGAGTCGAAGAACACCTACGGCACGGGCAACTTCCTGATCTTCAACACCGGTGAGGAGATCGTGCACTCCAAGAACGGTCTGCTGACCACGGTCGGCTACAAGCTCGGCGATGCCCCGGCACACTACGCACTCGAGGGCGCGATCGCGGTGACCGGGTCGCTGATCCAGTGGCTGCGGGACAACCTCGGGCTGATCAAGTCCGCCGACGAGGTCGAAGCGCTCGCGAACACCGTCGACGACAACGGCGGCGCGTACTTCGTGCCCGCGTTCTCCGGCCTGTTCGCACCGTACTGGCGGCCGGACGCCCGCGGCGCCCTGGTCGGACTGACCCGGTTCGTGAACAAGGGCCACATCGCCCGGGCCGCCCTGGAGGCGACCGCGTTCCAGACCCGCGAGGTGCTGGATGCCGTCAACGCCGACTCCGGCGTCGACTGCGTCGAACTCAAGGTCGACGGCGGCATGACCGTCAACAACACGCTCATGCAGTTCCAGGCCGACATCCTCGGCGTCCCGGTGGTGCGCCCCGTCGTCGCGGAAACCACCGCCCTCGGCGCCGCCTACGCCGCGGGCCTTGCGGTCGGGTTCTGGTCGAACCTGGACGAGCTGCGCCAGAACTGGCAGGAAGACTCCCGCTGGACCCCCAACATGGAAGACTCCGAACGCGACCGCCAGATGCGCAACTGGAAGAAGGCCGTCACCAAGACCTTCGACTGGGTCGACGACGACGTCAACTAACCCACACCCCTGCTGGTTGAGCAGGCCGCTTCGGCCGTGTCGAAAGCCCAGTTTCGACACGGCCGCTGCGCGGCCTGATCTAGCATGGTCCCGTGCCTCACTACCCCGTGTACGACGCCATCATCGTCGCCGGGGGGCGCGCGACCCGCCTCGGCGGCATCGACAAGACCTCGCTCGAATTCGAGGGGGTGCCGCTCATTCGCTGTGCGCTCGACGCAGTGGAGACGGCGGCACGGATCTGCGTCGTCGGCGGCGACGCACTCCGCCTGCCGGCGAGGGCGGAGCGGGCGAGGGAATCCCCGCCGTGGGGAGGGCCTGCCGCGGCGATCGCGGCCGGGATCGCGGCCCTGGTCGACAGCACCTCCCCCTTGACCGCCGTCACCGCGGGCGATCTGCCGCACGTCGGCGCGGCGATGCCCGCTCTCCTCGCCGCATCCGCCGAGCTGCCGGACAAGGTCGATGGGGTTCTCGCGGTCGACGGGTCCGGGCGACGCCAACCCTTGCTCGCGATCTACCGCACCGCGGCGCTCCGCCGCGCCGTCGCCGGGCTGCCGTCTGCGGAGAACCTCCCGGTGCGCCGCCTCCTCGAGACGCTGACCCTGCGTGAGCTGGCACTCCCCGATGAGTGGTGCGCCGACATCGACACCCCGGAGGACGCCGCCGGGCTGGGCATCGTGATTCCTCCGCGCTCCCCCGCTGGTTAGGCTGGAACAGGGGCCGAACGGCTGCCACGAACCAATCCGGTCGGCGTCGACGAAGTCGGCAGGCCTCGATTCCCAGGGAGCGCCACGTGCCCACCGACGACAGCTCGACCAGTCCAGCCACCAGAGAGTCGACCCTCGACAGTTGGTTCGCCCATCTCAGCGCCGAGCTCGGGATCGACCTCGACATCGACCTGAACCTCCTGCTCGACGTCGCGAGGGACGCCGCCCACGGCGTGGCCCGCCCGGCTGCCCCACTCACCACCTTCCTCGTCGGCTACGCCGCCGCCCGTGCCGGCGGCTCCCCCGACGATGTGCACCGCATCTCCGAGATCGCCGCCCGGCTCGCGGTCGAGCATGGCGCAAACCGCGACGGCGCTCAGTGACGCCTGAATCGACTGGCTCGTGAGCGACGGGCACTCCGCTGCGATCAGCTGGTCCGACGCCCGGCGGCTCGCTCACGAGACCGGCCGCGCGCGGTCCGGCGGAGTCGAGCTCGTGCCGATCGCGGATGCCACCGGTCGCACGCTGGCGGGTGATCTCACCGCTCTCGCTCCGCTACCCGGCTACGCCTCGTCGGCCATGGACGGCTGGGTCGTCGCTGGCGACGCACCCTGGCGGCTGGGCGCTCCGATCCTCGCGGGCGATCGACCCGCGTCGGCTCCGCTCGCCGCGGGGACCGCGCGGGCGATCACCACGGGTGGCCCCATCCCCCACGGCAGCCGCGGCGTGCTCCGATCCGAAAACGGCACGACGCGCGACGGGATGCTCCTGCGCGCCGCATCCGTCCGCCCCGACGAGCCGCGCGCTGGCGAGCACGTTCGCCACATCGGCGAGGAGATAGCCGAGGGCGAACCACTGCTGCCATCCGGAGTCATCCTCACCCCGCCGCGCGTCGCCCTCGCGGCCGTCGCCGGCTACGACTCCCTGCCGGTTCGTGAGGTTCCCGCGGCCGACGTCGTGCTGCTGGGCAGCGAGGTGATCGGCTCGGGAATCCCCGCGCCCGGCCTCGTGCGCGACGCGTACTCGCCCCACTTCCCGGCGCTGCTCGCCGGGATGGGCGTGCGGGTGCGGGAGCTGCGGCACCTGTCCGACGACCTCGCCGCGACCACCGGAGCTCTTCGGGCGAGCTCGGCCAGCCTCGTTCTGAGCACCGGCGGCACCGCGGGAAGCGCCGCCGACCACGTGCGTGGGGCGCTCCGCGAGCTCGGGGCGGCCCTCGTCATCGACGGCGTCGCGATGCGGCCCGGGCATCCGGTCATGCTCGCCCTGCTGCCGGGCGACCGCCCGATGCTCTGCCTGCCCGGAAACCCGCTCGCCGCGATGCTGACCCTCGCGAGCATCGGGCTGCCGCTCGTCGACGGCCTGCTCGGGCGCCCACTCGCGGCACTCGGCACCGTGCAGCTCGCCGACGAGGTAAAGAACGAGAGCGGCCAGACGCGGCTCGTGACGTTCACCCTCCACGCCGACGGAGCCGCACCAACCTCCCGCCAGGGCTCCGGCATGCTCCGCGGGCTCGCCGCCTCCGACGGTGTCGCGGTGATCCCGCCCGGCGGCGCACCCGCCGGGTCGCGGGCCGAGACGGTGCCACTCCCCTGGTAGCGACCGTGATCACGCGCGGCTAGCGCATCGACGTGTAGTCGCGCCTACACTCCACGCTCGGTCGCCGCGATCCACGCGTCGAGCTTGGTGATGGCCGCGCCCGAGTCGATCGCCTGCGCCGCCGTCACGAGCGCGGAACGGAAGCGGTCGAGCAGGGGCAGCTGCGCCTGCTGGTGGTCTGTCGCGAGCGAGAACGAGACGATTCCGGCGGCAGCATTGAGCAGCACGATGTCGCGAACCGGGCCGGTCTCGCCCGCGAGGGTCGCACGTGCGATCGCCGCGTTGTGCGCGGCATCTCCCCCGACGAGATCGGCCATTTTCGACCGCCGGATGCCGAGGTCGAGCGGGTCGAGGTCGTGCTCGGTCACCGCCCCCCGAGAGACCTCCCAGATGTGACTATGACCGGTCGTCGTGAGCTCGTCTAGTCCGTCGTCGCCGCGGAAGACCAGGGCCGTCGCACCGCGCGTCTGGAACACACCGACGATGAGGGGCACCTTCTCGGCATTGGCCACCCCCACCGCGGATGCCTCGGGCCGCGCCGGGTTGCACAGGGGGCCCAGAAAGTTGAAGACCGTGGGTATCCCGAGCTCGCGGCGTGTGGGGCCGGCGTGCCGGAACCCGGGGTGGAAGAGCGCGGCGAACGCGAACGTGATGCCGGTCTCGCCGAGCACCTCCGCGACACGCGCGGGCGACAGGTCGAGGTTGAGTCCGAGAGCGCCGAGCACATCGGAGGATCCGGATTCCGAACTGGCGGCCCGATTGCCGTGCTTGACCACCGGGATCCCGGAGGCCGCGGCCACGACGGAGGCCATGGTCGACACGTTCACCGTGCCGAATCGATCTCCGCCGGTACCGACAATGTCGAGGGCCATCGGGTCGACCTCGAGGGGAACCGCGTTGGCGAGGATGGCGTCCCGGAAGCCGACGACCTCGTCGACGGTCTCCCCCTTGGCCCTCAGTGCGACAAGAAAAGCCGCGAGCGTCGCGGGCGACGCGGCACCCCCCATCACTTCCTGCATGGCCCATGAGGCTTCGCTGATAGACAGATGCTCGCCCTCTAGGAGAGCACTGAGCAAAGCGGGCCACGTGGTCTCGGAAAGCATGACTGCGATCCTAGCTTTTCCCTGCGACTGTCCAGCGGAATGACAAAAGCGTCCCTCGATATCGGACATAATGGGGACGTGTCCACAACTTCTCTCTCTCGCTCTGTCGGGGCTCCAGTCGTCAATCGCCCCAGCGTTGTCGCGGTGGGCACAATCGTCTGGCTCGGCAGCGAAGTCATGTTCTTCGCCGGCCTGTTCGCGATCTATTTCACCCTTCGTTCCACAGCGCCGGCGCTGTGGGAATCGGAGGCGGGACTTCTCAACATCCCGTTCTCACTCACCAACACGATCATTCTGGTGCTGTCCTCAGTGACCTGCCAGTTCGGTGTCTTCGCCGCCGAACGCCTGCAGCCCAGGGCCACCGGCTGGAAGATCTCCCAGTGGGGAATGGTCGAGTGGTTCTTCCTCACCTACGCCATGGGGGCCGTGTTCGTGAGCGGCCAGATCTACGAGTACGCGGTGCTTGTGAGTGAGGGCATGACCATCAGCGCGAACTCCTACGGCTCCGCGTTTTACATCACAACCGGCTTCCACGGCGCTCACGTGATCGGAGGGCTCATCGCCTTCCTGATCGTGATCGGCACCGCGTTCAGCGTAAAGAACTTCGGTCACCGGGAAGCGACTCGCGCGATCGTCGTCTCCTACTACTGGCACTTCGTCGACGTCGTCTGGATCGGGCTCTTCCTGGTCATCTACGTACTCAAATAGGATCGGGAACCCGCACAGCATGCGCACACTCTCCTCGCAAGCACGAGGCACCTCGAACGGCCGCAAGTCGGGCCGACGCCATCCCCTCGCGACAGTCTCTCTCATCCTCGTCGGGCTCCTGACGACCGGTGGGGCCTACGCGATGTTCAGCTCGACCGCCTCGGCGGAAACGAACACCGCGGTGACGCAGACCATGGTCGACGAAGGCCAGAAGCTCTTCGCCGCCAACTGCGCCACCTGCCACGGCCTCAGCGCCGCCGGTACCGAAGCGGGACCGAGCCTCTACGGCGTCGGCGCCGCATCCGTGCACTTCCAGGTCGGCACCGGCCGCATGCCCCTCGCGGCAAGCGGTCCCCAGGGCCAGAAGAAGCCGCCGCAGTTCACCGAGGAGCAGACCCTCGCGATGGCGGCCTATGTGGCCTCGCTCGCACCGGGACCCGAGATCCCCGAGGAGCGCTGGCTCCAGGCCGACGGCGACGCCACACTGGGTGCCGAGCTGTTCCGCGTGAACTGCGCAATGTGCCACAACGTCGCTGGCGCCGGCGGAGCGCTCACAGAGGGCAAGTACGCCCCCGCCTTGGGCGGCGTGCAACCTGTGCACGTTTACGAGGCCATGGTCACCGGCCCGCAGAACATGCCGGTGTTCAGCGACCTCAACCTGTCTCCTCAGGAAAAGGCCGACATCATCACATATCTTCAGTATCTCGAGAACAATCCGTCTCCGGGCGGTGCAGACCTCGGAAGTCTCGGCCCCGTTTCTGAAGGTCTCTTCATCTGGATCTTCGGCCTCGGCGCCCTGGTCGGCGTCACGATCTGGATCGCGTCGAAGGCCAACTAGGCCTTTCCGCCCCCCGCAACTCAACACCTACAGCGCAGCAATCGAAGGGGAAGACCATGGCACAGCACGACACCGGCGAGAAATCCGCCGCTGCCGGCTCGGCTGTCGACAGGATCGAATCGAGCCGTGTCTCTCCAGGCACGGCCGTCGAGCTCTCCGACGCCTTCGTCAACCCCGGCCTGCCACCGCATCGCCCGCGGGTCACCGACCTGAACCCGAAGAAGGCAAAACAGGCCGAACGCCGTGTCTACACCCTCTTCTACGTGTCGATCATCGGAAGCGTCGCAGCGGTTGCCGCGTACGCTGCGATCCCGCTCGTGCCCGGCGACAATGCGACTCTCCGCCTCAGCACAGCCCTCCTCGGGCTCGGCATCGCGCTCGGGCTGCTCGGCATCGGAATCGGGGCGGTCTACTGGGCGAAGACCCTCATGAAGGCCGAAGAGATGGTGGAGATGCGCCACCCCACCCGTGGGTCGGATGACACACGCGAGCGCGCTGTCGAAATCTTCCAGCTCGGCAACGAGGAGTCCGGTTTCGGACGACGCACCCTCATCCGCAACAGCCTCATTGGTGCTCTCATCGCGACGCCGATCCCGGCGATCGTGCTGTTCCGCGACCTCGGCCCGGCCGGCTCCCCTGCGGAAGCGCTCATGACCACCATGTGGGAAACGGGCATGCGGCTCACCCAGGACCCCACGGGCGCGGCCATCAGGGCGTCCGACGTCACTCTGGGCTCCGTCTTCCACGTCATCCCTGACGGCCTTCTCGACAAGGAGCACAAGCTCGAGGAGAAGGCGAAGGCGGCGGTGCTGCTCATCCGTCTCAAGCCGGAAGACATCAACGAGCTTCCCGAACGCGCTGGCTGGTCCTATGACGGAATTGTCGCGTACTCGAAGATCTGCACACACGTCGGCTGCCCCGTGGCGCTGTACGAGCAGCAGACGCACCACCTGCTCTGCCCCTGCCACCAGTCGACCTTCGACGTGACCAACCACTGTGAGGTCATTTTCGGGCCCGCTTCACGGCCCCTCCCGCAACTCCCCATCTCCGTCGATTCCGACGGCTACCTGATCGCCCAGTCGGACTTTCTCGAGCCAATCGGTCCTAGCTTTTGGGAACGCTCATGAGCGCCACAGACACAGCATCCGCACCCGCCGACACCACAGCCGCGTCGACTGTTTCGCCCTCGCGCGGCCAGCGCTTCACGAATGCGTCGGCCAACTACATCGACGAGCGCACGAGCGTGTCCGGTCTGGTCAAGGAACTCGGCCGCAAGGTATTCCCCGACCACTGGTCGTTCATGCTGGGCGAGATCGCGCTTTACAGCTTCGTCGTCATCCTCCTCTCTGGCACGTTCCTCACCTTCTTCTACGACCCGTCGATGACCGAGGTCGAGTACGAAGGCTCCTACGTGCCGCTCAAGGGCCTCGAGATGTCGGCGGCGATGGCATCCAGCCTCGACATCTCCTTCGACATCCGCGGCGGGCTGCTCATGCGCCAGGTGCACCACTGGGCCGCGCTGCTGTTCATTGCCGCCATCGGCCTGCACATGCTTCGTGTCTTCTTCACCGGCGCGTTCCGCAAGCCCCGCGAGCTCAACTGGTTCATCGGCTTCGTGCTGTTCATCCTCGCGATGGCAGAGGGCTTCACGGGCTACTCGCTCCCTGACGACCTGCTGTCCGGCAACGGGCTGCGGATCATCGACGGCATGGTCAAGGCGATCCCGCTGATCGGGACCTGGATCTCCTGGCTCTTGTTCGGTGGAGAGTTCCCCGGTACCGAAGTCATCCCTCGCCTGTTCGTGCTGCACATCCTGCTGCTGCCAGCGATCCTTGTTGTGGCACTCGGTGCCCACTTGTTGCTGATGGTCATCAACAAGCACACCCACTACGCCGGTCCCGGTCGCACGAACGACAACGTCGTTGGCGTCCCTGTCATGCCGATCTTCGCCGCGAAGGCCGGTGGGTTCTTCTTCATCGTCTTCGGCGTGATCATGCTGCTCGGTGCGTTCATCCAGATCAACCCGATCTGGGCTTACGGCCCCTACGACCCCTCTCCGGTGTCGGCGGGAACCCAGCCGGACTGGTACATCGGTTTCGCCGACGGCGCGTTGCGGCTCATGCCGGGCTGGGATGTCGTTCTCCTCGGCTACACCTATCCACTCGGTGTGCTGGTGCCCCTCGCGGTCCTTCCGATCTTCCTCGGGCTCGTCGCGTTCTACCCCTTCATTGAGGCCTGGATCACCGGCGACAAGCGTGAGCACCACATCGCCGAGCGTCCGCGCAACGCGCCGGCTCGCACCGCCATCGGCGCGGCAGGCGTCACGTTCTACGCGGTCCTCTGGGCCGCCGCGAGCTCCGACCTCATCGCGACCCACTTCCTCGTCACGATCGAGGGAACGATCATCACTCTGCGTTGGCTACTGGTGATCGGGCCGGTACTGGCCTACTTCCTGACCAAGCGCATCTGCCTCGGTCTTCAGAAGAAGGACCGCGAGATCGCTCTGCACGGGTACGAGTCCGGACGCATCGTACGCCTTCCGGGCGGCGAGTACATCGAGGTGCACGAGCAGCTCGACGACTACGAGCGTTGGAAGCTCGTCAGCTACCTCGACTACGAGCCGCTCATGGTTCGCCCCAATGACAAGGGACGCATCTCGGTGGCGCAGCGCGCCCGTGCCGGACTCTCGTCCTGGTTCTTCGAAGACCGCATTGCACCGGCCACGACCACCGAGCTCGAACGCGAGTCCGCGTCGCACTAGGCAGCACCTGCACTGGAAACGGCGCTCGGACTTCGGTCCGGGCGCCGTTTCTGTGTGTGCCGTTTCTGTGTGCCGTCGCAGGGGTGTGTGCCCGTTTGTGGCAACCGCGCCCAGCCGGCCGGGCGCGGTTGCCACAAACGGGCGCAAATACCGCGGGACAGACTGCAGGATGCCCGTGGAGGCGGGATCATGCTCGCGCTGGCACCCAAGCCCGTTGCCGACTCTCGCGCCGACAGATGGGCGTCAATCGACTGGCGACCCGCCGACCTGGGCTCAGACAGACGCGTCGAAGCTCTTCTTCAGGTAGTCCGCGGTGGAGCGATAGTCGAGTCCCTCGTAGAAGAACGCCGCACCACGACGGCTTGCGACCGTCAGCTGGCGCGCGCCCAGGACCCGGCACTCACGCTCGACAGCGCCCACGAGGGCGGTGCCCACCCGCTGGCCGCGGCTTGCCTCGTCGACGACCAGTTCCTGCAGGTGCGCCGCCACTCCATTGGTGTGGAACAGTCGCGCGAGCGTCGTGAACGCATAGCCGGTCACCGCGCCGTCGTCGGCCGTCGCCACGAGCAGCAGGTGATCGTCTGAGTTGCGGATGTTGCTGGCGTACGCGGCGTCGAATGCGGCACGCTCTGGCGCATCGCCCTTCTCCAGCTGCGCCAGCAGACCGAAAATCGCGTCCGCGTCGCCGAGAGTCGCCGCCCTGATACCGATGGGCTTAGCGACCGAAGTTGCCGCGGTAGTACTCATACATCCAGCCTACGAGGCTGATCAGGGTCACGGCAGCGCCGATCGCGGCGATCCAGACCCCGACAGCGATCCCGAGGAAGAGAAGGGCGGCTCCGCCGGCAAGCATGATGGGCCACCAGCTCCAGGGGCTGAAGAACCCCTGCTCCGCGTCGCCATCGTCGATGTTCGCGTTCAGGCGGTCCTCCGGCAGCTCTCCGCCCTGCGCGGAGTGCGTGCGTCCGAGGTAGAAGGCGATGAGCGCCGACAGGATCGCGGTCAAGGCGAGCGCGATCGTGCCAGCCCACTCGACCGCCGAGGCCCGCTGGATTGCCTCGGGTGTGTTGTTGAAGTCGATGAGCGACCAGACCGTGTAGACCACAGCGAGAATGGTGAAGAAGACCGTCAGAATCCAGAACAGTCGTGTGTTGGCGACCACCGGCTACTTCACCTTCTCGTCGGACATGTCGTACACGGGGGCATCCGGCGCATCCTTGAGCGGGCCGACGCCGATCGCGATGCCGGCCTCCGGGTGCGCCAGGTCGAACGCCGGCGACTCCGAGCGGATGCGCGGGATCGAGGTGAAGTTGTGCCGCGGCGGCGGGCAGGACGTTGCCCACTCAAGCGAGCGCCCGTAGCCCCACGGGTCGTTGACCGTGACCTTCGGCGCGCGCAGGGCGGTAATCCACACGTTGTACAGGAATGGCAGCATCGACACACCGAGGAGCATCGCGCCGACCGTGGACAGCTGGTTCATGGCGGTGAAGCCGTCCTCCGGCTGGTAGGTCGCATACCGGCGGGGCATACCCATGACTCCGAGCCAGTGCTGGATCAGGAAGGTCATGTGGAAGCCGACAAACAACAGCCAGAAGTGGATCTTGCCCAGGCGCTCATCGAGCATCTTGCCTGTGAACTTGGGCCACCAGAAGTAGAACCCGCTGAACATCGCGAAGACAACGGTGCCGAACACGACGTAGTGGAAGTGCGCCACGACGAAGTACGTGTCGGACACGTGGAAGTCGAGCGGCGGCGACGCGAGGATGACGCCGGTGAGCCCGCCGAAGGTGAACGTGATGAGGAACCCGATTGCCCAGATCATCGGGGTCTCGAACGTCACTGAACCGCGCCACATTGTGCCGATCCAGTTGAAGATCTTCACCCCGGTGGGCACCGCGATGAGCATCGTCATGAGCGCGAAGAACGGCAGCAGCACCGACCCCGTCACGTACATGTGGTGCGCCCACACCGTCATTGACAGCGCGGCGATAGCAATGGTCGCGTAGACAAGGGTCTTGTAGCCGAAGATCGGCTTGCGGCTGAACACCGGGAAGACTTCGGAGACGATGCCGAAGAACGGCAGCGCGATGATGTAGACCTCTGGGTGCCCGAAGAACCAGAACAGGTGTTGCCAGAGGATCGCTCCCCCCGCTTCGGGGTTGTAGAGCTGGGCTCCGAGCACCCGGTCGGCGCCGAGGGCGAACATCGCGGCCGCGAGCACCGGGAACGCCATGATGATCAGGATCGAGGTCACCAGGGTGTTCCAGGTGAAGATCGGCATCCGGAACATCGTCATGCCGGGAGCACGCATCGTGATGATCGTCGTGATGAAGTTCACTCCACCGAGAATGGTGCCGAAGCCGCTCATCGCGAGGCCGAAGACCCAGAGGTTGCCGCCCAGTCCCGGCGAGAAGGTCAAGGACGACAGCGGGGCGTAGGCGAACCAGCCGAAGGATGCGGCGCCTTGCGGGGTCAGGAACCCGGCGACCGCGATGAGCGAGCCGAAGCTGAACAGCCAGTAGGCGAAGGCGTTCAACCGGGGGAAGGCCACGTCGGGGGCACCGATCTGCAGCGGCATGAGCACGTTGGCGAAGCCGGCGAACAGCGGCGTTGCGAACATCAGCAGCATGATCGTGCCGTGCATCGTGAACAGCTGGTTGTACTGCTCCTTTGTCGCGACGACGTCGAGGCCCGGCGCGAACAGCTGCGCACGGATGACGAGCGCCATCACTCCACCGAGGCAGAAGTAAAGGAACGAGGTGATCAGGTAGAGGTACCCGATCTTCTTGTGGTCGGTCGAGGTGATCCAGTCGACAACAATGTTGCCCTTGGTGCCGAC
This sequence comes from Marisediminicola antarctica, assembly GCF_009930795.1. Lineage (GTDB taxonomy): Bacteria > Actinomycetota > Actinomycetes > Actinomycetales > Microbacteriaceae > Marisediminicola > Marisediminicola antarctica. The sequence continues at coordinate 2,458,129 of NZ_CP017146.1, forward strand.
CCTCGACTCCTGCGGCCGGGGGCCCGGTGTCGTGGTGCCGACCTTCGGTGCAGTCGCTGTGCTCATTCTGAGTGACCTTCGCGTTCTGGGGCTTCCGTGCCTGGCTGGTTCTGGTTGGTGTCGTATTCCTCGCCGAGCGTGCCGGTCTGCCCGGCGGCGGCGAGGCTCGCGATGTGGGCGTCGTACTCGTCCTGCTCGACGACCTTCACCTGGAAGAGCATGAGCGAGTGGTACTCGCCACACAGCTCGGCGCACTTGCCGATGTAGGTGCCGGTCTTGAGCGGCGTGAAGTACATGTGGTTGGTCTTGCCCGGGATCATGTCTTTTTTGTAGAGGAAGTCCACCACGAAGAAGGAATGAATCACGTCGCGCGATTCGATGTTGATCTGCACGCTCTGGTCGACCGGCAGGTAGAGGACGGGGAGCTCGTCGTAGTCGATGGTTGCGGGGCCGTCGAGCTCAGTCGCCTGCACGCCTGGGGAGTAGACACCCTCGCCGCCAGGGCCCTCGTTGAGGTAGTTGAAATCCCACGCCCAGCGCTTGCCGTAGACCTCGATCGTGACGTCGGGGTCTTCGATCGGCGCCTCGATGGCCGCTTGGTCGCGGGCGGTGAAGGCAAAGAACCCGAGCACCAGCAGAAGCGGCACGACCGTATAGAAGATCTCGATCGGCATGTTGTAGCGCAGCTGCGCCGGAAGGCCGGTCTGCCCCTTGCGGCGGCGGTAGACAACAGCCGCCCAGATGATGAGGCCCCAGGTCACGATGCCGACGATCAACAACACGATCCAGGAGGTGACCCAGAGGCCCGTCACCCGGTCGGTGTGGTTGGTGATGCCCGGCTCCCCCGGGAGGTAGCCACGCAGCTGAGTTTGGGTACACCCGGCGAGAACGACGACAAGCATCGCGGCGATCGGGATGGTTGCCCATCGTAGACGGCGGTTTGAGTGCACCGGGGACCTTTCACATAACACGGACTCTGAGTGAACTCAGGTTCTGTTCAACTCCCTCAGCCTACTGCGATCGGCACCCGGCGAGAGACCGGTGAGGCGGCATTTCGGCATCAAAAAAGGGAACTGCCAGTCGGCAATTCCCTTTTCTGGACGTCTGCTCAGTGAAGATCGTTCGATCGCTGGGCGAGCGTGATTGCGCTGAGCGCGTGCTAGTGGAAGGAGTCCCCGCATGCGCAGCTTCCGCCGGCGTTCGGGTTGTCGATCGTGAAGCCCTGCTTCTGGATCGTGTCTTCGAAATCGATGCTCGCGCCCTCGAGGTAGGGCACGCTCATCTTGTCGACAACGACCTCGACACCGTCGAAGTCGACGGTCATGTCGCCGTCGAGCAGGCGCTCGTCGAAGTAGAGCTGGTAGATGAGTCCCGAGCATCCGCCCGGTTGCACGGCGACGCGGAGGCGGAGGTCGTCCCGCGCTTCCTGCTCGTAGAGGGCCCGTACCTTCGCCGCGGCGGTCGCCGTGAGGCCGACGCCGTGCGCCGGTGCGGCCGCGACCGCGGTGTCGGTGGTCGTGCTATCGGTCAGTGTCGTGTCGGTCATGACCACTCCTTTTGCCTAATTAAAGCTCTAACCAGTGTAAGCATCGATCACGCGTTTTTCTTCCCGCGCTCATCGAGACGCGCCAGCAGCACGGCCTCGGTGAGCACAGCACGGTGGAACACCCCGAGGTGGAGCGACTCGTTGGGGCTGTGCGCCCTGGTGCCGGGATCCTCGACCCCGGTCACGAGGATCTGCGCGTCGGGGAAGACGTCGACCAGGTCGGAGATGAACGGGATCGATCCGCCAATGCCGGTCTCGACGGCTGGCACGCCCCACGCATCCGCCATCGACTGCTTGGCCTCGGCGACGGCCCAGCCGCTCGTGTCGACGAGGAACGGGTCGCCGGTGTCGACGTCGGTGATCTCGAGGTGCGCACCGAACGGCGCGTGGGCGCGCAGGTGCGCCTCGATCGCCGTGTACGCCTCGCCGGCGCCCTGGCCCGGCGCGATCCGCACGCTGATCCGCACCGAGGTCGACGGCGACAGGGTGTTCGATGCGTTGTCAACCGTCGGGGCGTCGATCCCAGTGATCGTGATGGCCGGCTTCGACCAGATCCGGTCGAGGATCGCACCGGAGCCGATCGGGCTGACCCCCTCGAGCAGGCCCGTCTCAGCGCGCAGCTTCGTCTCGTCGTAGTCGGGCGTGTCGGTGTCGCGACCGGTCAGGCCCGCGACGGCGACGGATCCGTCGTCGTTGTACAGGCTCGCGAGCAGGAGCACGGTCGCCATCATCGAGTCGGGCACCGCTCCGCCGAACATGCCCGAGTGGGAGGCGTGCGCGAGGGTCGACACCGTGAGACGGAAGGTGACGTTGCCGCGCAAGCCGACCGTGAGGGCCGGGGTATCGATGTCCCAGTTGTCCGAGTCGGCCACGACGATGACGTCGGCCGCGAGCTCGGTCTGGTGCTGGCTGAGGAAGTTCTTGAACGACCGGGAGCCGAACTCCTCCTCGCCCTCGATGAACAGGGCAAGGCCGAGGTCGAAGTCAGGGCCGACGGTCTCGACGAGGGCGCGGATCGATGCGATGTGCGCCATCACGCCCGCCTTGTCGTCCGCGGCGCCGCGGCCGTAGAGTCTGTCGCCGCGAACCGTGGGCTCGAATGGCGGCGAATCCCAGTCGTCGTCGTCGCCGGGGGGCTGCACGTCGTGGTGGGCGTAGAGCAGAATCGTGGGCGCTCCGCCTCGCGCCGCACGGGTCGCGAGCACCGCCGGCTGGCCGAGCACGTCGGAGTCACTCTGCTTCGCCCGGGAGATCTGCACGCTCTCGAATACACCGAGGCCCTCGACGAGGTCCTTCACGGCATCCGCGCTGTCCTGCACCCGCTGCGGGTCGAAGGCGCCCCAGGATACGGACGGGATGCGCACAAGGGCGCCGAGCTCGGCGAGGGCGGAGGGCAGCCCGGCGTGGACGGCACTCGCGAGTGCATCGAGCAGTTCGGAACGTGTGGGCGCGACTGTAGTCATGCGAGTAATCTTAAGGCGAGACCAACGGCAAGGAATTTCACATGGCCCAGACACGCGGCGACCAGAACGCGCCCTCCGGCGACAACGACAAGGGTGTCGTGAGCGACGGCGGCCTCCAGGCCGGCAAGGGTCACGCGACCCCCACCAGGCGCGAGCGCGAGGCGGCGAACATGCGCCCGCTCGTGTCGAACGACCGCAAGGCTGCGAACAAGGAGGCTCGCGCCAAGATGGCGCAGTCCCGCGAGAAGGCGCGCATCGGCCTCGCGAACGGCGACGAGCGCTTCCTGCCGCAGCGAGACCGTGGGGCACAGCGCCGGTTCGTTCGCGACTACGTCGATGCCCGGTTCAGCGCGGGCGAGGCCCTCATCCCGCTCATGTTCATCGTGATCCTCACGACCTTCGTCCCCGCCCTCGGGACCTACTCATATCTCGCCCTCTGGGCGTTCTTCCTCATTGCCGTCATCGACAGCGTCATCCTCGGCTCGCTGGTGAAGAAGAAGCTGGCGGCGAAGTTCGGCGAGGCCAGTGTGCAGGGTGGAACTCGCTGGTACGCGGCGATGCGCGCGCTGCAGCTGCGCCCGATGCGCCTGCCGAAGCCGCAGGTCAAGCGCTGGGCGTGGCCGAGCTGAGCTCAGCTCGTGCCGTGGCGAGGCCGCGGTTGATCTGGCGCGCCCAGAGCGGTCCCCGGTAGAGGAACGCGGTATAGCCCTGCACGAGTGTCGCTCCCGCGGCCAAGCGCTCGGCCACGTCGTGTGCCGTGTCGACGCCCCCGACGGAGATCACGCACATCTCCGCGGGCACGGTCGCGCGGATCAGCCGGAGCACCTCGAGCGATCGATCTGAGAGCGGCGCCCCGGAGAGGCCCCCCGCGCCGGCGGCCTCGACGACATGCGCCGGCGTGCGGAGGTTCTCCCGGGACAGGGTCGTGTTCGTCGCGATGATCCCGTTCAGGCCGAGCTCGGTCACCAGACCCGCAATCTTTCGCACCTCGTCGTCGCTGAGGTCGGGTGAGATCTTGACGAGCACTGGCGTGTCGTCCGCCGCGGCCTTGACCGCGCTGAGGAGCGGAGCGAGCCGCTCGAGCTCCTGAAGGCCGCGCAGGCCCGGAGTGTTCGGCGAGCTCACGTTCACGGCGAGGTAGTCGGCGCTGGGCGCGAGCAGCCGCGTGCTCTCCAGGTAGTCGGGGATCGCGTTGTCCACCTCGACGGCACGCGACTTGCCGATGTTCACCCCGATGATGGGGCGGCGGGCCCTGGCGCGTTCACGGCGCAGGCGCGGGGCGGCGGCCGCCGCTCCCCCGTTGTTGAAGCCCATCCGGTTAATGACCGCGCGATCGGTGATCAGGCGGAACAGCCGCGGCCGCTCGTTGCCCGGTTGTGCGATCGCCGTGAGCGTGCCGACCTCGACGTGGCCGAATCCGAGCTGCCAGAGGCCCCGCACCCCCTCGGCATCCTTGTCGAAACCGGCGGCGACGCCGAACGGGGAGTCGAACTCCAGCCCGAGCGCGGTCGTCGCGAGCGATGGATGCGGCCGAGTGGCGCGGCGCAGCAGGGCACCGACCCCGATGCGCGGAAGGAGCCGGATGACGGTGAATGCCAGGTGGTGCGCCCGCTCGGGGTCGAGGCGGCGCAGAACGACGGAAAATAAGAGGGGATACATATTAGTCGGCGGAGAGCGCCTCGTCGTGCTCCACCCGCAGTCGCGCAATCGCGGTCTCGAAGTCCTCGAGGGAGTCGAACCCCTGATAGACGCTCGCGAACCGCAGATAGGCGACCTCATCGAGTTCCCGCAGCGGTGGGAGGATCGCGAGTCCGATGTCGTTGGCGTCGATCTGGGACGCACCGGTGGCCCGGATGGTCTCCTCGACCCGCTGCGCGAGGACCGCGAGGTCCGCGTCGGTGACCGGCCGGCCCTGGCAGGCCTTCCGGACGCCGGAAACAATCTTCTCGCGGCTGAACGGCTCGATCACTCCGCTGCGCTTGACCACGTTGAGGCTCGCGGTCTCGGTGGTCGAGAATCGGCGCCCGCATTCCGGGCACTGCCGGCGGCGGCGGATCGACAGTCCGTCGTCGCTGGTGCGCGAGTCGACGACTCGGGAATCAGGATGACGACAGAAGGGGCAATACATGGTGACACCAGCGTACGCCCGCGCCCGGCGGAACGGGGGACGTCAGTTGTGCGTGAATCGTGCCGTCACCGCGTCACCGTGCGCCGGGAGGTCCTCGGCACCGGACAGGGCGACAACCTGCTCCCGCACCCGCTGCAGGGCGGCGCGGTCGTAGCTGACGACCTGCTGTGGTCGCAGAAACGTGTAGGCGCCGAGCCCGGAGGAGAATCGGGCCTGTCCCCCAGTGGGCAGCACGTGATTCGATCCGGCGAGGTAGTCGCCGAGGCTCACGGGTGAGTGGTCGCCGAGGAAGATCGCACCGGCGTTGAGGATGCTGGAGAGCATCGCCTTCGGGTCGGCCGTCTGGATCTCGAGGTGCTCCGGCCCGTAGGCGTTGCTGAAGTCGGCGGCGGCGGCGAGGTCGTCGACAAGGACGACGGCGGACTGCACACCCGTGAGTGAGATCTGCACTCGTTCCCGGTGGTGGGTGAGCGGCACGAGCCGCCCGAGCTCGATCTGCACCCGGTCGGCGAGATCGGCCGAGTCGGTGACGAGCACTCCCGCGGCAAGTTCGTCGTGCTCGGCCTGGCTGATCAGGTCGCTCGCGACGAGCCGCGCGTCGGCGGTGCCGTCCGCGATCACGAGGATCTCGGTGGGGCCGGCCTCGGAGTCGATTCCCGCCTGTCCGCGGACCAGGCGCTTGGCGGCGGCGACGTAGACGTTGCCGGGTCCGGTGATCACCTGAACGGGGTCGAGCAGCCCGGGAACACCATATGCGAACGCGCCAATCGCACCCGCGCCGCCCATAGCGTAAATCTCGTCGATCCCGAGCAGCCCGGCCGCGCCCAGGATGGTCGGGTGGATCGCTCCGCCGAAGGCGCGCTGCGGCGGGGACGCGAGGGCGACAGAGCGAACCCCGGCGACCTGGGCTGGCACCACGTTCATGACCACACTGGAGGGGTACACGGCCTTGCCGCCGGGAACGTAGAGGCCGACGCGCGCGACGGGACTCCAGCGCTGCACGACCTCGGCACCGTCTCCGAGCATCGTGACGGAGGGTGCGGGCACCTGGGCGGCCGATCCGGCTCGTACCCGGTCGATGGCCTCCTCGAGCGCGTCGCGCACGGCGGGCTCGAGCTGCGCCACGGCGTCGGCGATCTCGCTGGCACGCACCCGCACATGGTCGGGCCGCACCCCGTCGAAGCGCTCCGCCTGGTCGAGGATCGCCTGCTCGCCGCGGGCGCGCACGTCGTCGATGAGCGCGGTCGCGGCATCCGTCGCCACCGAGATATCGGTGTGCGATCGGGGGACGATCGAGAGGAGTTCGGCAGGGCTGAGGCGGCGACCGCGGAGGTCTATGGTCTGGATCATGGCCCTGCCAACTTTAGTGGCCGTCCGCTGGATGCCGACCGCGTGCGGCCCCGCCCCGGATGCGGTCAGTTGAGGCAGTTCGGGCCGAGCAGCGACTTGAGCTCGCCGTAGAGGTCGGCGCTCACCGTCACCGGGAACGGGATCTCGAACAGGCGCGCGGTGTCGCCCTTGACGAGCTTGAGCCGAACCTCGGTATCGCCCGCGTGACGGATGAGGGCGTCGTTCAGGTTGGTCACGACGTCGGTCGTGGCCCGGTGCTCCGGCATGCTGATGACAAGTGGGCCCGATCCGAGGCTCTGGCCGAGATCGGGGCTGAACATGCTTACCGCGTGCAGGTTCATTCCGTCGTCGCGCATGCTCACCCGCCCGCGGATCACCACGACCTGGTCGTTGGAGAGTGCGGGCGAGAACTCCTGATAGGTCTTGCCGAGGAACATCACGGTGATCTCTCCCCCGAAGTCCTCGATCTGGACGAGCCCGTACTGGTTCCCCGAGTTGCGGGCGGTGCGGTGCTGCACGCTCGTCACGAGCCCGGCGATGTTCACGGTCTCGCCGTCGATCGACGCGTCGCTCGCGAGGAGGTCGGCGATGGTCGTGCTCGCGTGCTTCGCGAGCTGCAGCTCGAGCCCGGCGAGGGGATGGTCGGAGACGTAGAGCCCGAGCATCTCGCGTTCGAACGCGAGCTTGTCCCGCTTGGACCACTCGGGACGCTCCGGAACTGACACGCGCTGCTCCGGCTCGTCCCAGAGGCTGTCGAAATCGAAGCCCACCTGCCCGTGGGCTTCGTTGCGCTTGACGGTGACGGCCGAGTCGACGGCATCCTCGTGCACCTCGAGCAGCGCGCGGCGGGTAGACCCAAGGGAGTCGAAGGCCCCGGCCTTGATGAGCGATTCGACGGTGCGCTTGTTCGCGGCACCGATGGGCACCTTCGCGAGGAAGTCGTGAAACGACTCGAAGCGGCCCTTCTCGTCGCGGGCGGCCCGGATGAGGTCGACGACTGCGAACCCGACGTTGCGCACGGCGCCGAGGCCGAATCGGATGTCGTCGCCGACGGCGGCGAAGTAGCCGATTGACTCATTGACGTCGGGGGCGAGCACCTTGATGCCCATGCGGCGGCACTCATTGAGGTAGATCGCGAGCTTGTCCTTGGAGTCGCCGACGCTCGTGAGCAGCGCGGCCATGTACTCGGCCGGATAGTGCGCCTTGAGGTACGCCGTCCAGTACGACAGCACGCCATAGGCCGCCGAGTGCGCCTTGTTGAACGCGTAGTCGGAGAACGGAAGCAGGATGTCCCAGAGGGTCTTGACGGCCGCCATCGAGTACCCGTTGGACTTCATCCCGGCGGAGAAGCCCTCGAACTGTTTGTCGAGCTCTGACTTCTTCTTCTTGCCCATCGCCCGGCGCAGGAGATCGGCCTGGCCGAGCGAATACCCGGCCAGTACCTGCGCAATCGACATCACCTGCTCCTGGTACACGATCAGGCCGTAGGTGGTGCCGAGCACGTCCTTGAGCGCCTCGGAGAGCTCGGGGTGAATGTAGTCGACCACCTGCTGGCCGTTCTTGCGGTAGGCGTAGTTGGTGTGCGAGTTGGCCCCCATCGGGCCTGGCCGGTAGAGAGCGCCGACGGCGGAGATGTCCTCGAAGTTGTCGGGGCGCATGAGCCGCAGCAGCGAGCGCATCGGGCCGCCGTCAAACTGGAACACGCCGAGAGTGTCCCCGCGCGCGAGCAGCTTGTAGGTGAGCGGGTCGTCGAGCTCGAGGTCTTCGAGCACGGGGGTCTCCCCGCGGTTCGCCTTGATGTTGTCGAGCGCGTCGTCGATGATCGTGAGGTTGCGCAGCCCCAGGAAGTCCATCTTGATCAGACCAAGGGCCTCACACGCGGGATAGTCGAACTGGGTGACGATTTGGCCGTCCTGCTCCCGCTTCATGATCGGGATGATGTCGAGCAGCGGCTTCGACGACATGATCACGCCCGCGGCGTGCACCCCCCACTGCCGCTTGAGGTTCTCGAGCCCCAGCGCGGTGTCGAAGACGGTGCGGGCGTCAGGGTCGGCGTCGAGCACCGCACGCACATCCCCGGCCTCCTTCCAGCGCGGGTCGTCCTTATTGGTGATCCCCGCGAGGGAGATGTCTTTGCCCATGATCGTGGGGGGCATCGCCTTGGTGAGCTTCTCACCCATTCCGTAGGGGAACCCGAGCACGCGGGAGGAGTCTTTGAGCGCCTGCTTGGCCTTGATCGTGCCATAGGTGACGATCTGGGCGACGTGGTCGCTGCCGTACTTCTCGGTGACGTAGCGAATGACCTCGCCGCGTCGGCGCTCGTCGAAGTCGACGTCGAAGTCGGGCATCGAGACACGATCGGGGTTGAGGAACCGCTCGAACAGCAGGCCATGCTGCAGGGGGTCGAGGTCGGTGATGCCCATGGCGTAGGCGACCATGGAGCCGGCGCCCGAGCCTCGCCCGGGGCCGACGCGGATGCCGTTCCTGCGCGCCCAGCTGATGAAGTCGGCGACGACCAGGAAATAGCCGGGGAACCCCATCTGCGAGATGACGCCCACCTCGTAGGCCGCCCGTTCGCTCGATGCCTGCGGGATGTTGCCCCTGTAGCGGTGATTGAGACCGTCCTCGATCTCTTTGGCGAACCAGGACTGCTCCGTCTCACCCTCCGGCACGGGGAACACGGGCATGTAGTTGGCGTCTTCGTCGAACTTCACGTCACAGCGCTCGGCGATGAGCAGGGTGTTGTCGCAGGCCTCAGGGTGGTCGCGGAACAGGTGGCGCATCTGCTCTGCCGACTTGAGGTAGAACTCGTCGGCGTCGAACTTGAACCGGTTGGGGTCGTCGAGGGTCGTCCCCGACTGCACGCAGAGCAGGGCGGCGTGCGACGTCGCGTCGTGAGAATGCGTGTAGTGCAGGTCATTGGTAGCCACCAGCGGCAGATCGAGCTGCTTGGCGAGGCGGAGCAGATCGCCCATGACCCGGCGCTCGATGCCGAGGCCGTGGTCCATGATCTCGCAGTAGTAGTTCTCCTTGCCGAAGATGTCGCGGAAGTCGGATGCAGCCTTGACGGCCTCGTCGTACTGGCCGAGCCGGAGCCTCGTCTGCACTTCGCTGCTCGGGCATCCGGTGGTCGCGATGAGGCCTTTCGCGTAGGTGCTCAGCAGGTCGCGGTCCATGCGCGGCTTGAAGTAGTAGCCCTCGAGGCTCGCGAGGGACGACATCCGGAAGAGGTTGTGCATGCCCTCGGTGGTGGAGGAGAGCATCGTGAGGTGCGTGTACGCCCCCGACCCGGAGACGTCGTCCTGACCACCGTTGCCCCAGCGGATACGCGTCCGGTCGCCCCGAGCCGTGCCAGGCGTGAGGTAGGCCTCGGTGCCGATGATCGGCTTGATGCCCGCCTTCGTGGCGGTGCGCCAGAAGTCGTAGGCGCCGAACACGTTGCCGTGGTCGGTCATCGCGATCGCGGGCATCTTCTGGTCGACGGCCGCCTGGATCAAGGGTCCGACCCGCGCCGCGCCGTCGAGCATCGAGTACTCGCTGTGGACATGCAGGTGGACGAAGGAACTGGCGCGCTCTGACAAGAAATACTCCGAAGACCGAGGTGAAAAGCTTCCTCCAGCCTAAGGCTGGGGTCAGTCTTTTCGGAGCACATCCAGCGCGTGCTGGAGGTCCGCCGGGTAGTCGGTCCTGTAGACGACGCTCTCACCGGTGGCCGGGTGCCGAAAGCTCAGCTGGAGCGCGTGCAACCACTGGCGCGACAGCCCGAGTTTCGCCGAGATCGACGGATCGGCACCGTACATCGCGTCGCCGACGCACGGGTGGCGCTGGGCGGCCATGTGCACGCGGATCTGGTGCGTTCGCCCCGTCTCGAGGTTCACCTCGAGCAGCGACGCGCTCGGGAACGCCTCCAGCGTCTCGTAATGGGTGACCGAATCCTTGCCTCCCGAGACGATTGCGAACTTCCAGCTCGATCCGGGGTGTCGCCCGATCGGCGCGTCGATGGTCCCGGCGAGCGGGTCGGGGTGGCCCTGCACGACGGCGTGGTAGACCTTGTCGACCTCGCGGTCGTGAAAAGCGCGCTTGAGCTCTGCATAGGCCCGCTCGGACTTCGCGACGACCATGAGGCCGCTCGTGCCGGCGTCGAGCCGATGCACGATTCCCGCGCGCTCAGAGGCGCCGGACGTGGAGATGCGGTAGCCGGCGCCGGCCAGCGCGCCGAGCACAGTCGGACCGGTCCAGCCGACCGAGGGATGCGCCGCGACACCGACGGGCTTGTCGACGACGACGATGTCATCGTCATCGTGCACGATGGTGAGGTCGGGCACGTCTACCGGCACGATCACCGGGGCCTCCCTGGACTGCCAGTTGACCTCGAGCCAGCTGCCGGCGTGCAGCCGGTCGGACTTGCCGAGGACTGCTCCGTCTGCGCTCACTCCCCCGGCCTCCGCGACCTCGGCCGCGAAGGTGCGCGAGAAGCCCAGGAGCTTGGCGAGCCCGGCATCGACCCGCTCGCCAGCGAGCCCCTCGGGGACGGGCATGCTGCGTGTTTCCATGTGTTCTAGCGCTCCGTGGCGTCGGGGGTGGAATCGGCAGGGGCGGACTCGGTGCCGGAAGCGCCAGGGCCGGACTTGGCCGCGGAGGGCTTCTGCTCGCGCTCGCCGTCGAGCCCCACCCCTCGGATCGTGAGGATGATGAAGAGCCCCATACTCGCGACGATGAATGTATCGGCGATATTGAACACCGCCGGGAACCCGGCGACGCGGATGAAGTCGATGACGTGGCCCAATCCGAAGCTCGGTTCCCGAAGCAGCCGGTCGGTGAGGTTTCCGAGCGTACCGCCGAGCAGCATCCCGAACAGGATGGCCCAGGTGAGGGACCGGATCCGGCGGGCGAAGACGATGATGAGGACCGTTACGACGGATGCTGCGATCGAGAAGATCCAGGTGGCGCCGCTCGCTAACGAGAACGCTGCACCCGGATTCTTCACGAACACAAAGTCGAGCACGTTGCCGAGCACCGGAACCGGTTCGCCCAGCGGCAGGTTCTCGACAACGAAGTACTTCGTTATCTGGTCAAAGGCAAAGACGGCGAGGGCCACCGTGACGAGCGCGAGAATCGCCCGAACGCTGACCCCTGCCGTACGTGCCGCCGCGGTCGGCTCAGTTGCCACCGACGCCCTGGCTTATCGACGCGGGCTCCGACTTACTCGCCGATCCGGCGGTGTCGAGTTCGCGAAGCTGGCTCTCGATGTACCCCTTGAGCTTCTGGCGGTACTCCCGCTCGAAGGTGCGGAGCTCGTCGATCCGCTGCTCAATATCAGTGCGCTCCTCGTCGAGTTTGGCGAGCTGTGCGCGCTGCGTCGCCTCTGCCTCGGTGACGAGGCGTGCCGCAGTGGCCTCGGCCTCGGTGACGACACGGTCGGCGTTGGACTCGGCCTCGCCGACGACCTTGGCCGCGGTGGCCTCGGCTTCGCTGACGACGCGCTCGGCGGTGGCGTTGCCCTCGGCGACGAGTGATTCGCGCTTCTCAACTCCCTCGCGCACGTGCTCCTCGTGCAGGCGGCGGGCCAACTGCAACAGGTTGGTGGTGCTCTCTGTCTCGGACTCGACACTCGGCGCGGCGTACGCGACCGGTGCGGCAACCGCGGCGGGGGCCACGACTTCCGGCTCGGGCTCGGGAGCCGGCGCGACTACGGGTTCATCCGCCGCAGCAGGCTCGCCTGCGCCTCGCTGCATCTCGCCCATGCGGGATTCGGTGCCGACAAGGCGCTGGCGTAGCTCCTCGTTCTCCTGAGTCAGGCGACGCAGCTCGACGACGACCTCGTCGAGGAAGTCGTCGACCTCGTCCTGGTCGTAGCCCTCGCGAAACTTGGTCGGCTGGAAACGCTTATTGACAACGTCTTCGGGAGTCAGAGCCATGGGTCACCTCAAAATCATCTGGAATATGCACGATCCGTGCATGAATGTGCGTGCTGCTAAAGCTAGCAAAGGAATGCCCGCGAGTCGGAGGACCCCTCCGGGACACGAGGTCAAGAGTACAGCGTCGCCGGTCGGTCACCCGGTTGACGATGCCAACGATGTGGCGAACGACATCAGGATCAACACCGCGATCAAGACGATGCTCCACGCGAAGTCGAGGGCGATTCCGCCGAGGCGGATGGGCGGGATGAACCGGCGCACCGCCCGAATCGGCGGATCGGTGATGGTGAACACGAGTTCAGCCACGACGACGAGAAACCCCTTCGGCCGCCAGCCCCGAGCGAAGTTGCGTGCGAGGTCGAGAATAAATCGCGCCCACATTGCGATGAGGTACAGGAAGAGGGTGTAATACGCGATGGTCGCGACAACAGAAACGATCACAGCTCCGACGCTAGCTCATCCAGCTGGGTGTCAGTTCTGGGCATAGAACGATGCATCAACTTCTGGCTCGGCGTCGGCATGGTCGCCGCTGACGACAATGTGGGCGGGCGACAGCAAGAACACCTGCTTGGTGACGCGCTCGATTTTTCCGTAGAGCCCCTGCGAGAGGCCACTGGCGAAGTCGATGAGGCGCCGAGCCTCGGGCTCGCTCATCTGGGAGAGGTTGATGATGACGGGGATCCCATCACGGAAGCTCTCGGCGATGACCTGGGCGTCGCGGTACTGGCGAGGGTGGACTGTGAGGATCTCATTCATTTCTACAGGTGCCGCATTCTTTGTCGTAGTGGGACGCCGCAAGGGGGTGACGGGGGCGCGTCCGGCGGTGTTCGTCGTGTGCCCCTGGGGGGCCGCCGCAGCGGCCGGAGCGGCGGGCTGAGCAGGAGTCGAGTCGTGGTCATCGAACTCCTCGTCCGCGAGCCCCAGATAAACCATGGTCTTGCGCAGCGGGTTAGCCATTTCGTGCCTCCTGTATGGGTCGTGCTGAAACTAAGATTAACCGCGGGTCGGGCGGTTTCCGGTGATTGTCGATCCAATGCGCAGGTGTGTCGCACCCTCGAGGATGGCCTCGCGGTAGTCCCCCGACATTCCGGCCGAGATGAATACGGCGGCCGGATCGATCGCGCGAACCCGGTCCGATGCCGCCCTGAGCCTCGCGAACGCGGCCCGCGGCTCCTCGCCGAGCGGGGCGACGGCCATTACTCCAAGCAAGCGAACGCCGTTTGTCGCGACGACGCGCGCGACCAACTCCTCGAGCGCGTCGTCCGGCACTCCCCCGCGGGCAGCATCCGTCGTCAGGTTCAACTGCACGAAGGCGTCGATCGTGCGCTCGTCTGACGCAAGCGCGTCCACGACCGAGTCGCGGTCGAGTGAATGGATGACGCGCGCGTAGGCGGCCGCCTGCCGGGCCTTCTTGCTCTGCAGCTGTCCGACAAAATGCCAGGTCAGGTCTAGGTCGGCTAGTTCGGCCGCCTTGGCCTGTGCATCCTGGTGGCGATTTTCACCGAAGTCCCGCACCCCTAGCGCGTGAAGCTCACGCACCAGGGAGACGGGATGGAATTTCGTGATGACCACGGTCGTGATCCCCGCAGGGTCACGACTGGCCTGGGCTGCAGCGTCGGCAACCCCTGCCCGGACCGTCTCGAGCCGGTCCGCAACGCTCTCCGTCACCGATTACCGCAGGAAATCGGGAACATCGAGGTCGTCGTCCTCGTCCTTGTCGAAAACCGGGTCGGGGGCAGCGGGAAGCTTGGGCTCGCTCCACTGCTGCTCCCCCGTCTGGGTGAGGGTCGTGCCGCCGAACCGCGGCGAGCCGCCACCGACAGCGGCGGATGCCGTGGCGGGTGCGGAGACCGGGATGGGAAGCGAGACGTCGTGGTGGTTCAGGCCCCGACGGTCGACCTTCTTGACCTCGGGCTCGCCGCCGTCGAAGCCGGCGGCGATCACGGTCACGCGGACCTCGTCGCCGAGGGTGTCGTCGATGACGGCACCGAAGATGATGTTGGCCTCGGGGTGCACGGCCTCCTGCACGAGTCGCGCTGCATCGTTGATCTCGAAGATTCCGAGGTTCGACCCGCCCTGGATCGACAGCAGCACTCCGTGGGCACCGTCGATCGACGCCTCGAGCAGAGGGGAGGCAACGGCGAGCTCGGCCGCCTTGATGGCGCGGTCGGCGCCGCGGGCGGAGCCGATGCCCATGAGCGCGGAGCCGGCACCCTGCATGACCGACTTCACGTCGGCGAAGTCGAGGTTGATGAGCCCTGGAGTCGTGATGAGGTCGGTGATCCCCTGCACACCGGCGAGCAGCACCTGGTCGGCGGTCGCGAACGCTTCGAGGAAGCTGATTCCGCGGTCGCTGATCTCGAGGAGCCTGTCGTTCGGCACGACGATGAGCGTGTCAACCTCGCTCTTGAGCGCCATGACGCCGACTTCGGCCTGCGCAGCGCGGCGCTTGCCCTCGAAGCCGAACGGGCGGGTCACGACACCGATCGTCAACGCGCCGATGGACTTCGCGATGCGCGCGACGACAGGAGCGCCGCCAGTGCCGGTTCCTCCGCCCTCACCCGCAGTAACGAACACCATGTCCGCGCCGGCCAGCGCCTCTTCGATCTCCTCGGCGTGGTCCTCCGCTGCGCGGCGTCCCACTTCCGGGTCGGCACCCGCGCCGAGTCCGCGGGTCAGTTCGCGGCCGACGTCGAGCTTGACGTCGGCATCGCTCATCAACAGCGCTTGCGCGTCTGTATTGATGGCAATGAACTCGACGCCGCGAAGGCCGAGTTCGATCATCCGGTTTACGGCGTTCACGCCGCCGCCGCCGATTCCGACGACCTTGATTACGGCCAGGTAGTTTTGATTTGAGCTCACGTCAGGCCTCCGCTGAGTACTTTCAACCTCTACTAGAGGCTTAAAGTTATACTTGGTATATCTATTTCTTGTTTCGAGGTTAAGTGGCAGCCCGCCGCTCAGCCCGCGAAAGACCCGCGTGTCGCAAACTCGCCGAAGAATTTGTGAGCCGGGCGCGAGACGTGCGCCCGCCGGCACCGGTCCAGCGGTCAGCGGTAGGTGAGCTGCCCCGGCGCGGACACGTTGTACTCGATCACGTTCGGGTAGTTCTGTGCGAGCGCGGCCGCAAGAATGCGGGCCTTGATCGCCGAATCGTCGGCGCTCCCCCAGATGATCTCTGCTCCGCCGCTGGCAAGGGTCAGCTGAACGTCGTCGCGCGTGCCGGCGACGATCGTGTCAAGCTGCACGAGCACCGGCTCCGGTAGGGCGACCAGCACCTCGACGGCCGCGTCGAATGCCGCACTGTCAGACCCCTCCCCGCCGATGTCGATGAGCGGAACACCGGGGATGCGGGTCTGGGACCTTTCGATGACCACACCCGCGGGGTCGACGAGGTCGAACCCGGATCCGGTGGCGAGCGACCCGACCGGCTCGCGCTCCACGATGTGGATGATGAGCGTGTGCGGCGGCACCGTCTCGGTCACGTAGCTGCGGACAAGCGGAAAGTCGCCGAGCTCCTCGGTGATGCGGTCAAAATCAATCAGGGCGAGCGGGGTCTCGAGCTGGCCGTCGACAGCCGCGTGGAGGTCTTCCGCGTCAAGCCGCGACGTACCGTCGACCTGGATCGTCGTGAGCGCGAGCAGCGGCGAATAGACGGCGACGGCGACGAGCGTCGCCATCGTCACTGCGATTCCCGCCGTGACGGCCCAGGCCACGCGGCGGCGACGACTGCGGCGCGTGAACCGCCGCACTTCGCTCTTCTCGAATCGGCGTCGCTGTCGCGCCGCGCGACGCACCGCCCGCCGTGAGGCACGGTCCGAGGCGCGGACCGTGGTGCGGTCCGAGGCCGCGGCGGGGGCGGCATCCGTGGCACCCGGGGCCGCTCCTCGTTCCGTGGCGGGCGGTGTCCGGGAGCTCGGCGGCGTGGGCCGCGCTGTGGCCGGGCCCGCCGGGTCCGCGTGGGTCGCCCGGCTCTCGGGGGCGACCTCCGGCGCGGGTGCTTTCGTCCGGCGCCGGGGTTTTGCCTCTGCGGTTGGGGCGACGGCCGGCGGCCGGTCGAACCCCTCAGGGCGCTTCATGGATCCGTGTCTGAGCTGCTGCCTCGAGCGCTGCGAGCAGCTGCGGAATGATGAGGTAGATGTCTCCGCCGCCCATGGGGATCAGGATGTCGCCGGGCATCGCCATCTGCACGGCGCGCTCCACGGCGCTCTCCCAGTTCTGGACATACTCACCGCTTCCCTGCACGCGCAGACGCTCGGTGATGAGCGCCCCGGTCACGCCTGGTTCGGGTTCCTGACGCGCGCCATACACGGGAACGACGATGGTGTGGTCGGAGAGGTCGTCGAAGACGTCGGCGAACTCCTGTGCGAGCATCCGTGTGCGGCTGTAGAGGTGCGGCTGGAAGATTGGGATCAGCCGGCCGTCGCCGACGACGCCGCGCGCCGCGGAGAGCGCCGCACGAATCTCGGTCGGGTGGTGGGCGAAGTCGTCGTAGACGCGCACGCCCCCCACCTCGCCGCGCAGCTCGAAGCGGCGCTCGGTGCCGCCGAAGGTCGCGATCGCGTCGAGGCTCGCGCGCGGCTCGAAGCCGAGCCCGGTGAGCACGGCGAACGCGCCGGCCGCGTTGAGGGCGTTGTGCAGCCCCGGCACGCGAAGCGTCACCGGGTAGTCGTCGCCGAGATAGCGGATGCTGAACGCCACGGTCTGCTGCGTGTCGACGGAGTGCACCCGCACGTCGGCGGATGCGGCCTGGCCGAAGGTAATGACGCGCGACGAGGCGATTCGCGAGCTGATGTTCACGGCCCCGGCGTCGTCGCTCGAGATGGCGACGAACTCCTTCGCCCGTGCGGCGAACGCGACGAATGCGTCTTCGAAGGCCTCAAGCGACCCGAAGTGATCGAGGTGGTCGGGGTCGACGTTGGTGATGAGCGACACCGCGGTGTCGTAGAGCAGGAAGGAGCCGTCGGACTCGTCTGCCTCGACGACGAACAGATCGTCGGACCCGGCCGCCGCGCTGACGCCGAGCGAGCGAATGACGCCGCCGTTGACGAAGCTCGGGCTCTGCCCGAGTGCGAGCATCGCTTCGATGATCATGCCGGTCGAGGTGGTCTTGCCGTGGGCTCCAGCGACGGCGATGAGTCGGCGGCCGCGCGTGAGCCAGGCCAGCGCGACGGCGCGGTGCACCACGGGAAGGCCACGATCACCCGCGGCGACGTATTCGGGGTTGTCTTCGTTGATCGCTCCGGAGACGACGAGGGCGTCCGCGGCGCCGAGGTGCGCGGCATCGTGGCCGATCCCGATCTCGACACCGCGCGCGCGGAGAGACTCGACGGCGTCCGTGGCGCGGATATCGGAGCCGGTCACGGTGAAGCCAGCCGCGACGAACAGATGCGCTATTCCGCTCATCCCGGCTCCGCCGATGCCGACGAAGTGCACGTGGCGGGGGGTGTCGGGCATGGACTGGGAGAAATCGGACTTGATCACGACCGCTACGCTACCCGCCCCGGAGTGGCCTCATCGATGAGCGCCACGACACGGTTGGTGCCGTCCCTGACGCCGATCGCGGCGGCGCGCGCGGCCATCGCGGCCAGGGCCGCGCGGTTCACGAGCAGCGGCACGAGAACATCCGCGATCCACTCCGGGGTGAACTGCGCGTTGTCGACCATGAGGGCGGCGTGCGCGTTGACGGCCTCGCCCGCGTTGAAGCGCTGCTCGCCGTTCCCGACCGCGAGCGGGACGTAGACGGCGGGAATCGCGAGCGCGGTGAGTTCGCTCACCGTCGACGACCCTGCCCGCGCGAGCACGAGGTCGGCGATGGCGAGGGCGAGATCCATCCGGTCGCAATATGGAATCACGCGGTAGCCGGCCAGTACCGGGTAGTCGATCTCCGATCGCTGCCCGGTGATGTGCAGCACCTGCCACGCGGCGCCGATGACGAACGGGATCGCCTCGGCGATGGTCTCGTTGATGTGCCGGGCGCCGAGGGAGCCTCCTGTGACGACGAGCGTGAGTTTGCCGGGCGTCAGCCCGAATGCGGCGTAGGCCTCCTCCCGCACGGAGTGGCGCTCGAGGCGCTCGATTTCGGGCCGCAGCGGCATCCCCACGAATCGGGCACGGCGGATCCGGGTGCCGCGGAAGGCGACCCCGACGTGCCGGGAGAATGCCGCGCCGAGCCGGTTGGCGAGTCCGGGCCGCGCGTTGGCCTCGTGCACGACGATCGCCACGTTCTCGCGGCGTGCGGCGAGGTAGGCGGGTGCCGACACGTAGCCGCCGAATCCGACGACGACGTCGACGTCGTGCTCGACGATCAGCCCTCGGATGCGGCCGACGACCCCGCCGAACCGGCGCGGGAATCGCAGAAGGGCCCTGCCCGGCCGGCGTGGGAACGGCAGGCGGGCGACAACAAGCAACCGGAAGCCCCGCTCCGGCACGAGCCGCGTTTCGAGGCCCTCTGCCGTGCCGAGGACCAGGATGCTCGCTT
Organism: Marisediminicola antarctica; assembly: GCF_009930795.1. Classification (GTDB taxonomy): domain Bacteria; phylum Actinomycetota; class Actinomycetes; order Actinomycetales; family Microbacteriaceae; genus Marisediminicola; species Marisediminicola antarctica. Next base: position 2,477,015 of record NZ_CP017146.1, read on the forward strand.
CGGGGTCTCGTTGCCTGAGCCGATCCGCGACCGCGAGGAGGGGATTGACGTGGCCGGCCGTTCCTCCGCCACACAGCAGGTAGGTGGTCACCGTTCCGGCCGGCTGCCTGGAACCGGACTCGCGGTCCGCGCGAACGAGAGCACGATCCCGATGCCGAACAGGGTCGTGACGAGTGCGGAGCCTCCAGACGAGATGAGAGGGAGGGGAACGCCGAGCACCGGCAGGACGCCGAGCACCACGGCGATGTTCACGAACGCCTGGCCAATGATCCAGACCATCACCGCGCTCACGACAATGCGCGCGAACGGGTCGTTGCTCGCGCGGATGATCCCCACGAAGGTCACGCCCATCACGATGAAGAGCGCGAGCACAGTGACCGCGCCGAGGAGGCCGAGTTCCTCGCCGATGATTGCGAAGATGAAGTCATTGTCGGCCTCCGGCAACCACGACCACTTCGCCTTGGAGTTGCCGAGGCCGACGCCGAAGAATCCGCCGGCGGCGAGGGCCCACCAGCCGTGGACGGTCTGCCAGCAGAACGCCGCGTAGTCGCTGGAGGATGCGCACCCGTCGAGCCAGACGGCGATGCGGTCACTGCGAGAGTTGCTCGAGAATGCGACGAGCGGCCCAATCGCGGCCATGAGCACGATCGGGATCGCGAGGAACCGAAGCCGCACTCCACCGAAGAACATCGAGCCGAGAACGATGGAGATGAGGATCATTGCCGTGCCGAGGTCTCCCCCGAACAACACCAGCCCGACCGCCGCGCCCGCGACAGGGGCAATCGGGATCGCCACCTCGCGCAGGCGGTGGAGCCGATCCGCCTTCGTGGACAGCACGTAGGCGAGCCAGATCGCGAGGGCAACCTTGGTGATCTCGGAGGGCTGGAGCGTCAGCGAGCCGAGGCGCAACCAGTTCGTGTTTCCCCCGACGGACACTCCCAGCGGCGTGGCGACGACCAGAATCTGAAGGCCGAGGCCGATCGCCACGGCGGTGCCGGCCCACTTCTTCCAGAACGACGCCGGCATCCGCGACGCCACGAGCATGATCGGAACCCCAATGGCCGCGAACAGGCTCTGCCGGGCGAACCCGGAGAAGAAGTCGTTCGACTCGGTGAACGAGGTTACCGCCGACGACGACAGCACCATGACGAGCCCGAACACGACGAGGAAGAGGGTCGTGCCCAGCAGCAGGAAGAAGTTGCCCGTCTCGGCGGCAAAGAGCTTCTTCACCGCGACGATCGCCGCGGACCCCGAGCCTCCGGCGGCGGTGGGCACGGGGTTTGCCGGCGCCGCGTTGTTACGGGGCTGTCGCGGGCGACGGGGGATGCTTGTCGTCATCCGGCCGGCCTCCCAACATCTCGTGAACTGCGGCGGCGAATTGCCGGCCCCGATCGGCGTAATCAGTGAACTGGTCCATGGATGCCGCGGCTGGTGCCAGCACTACGGCATCCCCCGGCCGCGCAGCCAAGTCCGACAACCTCACAGCGATCGCCATCACCTCTTTAGTGTCAGCCGTCTCCACCTCGAACACGGGTAGTTCTGGCGCGTGTCGCGCGAATGCCGCGAGTACTTCCGCGCGGTCGGCTCCGATCACGACGGCCGCGCGCAACCTGTCGGCGTTCCGTGCCACGACGTCGCTGATGTCGACACCCTTCAGCAGGCCCCCGACGACCCAGACGACTGACTCGAACGCCCCGACCGCGGCATCGGCCGCGTGCGGATTCGTGGCCTTTGAGTCGTTGATCCAGCGCACATCGGCATGGGTTGCGATGAGTTCGGTGCGGTGCTGGTCGAGGTGGAAGCCGAGGATCGCCTGGCGGATTGCCGACGCCGGAATTCGGTAGGACCGGGCGAGTGCGCTCGCGGCGAGCACGTTCGCGATCATGTGGGGCGCGCCGAGCCCGGCAGACTCGAGCTGACCCAGTGTCGCCAGTTCGAGGGCGTTGGTGTGCCGGTCGTCGATGAAGGCGCGGTCGCACACGATGTCCTCGACGATACCGACGTCGCTCGGGCCCGGCGGGCCCAGCCCGAAACCGATCGCACGGCATCCCTCGACGACGTCCGCGTGCTCGACCATGATGCGGGTGGCGTCGTCATGACGGTTGTAGATGCACGCCACGCGCGTGTTTTCGTATACCTTCGCCTTCGCGGCGGAATAGGCGTCGGCCGACCCGTGCCAGTCGAGGTGGTCGGCCGCGATGTTGAGGCAGGCACTCGAGTGGGCGGAAAGGGAGTGCGAGTAGTGAAGCTGAAAGCTTGACAGCTCGACGACGAATGCGTCGAAGCCGCCGGGGTCGCGGATCGCGTCGAGCACGGGGACTCCGACGTTGCCGCACGCGACGACCCGCTTGCCGCCCGCGATCATCATCGCTGTCGTCAGCTGCACCGTGGTGGTCTTGCCGTTGGTGCCCGTGACGGTGAACCATTCCGCCGGCCGGTCGAGCTTGTCGCGCAGCCGCCAGGCGAGTTCAACATCTCCCCACACCGGTGTCGCCGCACGTGCCGCGTCGACAATGATCGGATGCGAGGGGGCGAAACCGGGCGAGACCACGATGAGCTCCGGGGCGAAGTCGGCCACAAGGCTCGCTCCGGCTCGTCTGAGGTCGGCGACGACGAGTCGCGCACCGATGACGTCGAGCAGGTCGGCGCGCTCCTCGTCCGCCCCGTCGGCGAACACAACGACCTCCGCACCCAGTTCGGCAAGCGTGTCGGCCACCGAGAACCCGGTAACGCCGAGACCGAGCACGGCGACGCGCAGCCCCGACCAGTCGTCGTGCCAACTCCGGAGCGCGGCGACCTCCGAAGCCGACCTCACCGGTACAGCCACTCGGCGTAGAAGAGTCCGACTCCGGTCGCGACGAACAGGCCCGAGATGATCCAGAACCGCACAACGATGGTCACCTCGGCCCAGCCCTTCATCTCGAAGTGGTGGTGGAGCGGGCTCGCCTGCCAGATTCGCTTGCCCTTCGTGAGCTTGAAGTAGATGCGCTGCACGATCACCTGGCCGGTGGTCACGAGGAACAGCCCACCGATGAAGAGAAGCAGGAGCTCGGTACGGGACAGGATCGCGAGTGCCGCGAGGGCGCCGCCGATGGCGAAGGAGCCCGTGTCGCCCATCATGATCTGTGCCGGCGAGGTGTTCCACCAGAGGAACCCGATGAGCGAGCCGACGATCGCGGCGGCGATCGTCGCGAGGTCGAGGGGGTACGAAACCTCGTAGCACTTGTAGAGATTGGGCGCCTCGACCCCGAGCACCGCGAGCTCGACGCAGGACTGCTGGAACTGCCAGAACCCGATGATGACGTAGGAGCCGATCGCGAGCACGGCCGAGCCGGCGGCGAGGCCGTCGAGGCCGTCGGTGAGGTTCACCGCGTTCGAAACGCTCGTGGTGATGAGCACGATCCATGCGACGAACAGGGTGACGCCTACCCCGGTGCCGAAGATGACGACGAAGTCGATCGGGAGGTCGCGCACGAACGAAACGGCTGTCGAGGCCGGCGTCACTCCGTGCGGGTCGACGTAGTTGAGCGCGATGATCGCGAAGATAACGCCGACAATGACGGTGCCGAGGATCTTGAATGGTCCGCTGAGGCCCGTACTGTTACGGCGGCGGACCTTGAGGAAGTCGTCGATGAACCCGATGAAGCCGAGTCCCACCATCATCAGGATCACGAGGAGTCCGGCCCCGGATGGCAGTTGCCTACCCGCAAGCTGACCGACGAGGTAGCCGACGATCGACGCCGTAATGAATACGATCCCGCCCATCGAGGGCGTTCCGCGTTTGAGAACGTGCGCGACGGGGGTGTCTGCGCGCACGAACTGGCCGAGGTTCAACCTGCGGAACGCCCTCGCGAAGAGAGGTGTGAGCAGCAGGGTGAAGATCATCGACACGCCAGCGGCGGTGAGGAGTGCGATCACGCGATGACACCGCCGAGGCGGTCACCAAGAAAACGAAGTCCGGCGGACTTGGAGCTCTTCACGAGCACCACGTCGCCGTCGCGCAGCTCGTCCCGGAGCAGACCGAAGGCTTCCTCCGGGGTGCCGACGAGCACCGACTCGCCGTCCCAGGAACCCTCGAGTCCGGCGGCGTTGTGGATGTGCCGTGCACCGTGGCCGACGACGATGAGCTGCGCGATGTTGAGTCGCACGACGAGGCGGCCGATCCGGTCGTGTTCCTCGTTGGCGTAGTCACCGAGTTCGGCCATCTCGCCGAGCACGGCGATCGACCGTCGCCCGCTGCGGCTGATCTGCGCGAGAGTCTTGAGTGCCGCGGCGGTGGAGTCCGGGCTCGCGTTGTAGGCGTCGTTGATGACGGTGATGCCCGGCGCGGGCTCGAGCACCTCCATGCGCCAGCGCTCGGCACGTGCGACGGCCTCGATGGCGACGATTGCAGCGGCGAGGTCGAGTCCGAGTTCGCGGGCGACCGAGAGGGCAGCGATGGCGTTCATGACGTGGTGCTCGCCGAGGATGCGCATGCGCACCGGCCAGGCCGAGCCGTCCGCAAGGAGGGTGAAGGTCGTTCCGGTCGCGGTCGCCTCGATGTCGTCGGCACGCACATCCGCCGATTCGTCGAGTCCGAACCAGGCGACGCGGGCAGCCGTCTGCCCGGCCATGGCGGCGACGCGGTCGTCGTCGGCGTTGAGCACGGCGACGGCAGAGGCCGGGAGGGACGTCACGATCTCGGACTTGGCCCGCTGGGTCGCGTCGATGCCGCCGAACTCACCGGCATGGGCGAGGCCGACCTTGAGAACAACCGAGATGTCGGGCATGGCGATGTCGACAAGTCGCTTGATATGGCCCTCACCGGACGCACCCATCTCGACGAGCAGATAGCGGGTCCCCTCGTTGATGGCGAGCATTGAGAGGGGAGCGCCGATGTGGTTGTTGAACGAGCCCTCCGGGGCGACCGTGGGGCCGACGCCGCCGAGGATGGCGCGCAGCAGGTTCTTCGTCGTCGTCTTGCCGTTGGAACCGGTGATGCCCACGACCGTGAGGTCGCCGCACTCGCGCACCCGTGCCACGACCTCGCTCGCGAGGGCTGCGAGTGCGCGCACCCCGTCCGCCACCACGATCTGGTCGACGGGCAGCTCGAGCCGTCGCTCGACGATGAGAAGCGCTGCCCCGTTGTCGACGGCGGTCTCGGCGAACAGGTGCCCGTCGGTGACCTCGCCGCGCATCGCGAAGAACACCGATCCAGAACTCGCGAGCCGCGAGTCGGTCGTCACGGTGCCGTCCACGACCGTGTCGGGCGTGGAGGCGTCGGTCAGCACGAGTTCACCGGCGCATGCAGCGGCGATGTCGGCGAGGCGCAGGGCGAGCATCTACTGCCAGCCCGACTCGCGAAGCGCCTCGCGCGCCTCGGCGCGCGCGGAGTACGGCGTACGCTCGCCGCGGATGTCGCGGTAGTCCTGGTGGCCCGGCCCGGCCCAGAGGATCGAGTCGCCCTCCTTGGCGATCGACACGGCGTGCCGGATCGCCTTCTCGGGCGGGCTCACCTCGATGAGCTCCGCCTGGTGGTCGGCGAGGCCTGCGCCCTCGATGAGGGTCGCGCGGATCGAAGCAGGGTCCTCGAAGCGGGGATGGTGATCGGTCACGACGAGGATGTCGGACCCCTCGGAGGCCACCCGGCCCATCTCGTGCCGCTTTGTGGCGTCGCGGTCGCCGTCGGCACCGAAGACCATGATGACGCGGCCGGGTGTGAACTTGCGCACGGCGGCGAGAGTGTTGAGGAAGGCATCCGGGCTGTGACCGAAGTCGACGTAGACGGAGGGGCCGGCATCGCCGGATACCCGCTCGGTGCGGCCGGGCAGGTAGGTGACGATCCCGTCGTCGCCGAGCGCGTGCCCGATCGCCTCGAGTTCGAAGCCGGCCTCGACCAGCATGACGATCGCGAGTCCCGCGTTGGCGGCCATGTGCCAGCCAATAAGAGGAACCCTGGTCGTAAGGGATCTCGCCTCGGGGCCGGTGAGAGTGAATTCGGTGTACGCGGCGGTCTCGTCGAGGATCTCGAGGTTCCACTCCCCCACAACTCCGGGCGTCGCGGACACGGTCGTCACGGGAATCCGCGACAGGTCGACGACACGCTCGCCGTAGGGAGAGTCGAGCGACACCACGCCGCGCCTACCCCGCTCGGGTTCGAAGAACGCCGCCTTCGCCTCGAGGTACTCCTCCATGTCGGCGTAGTCGTCGAGATGGTCGTGGCTGAGGTTGGTGAACGCGACGACATCGAAGACGATGCCGTCGACCCGATTGCGGCTGAGGGCCTGCGCGCTCACCTCGAGCACCACAGCGCGCACCTCGCTCTCCTTCATTCGAGCGAGGAGCGCGTGCATCTCGCTCGCCTCCGGCGTCGTCAGCCGACTGACGACCGTGAGGTCGCCGATGTGACGCTCGGCTGTCGTGCTCAGGCCGGTGACGAGGCCCAGCTGGCGCAGGATCCCCTCGAGGATGTACGCCGTCGAGGTCTTGCCGTTTGTGCCGGTGATCCCGAGCAGGAGCGGCGGGTGGTCGCTGGTGCGGTACACCCACGCCGATACGTCCCCGAGGGCGGCGCGGGGCGAGTCGACGAGAACGGTGGGCAAGCCGACCTCGCGGGCAAGCTCCGCCCCTGCCGCGTCGGTGAGCAGCGCCACCGCGCCCTGGGCCTTTGCCTCCGCCGCGTAGGACGCGCCGTGGCTGTTCGCTCCCGGCACTCCGACATAGAGGTCTCCCGGCTGCACCTCGCCGGAGCGCAGGGTCACGCCGGTCACGTACACGCCGTCAAGCGAGCCTTGGGTGTCGAGCCCGAAATCAGCCACGAGACCGCTGAGCGATCTGGCCGATGGATGTTCGGGCCTGAGCACCGGGGGGGTCCTGGTGTTCACGGCATCCTCTTTTCTTACCAGGTCGTCGGCAGGTCGGGTGAGAGTGTCGGCGACGGGGCGACGCGGTACGTCTTGAGCACCTGCGTCATGATTTTTTTGAAGGTCGGCGCTGCGGCGGCCGACGTCATTATCGTACTTGGCTTCACGAAGGTGACGATCACGGCATACTGCGGATCCTCCGCCGGCGCGAGCCCGGCGACCGACACGATTCGGTCGTCCGTGTAACGTCCGTCCGCGGCGATCTCGGCCGTTCCGCTCTTCGCCGCGACCCGGTAGCCGGGTATCTGGAGCTCGCTCGCGAGCCCGCCTCCCGTCACGACCGTCTCCATCATCTCGACGACCGAGTCTGCCGCGGCCTCGGACACGACCTGTCGACCCTCGGTCGGCGCGGCGTCCGTGATCGACCCGTCCGCGTGTCTGCACCCGGTGACCAGAGTCAGAGGAAGGCGAAGCCCGCCGTTGCCGAGCGTCTGGTAGATGCTCGCCATCTGCGCCCCGGTGACCGAGACGCCTTGGCCGAACGACACGTTGTATTTCGTCTGGTCGTCCCATGAGCTCGACAGCAGTCCGGCGGACTCCCCTTGGAAGCCGACCTCGGTGCGCTCTCCGATCCCGAATGCCCGGAAGTAGTCGTAGCGCATCTTGCTCGGCAGGCGCACCGCGAGCTGGGAGATTCCGACGTTGGACGACTGCTGGATGACCCCCGCGAGGGTGAGCTGGAGCTCGGGGTGGAACACGGCGTCGCGGATGGCGCTTCCCTCCGGTGAGATCCACCGGTAGGGCACGGTGACCTCGGTGCTCGGGTCGGCCACGCCCTGGTCGAGCAGCATTGCCGCGGTCATCGGCTTGAAGGTCGATCCCGGCTCGTAGGGGGTGCTGAACGCGAGCGAACCCATGTTGTTGGGCGAGCTGCCCCCGACGTTGTTGGGGTCGACGGAGGGGTAGTCGGCCAGCGCAAGCAGGTGGCCGGTCTTGACCTCGGTGACCGACGCTGTTGCGGATTCTGCGCCGAGCGCGAGTGCCTGTTCGGCGATCATCTGCTGCACCGTCCACTGCAGGTCGTGGTCGATCGTGGTGGTGATCGTGCCGCCGTCGATCGGCTCCTGCTCGGTGACGGTGCTGCCGGGGAGGCGGATGCCATCGGCGCCGCGCTCGTAGGTGGACGAGCCGTTTGTGCTTGCCAGGCACTCGTTCTCGGTGAACTCGAAGCCGTTCTGCGGTCCCTCGGTTCCGACGAACCCCACAAGGTTGCCCGCCACGGACCCGTCAGGGTAGATGCGGGCGGGGCGCTGTTCGAAGTAGATGGCGGGGATGCCGAGATCGCGGACCGCTCGCATCTGCTCGGTGCTCACCTTCTGGGCGACGTATTCGAAGTCGGACTCCGGGTCTTCAGTGAAGACGTCCAGCACCTCGTTCTGGGTCTGCCCGGTGATTTCTGCGATCTCCGCCGCGGCCTCCGCCAAGCTGACCGTGACCTTGTCGTCGCCGCTGCCGCGCGTGAAAGACGCCGGGTTCTTTGGCATCGTCTTGGGCGACACGGTGATATCGAACCGCATGACGCTGCCGGCGAGCACGGCGCCGTCGCGGTCGACGATGTCACCGCGTGCCGCATAGGTGGTGACGGCGATTGCGCGCTTGTTGAGCGACTGCGTGTTGAGCTCCTCGGCGCGGACGAGCTGGATGTCGACGAGTCGCACGACGAAGACGCCGAAGACGGCGATCATCGCGATCAGCGCCAGCGCGAGGCGCCGCCGGGTCATCCGGGGTGTGTTCACGATTCGTGTCCCCCCGTGAGGTGTTGTGGCGAAGCCAACCCGTGGTCGATCAGTGGGTGTTGGGCGATGGGATCGCCGCTGGCTGATTCGACGGTACCGAGACGGGACCATCTGACGCGGCAGGCGCGCCCGCAACGCTCGCCTCGACGGGGATGAGATCGGGCGAAACGCCGGCCGCCTGGCCTGCGTCCCCGGACAGCGGGACCCCGGTGAGCAAGCGGTTGGGGATCAGCGGGCTTCCGTCCGGTGCCGTGATCAGGGCCGAGGATTCACTGGCCGCCACCGGGGCGCCGAGCACGACGGAGTCGGCGAGGCGGAGGTACGCGGTGCTGGTGCTCGCGACCATGCCCATTTCCTGGGCCTCGGCGGCGAGGTGCTGGGGCGCACCGAGAACCTGGAGGGTCTCGACGAGCACCTGCTGGTCGCGCGCGAGTTCGCTGTGCTCGCGCTGCAGCGAGGAGATCTCGTAGGCCCCGTCGGAGGTCGCGATCGTGAGTAGCAGCTGAGCGGAGAGAATCGCAAAGAGCCCGCCGACCGTGACAATCGCGGCGAGAAGGCGGGGGCGTGCGCTGCGCTGGCTGCGGGAGGCGACGATCTCGATGTGACGGCGTGCGTCGTCACGGGTGGGCCTGGGTGAGCGCGCCGGGGGCGCGATCGGGACTGCGCTCATGCTGCCCTCCTGATTCGGGTCGCCGCGCGAAGGCGCACGGGGGTGGCTCTGGGGTTCGCGGACTTTTCGTCATCGCTGGCCAGCTCGGCGCCGCGGACGAGGAGGGAGAATTCCGGGCGGTGCTCCGGCAGCTCCACGGGGAGTCCGGCGGGGGCGGAGGAGGTGGACCGGGCCGCGAGGGCGCGCTTGACGATTCGGTCCTCGAGCGACTGGTAGGCGAGCACGACGATGCGGCCGTCGATGGCGAGCACCTCGAGCGCGGCGGGAATCGCCCGCTCGAGCACCGCGAGCTCCTGGTTCACCTCGATGCGCAGGGCCTGGAATACCCGCTTCGCGGGGTGACCCTTGCGCTGGATTGCGACGGGGGTGGCCGCGGTGATTATCTCGACGAGGTCGGCCGAGCGCACGAGCGGACGGCTGGCGCGTCGCTCGACGATCTTCTGCGCGTATCGGGGGGCGAGCCGCTCCTCCCCGTAGTCCCGGAAGATGCGTCGCAGGTCGGCTTCGCTGTACTCGGCGAGCACCCGCTCGGCGGTCAGCTCCGAGGTCGCGTCCATTCGCATGTCGAGCGGCGCATCTTTCGAGTACGAGAACCCGCGCTCGACCCTGTCGAGCTGGAGGGAGGAGACGCCGAGGTCGAACAGAATGCCGGTGGCCTCCTGAATGCCGAGTGAGTGGAGAGCATCGCCGATCTCGTCGTACACGGTGTGCACAAGGTGCACCCGCTCACCGAACTGGGCGAGACGCCGGCCCGCGATCTCGAGCGCATCCGGGTCCCTGTCGAGCCCGACAAAGGTGAGATCCGGGAAGCGGCGGAGGAACGCCTCGGCGTGTCCGGCCATGCCGAGGGTCGCATCGACGAGCACGGCGCCGGGCCCCTCGAGGGCGGGGGCGAGCAGCTCGACCGTGCGGTCGAGCATGACGGGGGTATGGATCTGGCTGTCGGTCATGGCATCGGGACCTGCCCCTTGATCCTGATTCCCCTCCGGTCCGACCTGCCACCGGGGAAGTGTGGCAGGGCTGACATCGGCTGGGAGTCAGAAACAAGGCGCTAGAAGAGTCCGGGGATCACCTCCTCCGTGGTGTCGGCGAAACCGGCTTCCTGCTCGGCGTAGTAGGTCTCCCAGGCGGCCGTGTCCCAGATCTCGGCGCGGTTTCCCGCCCCGATGACGGTCACGTCGCGGTCGAGTCCGGCATAGGCGCGAAGCTGCGCGGGGATCGTCACGCGGTGCTGCTTGTCCGGCACCTCGGCGTTCGCGCCGGAGAGGAAAAGTCGCAGGTAGTCGCGCCCCTGCTTGCTCGTAATGGGGGCCTGCCGGATGCGCTCGTGCATCTCCTCGAAGTCCTTCGTGGCGAAGACGTACAGGCACCGCTCCTGGCCGCGGGTCACGACGATGCCCGATTCGAGCTCGTCACGAAACTTCGCGGGAAGGATGAGGCGGCCCTTTTCGTCGAGCCGAGGTGCGTAAGTACCAAGAAACACACGCACTCACCCCCTCGATCTCCGGCCCTGCCCAGGTTCCTCCACTTTACTCCACGTTCATCCACAAATCAACGAAATCTCCCCGTTCTGGGGTGATCGCGCCTCCACTCCCCCACCATTCCAGTCAACTTGGCGGTGGAGGAAAAAAGCTGGCAATCGACCGCGCGTGGGATGGCGCCGGCGAAAAGGGCACAAAAAAAGCCAGCCCGAGGGCTGGCTCTTTCGTGTGGTGGAGAGTGGAGGCGTTATCCCCTGTCGTCACGGCCGTCCTGGCGCTTGTCCCAGCGCTCGTTGATGCGGTCCATGAATCCGCCCCGGGCGGGACCCGCCGTCGACTTGGCGGATGCGCTGGCACGCTCGTCGGCGCTCGGCTCCTCCGGCGGACCGGAGCGGCGCGGCGGCGAGATCGCGAGCAGAGCCCCCCCGAACATCACGATGAATCCCGCGACTCCAACAAGCGGCTGGGCAATCACGACGCCCGTGACGATGACCCCGACGCCGAGAATGGCGATCAGAATTCCGACGACGATTATCGTGTAGTTCGGCTTGCCCCGTCGGGTTCCGACGGTGGCTACGAAATCTGCATCGTTGTGATAGAGATTTCTCTCCATCTCCTCGAGCATTCGTTGTTCGTGTTCTGACAGTGGCATCGTTTCTCCCCTCACGCTCGAGATCGACGCAATTTAGATTCCAAGTCTATGTGCCCTCGGGTGGCTAGGCTAGGCGCGTGGCTGAGAGTACGCGGTTAGTTGACCTTGTCCAGGCTGACATCGATCGCTTTCTCGACGAACGCGAACCGATGCTCACGGGGATCGCCCCCGACCTGGCGCCCTTCATCGACTTCTCGCGCGAGTTTCTGCGCGGAGGTAAACGGTTCAGGGCCCTGTTCTGCTATTGGGGCTGGCAGGCGACGAGCGGACACGCTCCCGGCTTCGACCCCATGTTGAGCGAGACGGCACCGAGCGACCTGGCGTCGGTCGTGCTCGCCGCGAGCGCGCTCGAGGTGTTCCACGCCGCCGCCCTCGTCCACGACGACATCATGGACAACTCGGACACCCGCCGCGGCCGCCCGTCTGCCCACAAGCGCTTCGAATCGATGCACGCGGAGGGGCACTGGATCGGCAGCGCCTCGACCTTCGGGGGCTCCGCCGCACTCCTGCTCGGCGACCTTCTCCTGAGCTGGAGCGACGAGCTGTTCGAATCGGGGACGAGCTGCCTCCCATCCCGGACTGCGGCCATCGCGGCACGGGCCGAGTTCAACCGCATGCGCACTGACGTCACTGCCGGACAGTTCCTGGACATCCTCGATGAGCGTGCCTGGCAGAGTTTCCCCGAACCTGACCTTCTCGGGCGCGCGCACCGGGTCATCGTCTACAAGTCGGCGAAGTACTCGATCGAGGCACCGCTCGCGATCGGCGCGGCCCTCGCGGGCGCGAGCGCGGAGCAGATCAGCGCATTGCGCCACTTTGGACTGCCGCTCGGTATCGCCTACCAGCTGCGCGATGACCTGTTGGGTGTGTTCGGCGACCCCGACATCACCGGCAAGCCTGCCGGCGATGATCTTCGCGAGGGTAAGCGCACGGTGCTCATCGCGCTTGCACGCGCGGCGATGCCGGCGAGCTCCCGCAGGACGCTCGACGAACTGCTCGGCGACGAAGACCTGGGCGAGCAGCAGGTACGGATGCTGCAGGCGTCGATCAGAGACAGCGGCGCGGTCGAGAAGGTCGAACGGATCATTGCGCACAACGTCACGCTCGCTCTGTCGGCGATCACCGACGCGCCCATCAGCGCTGCCGCCCGTGCCCAACTCGAGAGCCTCGCCGACACGGCCACCCGCCGGATTGCCTGACGGCGAGACCCGGCTCGCCAGAACTTGGAAGGCCAGAACTTCAGAAGGCCAAGGCCTGGGCGACCCTGCGCACTTCGGCCTTGCGGCCGGCGCGCAGCGCCTCGATCGGGGATGTGCGCAGGCTGTCATCCATACCCAGCAGCCAGCGCATCGCCTCATCGTCGTTGAACCCGCTGTCGGAGAGCAGCACGAGGGTGCCCTTCAGCTCACTGAGCGGCTCTCCGTCGCGGATAAACGACGCGGGCACTTTGAGCACGCCGTCGACCCGGATGGCGAGAATGGCGCGGTCCTCGATGAGGCGGCGAACTCTACTCACCCCGATGCCGAGCTGCTCGACGAGGTCGGGAACGGTCAGCCAGCGGGTTTCAGGAACGGTACTCACTAGACCAGCCTGCCAGAGCGGGCGAGCGCGCGGGTACGGCCCGAACGTTTCGGGCAGGCTAGCTCGAATAACATCTGCAATTCTGATTGACATGAATATGCTTCTGTGTCAGCTTTGAGACGCTGTTTACGGTCAGGGTGGGCGTCGGGCAGCAATAATTGGGCGGGATCATTCGGCCGGGACGCGGCCGAGAACACAACGGGGATCAGCAATGACCAACGCATCACAGAACGACGCTGCGCGTGCATCGCGGCGGCAGCGCGGGGCGATCAAGGCGGGTCTGCTCACGGCGGGTCGCACCAAGACCGCAATGATCCGGAAGGGCCTGTTCAACACGATTCCGATAGTTCTCGCCGGCTCGATGGCCATGAGCATGAACTTTCCCGCACCGGCGGCATCCGTCGAGGCGAAGCGACCCGGTGCAGACCGCACGACCCCGAGCGAGCTGGGCAAAAACATCCGCGAGGCCCTCGCAGCTGCCCACACGGCCTCTCTCGAGGAGGCAACGAGCGCCGGAGTCGTTACGATTGCCGCCGCGCCGGCCAGCTATACCGTCGTCGCCGGCGACTCGATCAGCGGTATCGCGGGACGCTTCGGCATCGCCACCGCATCGGTCCTCGCGCTGAACGGCCTCGGCTGGAAGTCGGTCATCTTCCCCGGCCAGGTCATCAAGCTCACGAGCGCGACGGTGACTGCGATCAAGGCGCCGGCAGCACCAACCGCTAATCCGGGCCGCTACAAGGTCGTCGCGGGCGACACCATCAGCAAGATCGCCGCGAAGTTCGGCGTGACCACGCAGGCGGTGCTCACCGCGAACGGCCTCGGCTGGTCGAGCCTCATCTACGCCGGCAGTACCCTCGCGATCCCGGGATCATCCGCCATCGCCGCCGTGAAGCAGACGCCGATTGTTCCGGTGGCCGCCGTGAAGCCCGCGGCACCGACCCCTGCTCCCGCCCCTGCCAAGTCGGGCTCCCACGTCATCAAGGCCGGCGACACCATCGGCAAGATCGCCACAAAGTATGGTGTCAGCACGCAGGCCATGCTCACGGCGAACGGCCTCGGCTGGTCAAGCGTGATCTACCCCGGGCGCACCCTGTCGATTCCGGGAACCTCGGCTCCCGCCGCCGTGACGCAGATACCCATCGTTCCCGCCGTCTCGATCACGCCGATCACCACGAACCCCGGCACGCACGTCATTGCATCCGGTGAGACGCTCTCGAGCATCGCGACGAAGTACTCGGTGAGCATCCAGGGCATCCTCAATGCGAACGGGCTCACCTGGTCGAGCATCATCTATGGCGGACGCACCCTCGTGATTCCGGGCACCGCGCCCGTGAGCAGCAGCAGTGTCGAAACGCGCGTCACCCCGCTCGACGCGCCAATGACCGAGAACGCGAAAATCATCATCGGCGTGGGTACATCACTCGGCGTCAGCGACTACGGCCTCGTGATCGCCCTCGCCACCGCGATGCAGGAGTCGACCCTGCGCAACCTCAACTACGGGGACCGCGACTCGCTCGGCCTCTTCCAGCAGCGCCCGAGCACCGGGTGGGGCACCCCCACCCAGGTCACCGACCGGGTGTACTCCAGCAGGCTCTTCTTCGGCGGATCCACCGCGCCGAACCGCGGCATCACCCGCGGCCTTCTCGACATCCGGGGATGGCAGTCGATGACCGTCACCCAGGCGGCGCAGGCGGTGCAGATCTCCGCGTACCCGGATGCCTATGCCAAGTGGGAAGTCTCGGCCTGGGCCTGGCTCGACCAACTCCGCTGAGACGCGACTTCGCGGTGTTTTGGCCGCTCGATCGCCCCCGTCGTGCCTAGACTCGATCAGTGACCACGAACAGCACCGACCCGATGATTGGCCGTCTTATCGACGGCCGATATCAGGTGCGCTCGCGAATCGCACGGGGCGGTATGGCCACGGTGTACCTCGCCACCGACCTCCGGCTCGAGCGCCGCGTGGCGATCAAGGTCATGCACGGCCACCTCGCCGACGATAGCCAGTATCGGGCCAGGTTCATCCAGGAGGCGCGATCGGCGGCCCGCCTCGCGCATCCGAACGTCGTCAACGTTTACGATCAGGGGCAGGATGTCGACACCGCCTACCTCGTGATGGAGTACCTCCCGGGGATCACCTTGCGGGACCTGCTCGACGAACACCACATTCTCACGACCGACCAGGCCTTCGACATCATGGAGGCGGTGCTCTCCGGGCTTGCGGCCGCGCACAAGAGTGGGATCGTGCACCGCGACCTCAAGCCCGAGAACGTGCTGCTCGCCGACGACGGGCGCATCAAGATCGGTGACTTCGGCCTCGCTCGCGCCGCAAGCGCGAACACTGAAACCGGCAATGCCCTGCTCGGCACGATCGCCTACCTCTCCCCCGAGCTCGTCACGCGCGGCATCGCCGACACTCGCAGCGACATCTATGCGGTCGGCATCATGCTCTACGAGATGCTCGCGGGTGAGCAGCCGTTCAAGGGCGAGCAGCCGTTCCAGATTGCGCACCAGCACGCGAACGACACCGTGCCGACCCCGAGTTCGAAGAACCCCAACGTGCCGGCCGAGCTGGACGAGCTTGTCCTGTGGGCGACAGCGCGCGACCCGGACCAGCGTCCGCGAGACGCGAAGACCATGCTCGACCAGCTTCTCGAGACGCAGGAGGGGTTGGCCGCCGACGCTCCGGCGACATCCCTCCAGCGCACCATGGTGCTGCCATCGGCGATGGCCGAGAAGGGTGCGATCGCATCCAACGACAAGACGCAGGTCATCACGCCGCAGGCGCGGCACCGCACCGGGCCGGTCGTCGTCGACAACCAGAGCGCTTTGCAGACCAAGGCTGGTCGGCGCAAGGCCCGGGGCTTCTGGCTCTTCGCCCTGGTGGTACTGCTCGCGTCCCTCGCGGGGGCAACGGGCTGGTACTTCAACGTCGGCCCGGGAGCTCTCGTGTCGGTGCCCGAGGTGGCGGGGCAGGACCTCGCCACGGCGACGACCACCCTCACCGCCGCCGAGCTCCTCGTGGCGCAGGCGCCGGAGGAGGTCTTCGATCCCGTGGTGGCCGTCGGCACGGTCGTCGGCACCAACCCCGCGGTGGGCGAATCGGTCGCGATCCAGTCGACCGTCACGATTCTCACCTCCAAGGGCCCGCAGCCGCTCCCGTTCCCCGCCCTCGCCGGCGTGTCCGAACCGGAGGCGCTCGCTCTCATCGAGGATTCCGGGTTCACGCCGGGAGATGTGCGCTACGAATTCAACGGTGACGTCGCCGACACCCTTGTGCTGCGTGCGATTGGATCCGGTGATGTCGACATCACCGCGGCCCCGGAATACGGTGAACTTCAGCCGGTGTCGCTCGTGGTGTCACGCGGCGCCGTGCCCGAGGTCGTCGGCGACAGCCTCGCCGACGCGATCGCCGCGCTCGAGGCGGTCGGCCTGCTCGGCGCGGAGGGTGAGGGCCGCTTCGACGAGGGGATCCCAGACGGCGCCGTCATCGCAGCCGTACCTCGCTCCGATGCCGCCGTGGTGCCCGGCGACACGTTCGACCTCATCGTCTCCAGGGGTCCGGCGCCGGTCGTAATCCCGGATGTCGCCGGAGAGTTCCGTGACGACGCGGTTGCGCAGCTCGAGGCGCTCGGCCTCAGGGTGAATTACAACCCGATCTTTGGGCCTTTCTCGGGCGCCACCGTGACGAGCACGGACCCCGCGATCGGGTCGAAGGTACCCAAGGGGTCGTCGGTCACACTGTTCCTGCAAATTTTCGGCTGACCCGCCACGCCCATAGCCCGCGGGGTCGCCCTCATCGGTCGCCCGCATCGGTCGCCCGCATCGGTCGCCCGCATCGGTCGCCCGCATCGGTCGCCCGCATCGGTCGCCCGCACCGCCGCGGAAGCAACACAAGCTGGCAACTCGCGCGCCCAGTGCCCGCGAGTCGCCCACTTAGGTGCCCTCCACCGGGCTGGAGGCGATACCAGCGGACGGCTCGCGTGAACCTAGCCGGGCCGATGCACCCGCCCGCACCTAACTCAGGACTGGCGGCGACGCTCCGCGTCAACACGCAAGTCAGCTTGGCGTGGCGCAGAATCTCCTCCGCTAAGTCTTGCCTCACCCGGCCACGCGCTCAGCGCTGCCCCTGACATTCCTACGCGGGGCAGAATCTGCAGAACCCAGACTTCGCCCAGCCCCGGTCACTCACGGGCAGATGTCCTCAGCCGGCCGCCCGCGAGCCGCCCACAGTGGTCGCCTCCAACGCCCCCGAAGCGACACAAGCGGGCAACTCGCGCGTGGTGTGGTGAGCGCGTCAGCGCGCCGCGTCAGCGCGCCGCGTCAGCGCGCCGCGTCAGCGCGCCGCGTCAGCGCGCCGCGTACGCTGCGCCGAGCTCCTCGGCCACGAGGAACGCGAGCTCGAGCGACTGCATGTGGTTCAGCCGAGGGTCGCACAGCGACTCATACCGGGTGGCCAGGGTGGCCTCGTCGATCTGCTCGGAGCCGCCGAGGCACTCCGTCACGTCGTCGCCCGTGAGCTCGATGTGGATGCCACCGGGATGCGTTCCGGCGGCCCGGTGTGACTCGAAGAAGCCCTTGACCTCGTCGACGACGTCATCGAACCGGCGGGTCTTGTACCCTGTCGGCGTCGTCATGCCGTTGCCGTGCATCGGGTCGGAGACCCACAGCGGGGTCGCGTCGAAGCTCTTGATCGCCTCGAGCAGTGGCGGCAGGGCATCCCGCACCTTGCCAGCGCCCATGCGCGCGATGAAGGTCAGACGCCCCGGCTCGCGGTCGGGATCGAGCTTGTCGATGAGGCGTTCCATGTCGTCCGGGGACGTCGACGGACCGAGCTTCACGCCGATCGGGTTGCGCACTCGGGAGAAGTAGTCGACGTGGGCGCCGTCGAGGTCGCGAGTGCGCTCACCGATCCAGAGGAAGTGTGCCGACGTGTTGACGGGCTCTCCCGTGCGGGAATCGATGCGGGTCATCGGGCGCTCGTAGTCCATCAGCAGGCCCTCGTGCGCGGTGAAGAACTCGACCCGCTTGAGCTCATCGAAGTCGGCCCCCGCCGCCTCCATGAACTTGATGGCGCGGTCGATATCGCGGGCCATCAGCTCGTAACGTGCGTTCGCTGGGTTGCGGGCGAAGCCCTGGTTCCAGCTGTGCACCTGGCGCAGGTCGGCGAAGCCGCCCTGCGTGAAGGCGCGTACGAGATTCAGCGTCGATGCCGCGGTGTGGTAGCCCTTCACGAGGCGGCGGGGGTCGGCCTGGCGGGACTCCGGCGTGAAGTCGTAGCCGTTGACGATGTCGCCGCGGTAGGCCGGAAGGGTCACGTCGCCGCGGGTCTCGTTGTTGCTCGACCTGGGCTTGGCGAACTGGCCTGCCATGCGGCCCATCTTGATGACCGGCGTGGATGCGCCGTAGGTCAGCACGACCGCCATCTGCAGGATCGTCTTGACCCGGTTGCGGATCTGCTCGGCCGTCGCGCCCGCGAAGGTCTCGGCGCAGTCGCCGCCCTGCAGCACGAACGCCTTTCCGGAAGCGGCGCTCGCGAGCCGGGCGCGGAGGATATCGACCTCGCCGGCGAAGACGAGGGGAGGAAGGGTCGCGATCTCGGCGGATGCTGCACCGACGGCGTCGGCATCGGGCCATTCCGGCTGCTGCTTGATGGGGAGGGTCCGCCAGTAGTCGAGGCCGGCCACCACGGTGGGATCGGGGAGAACGACTGTGTCTTCGGTCGGATGAACCACGTGAATTCCTCATTGCTGCTGTCAACGCGAGGCGACTTACCCGCGAGAGTGCCGAAGCACCCCATCTACCCTATTGGCTCAGCGGGAGAGTGACGCGCGCTTCTCCTTGACCGACGTCGCGTACACGTCGAGATACTCCTGGCCGCTGAGCCGTGACAGCTCGTACATGATCTCGTCGGTGATGGAGCGGAGGATGAAGCGGTCGCCTTCCATGCCGTGGAAGCGCGAGAAGTCGAGCGGCTCTCCGATGACCATGCCGATCCGGCGCACCTTGGGCAGTCGCTTGCCGATCGGCATGACCTTCTCGGTGTCGATCATCGCCACGGGGATGACGGGCACGTTGCCCTCGAGGATCATCCGCGCAACGCCCGTGCGGCCCCGGTACAGCTTGGCGTCGGGGCTTCGCGTGCCCTCGGGGTAGATGCCCAGCACTTCGCCGCGCTCGAGCACTCCGAGCCCGGTCTGCAGCGATGCCTCGGATGCTTTGCCTCCCGAGCGGTCGATGGGCAGCATCCCCGCCGACTTCATGAATGTCTTCGTGATCCAACCTTTGAAGCCCGTGCCGGTGTAGTAGTCGCTCTTGGCGAGGAAGCTCACCTGACGGTCGATGAGGAGCGGGAGGAACACGGAGTCGATGAAAGACAGGTGGTTGCTCGCGAGGATGACACCCCCCGTCTTCGGGATGTGCTCGTGACCGGTGACCCAGGGTCGGAACGCGGTGCGCAGGATCGGACCGACGATCAGGTTCTTCATGAACCAGTAGAACATTCGACCTGCCTTCGTTGGACCGTGCCAGCATAACCCGCGCCATAGGAACGGACGCCCCGCTTGCGCCTCACTCGTGTCGGCTCAGCGCAAGCCGAGGTGGACGCGCGCGAGGTCGGCCGCACCGACGACACCGGCATCGTTCACGAGTTCGGCGATCACGAACTCCGGTTCCGGGTGGTAGCCGCGTGCCGGGAGGTGTGCCACGTACGCCTCGCGCACCGGGTCGAGCAGGAGGTCCCCCGCAACCGACACCCCGCCGCCGAACACGAACAACTGCGGATCGAGCACCGCGCTGAGCGAGGCGCAGGCCTGGCCGAGCCAGTGACCGAGCTCGCGCAGGGCGGCCAGTGCACCGGGATCATTCTCGACAAGGAGAGCGCTGACGTCGTGACCGGACAATTTCCCGTTCTGGTCCCGCACTCGAGCGAGGGCTTGCCCGATCCCCCCGACGTCGGCGATAGCATTCGCCATGCGCAGGAGGGCGCGCCCGGAGCCGTACTGCTCGATGCAGCCCCGCGCCCCGCACCCGCAGGGTAGCCCGTCCGGCACAACCCGCATGTGGCCGAGCTCAGCCCCGGCACCGAAGCCTCCGCGGAATAGCTGGTCGCGCGTCACAATGGCCCCGCCGACACCAGTCCCGATCGTGAGCATCGTCATGTCGCTGACCAGGCGGCCCGCGCCGAAGCGGAACTCGGCCCACCCCGCGGCGTTGGCGTCGTTGTCGATCGTGATGTCGAGGTCGAGTCGTTCAACGAGCCGGTCACGCAGCGGCTCGCCGCGCCACGGGATGTTGGGCGTGTAGTACACGGTGGACTGCGCGGCGTCGATGAACCCCGGCGCCGCAACCCCCGCCGCGCCGATGTCGCGACCCGCGGCGAGCGATTCGATCATCGCGACGACGGCGTCGACGATGGCATCCGAGTCCCCCGCCTCGGTCGCGACGCGCTCCTCCGCGACGATCTCGCCGAGTTCGGTCACCACGGCACCCGCGATCTTCGTTCCGCCAATGTCAATCCCGATCGCGTCCACGCGTGTCACCTCTCTTGAGCGCTCCGGCTCGATTGCTGAGCCTCCACCACAGCCGGGCAGCGCCACCTAGAGTTTAGGGATTGGCACGCCACTCGCTGAGACAACTATCCGAAGAATGTATCCGGTAGACTAATTGTCACTTGCCCCGTCGGTGCCAAAGGAGTTGCCGTGAAGACCTACGACGTACCCGCACTAGTTCCAGCAGACCCGGACGCCAACGCGACAGATCTGCTGGTGGACAGGGTTCGAGACACCCCTGATCTGCCGATCTTCGCGCTCCCCGCCCCCGGCGGCACGTGGACCGATGTCACCGCCGCGGAGTTCCACCGGCAGGTTGTCGCCCTGGCCAAGGGGCTCGTCGCATCCGGTGTTCAGCCGGGCGACAAGATCGGCCTGATGTGCAAGACCCGCTACGAGTGGACCCTCATCGACTTCGCGACCTGGTTCGCCGGCGCGCTGCTCGTCCCCGTCTACGAGACGTCGGCCCCCAGTCAGCTCCTGTGGTATCTGAGCGACTCCGGCGCCACCAGCATGATCACCGAGACCCCGGATCATTTCGCCCGGTTCGACGAGATCCGGGCCGACCTCCCGCTCGTCTCCCGCGTCTGGCAGATCGACCTCGGCGACCTCGACAAGCTCGTCGCGAAGGGCGTCGATGTTCCTGATGAGGAGATCGAGCGACGCCGGCAGATCGCCACGGGGTCGGATGTCGCGACGCTCATCTACACCTCCGGCACTACGGGGCGGCCGAAGGGCTGCATCCTCACCCACTCGAACTTCGTGGAACTCTGCCGCAACGCGCAGAAGGCGGTGCCCGAGGTCGTTCACCCCGGTTCCACCACGTTGCTGTTCATCACCACGGCTCACATCTTCGCCCGGTACATCTCGCTTCTCTGCGTGCACGGCGGGGTGAAGGTCGGCCACCAGCCCGACACCAAGCAACTCCTCCCCTCGCTTGCCACTTTCAAGCCGACGTTCCTGCTCGCGGTTCCCCGCGTGTTCGAGAAGGTCTACAACTCCTCGCAGCAGAAAGCAGAGGCCGGCGGAAAGGGCAAGATCTTCCGCGCCGCCGCCGATGTCGCCGTTGAGCACTCGAAGGCGTTGGATGCCGGGAGCGTGCCACTCGGACTCAAGGTCAAGTTCGCGCTCTTCGACCGGCTCGTCTACTCGAAGATCCGCGCCGCGATGGGCGGCAACGTGCAGTACGCCGTGTCCGGATCCGCTCCCCTGGGTCTGCGCCTCGGACACTTCTACCGCAGCCTCGGCATTACGATCCTTGAGGGCTACGGCCTCACCGAGACCACGGCTCCCGTGTCGATCAACCGGGTCGACGGGTTCAAGATCGGCAAGGTCGGCCCGCCCCTTCCCGGCGTCTCCGTTCGCATCACCGACGAGGGTGAGATCCAGGCGAAAGGCGTGAACATCTTCGCCGGCTACTGGAAGAACGACGAGGCGACAACCAGTGTCTTCGACGATGGTTGGTTCAGGACGGGCGACATCGGCGAAATCGACGAGGACGGCTACCTGCAGATCACCGGGCGCAAGAAGGAGATCATCGTGACCGCGGGTGGCAAGAACGTCGCCCCCGCCGCGCTCGAAGACCCCATTCGGGCGAACCCGATCATCAGCCAGGTCATCGTCGTCGGCGAGCAGAAGCCATTCATCGCCGCGCTCATCACCCTCGACGAGGAGATGCTCCCGGTTTGGCTGAAAAACAACGACGAAGACGGCAGCCAGCCAGTCGCCGCGGCCGCGAAGAACCCGAAGGTGCTCGCCGAGATCCAGCGCGCCGTCGATGCGGCGAACGCCAACGTCTCCCGCGCGGAGTCGATCCGCAAGTTCACCGTGCTCGAGCACGACCTAACCGAGGCGAGCGGCTACCTCACCCCGAAGCTCAGCATCAAACGGGACCTCATCGTCAAGGACTACACGCCCGTTATTGAGGAAATGTACGCGGGACATCCCGCGACAGAGGGAACCTCACTGGTCGGCTGAGCGCCGCCCGGACCCTCGAACCAACCCGGATCCGCGAGCCAGCTGGGCTAGAACCAGCTGGGCTAGAACCAGTCTGATTCGCGGATCTGGCGCATCGCCTCGCGCCTGGTCTCCTTGTCGAGCCCATCGACATACAGCTTGCCGTCGAGGTGGTCCGCCTCGTGCTGCAACGCCTGTGCCATGAGCCCCTCACCCTGGAGCTCGATGACGTTGCCGTCGAGGTCGATTCCCTCCACGCGTGCGAACGGGTAGCGCAGCCGCGGGAAGAAGAAGCCCGGCACGGAGAGGCAGCCCTCCTCGACCAGTTCCAGCTCTCCGCGCGTTTCCACCACGACGGGGTTGATGATGTAGCCGACCTCGCCGTCAACGTTGTAGCTGAATGCCCGGAGGTTCACGCCGATCTGGCACGCGGCAACCCCGGCGCGCCCCGGGACCTTGACACTGTCGAGAAGATCGTCGATGAGCCCGCGCACAGCGCGGTCGCCAGGCTTGACCGGGTCGGACACGGTCTTGAGCACCGGATCACCGAAGATCCGGATCTGTCGTTCAGCCATCCGCGGCGTCAGTCCGCTCGACGCTGGGGAAGGCCATCCACGACAAGGGCGGCAAGCTCCCTCGCGGCGCTCGTGGTGAGGGGTTTGAGGTCCTTATAGTTGACGACTGAGCCCGCGGCGAGCTGCGGGTCATACGGAATCCGCACGATCTCGCGAACCCGCGAACGGAAGTGCGCTTCGATCTCGTCGAGATTCACGAGGTTCGTGCCCTGGGTCGCCGTGTTCAGAGCGACCACGGCGTTGCGGACCAGATCGCCGTACCCGTTCGCCTCGAGCCAGGTGAGGGTCTCGGATGCGAGCCTGGCCTCGTCGACACTGCCGCCGGAGACGATGACCACGGAGTCGGCGCGCTGCAACGTCGCGCGCATGACCGAGTGCACGATTCCAGTGCCGCAGTCGGTGAGCGCGATCGAGTAGAAGCGGGCGCACAGGTCGGCGACGACGTTGTAGTCGTCCTCGTCGAAGGCTTCGGAGAGCAGCGGATCGGTGTCGGATGCAAGGATGTCGAGCCGCGTCTCGTCCCTGGAGACCAGGTGGGTGAAATCGCTGAATGTTGAGACGGACGCCGCCTTGGTGACAACGTCGCGCACCGTCGACCTGGTCTGCTTGTTTACCCGCTCCGAGAGCGTCCCCCGGTCGGGGTTCGCGTCGATGGCGATAATGCGGTCCTCGCGAACATCGGCCAGCGCCATCCCGAGCAGCGTCGTCACCGTCGTCTTGCCCACACCCCCTTTACGCGTGAGCACCGGCACAAACCGCGTTCCCCCGTCGAATTCCTTGTGGATGCGCGCGTCGATATCCTTGCGGTACCGGGCGGCAGCGGAGTCCCCGAGGTTGACGGCGCCGAAGGTGACCGTGTGGACGAACGACGGCCAGCGACCCTCGGGCGGGACGCCCTTGCGACTCCCGCCGAGCAGCCTCTCGGCCGTGAGCATAGCGGCGGGCTCGGGGCCGGTGGCGACATCGCCGCGCACCTGCCCACGTCGCGTGTAGAGGCCCTCCGGCTGCCCGGCCCCGACCGCGTCGACGGGCTGCGGGAGGAGCGGCACAGACATCGTTGCCGACGTTATCGCGACCTCGCCCGGATTCACGGCAATCTCATCGATCGCGACCGCGATCTCGTCGTCCGGCATCGAGTGCACGGGTGCGGGCAGCGACACGTCAATCGTGAGGATCTCTGGCACGCCGTCGGCGAGGTCACTGCCGCCGTCGGCGAGGTCGTTGCCGCCGTCACCGAGTTCGCCGGCCAGCTCATCGCCGGCCATCTCGTCGCCGGCACGCTCGTCGTTCTCCGGCGCGTCGTCGAAGACGCGCCCACCGTCGTCATGCTGAGTTCTGTCAGTCACAGCGCATCACCTTTCGAAAAAAACCGGACGTGTCAGTGTACCCGCGGCCTGCGTAGCGAGGGGCTCGCCGTTCAGCGAGCTCAGGATGCCGTGATCTCGACCAACAGGTCGCCGACGTCGACCTGTTGCGTCTGCGGGATGGCGAGCCTCGTGACGGTGCCGGACACGGTCGCCGTGATCGCGGCCTCCATCTTCATCGCCTCGATCGATGCGACTGCGTGGCCCGCCTCGACGACATCCCCCTCGGCGACCTGCAGCGTCACCACGCCTGAGAAGGGGGCCGCAACCTGCCCGGGCTTCGCTGGGTCGGCCTTCTCGGCCGCCTTCCTCTCGACCCGGATGCCGCGGTCGCGCACGAAGACCGGGCGAAGCTGGCCGTTGAGAGTCGTCATCACCGTGCGCATTCCCCTGTCGTCGGCGTCGCCGATGGCCTCGAGCCCGACGAACAGGCTGACGCCGCGGCTCATCTCGACGACGTGCTCCTGCCCCTGGCGGAGACCGTACAGGTAGTCGGCGGTGTCGATCGATGACAGGTCGCCGTACTCCTCGCGGATCTGTTCGAATGCTTTCGCCGGCGCGGGGAACAGCAGGCGGTTGAGGGCTGCGCGACGGCCTGTGCTGTCGCCGGCGAGCGTGTCACGGTCTTCGGCGCTGATCTCGGTGATCCCGATCTTGACCGAGCGGCCCGCGAGGACCTTGCTGCGGAAGGGCTCCGGCCATCCGCCCGGAAGGTCACCCAGCTCCCCGGCCATAAAGCCGATCACCGAATCGGGGATGTCGTACTTGTCAGGGTTCTGCTCGAAGTCGTCCGGGTCGGCCCCCGCCGCCGCGAGAGCGAGCGCCAGGTCGCCGACGACCTTCGATGAGGGGGTCACCTTCGGCGGGCGCCCAAGCATCCGGTTCGCGGCTGCGTACAGGTCTTCGACCTTCTCGAACTGGTCTGCAAGGCCGAGGGCGATCGCCTGCTGACGCAGGTTCGACAGCTGACCGCCCGGGATCTCATGGCGGTAGACGCGGCCGGTGGGTCCGGCGAGGCCCGATTCGAACGGCTTGTAAACGTGGCGCACGGCCTCCCAGTAGGGCTCGAGGTCGGAGACGGCGTCGAGCGAGAGTCCTGTGTCTCGCTCGGTATGCGCGAGGGCCGCGACGAGGGCGGATGCCGATGGCTGGCTGGTGGTGCCCGCCATCGGTGCACTCGCGACGTCCACAGCATCCGCGCCGGCACGGCTGGCTGCCAGGAGGGTGGCCAGCTGGCCGCCTGCGGTGTCGTGGGTGTGCACATGCACCGGAAGGTCGAACCGCGCACGCAACGCGGTGACGAGCTTCTCAGCGGCTCCCGCGCGGAGCAGTCCGGCCATGTCCTTGATCGCGATGATGTGGGCACCTGCCTCGACGATCTGTTCGGCGAGGGCGAGGTAGTAGTCAAGGGTGTACAGCTTCTCGGCCGGGTCGAGCAGGTCGCCGGTATAGCAGAGGCCGACCTCGGCCACGGCGTGCCCGGTCGCCAGCACCGACTCGATCGCGGGCCGCATCTGCGAGACGTCGTTGAGCGCGTCGAAGATGCGGAAGATGTCGACGCCGGTCGACGCCGCCTCCCGCACGAACGCGTCGGTCACCTCGGTCGGGTACGGGGTGTAGCCGACGGTGTTGCGTCCGCGGAGCAGCATCTGGATGGCGATGTTGGGCAGGGCCTCGCGCATCGACCCGAGGCGCTCCCAGGGGTCCTCGCCGAGGAAGCGGAGCGCGACGTCGTAGGTCGCGCCTCCCCACGCCTCGATCGAGAGCAGCTGCGGGGTGAGACGGGCGACGTGCGGGAGGACAGCGGTGAGGTCGCGCGTGCGCACCCTCGTCGCGAGGAGGGACTGGTGCGCGTCACGGAAGGTCGTGTCGGTCACCGCGAGTGCCGTCTGGGCGCGCAGCGCCGCGGCGAACCCGGTCGGCCCGAGCTCGAGCAGCCGCTGCCTGGACCCGGCGGGAGGCTCGACCGTGAGGTCAACCGCTGGCAGCTTGAGGGCGGGGTTGATGGTTCCGGCGCCGTCGCCGTTCGGCTGGTTGACGGTGACGTCGGCAAGCCAGCTGAGGATCTTGGTTCCGCGGTCTTTCGACTGGTTCGAATGGACCAGACCGGGGCGCTCGTCGATGAACGAGGTACTGAGGTCACCGGCGTTGAAAGCCGGGTCGTCGAGCACCGCCTGCAGGAACGGGATGTTGGTGGCCACACCGCGAATGCGGAATTCGGCGAGCCCGCGTCGGGCGCGCGCGATCGCCGCGGGGAAGTCACGCCCGCGGCAGGTCATCTTGACGAGCATCGAGTCGAAGTGGGGGCTGATCTGGGTGCCGGGGTTGATGGTTCCACCATCGAGGCGGATGCCGCCGCCGCCGGGCGACCGGTAGGTGGTGAGCTTGCCGGTGTCTGGACGGAATCCCGCGGTGGGATCCTCGGTGGTGATCCGGCACTGCAACGCCGCCCCGCGCAGGCGCAGCTGGTCCTGCTTGAGGCCGAGCTCGCGCAGAGACTGGCCGAACGCGATGCGCATCTGCGTCTGGACGAGGTCGACGTCGGTGACCTCCTCTGTGACGGTGTGCTCGACCTGGATGCGGGGGTTCATCTCGATGAAGACGTGCTGGCCCTTGCGCTCCCCCGCGGTGTCGAGGAGGAACTCGACCGTGCCGGCGTTGACGTAGCCGATCGACTTCGCAAACGCGATCGCGTCGCGGTACATCGCCTGACGGGTGTCCTCGTCGAGGTTGGGCGCCGGGGCGATCTCGACGACCTTCTGGTGGCGCCGCTGCACGGAACAGTCGCGCTCGAAGAGATGCACCGTGTCGCCAGTCGAGTCGGCGAGGATCTGCACCTCGATGTGCCGCGGCCGCACGACGGCCTGCTCGAGGAACATCGTCGGGTCGCCGAAGGCGCTGTCCGCCTCACGCATCGCCTCGACCAGTGCCGCCTTCAGGTCGGCCTTCGTCTCGACCCGCCGCATCCCGCGCCCGCCGCCGCCTGCCACGGCCTTGGCGAAGATCGGGAAGCCGATCGCGTCGGCACCGGCGAGCAGCTCGTCGAGGTCGCGCGACGCGGGAGTGGACTTCAGAACCGGAACGCCCGCGGCGATCGCGTGCTCCTTCGCGGTGACCTTGTTACCGGCCATCTCGAGCACCTTCTGGCCCGGCCCGATGAACGTGATCCCTGCGGCCGCGGCCGCCTCGGCGAGCTCAGGGTTCTCCGAAAGAAAACCGTAGCCGGGGTAGATGGCGTCCGCGCCGCATTCGACCGCCACACGCACGATCTCGGCCACGTCGAGGTAGGCGCGCACGGGATGCCCTCGCTCCCCGATCTGGTACGCCTCGTCGGCCTTGAGGCGATGAAGGGAGTTTCGATCCTCATAGGGGAACACCGCGACGGTCGTAGCACCCAATTCGAACGCTGCACGAAAGGCGCGAATGGCGATTTCGCCACGGTTTGCTACCAGGATCTTTGTGAACATCAGGCCCCTTACAGATTCGTCCCCATCGATAATCGACGTTTAGGTGCTTTCAGACTAGTGAAGGTATCGTTTCGTGTTGTGCATGTACTCAGCGTGAGCTCCCTCAAGGGAGGAGTGGGAAAGACCACCGTGACCCTCGGGCTCGCCTCCGCAGCCTTTGCCAAGGGGCTCCGCACGCTCGTCGTGGACCTCGATCCACAGTCGGATGTGTCGACCGGAATGGACATCAACGTCGCCGGTCACCTCAACGTGGCCGATGTTCTCTCCTCGCCGAAGGAGAAGATCGTGCGGTCGGCGATCGCTCCGAGCGGGTGGACGCGCGGCCGGCCGGGCAAGATCGACGTCATGATCGGAAGCCCGTCGTCGATCAACTTCGATGGACCGCATCCGAGCATTCGCGAAATCTGGAAGCTCGAGGAGGCACTCGCCAACGTCGAGTCCGACTACGACCTCGTGCTCATCGACTGCCCGCCGTCGCTCAACGCTCTGACCCGCACCGCCTGGGCCGCGAGCGACCGCGTCGCGGTCGTGACCGAGCCGGGGCTGTTCTCGGTTGCCGCCGCCGATCGGGCTCTGCGCGCCATCGAGGAGATTCGGCGTGGCCTCTCCCCCAGGCTCCAGCCGCTCGGCATCATCGTGAATCGTGCGCGAGTGCAGTCCCTCGAGCACCAGTTCCGGATCAAGGAACTCCGCGACATGTTCGGCCCGCTCGTACTGAGCCCGCAGCTGCCGGAGCGCACGTCGCTGCAGCAGGCACAGGGCGCGGCCAAGCCGCTGCACATGTGGCCGGGCGAGAGCGCACAGGAGATGGCACTCAACTTCGATCAGCTGCTGCTGCGCGTGATGCGCACCGCGAAAATGGAAGACCCGGCCGGAGTCGCTGCCTCGTAACTGCTGCGGGTGAGTAGCGCCGCTCAGCTGGCGCGGTGGGCTCGGCGTGCGGCGAGTTCGTCGGTGGCTTCGGGCTGCTGAGCATCGAGCTCGACGAGCGTGTGCTCGACCTCGCGAAGTACCTTGCCGACCGCGATGCCGAAGACGCCCTGGCCACGGCTGACGAGGTCGATGACCTCATCGTCGGAGGTGCACAGGTACACGCTCGCGCCGTCGCTCATGAGCGTCGTCTGGGCAAGGTCCCTCACGCCGGCCTCGCGCAGCTGGTTCACGGCCGTGCGGATTTGCTGCAGGGAGATTCCGGTGTCGAGGAGGCGCTTGACGAGCTTGAGCACAAGGATGTCGCGAAAACCGTAGAGGCGCTGAGAACCGGAGCCGGCTGCGCCGCGCACGGTGGGCTCGACGAGCTCGGTGCGCGCCCAGTAGTCGAGCTGGCGGTAGCTGATGCCCGCCGCACGGGCGGCGACTGCCCCACGGTAGCCGGAGCTCGCGTCGAGATCGGGAAGGCCGTCCGTGAACAGGAGTCCGAGATCGTAGCGAGAATTTTCGCTCCGGCTGCTGACTTCACTCATGCGATTGCCTTCTGCCCTTCGGCATGATTGCGACGTGCTGTGCTGGTCGGGTTGCCAGCAGATTCCACGCTACCGAGCGCCACCCGGTCGGGCAACGACATTCGATGAAAACCCTCGGCGTGTCGACCGACGGGCTCATCCAGTCTAGCGATCGAGACGACCGAGGGCGGAGCGAATGAGACTCGAACGCACGATCTCGAGCTGTCCCGCGATCTCGCGTGCCAGTTCCAACGCCTTTGCTCGGCTGGACGCATCTTTGCGGCGGGTGACCGGCATGAGCGCGTTCTCGATCAGCCCGAGCTCACGCTCCGCGGCCGCTCGAAAGGTGCGCAGGTGCCGTGGCTCTATGCCCGACTTCTGCAGCTCGACGAGCGACCTGAGTACGGCCACCACGTCATCTCCGTAGAACTCGGCTGGCACGATGAGCGATGACGACACCGCGTCGTTGAGTAGCTGGGGTGTTGCCCCGGCCTCGCGGACAAGTGCATCGCGGCCGAGACGCCGCTGGGTCGAGAGCATCGATGGCGCTGTAACTGCCCCACCGGGCAGTTCGGGCTCGCGACCGGCGTCCAGATCGTCGAGATAGCCCTTGATGACCTTGAGCGGCAGGTAGTGTTCGCGCTGCATCGTGAGCACGAACCGGAGCCTGTCGAGATCGGACGGCGAGAACTTGCGATAGCCCGACTCGGTGCGCGCCGGGCAGATGAGCTTGCGTTCCTCGAGGAAGCGGAGCTTCGACGGGGTGAGGTCGGGAAAGTCGACCGTCAATCGTGCGAGCACCTGCCCAATGCTCAGCAGCGTAGTCGGGCCAGGCACTCGAGCCTGGCCAGCGGGTAGCGGCACTACGTGCTCGCCAGGTGGGCCAGATCGACGCGGGACGCGTAGAAGGTCAGCCGGAACTTGCCGATCTGCACCTCCGCGCCGTCCTGAAGTACTGCGGAGTCGATGCGCACGCCATCGAGGTAGGAACCGTTCAGCGAGCCGAGGTCCCTGATTTCAAAGGACGTCCCGTGGCGTAGGAATTCCGTGTGGCGACGCGACACGGTGACGTCGTCGAGAAAGATGTCGGCGTTGGAGTGCCGACCGACCGTCGTGACGTCCGAGTCGAGAAGGAATCGAGCCCCGGTATTGGGGCCCCTGCGCACGACAAGGAGCGCCGACCCGGAGGGAAGCGCTGCGATGGCCTCCTGCTCCTCGGCCGAGACCTCGCCGCCGAGAGCGGCGAGCTGCGCCGCAAACTCGTTCGTGAAGTGCATCGTCGTGTCTGTCTCGCGAGGCGCGTTCTCGTCAGCCTCATCATTGTGCTCCAAATGGGCCACCGTGAACCTCCCTAGGCCCCCAGCGTATCTGATGCGGAGGGCTCGTTTGGCAGCGGGATTCGCACGACGCGAATGGTTTCGCGTAAGTAAATGATTCCGGCCCACCAATAGAGGAAGGCACCCCAGATCGCGAATGCCCACCCGATCGGATCGGTGACGAAGCCGACGGCGGGAAACGCCTGACCGATCATGATGATCGGCAACGCGTAGAAGAGGCAGAATGTCGCCACCTTGCCGAGGTGGTGCACGGGAAGCGGACCATACCGATGGTTCGCGAGGATTACCCCGAGGACGAGCAGCACGACATCCCGGCCCAGGATCGCGAGCACAAGCCACCACGGAACGATCTGTTGGATGGCAAGCCCGATGAGTGTGGCGAAGATGAAGAGCCGGTCCGCCGCGGGATCGAGCAGCTGCCCGAGCCTGGAGATCTGGTTGAACCGCCTGGCAATGACCCCATCGAGGAAGTCGGTGACGCTCGAAATCACCAGTGTGACGAGGGCGAGCACGTAGTCGCCGCTGATCAGGAGCACGAGGAACACCGGAACGAGGGCGAGCCGCACAAAACTCAGGCAGTTCGGGAGTGTGAATACCCGGGAACTGACTTCGGTTCGGTTTACTTCATCCACGGGGCGAGTCTACCGAGCGTGGCAACCCCGTGCCCCGCTCAATCGGCCCTCCTATGATCAACCCGAAACCGACCGGAAGTTGCTCATGTTGTTTCTCGATCGACCGGATGCCGGGCGGCGGCTGGCGGCGCGCCTGACCGATTTCGCGGGGCGAGACACCGTGGTGCTCGGCCTGCCCCGCGGCGGCGTCCCCGTTGCCCTCGAAGTTGCTCGAGCCCTCGACGCGCCACTCGATGTCGTCGTCGTCCGCAAGCTCGGCTCCCCCCGAAATCCGGAATACGCGCTCGGCGCGATCGGCGCGGGCGGAGTGCGCGTCGTGGACAGGGGCGCGATGCGGGCGCTCGGCGTCACGGACCACGACCTCGAGGTCATCGAGGCGGGCGAGCGTGCGGAGCTCGAGCGGCGCACGGTGCGCTTCCGCGCCGACCGTGCTGCGCTTGACCTAGCCGGAAAGACGGCGATCGTCGTCGACGACGGGATCGCGACCGGGTCGACTGCACGGGCCGCCTGCCTCATCGTGCGGGAGATGGGCGCGCGCCGCATCGTGCTCGCCGTTCCGGTGGCGCCGCGCGACTGGATCGCGAGGATCGGCGATGCGGCCGACGAATTCGTGTGCCTCGAGACCCCGGCCCACTTCTTCGCCGTCGGGCAGTGGTATGCCGACTTCACCCAGACGACCGACGAGGAGGTCTCGGCCGCCCTCGCCGCCAGGCGCGTCACCTGACAGGCCGGATGCTCCTCTCGAGTAGCGTTCTCGTCATGTCCTGCATCCGCTTCTCGACCCCCGCCCAGATGAAGCAGCTTCGCCAGCTGGCGCCCAGCATGCTCACCCGGGAGCAGGCGGCATCGCTGCACCCGGCACCGGCCGTCACTGAAAGCAAGATCAGGCGGCTGCGGATACTGGCTCGGGACCCCAATCCGAAGATCCGGGAGAGCGTCGCGAGCAGCCACCACGCGCCCGCGGATGTGCTCGCCGCACTGGCACGCGACGCCGACGACGGCGTGCGCGCGTGCCTGGCCCGCAACGAGCACGCCCCCATTGACCTGCTCCGCCTTCTGTGCTCTGACAGATCCGAGGCCGTGCGCGGGTGGGTCGCGGTGAACGCCCGAACTCCCGCCGATGCCGTGCACCTGCTCGGCATCGACAGCAGTCAGCTCGTTCACAGGCTGCTCGAGTGGAGAGAGGAATTCGTCCGAGGGTGACCCGAGCCGCGCGACCGGGGTCTGGCGAAAACGCCCCCCAAAGTGGGCCGTATGACTTGTGCGTCCGTACCCTAGGATCGAAATGCACGGAGCGTCAACAGGAATACCCGCCTGGAGACCACCCTTGCAGCTCCACCCGCATTGTGATTCATTGAGTTACTGAACGATCCGGCACCACCCAGCAACCCAAACCCCCCGAATAGTTCCTCGAACCACACCCACCTCCGAGGCTACGTAGCCATTCGATCCACCCAGGTCGCATGGTCTTGCAATCGGCGACCGGTGCGAACCGAGGCCACAACCTGTTACCCGAATGGCAGGCGTCACGTGACCTACTTCCGCGCGCTCTCTCGCGCCCACCCCAACTCCTCATCTTGGTGTCGGCCGCAGGTGGTCCAGGCCTTTCACGAGCCTGGGATACCGATCGGGGCGGGCGAGGTGAACCGGTGAGCCAGGCGAATCGCACGTCGACCGACGGCAGGAGAGCCTCCCGAGACAGGCGACCACAACTCCACCTCGTCGACCCGCCGAATGACACTCGTCCGAGTCGAGCAACGACGCCGGTGTCGAGCAACGTGCCAGCGTGGGCTCGACAGTACCGCGCGCGACTCGCGGCCACCGACTCCCTCATCATCGTCGTCGCCGTGATGGTGGCGTTTGCGAGCAGGTTCTGGTGGGGTGAATCGGCCGCGAGTTTGGCAGCAATCGCCGCCGACTACTGGATGGTCACCCTGACGATCATCGGCGCGTGGATTATCAGCCTCAGCGCCTATCACTCTCGTGACTCTCGGGTGGTGGGAATCGGTCTCGACGAGTATCGCCGGGTCGTCAACGCGAGCGTCGTCACTTTTGGCTTACTCGCGATAATCTTCCTCATGTTCAAGGTGGATATCGCCCGCGGCTTCTTCGTTCTTGCTCTCCCGCTGGGGATCACGGGCCTTGCCCTCAACCGTCTGCTCTGGCGCAAATGGCTCGCCCGCCAGCGGCAAGAGGGGCTGTACCTTCACCGGGCAATCGTCGTTGGCGACGAGGCCGACGTCGACTACGTCGTCAAGCAGATCGACAAGCGTGGCGTTTCGCTTTACCACGTCATAGGCGCGGCAATCACCGGATCGACCGAGGGGTCGATTACCGTCAACCGCCATCAGCTCCCGATTGTCTCGTCACTGTCCAATGTCGCCGAGGCGGCGTCATACCTTGGCGTGGATGCGGTCATCGTCGCGGGCAACCCCGGCAACGGGTCAACGTACATTCGAGATCTTGGGTGGGACCTTGAGGGATCGACCACCGAGCTTGTCGTGGCATCGCAGTTGACCAACGTCGCGGGGCCGCGTATTCACTTCCGCCCCGTGGAGGGGCTCCCCCTGATGCACGTGGAGTTGCCGCAGTTCGGCGGTGGACGTCACCTTCTCAAGCGGGCAGCCGACGTGATCGCCTCCAGCCTTGCACTGATCCTCCTGATGCCGCTGATGCTCGTGATCGCATGGCTCGTGCACCGTGACAGCCGGGGCCCTATCCTGTTTCGTCAGGAGCGCATCGGGCGAGGCGGTCAGCCGTTCCCCATGCTGAAGTTCCGGTCCATGGTCGCAACGGCCGAGGACGATTTGGCGGGACTGCTCGACAAGAACGAAGGTGCCGGGGCGCTCTTCAAGATGAAGAATGACCCCCGTGTCACCCGTGTCGGCGAATTCCTGCGCAAGTACTCGCTCGACGAATTGCCCCAATTGTGGAACATCCTGGTCGGCGACATGAGTCTCGTCGGTCCGCGCCCACCCCTCGAGAGGGAGGTGGCCACCTACGAGAACCACGTCCACCGCAGGCTCTACATCAAGCCCGGGCTCACTGGCATGTGGCAGGTCAACGGGCGCTCGAACCTCGACTGGGACGAGAGCGTGCGCCTCGACCTCTACTACGTCGAGAACTGGTCGCTTGCCGGCGACCTCGTCATCATGTGGCGCACCCTCAAGGTCATCCGCGGCGCGGTCGGGGCCTACTGATGCCCAACCCACAATCGGTCGCAGCAATCGACGTTAGGACCCACTCATGACCGCGTTGCGCGCTCGGATCATCCTGGCGGGCGTCTCGATCGCTGCACTCGTCGGCTCGACGGTCTTCGTCGCCGGCGGCTCGCCGGCACAGGCAGCGAACCACTGTACCGACGGCTCCTCCAAGATCGCGTGTGAAAACAGCAAGCCGGGCTCGGCGCCGAGCGAGTGGGACATCACCGGCGCCGGTGATTCGTCCATTCAGGGCTTCGCGACCGACATCAGCGTAAACATCGGCAACCGCATCGACTTCAAGGTCGACACGTCGGCATCCGCCTACACGGTGCGGATCTATCGCACCGGCTGGTACCAGGGACTCGGGGCCAGGCTCATCTCGAACGTCACGCCGTCCGCGACGCTCCCCCAGCGTCAGCCGGGATGCATCACCCAAGCGTCAACCGCACTCTACGACTGCGGCAACTGGGGAGTGTCGGCATCCTGGAACGTGCCGGCCGACGCAGTCTCCGGGGTGTACGTCGCACTGCTGCGTCGTGCCGACACGGGGGGCCGGAGTCACATCACCTTCATCGTGCGTGACGACTCAAGCACGGCCGACATTCTCTTCCAGACCTCAGACCCGACGTGGCACGCCTACAACACCTACGGTGGTGCCAGTTTCTATGGCGGCGGTGCGGCCGGCCGTGCCTACAAGCTCAGCTACAACCGCCCCTTCAACACCCGCAACGGCGATACCTCCCGTGACTTCTACTTCTCCAGTGAGTACGCGCAGGTGCGCTTCCTCGAACGGAACGGGTACGACGTCACTTACGCGAGCGGTGTCGACACCGACCGGAACGGCGGAAATCTTCTCAACCACAAGGTCTTTCTCTCCGTCGGACACGACGAGTACTGGTCGGGCGCGCAGCGGGCCAATATCGAGGCCGCTCGCGATGCGGGCGTCAATCTCCAGTTCCTTACCGGAAATGAGGGCTATTGGCGCACGCGGTATGAGCCGGCGGCATCAACTGACGCGACAAGCTATCGAACCCTCGTCTCCTACAAGGAGACATGGAGCAATGCCAAGATAGACCCAACGAGCCAGTGGACAGGGACCTGGCGCGATCCGCGATTCGCCCCCCAGTCAGCGGGTGGCGGCCTGCCCGAGAACGCTCTCACCGGCACGATGTACATGGTGAACTACGTCGATCTCCCCGTCACGGTCTCCGCGGCCGAAGGCAAGAACAGACTGTGGCGAAATACCTCCCTCACCTCGCTCGCCTCCGGCACCCGCGCCCAGCTTGCCCCTCACACCGTGGGCTACGAATCGAACGAGGACCTCGACAACGGCTTCCGGCCAGCGGGGCTGATCCGGCTGTCCACTACGTCCGGCAATGTACCCGAGTACCTTCAGGACTTCGGCACTGTTGTGCGCTCGGGGACCACGACCCACCACACCACGCTGTACCGCGCGCCGAGCGGTGCGCTCGTGTTTTCGTCCGGCAGCATCCAGTGGGCATGGGGACTCGATGAGACCCACGACGGCAACGGCGCTCCCGCGGACAGCCGGATGCAGCAGGCCCAGGTCAACCTACTCGCCGATATGGGGGCCCAGCCCAGCACTCTCATGAGTGGGCTCGTCGCTACGCAGGCCAGCTCGGACCGCACACCTCCCACGGTGTCCATCAGCTCGCCAGCCCAGAACTCCACGATCGCGAATGGATCGCTCGTCACTGTCTCGGGCACCGCAGCTGACGTTGGCGGCGTAGTGGCCGGAGTCGAGGTCTCCACCGATGGCGGTGCACGCTGGCATCCGGCCCAGGGCACCACGAACTGGAGCTACAGCTACAGTCAGCGGGGCAGCGGGGCACAGTCGATCCGCGTGCGCGCAATCGACGACAGCGCCAACTATCCATCGACACCAGCATCCATCGGCCTGTCGGTGCCTGGCCCTTACAGCGCATTCGGAAACGACGTGCCCAAGGTGGTGGACTCCGGCGACGGAACCGCCGTCGAACTCGGCCTCCGATTCAGCCCCGAGGCAGCCGGATTCGTGACCGGAGTGCGGTTCTACAAGAGCGCCGCGAACCTCGGCGTGCATACCGGGTCCCTGTGGAGTTCAACGGGAACGCGCCTCGCCACCGTGACATTCTCTGGAGAGACCGCAGCCGGCTGGCAGACCGCGAAGTTCTCGTCGGCAGTCGCCGTGGCTGCTGGCCAGACGTACGTCGTCTCGTACACCGCGCCCCGAGGACGCTATTCCCTCGAGACGTACTACTGGCCCTACTCGGCAACCACGACGTCCCCGCTTTCCGTCACGAAACCGTTCGGGCAGCCTATGCCTGGTGTGTATGGAACGCCGGGACAGTTCCCCAGCGAATCGTTTGACAACTCGAACTACTTCGTCGATGTGCTCTTTGACACCGTCGACACCACTCCGCTCGCAGCCATCACGCAGTGGCCGCAACCGGGTATGAAAGACGTGCCGGTGAGCACTAACGTGAGCGCCGCATTCTCCAACCCGGTCGTCGCCAACTCGGTCACCGCGAGGGTTGCCAACCCGGCAGGAACCAATGTGGCCGGCACTGTCAGCTACAACGCCACTACGCGCACCGTGCAGTTCACCCCGAGTACTGCGTTGGCGGGGAACACGACCTACACCGTGACTCTCGACGCCGTGGCTTCGACAGGCGGCGCGCTTGTCACGGGCCGGACCTGGTCGTTCACGACGGTCGACACCAGAGCGGTGGGCGACTGCCCCTGCAGCCTGTTCCCCGGAGCGGTTCCGGCGGTGCTCGAAACCGCGGACCCCGGACCGGTGACGCTCGGCGTGCGATTTACCGCTCTGTCCACCGGCACCATCACAGGGATGAAGTTCTACAAAGGGCTGGGCAACACCGGTACCCACACTGGAACCCTGTGGACGGCATCCGGGCAGTCACTGGGAACAGCCAACTTCTCGAACGAGTCAGCGTCGGGGTGGCAGTTCGTCAACTTCGCCCAGCCGATCGCGGTTCAGGCCGGCAGCGACTATGTCGCCTCCTATCGCGCCAACGTTGGTGCCTATTCCTCGACGGTCGGCGCCTTCGGCGGTGCCGGGTTCGAGCGCGGACCACTTGCGGTCGGAACTTCGGCAGGCCTGTACACCTATAGCAACGGCTTCCCCACTTCAACGTCGACGACGAACTACTTCGTCGATGTGGTCTTCGCCTCCTCGGGCACGCCGACTCCATTGAGCGTGGTCTCGAGCAGTCCGACCGCGGGACAGACCGGCGTCCCGCAGTCGGCTGCCATCTCAGCCGTTCTGTCCGCGGCGCCATCCGAACCACCGACGCTCACCGTCTCGTCGTCGGCCGGGCCAGTGATCGGCACGGTGGGCTGGAACGCCACAACACGCACGGTCACCTTCACCCCGAGCTCTCCCCTCGCCGCCTCAACGCCATATACGGCGCAGGTCGCGGTCGCTGGGACGCCCGTGACGGGCGGCAGCTTCTCGTTCACAACGGCGGCCACCACGCCGACGACCGGTCAATTCACCCTCCTCGGAGACCAGGCGCCAACGACAGCCGCCTCAACCGATCCCGACGCAGTCGAGTTGGGCATGGCGTTCACCGTCTCGCAGCCCGGGACGGTCACCGGCATCCGCTTCTACAAGGGCACCGGCAACTCGGGCACCCACCGCGGCACTCTCTGGTCGTCGACCGGCCAGAACCTCGCGTCGGTGACATTCACCAATGAGACGGCCACCGGTTGGCAGACAGCGAACCTCCAATCCCCCGTCACCCTGACCGTCGGCCAGCGATATGTCGTCTCCTACCTCGCTCCGAACGGCCGGTACGCGCTCACGAGCAACTACTTCACCACCCCGCGCACCAACGGCCCGATTATCGCTGACACGACCTCGAACGGTCGCTACCGCTATGGCTCGACAGGCGGATTCCCCACCGCATCATGGAACGCGTCGAACTACTTCGTCGATATCGTGTTCGTGACCGGCGGTACCGTGGAACCGGTACCGGTATCTGTCACCTCGACCAGTCCGACCGCAGGACAGACCAACATCACACCCTCCGGCACGGTGTCTGCGGTCCTGTCCGCCGACAGTGCAACCGGAACTCCAACCCTCGCCCTCACCAGCGCCGCAGGCGGCGTGGCGGGTGTCTCGGCCTATAACCCCCAGACGCGCACCGTGAGCTTCACCCCGAATACCGTACTGGCCTGGTCGACCCAATACACGGCTGCGGTGACGATCGGCGGATCAGCGGTCGCTGGCGGAAACTGGTCGTTCACCACCGCAGCGGCCCCGGTATCGGGCGGGGAGGTATTCACGCTCCTGGGGACCCAGACTCCGCAGGTTGCCGCGGAAGCCGACACCAGCGCGGTCGAACTGGGCATGGCATTCACTGTCTCCCAGGCTGGCCAGGCGACCGGCGTGCGCTTCTATAAGGGCTCAGGGAACGGCGGCACTCACGTCGGCTCCCTCTGGTCTGCGACGGGCCAGCGTCTCGCCTCGGTGACCTTTACCGGCGAGACGACGACGGGATGGCAGAGCGCGAGCTTCGCGTCGCCGGTAACCCTCACAGCAGGATCGCGCTACGTCGTGTCCTACCTCGCACCCCAGGGGCGATACGCGGCCACGGCCAATTACTTCACCACGCAGCGAACTAGTGGCCCCATTACTGCGGATACAACGAACAATGGGCGTTACCTCTACGGTTCGGCCGGCGGATACCCGACCGGAACCTGGAATGCAACGAACTACTTCGTCGATGTGACCTTCACGACCGCGGCGGCCACCCCCACCACCGTGACCGTCACCTCCAGAACACCCGCCAGCGGAGCGACCGGCGTCGCCCCCACCACAACCGTGACCGCGCAACTCGCGAACGTCGGAACCAGAACACCGACACTCGCGCTCACCGGGCCGTCCGGTGCCGTCGC
Source organism: Marisediminicola antarctica (assembly GCF_009930795.1). Classification (GTDB taxonomy): domain Bacteria; phylum Actinomycetota; class Actinomycetes; order Actinomycetales; family Microbacteriaceae; genus Marisediminicola; species Marisediminicola antarctica. The sequence continues at coordinate 2,516,486 of NZ_CP017146.1, forward strand.
GGGAGCCACGAACTGGAACGCGACCGCGGGCACCCTCACCTTCACCCCGAGCGCGGCCCTCACCGCGAACACCAGCTACACAGCGACCGTGTCAATCGACGGCACCGTGCTCGCCGGCAGCGCCTGGACCTTCACGACCGCGGCGGCCACCCCCACCACCGTGACCGTCACCTCCAGAACACCCGCCAGCGGAGCAACCGGCGTCGCCCCCACCACAACCGTGACCGCGCAACTCGCGAACGTCGGAACCAGAACACCGACACTCGCGCTCACCGGGCCTCCCGGTGCCGTCGCGGGAGCCACGAACTGGAACGCGACCGCGGGCACCCTCACCTTCACCCCGAGCGCGGCCCTCACCGCGAACACCAGCTACACAGCGACCGTGTCAATCGACGGCACCGTGCTCGCCGGCAGCGCCTGGACCTTCACGACCGCGGCGGCCACCCCCACCACCGTGACCGTCACCTCCAGAACACCCGCCAGCGGAGCAACCGGCGTCGCCCCCACCACAACCGTGACCGCGCAACTCGCGAACGTCGGAACCAGAACACCGACACTCGCGCTCACCGGGCCTCCCGTTGCCGTCGCGGGAGCCACGAACTGGAACGCGACCGCGGGCACCCTCACCTTCACCCCGAGCGCGGCCCTCACCGCGAACACCAGCTACACAGCGACCGTGTCAATCGACGGCACCGTGCTCGCCGGCAGCGCCTGGACCTTCACGACCGCGGCGGCCACCCCCACCACCGTGACCGTCACCTCCAGAACACCCGCCAGCGGAGCAACCGGCGTCGCCCCCACCACAACCGTGACCGCGCAACTCGCGAACGTCGGAACCAGAACACCGACACTCGCGCTCACCGGGCCTCCCGGTGCCGTCGCGGGAGCCACGAACTGGAACGCGACCGCGGGCACCCTCACCTTCACCCCGAGCGCACCTCTGGCGTGGAGCGCCTCGTACTCGGCGGCAATTCGGATCGACGGAACCGCCCTCACAGGCGGAGGGTGGTCGTTCACGACCGCGGCGGTGCCGCCGACAGTCGCGGTGACGACGATCTTCCCCGAGAACAGCACGCCAGTGAATGCGAACTGGGACGACCCGAACGCGGTGCAGGTCGGCACACGATTCCAGACCTCCGTGGCCGGAACCATCACCGGCATCCGGTACTACAAGGGCGCGCTCAACACCGGTACCCACACGGGCTACCTCTGGAACGCCGCCGGACAGCGGCTCGCGCAGGTCTCCTTCACGAATGAAACGGCAAGCGGCTGGCAGGTGGCCACGCTGAGCACTGCTGTAGCGATCGTGCCCGGCGTCGAATACAGGGTGAGCCTCCACTCGACGACCGGGCGATACGCAGTTGACCTGAACGGCCTCTCGGCATCGATTTCAAGCGGCCCCTTGACCACCTTCGCTCCGGGTGGTGCTTACACATACAGCACCAACTACCCCGGTACGGTCACCACCCACAACTTCTGGGTTGACGCTATGTTTGCGGCCAATCTGTGAGTAATGTTTCAAGCACCTCTGGGGGATTCATGACGAAAAAACTGAATGTTGCCGTGGTTGGGGCCGGGTATTGGGGCCCCAATCTCGCGCGAAACTTCCGCAGTAGCCGGGAGTGGGATCTCGCCGCTGTGTGCGATCTCGATCGAGATCGCGCGCAGCGGGTCTCTGACCTGGTCGGCGGCGTCGCCGTCGTGACGAGCCTCGACGACGTGCTCGCGGACCCGACCATCGACGCCGTCGCGGTCGCGACCCCGGCGAAGACCCATCATGCGATCGTGCTCGCGGCCCTGAGAGCAGGCAAGCACGTCGTGGTCGAGAAGCCGCTGGCTCCATCCCGCACCGAGGGCGCCGAAATGGTGGCAGTTGCGGCAGAGCTCGGCCTCGTACTGATGACCGACCACACCTATTGCTACACCCCCGCAGTGATGAAGATCCAGGAACTCATCGCGGACGATGCGCTTGGTGAGGTCCTGTTCATCGACTCCGTGCGGATTAACCTCGGACTGATCCAGCCGGACGTCGATGTCTTCTGGGACCTCGCCCCACACGACCTCTCGATCATCGACTTCATCCTGCCAGGCGGGCTCGCCCCCGAGACCGTGTCTGCTCAGGGGGCCGACCCGCTCCGCACCGGCAAATCCTGCATCGGGTATCTCTCAATGCCGATCGGCGACGGAGCCATCGCCCACGTGCACGTGAACTGGCTCAGCCCCACCAAGATCCGACAAATGGTCGTCGGAGGCACGAAGCGCACGCTTGTCTGGGACGATCTCAACCCGCAGCAGCGCTTGAGCGTCTATGACCGCGGCGTGGAGATCAGCCACGAATCGTTGTCGAGCGCCGAACGCGCCGCCGCATCGGTCTCCTACCGGCTGGGCGACACTTGGTCGCCCGCGCTCCCGGAGACTGAGGCTCTTTCGTCAATGGCTACCGAATTCGCGCACGCGATCGCCGAGCACAGGACTCCGCGTACCGACGGCTCGGCGGGCCTGCGTGTGCTGTCCGTGCTCGATGCCGCGACCCGCAGCCTTGCGAATGCCGGAACTGCATCGGTAGTCCACTCCGAACTGAGCGCCCTGGAGGTAGCTTCATGACATCGATTTCCGGATCCCGCATCCTCGTGACCGGTGGCGCCGGTTTCATCGGAAGCCACCTGGTCGACACCCTGCTCGCCCGAGGCGCCGCCGAAGTGCGTGTGCTCGACAACCTGACCAACGGCACGGAGGACAACCTCGCTCATCTCCACGGCGACGCGAGGTTCTCCCTCACTGTCGGAGACATCCGCAGTGCCGACGCGCGCGCGGCCGCCATGAACGGCGCCGAGGTCGTCTACCACCTCGCATGCCTGGGAGTGCGCCACAGCCTGCACGACCCGTTCGAGAACCACCGCGTCAATGCCGAGGGTTCGCTGCAGATGCTCGAAGAGGCACGCGAGCGGGGTGTTGGGCGCTTTGTTTACGTGAGTACGAGTGAGGTCTTCGGCACCGCCCAGTACGCGCCGATGGACGAACGCCACCCTACGTGGCCGGAGACCGTCTATGGCGGAGGCAAGCTCGCCGGGGAGGCCTACGCGCGGGCATACTTCCGCACCTACGGCATGGACACCGTCGTGGTCAGGCCGTTCAACACGTACGGTCCTCGTAGCCACTTCGAGGGCGACAGCGGCGAAATTCTGCCTCGAACCATCGTTCGGATGCTCTCGGGTCAGAGGCCCGTAATCTACGGAGACGGAGAACAGACGCGCGACTTCATGCACGTGTCCGACACCGCCACGGCGCTGGCACTGTTCGGGGACGCCGACGGGGTCAGCGGCGAGACCTTCAATCTTGGTTCGGGCACCGAGATCTCGATGAACGAGCTCTGCACTGTCGTCGCGGACACAGTGGGACGGCCCGAACTCACAGCCGAGCACCTCGAGGCGCGACCCGGTGACGTGCGTCGCCTAATCGGAGATCCGTCCCACACGCATGAGCTGACCGGGTTCGCTCCGCGGGTCGGCTTCGCCGAGGGCATCACGGAACTCACCCGGTGGTTCCGTGCACGGCAGCGGGAGTCGCCCGAGATGATCGATCGGGTTGAAGTTCGCAACTGGCTGCCGGCGGGCGTGAACTAATGGGTCGCGTCAACGTCATGATCCCGTGGCTCGGTGACGAGGAGATCGAAGCGGTCGCCTCGGTCATCCGCTCCGGCTGGGTTGCGCAGGGGCCGCGCGTTGCTGCCTTCGAAGAGGCCTTCGCCACGGCGATGGATGCTGCACATGCGGTCGCCACGTCCAACTGCACGACAGCGCTGCACCTCGCGCTCGTTGTTGCCGGGGTAGAACAGGGCGACGAAGTAGTCGTTCCGTCGTTCTCGTTCATCGCCACCGCGAACGCGCCGACCTATGTCGGCGCCATTCCCGTGTTCGCCGACGTTGAGGCAGCAACCGGCAACGTCACAGTGGAGACAATCGCCGCTGCTCTCACCGACCGCACCCGCGCCGTCATCGTCGTCGACCAGGGTGGGACCCCCGTCGACCTCGACCCCATCCGCGCGTTGTGCGATCCTCGCGGCATCACCGTGATCGAGGACGCCGCATGCGGCGCAGGATCACGCTACAAGGGTCGCCCTGTCGGTGCGGGAGCCGAACTTACCGCGTGGTCATTCCACCCTCGCAAGGTGTTGACCACGGGCGAGGGCGGAATGCTCACCACGAGCCGACCTGAGTGGGCCGCCCGGGCGCGACGGCTCCGTGAACACTCAATGAGCGTGTCAGCCGCGGACCGCCACAGCGAGCTGGTGTCCGCGCCCGAGGTGTATGAAGAGGTCGGCTTCAACTACCGGATGACCGACCTGCAGGCCGCGGTCGGAATCGTGCAACTCGGCAAGCTCCGCGCGATGGTGGAACGGCGCCGTGAGATCGCGTCCGCGTACGCCGCGGCGATCGCCACGATTCCCGGACTGCGCTTGCTCACCGACCCGGCTCACGGGACGTGCAATTTCCAGTCGCTGTGGGTGGAAATCGGAGACGAGTACCCGCTCAACCGCGAGGAGCTCCTCCTCACGCTTGCCGACGAGGGAATCTCGGCGCGTCGAGGGATCATGGCGGCCCACCGCCAGCCGCCCTACGCGGGTGGCCCTTCGATCCGGGGGGCGCTTCCGGTGACCGAACGGTTGACCGAACGGACCCTCATCCTGCCGGTTTACCACCAGCTCAGCGAGGAGGATCAGCGCTCGGTCATTGATGTCCTGCTCGCACCTGCCGCGGTTCCGGCGCATGGCTGATGTCATTCTCGTCGCGGCAAGCGGGCTGGCGCGCGAAGTACTTGCTGTGATCCGCTCGGTGGGGCACGACCGCGTGATTGGCTTCCTCGACGACGACGAGTCGAAATGGGGAAAGATGCTGAGCGATCTGCCGATCTTGGGTGGCATCGGTGCAGCCGAAGGGTTTTCTGGTGCCCAGCTGTTGCTGTGCACGGGAAAGGGCGCGCACCGCGAGAGCATTGCGCGTCGACTGGGTGCCCTCGGTTATCGGGATGATGACTACGCGACAGTCGTGCATGAGTCGGTTGAGGTCCCTCCGACCTGCTCGGTGGGGCGAGGAAGCATCCTCCTCGCCGGGGTAGTCCTTACGACAGAAGTCACAGTTGCCAGACACGTTGTCGCCATGCCGCACGTCACGCTCACGCACGACAACGTGATCGGATCCTTCGTCACGCTGTGCGCTGGGACGACCTTGGGAGGGGGCGTCACCGTGGGTGAACGCGCCTACCTCGGAATGAGCTCGAGTGTCCGCGAGGGTGTGCACATCGGTGCCGACGCAATGTTGGGAATGGGCGCCGTCCTGACACGCGACATGCCGTCGGCCGAGACATGGTACGGCGTGCCGGCTCGACCAGACTTCGCGACCTCCGAGATTCCGCGATGAGGGTACTTGTGTATCCCCACATGATGGAGATAGGCGGGAGTCAGATGAACGCCCTGGAACTCGCCCGCCAGATGGGTGAACGAGGGCACGAAATGGTCGTGTTTGCACCCGACGGGGCACTCGTCGAACTCGCGAGTTCCTGGGGTCTGGAGGTCGCTCGCGCCCCTGTCGCCCACTCATGGCCATCGATGCGGAACATGATGGCGCTTGACCGCCTCATCCGTGAGCGTGGCATCGATGTCGCGCACGCCTACGAGTGGGGTCCCGCGGTGGAACTCGCCTTCAGCTCCCACCTGCTACGACGCGCCCCGCTAGTAGTGTCGGTCATGTCGATGGACGTGCCCGTCCATATTCCGACCCACCTCCCGCTCATCCTCGGTACCCGAAGCATGATCGCGGCTCAGGTCGGGTCGCGCCCTGATCTCCAACTCATTGAACCTCCCGTCGACACCACGGCGAATGCGCCAACGGACGCAGTGACGGCTCGAGGTCGCTGGAAATTCCGCACCGACGAAATTGTCATCTCTGTCGTCTGTCGTCTGGTGAGCGAGCACGAGAAGGTGCAGGGAGTACTGGCCGCGATCGACGCCGTCGATACGCTCGCGAACAGTCACCCCGTCCGGCTTCTCATAGTAGGAGATGGGGAGGGAATCGAGCAGGTCCGCGCCCGCGCGAATGCGGTCAACTCACGACGCGGAGCTGACACCGTGATCGTCACCGGGCGTCTGCTCGACCCGCGGGAGGCCTACGACGCGGCGGACATTATGTTCGGCATGGGTGGGTCCGCTATCAAGTCGCTTGCTTTCGGCAAGCCACTCGTCGTCCAGGGCAGCGGTGGGTTCTGGCGCCTGCTGGACGAGAGCTCGCTCCCGATTTTCCTTGAGCAGGGTTGGTTCGGTCACGGCGGGGGCGGAACGCCAGATCTGATCCGCGAACTCCGGAAGCTGCTCGACGACAAGGACCACCGCACACGTCTCGGGGCGCTCGGCCGTTCTATCGCCGTCGAACGATTCAGTCTCCTGAGCGCGTCGTCACGTCTCGAGGGGATCTATAAAACCGCCGTGGACGCACCGACGGCAGCGGCAGCCAAGGCATTGTCTCTCGGCCGATCCGCGATCGAACTGGCAAAGTACAAGACCGTCATGGGCTCGCGCAGGCTACGCACCTCCATGGTCAGGAGGAAGTCGACCGCGCCACCGAACGGGGTGCAACCATGAAGACCGACAGTGAAGGGCTGCACGGCACGGTACGTCGAGGGGTGATGTGGAGCTCCGGGAGCAATCTGCTGTTGAGGCTCGGTGGCGTGCTTGTCGGAATCGTGCTCGCGAGGCTGCTCACACCTGAGCAGTTCGGCGTGTACGCCGTCGCGCTGACCGTACAAGGCGTTCTCATGGCCGTCGCTGACTTCGGGTTGAGCGCAGACCTCATTCGAGCGCGCAACCCGGCCCCGAGGGCTCCGACCGTGGCCTCGCTCGGACTGGTAACCGGAACCATACTCACGCTATCGATGGCATTCAGCGCACCCGCCGTGGCCGCGGCACTCGGAAGCCCGTCCGCGGCTCCCGCGATCAGCGTGCTCGCGATCACCCTCCTCCTGGCCGGTGCTGGCGTCGTCCCATTTGCGATGCTCCAGCGACGATTCGACCAAAAGACCCTATTCCTGATCGGGATTATCGACTTTGTGGTCAGCACGACGATAACGCTGCTGCTTATCGCCGCGGGTTGGGGGGTGATGGCCCTCGCCGTTGGTCGGGTCGTCGCTCAGGTCGGGTCGCTGATACTTCAGTTTGCTCTCTCCGGCGAGCGCCCGCGGTACGGCTTCAACCGCGCGGAGATTGGCTCGATCCTGCGGTTCGGTGTGCCCGTCTCTGCCGCGAATGTGCTGTCGTGGGCGCTTCTGGGAATCGACAAAGTCGTGATCGCGATTTTGCTTGGCCCGGTCGCGCTGGGGCTCTACGTGCTGGCATTCAACATCTCGGCCTGGCCGATGACAGCAGTCGGGCAGGTGGTGCGGTCGGTCGCGATGCCGATGTTCGCGCGAACTTTGCACCAGCCGCGCGATCACAGCCTCGGAGGCGCCTTTGCCCTGACGTGGGCGCTCTCACTGCCTATCGCTGCCGGGCTTGGAACCCTAGCCAGCCCCTTGGTCAACGTCGTCTACGGGGAGCGGTGGGCGGAGGCGGCCACGGTTCTCGCCGTACTTGCGCTCTTCGGTGCACTGAGGGCGACCTTCGACGTCTTCGTCGCGTATCTGCTTGCGCACGGAGCCTCGGGGGCGATTGTGATCGTGCAGGTGCTCTGGATCGTGGCGCTCCTGCCCACGATGTACTTCGGAACGATGTGGTTCGGGATAGTCGGCGCGGGAGCCGCGCACGTTGTCGTGTCACTCTTCATCGTCGCCCCTGCCTACCTCTTCGTGCTCCGGCGCGTGGGCGCCCACCTTCCGTCGGTCGGTTCTGCGATCTGGCCGCCGATCTTGATGGTCCTCCCAGCCGTGGGCGGTGCGATCCTGGTGTCAGCATTGATTGGCGAACAGTGGATCGTCCTCGTCGCCGGAGGAGCATTCGGCGCCGCTGCATATTCGCTTCTGAGCTATCGCTGGATCCGGCGACGCCTAAAGCGCATGCGCGAGACCGAAACGGCCAGCGACCCGCATCTCGGCAGCGAGGATGTCGTGACCACATGAAGCGCGCACCAACGAACAAGGGGAATGGCTGATGCAATCAACAACGATGAGTGTCCCGCTGGTCGACCTGGGGGTCCAGCATCGTCAAATCGCCGACGTCGTCAGCGCAGGAATCAGCGCGGTAATGACCCACCAGGGTTTCATACTCGGGCCCGAAGTCAAACAATTCGAGCGAGATTTTGCCGGCTACTGCGGAGTGCAGCACGCCCTCGGGGTCGGTAACGGCACCGACGCTCTCGAACTCGCCCTCCGCGCCGCAGGAATCGGACGCGGCGACGAAGTTATCCTGCCCGCGAACACCTACGTCGCGACGGCGGAGGCCGTCATGCGCGCCGGCGCCGAGGTAGTTCTCGTCGACAACGACGAGAACTACCTCATTGACCCCGGCTCGGTGGCCGAACACCTGACATCTAAGACCCGCGCGATCATGGCAGTTCACCTCTATGGGCAGACCGCGGAGGTGGAAGTACTCCGGCAAATCGCTGGGCCCGGCGTGATCATTGTGGAGGACGCTGCGCAGTCGCAGGGCGCACTGCGACAGGGGGCGCGCGCCGGATCGCTGGGGCATATCGCGGGCACGAGCTTCTACCCCGGCAAAAACCTCGGCGCCTACGGTGACGCCGGGGCCGTCATGACAAACAACTCCGAGTACGCCGGCCACATCGCCCAGCTGCGTAATCACGGCGGCATCCGCCGCTACGAGCATGTCGAGATCGGCGTCAACTCCCGCATGGACAGCATCCAGGCCGTCGTCCTGTCGGCCAAGCTCGCACTCCTGGACGACTGGAACAGTGAGCGCAGGGCAGCAGCGGCGTTCTACGACGAACTGCTTGCTGGCACCCCGCAGATCGTGACCCCAACCACCGCTCCGGGCAACGAGCACGTGTTCCACCTGTACGTGGTGCGGGCACCGGAACGTGACCGTGTCGTCGCGGAACTGGTCGCCAGGGGCGTGGGAGCATCGGTGCACTATCCGGCTCCGATCCACCGACTTCCCGCGTTTCGGCACCTTGCGGGGATTGACGGATCACTCCCCCGTGCCGAAGAATACTCAGACCAGATTCTGTCGCTTCCGATGTTCCCCGGCATCACGCACGCACAGCAGGAATACGTCGCAGACTCAGTGAGATCGGTGGTGAGGGAATCAGCATGATGTCCCACACGCTGTCCGCTCCGATTGTGCGACGCCTGCGAGGCGACCACATCAGCCAGAGCCCGCAGCGTCGGTTGACCGTCACGGTCATCATCCCCTGCTTCAACTACGCCAGATTCCTACCCGGCGCCATCGCAAGCGCGCTCGACCAGCGGGACGTCGACATTGACGTAATCGTCGTCGACGACTCCTCAAGCGACGGGTCCCTGGCTGTGGCCCGGCGCATCGCGCATGATGATGCGAGGGTCCAGGTCATCGCCCACCCGCACAATCTTGGCCCAGTTGCCGCGTTCAACGATGGCCTTGCCGCGGCGAGCGGGGAGTTCCTCATCCGCCTTGACGCCGACGACCTTCTGACGCCGGGGTCTGTGGCACGATCGGTGGCCCTTGCCGAGAAGCATCCGCAGGTCGGCATGGTCTATGGCTACCCCGTCCCTTTCAGCGGGAGTGCTCCCGAATCACACCGTGACCGCGCGAAATTCTGGGACATCTGGTCCGGAGCGAGCTGGCTCGAGCGACGCTGCCAACTGGGCGTCAATTGCATCACCTCGCCCGAGGTTCTCATGCGGGCAAGCGTTGTCGACAGCGTCGGGGGTCAGCGGGCTCTGGCGCACACCCACGACATGGAGATGTGGTTTCGCCTCGCCCGTTACTCGGATGTCGGCTGGGTCGGCGGCTGCGACCAAGCTCTGCACCGGGACCACCCGGATAGCCTCTCGGCCCAGCAGGTGGACGTCATCACCGATTTACACGAGCGTGAGGATGCCTTCCGGCTCCTTTTCGAGGACGGCATGGGGGATGTGTCGGAGAACGCGCGCCTGTTTCGTTTGGCACGAATGGCCCTCGCTAACGAAGCGCTCTCGCGAACGGTGTCGGCGTACGCGAAGGGGCGCGGCGCCACACCTGAAACCGATGGGTACCTCTCGTTCGCTCGTGGGCTGGGAGTGGACCTGATCGGGCTCCCCGCTTCTGCAAATTTCAGCCGAGCCGAGCGGCTCGGGCCCGTCCGGTCGCCGCGGTCCCCCCACCTGCTTGGCTGGGCTGCGCTCTACAGAATGACTCGCGAACTGGGTGCGCCTGTTCGTCAATCGAGGGGAATCTGATCCACCCATGCCAATTCTGAGCAATGCCAGCAAGGTCGTGCGAGCCTTTCGGACGCACGGGCTATCGGGAGTCGCCGAGAAGGTCACCCGACGCGCCAACGAGCGCTGGGGCGCTCCCGGCGAGCGGCTTCACCTTCTCTCGGACGACGTCGTCGATTCCGCCTCCGTCGGGAGTGCGCCACCAGCCGCCCCGAAGCCCTTAGGAGAACACCTCACGATCGGTTGGGTGATAACGCCACCCGGACCGGCGTCGGGCGGACACACCACCATCTTTCGGTTCGTTGAGGCACTCGAGTCGGCGGGACACACCTGCGTGCTCTTCGTCTACGACGGACAGGGCGGCGACGCTCGTCAGTACGAGAGCGTGATCCGCACCTGGTGGCCGAAAGTCAAAGCCGACGTGCGCACGGTGCAAAACGGAATGCGGGGCATGGATGCCTATGTAGCCACCGCCTGGATGACCGCTCACGTGCTCGCGCGCCATGCGGAGGGCCTCCCCGGCGAACGGTTCTATCTGGTGCAGGACTTCGAACCCTATTTCTACCCGCGTGGCTCCGCCTACGAACTAGCAGAGGACACGTACCGATTTGGGTTCCGTCCCATCACAGTGGGGCCCTGGCTCGCCGACGAGTTGCAGTACCGATTTGGTCTCGAGAGCACCGTCGCCGAGTTCGGTTGCGACACGGCCACCTACCGGGTGACGAACCGTGGCGAACGCCCTGGCGTTGTCTTCTATGCTAAGCCGGGGACCGCCCGCCGGGGTTACGAGCTCGGCGTTCTCGCGCTTGAACGACTGAACCACGCACGACCCGAGATCGAGATTCACACCTTTGGGGTGGAAGCACGCCGGCTCCCATTCGAGGCGACGATCCATTCACACCTGGAGCCCGTGAAGCTCAACGAGCTCTACAACATGTGCGGAGCGGGCCTGGCGCTGTCATTCACGAACATTTCCCTGATCCCCTACGAGCTCCTTGCAGCCGGAGTCGTCCCCGTTGTGAACGGCTGGACTGGGACGAGGGCGGTCCTCACTAACCCGCACGTGGCGTGGACGCGGCCTAATCCCCACGCCATTGCGGACGCTCTTGCGGCGGCAGTCGACCGACAGCACGCGGTGGGGGCGGACACCCTCTCCTCCAGCCTCGGCGAGACGTCATGGCTTGCCGCTCAGGCTGCCGTTGTCGAGGCGATCCAGTCCGCCTGCGCCAGTCCTGCCACCTACGAATCGAACCAGTCATGACTCTGACAAGCATCTGGGCCGTCATCTCTCGCTGGCGCTGGGTCGTCATCCCGGGCATCCTGCTCGCTCTCGCTGGCGGTGCTGCCGCATTCTGGTACACCCCATACACTCAGACCGTCGAAGCCCGCTATCTGTTCCTCTCGCCCGTCGTCGACACCAAGGGTGTCGCTGGAAACCCTTTCTTGCAGCTTGGCAACGGCGTCGCCCAAGCCGTGGACATTCTCGCTGTGTCCCTCACCGACGGCGAAACCGAACGAAAGTACACGCGGGACGCCGCCACCCTCGAGTACGGCGCCACCAGGGACCGGTCCATCACCGCTCCCTTGATGGTGATAACTGTCACGTATACCGATCCAGAGGTGGCATATGACACGCTCGATTCACTCGGCGATGACATGACACGGCGTCTGGTCGCACTGCAGCAGGACGCTGGCGCCCCGCGCGCCCAATGGGTGACCATCACGCCCATTTCGCGGGACCCCGAGCCCGAATTGGGCTTCGAAGACCCGATCCGAAACGGCGTGATCGTCTTCGGCGGAGTAATGCTCTCTGTGCTCGCGATCGTCGCTCTGGCGGATCGCAGACGGTCGACGCGAGAGGGGTGGGAATCCATGGCCCGGCGTGATCGGTCGCCTCGGGGCCAGAGTCGGTGACCGTCGGGTTCCTCCCACGCGTTCGCACGTTCGAGCCGCTCGTGGTGTTCCAGGCCTACATGGCCCTAATGGTGTTTTCGCCGTCGATTTACGTTATAGAGCCGCTCGGTGCGGCAGGCACCCCCGCGACGGTCTTCGGGGTCCTGCTCCTCGTGCTGTGGCTGGTCGGTAGGGCGACCAGTCTGCGCTCCCAGCTGGGACTGACCCCTATGCACTGGCTCATCGTGGCCTTCGTGGTGGCGATGTTGATCGGATTCTGCGCGGGCATGCTCCGGCCAACGAACGCCATTGAGTTTTCTTCGTCGTTACGAGGGTTGATCACCCTCGCGTCGGGTGTCGGGGTCATCCTCTTTGCGATCGACACTATGGTTACCCCGGAGCAGATAAGTGCGTTACTCAACTCGCTCGTCGCTGTGGGCACGGTGCTCGCCGTGATGGGCCTGGTGCAGTTCACCACCGGGTTCGATTTCGTCCAAGTCCTCCACCTTCCCGGCCTGACCCAGAACTCGGACTACGGTGGCCTCTACGAGCGGTCAGGATTCGCGCGTGTGAGTGGGACAGCGGTGCACTCAATCGAGTTCGCCTTTGTGATCGGCGCAGTGCTCCCCCTCGCCGCTCACCTTGCAGTCCAGTCCTCGCGGGCTCACTGGTGGAAGTGGCTCCCGTTCCTGCTGATGCTCGTGTCACTGCCCTTGACGGTAGCGCGATCGGGTGCGGTGGCCATGCTCATCGGCCTCATCTTCGTCGGCGCGATCGCAACCGGCAAGCAAAGGTGGGCCTTGCTCATCGCGGCCGTCATCGCTGCCCTTGCCTTCAGGGCTGTGCTTCCAGGCCTGCTGGGCACGATTCGGTCCCTTATTTTTGGTGCCGCGGAAGACAATTCGATCACGGGTCGTCTCGAGGATTTGCGAGCCGTGACGGCCTTCGTCGCCGAGTCACCATGGGTCGGACGCGGATTCGGTACCTTCGTCCCCGAGCTATACCGCACGCTGGACAACCAGTTCATGGCCACCGCCATCGAAACGGGATTAATCGGCATTGCCGCGTTGCTGGCCCTATTTGTCGGTGGAATCGTCTCAGCAATCGTTGCCGCGTGGAACGTCCGTGACGACCGCGTCCAGCGCACTCGGGGACTGGCGCTGGCGGCTGGCCTGTTCGCGACTTTCGTGCTGTCTTTTACTTTCGACTCGTTCGGGTTTCCGATGGCGTTCGGGATTCAATGCCTCATGTTTGGTGCGGTCGGAGCCTTCTGGCGCTTTCAGCGATCCGGGTCCCCCGACTCGGCTGAAGATCGCAGACCACTTGCCCGCTTGTCGCCACGGTGGACAACTGCTGTCGTTACGGTCGTGCTCGCGGTGTTCGCAATCGGCGCACTCGCGACTCGCACCGCCCGTCCGTCATTTGAAGCAACGGGAACCATCGTGTTCCTCGCTCCACCGGCCGGCCCCAATAAGTACGACGACAAGGTCGACATACCGGGCGTTTCCGAACTCCTGGGCGTGATCATGGCGAGTCCGGATGTCCGGTTCGGACTCGCGGAGGAGTCTGTAGCCGACTATGCCATTGCTGTCGGTGACGGGAGCCTAGGACCGCGCACAGATGTAGTCGGCAGCGGCGAGTTGATGCGGATCGCCGCGAGGTCGGCTAGCGGCGAGGATGCTCTGCGCGACGCCGGCGTCGTGCGCCGGGAACTCGGCGATCAGCTTGATCTGATCCAGAACAACCGGGGCATCCCATCGGAACTCAAGGTGCGTCTCGACGGCAGCCTCGCGAACATCGAGGTGTACCAGCGGCCGATCCGGGTATCGGCAGCCGCCGCTGGAACGGTCACCGTCGCACTGATCTGCGCCGCAGCGCTCGTCGCGGCGGGAAGGCGCCTACCCGGATGGCGCCTGCGGCGCGCGACCTCCCCCGAAGGCGTGATGGACAAGTGAGCCCGGCGTCGCTGGCGACAGCGTGGGGGTATGGGAGGACTCGGGCTGGGCACGAGTCGAATATACCTTCGGTGTCGATCTCGATTGACCCCGCGTTTAGCGCGTAGCTCCGCGCCGTTCCTGCGACAGTGCAATAGCGCGTCGATAACAGCCCACCAACGCCTCCGCCGCCCGATCCCACGAGAGGAAGTCGCGCTGCTGGGTACCGCGTGCCGACATCTCGCCCAAACGCTGTGGATCGACCGCGAGCTCAGCGAGTTGTGCCGCGAGCTCGTCGACGTCGCCGACGCGCTGTTCGAGGTGGTCGATACCCGCCACCCCGATCGGCCCCGACGCCTCGCTCACGAGCGGAACGCATCCGCTCGCCTGGGCTTCCAAGGTGACCAGCGCGCTACCTTCGGTCCAACTCGGGAGGATGAGCACATCGCTCTCGGCCAAAACGCGGGCAATGTCGGTCACGAAGCCGAGCTCCCGGACTCCGGGAGACTCGAGACCCGCCACAAGCGCGCGACGATACCCGGGGAGGATCGTTCCCGCGACGAGGAGTTCCCCGTCATCGATGGCTGCTCGTCGCCACGCGTCGAGTGCGACGTGCAGCCCCTTCGTCGGGTCGCCTCGCCCGACGAACACGGCACGGAAGGGGTGTTTTTCCCCAACTCGGGGTGGCTCCCGCCTCGCGGGAAACCGGCCAAGGTCACAGCCATAGCGGTGCTGGAGTAGGCGACTCGGGTCAAACCCCTCGGCGATGAATTCCCTTCTCGCGTAGTCAGAAGGGACCAGAACGGCGGTCGCCGCGTCGTACTCCGCGATCTCCTTCTTCAGCACCCGCTCATCGTGGGCGTGGGAATGGTTACGCGGCAGGGAGACCCCCGCGTGGCTCTCCGCCGCCGCAGAGGCCCTCATCACACTTGCCGTGTGTGGATTCGGCGATTCCCGCACGGCGGGCTTGTGGAGCAGCGCAGCCTCCTGAAGAGTCCGAAGGCACCCCCGCGGCCACGCATGCACGATGTCCACGCGCTCGTGGTTCGCCCGGAGCCAGTGGGCGACGCGCGCGTCATGGAAATCATAGGCCCGTTGCACGCCGATGGCCCGGTGGGGAACGCGGCGCCCGGCGAAGACCATTGTCTCGTGCACGACGACCGACTCGGGCAGGTCTACCCCACCGAGCGAGGTGCAGAACAGGGTTAGTGACACACCCAAGCGCTCCAACCCGAGGATTTGCTGGAGCGCCGTCTCCGCGATTCCCGGCCGGCCAAGGGGGTGGGGGAAGCTGTACGCCACGCGAATGGTCGGCCCATCATCAGCCAACGCCGTCCCCCCGCCTCGCGCGTGCGGCGATGAACGCGCCGAGTTCGTCGCTGTCGAGGCCCACGAATCGAGGCCCGTCCTCCGCAGGCTGAGCGGACGGGCGAGGCTGGAACGGCCAGTCTGCTCGCCGTTCGCCGTCGGGCGCATTTTTCATCAGATCATCGAACACACCGACATAGGACTGTGCCTGGGCGCGCCAGTCGAGTTCCGTCGCGACACGTTCGCGGGCGGCGAGCCCGAGGGCGACACGGCCTTGCGCGTTGTCCAAGAGCGACTCCACTGCGTCTGCAAAGGCGCCCGGATCTCCCGACGGAACATAGAGGGCGGCGTCGCCGCCGGACATCCGCGTCTCGACGAGATCGAACGATACGGACGGGAGCGCGTAGGCCATGTACTCCATGGTCTTGTTCATCGTCGACACGTCGTTGAGCGGGGACTTCTCGTCGGGCCCGATTCCGACGTCGGCCGCGCTGAGGTACTGGGCTATCGTGCCGGGTCCCACGCGGCCGGTGAACAGCACGTGCTCGTCGAGGCCCAGTTCGGAGGAACGCGCCTTGAGGCCTTCGAGGCAGTCGCCGAATCCCATGAGCACTGCCCGCACCCCGGTGCGGGCGCGGCGGTGCACCAATTCGTCGACGAGCGCCAGAACGACGTCGACGTTGTCCTGGGGGCCCATGATGCCGAGATAGACAAGGAGGTGGTCCGCGCCGGCCCGGATCTCCGGTTCGGGGTAGATCGGTCGCATGACAGTCGTGTCAGGACCGCTGCGCACGATCGTGACAGTGGCCGGTTCACGGTCTCCCCTCGTCTCGGCCACTCTCTTGTAAGAGGCGTTCGTGGAGATGACTCGATCCGCTGTGCGATAGGTCATCCGCTCCAACCACAGCAGGCCGCGATACTGGATTCTCTGACTTAGCGACGTCGGAGCACCGAACCGCGAGAGGAACAACTCGGGATTCAAGTCGTGTTGGTCGAACACGAAACGCACTCCGCGCGTTCGCCAGAGGCGTGCGAGCAGCCAGTACGTGTCCGGCGGGTTACAGGCTTGAATCACGTCGAAGCCTCGCTCCCGCCACACCCGCAGTGACAGCAGTGCGGTGCGGACCCATGACCAGACGAACTCCACCACGAAGCCCGCCACGCCCTGCGCATCCGGTGCAGGACGGTATTTGTAGATCGCAACACCGTCGATGACCTCGAAGCGAGGATCCCCGGGCCCCTTCGGACAGATCACCGAGACGCGGTAACCCTGGGCGGTGAGCGCTTGACACTCGAGCCACACGCGCCGATCGAGCGGCACGGGCAGGTTCTGGACGATGATGAGTACTCGCGGATGCCGCATTCTGGGGACCTCCATCGGCGAGACGCTGGGCACGCCATTAGTTTCGCTCACAATGTACCGGATGCTGGAGCCGCAATCTACAGGAGCGCTAGGCTGACGACATGTGTGGGATCGCGGGGATTCGTCGCTTCACGAGGCCGGAGATTGACTCGAGGGTGCTCGCCGGCATGGTCGCGACCCTCAACCATCGCGGCCCCGACGACTCTGGGTTTTGGCAGGAGGGCGGGATCGGGCTCGGACACACGCGGCTCTCGATCATCGACCTCGCGGGTTCCCGGCAGCCCATGGTCAGTGCAGACGGTCGCTGGGCCCTCGTGTTCAACGGTGAGATCTTCAACTACCGCGAATTGCGCGCGCAACTCAGCTACCCGTTCACGTCGGATGGTGACACCGAGGTCATTCTCGCGGGGATTGTCACGCACGGCCTCTCCTTCATCGAGAGCCTCCTCGGCCAGTTCGCGCTCGCTCTGGTGGACCGGGACACCGGCAGCGTGCACCTCGTTCGGGATCGTCTGGGCGTTCTGCCGCTCTTCTACTCGAATGCTGCGGGCGAACTCGTATTTGGTTCCGAGGTCAAGACGGTTCTCGCCGGCCTCCCCAGACGACCCGAGGTGGACTTGTCAAGCCTCGACGCCTACCTCCTGGGCCGTTCGGTCCCGGCACCAAACACCCTCTTCGACGGCATCTCGAAGCTTCCCCCTGGTCATCGCGCGGAGGTCACGAACGACGGGCGCGTCCTGCTCACCCGATACTGGGAGCCGCCGGAGGCAGATCCGGCGGGCGCGTGGACACCCGAGCGCGCCATCGATGCTGTGGACGATGCCGTCACGGCAGCCGTAGGATCGGCGCTCGTCGCCGATGTCCCGGTCGGGGCATATCTCAGCGGAGGAGTCGACAGCAGCCTCATCGTCGCGAAGATCGCCGCGGTTCAGCCGGAGCATCGAGTCACGACTTTTGCCGCCGGGTTCGGCGATCCGCGCAATGACGAACTGACTTGGGCACGCCGGGTCAGCGAGCACGTGGGCACTGACCACCATGAGGTCCACGTCGATGCGGCCGACTTCGAGCACCTCTGGCCCAAGCTCACCTGGCATCGCGATGCGCCCATGTCAGAACCGGCCGACATCGCCGTCTACCGGCTCGCCGAGGCGGCACGCCAGAAGGTGACCGTCGTCCTCTCCGGGGAGGGCGGGGACGAGCTCTTTGCCGGCTACCCCAAGTATCGTGCCGCGAAAGCCGTGGCTGCGATCTCCATGCTTCCCGGCGGCCTGCGCTCGTCAGTGGCTGGAGCGCTCGACCGTCATCTCCCGCATCGTCTCGGGCGCGCACGGATTGCCCTGCGAGTGTTGGGTGAACGGGACCAGGCGGACCAGCTCCGAACCTGGTTTGCACCATTCACCTCGAGCGAACGTGAGGCCCTCCTGGCTGGAGTGGATTCGCGCCCGCCCGTGAGGGATCCACGCAACCCCGATGTCATCCGTGGCATGCTTCTCGGCGACCTCCGCAGTTGGCTACCCGACAACCTTCTCGAGCGAGGCGACCGGATGTCGATGGCGGCATCGCTCGAGCTTCGACCACCGCTGCTCGACCACCGGCTCGTCGACCTGGCATTCCGCCTTCCGTCCGACCTCAAGGTACGGGAAGGCCGCACGAAGTGGATTCTCAAGGAAGTCGCCCGACGATACCTCCCCGCCGAAGTAGTCGACCGTCGCAAAGTGGGATTCCGCGTGCCCCTCGACGCGTGGTTCCGGGGGGACCTGCGGGACTCGATGTGGGACAGGCTCACCGGAGCAGGTTCCTTCGTGGGAGAGACCTTCGACAGGAAGGCCGTGCGCGAGCTCCTGCAGCGGCACGAGAGCGGGACCTTCAATGAGGAGAACCGGATCTGGACGCTCATGTCACTGGAGGTCTGGCACGAGCGTTTCTTCAGCACCCGGAGCATCGACCCCGCGATTCACAGGTAGCTGTTCGACGCCTTAGGTGAATCGGGAGCTGTTGTCTCGTTCCCAGGCGCCATGACGTGGCCGGACCCGGGCCCGCAGCCGGGCAATAACGATGAGCACGGCGTAGACGGCAGCAGAAACGAGCAGGCCCCGCTCTCGTCGCACGAGCGAGAGAATGTCGCGGAGTTGGCCTTGCTGCCCGCGTGAGATCGGAATGCGGCTCGCGTTCCGTTGCACATCGCCCTGGGTACGGTAGGTCCGAATGAGGATCTTGAGCAGGTCGCCGGTTCTCCGGGGGGTCGTCACGATTACGGGGTCAGTGTCGACGATATCGGTCTCGACTGCCGAGAAGAGGCTGTCGATATAGAGGTCGTCAGAGACGATATCGGGGAACTCTCCGAAACGCGCCCTCCCCTCGACAGAGAGTGCGTAAGTGCCGGCACCCCACAAAGCACGGCTGATCGAGGGAATCCTCTCCCTCAGCTCGTACCACCGCCGCACGGGCCAGCTCGCGCCGGTGGAGTCGAAGCTGATCGGCGGGCGGACCGCGAGTGCTCCTCCAGTTGAAAGAATGCCGAGCACGGCCATCGCCGCCGCGCCGGTCATCACCACATCCGCATCCAGATAGATGCGCGGGCCGGGGCCCGCGAGCTGATCTCCCATTCGCAAGGCGCCCACCTTCGAAGCGAGATCGAGCTCGACCACCTCGACCGACTCGAATCGGCGTGCAATGGCCGCCGTGTCGTCGCGGCACCCGTTGCACACCACGATCACCTGCGCCGCACCCGACACGATCACCGGGGATAGTGCCGCGAGGCAGCGCGCTATGACAGCCTCCTCGTTGTGGGCGGCGATGACGACGGCGCCGAGGGGCGCTTTCACCTCGAAGAACCGGGCAGCGCGCGACGAGCTCGCGGCGAGAGCAGCGCCGTGAGGCTGGCGCGCGCTGCTGGCCGACCCAGCCTCAGAAGGTTGTGCAGAACCGCGACGCCGAAGAATGCGGCTGTGGCAATTGGCCCATGCCATTTACGAAAGTAGCGCACCTTGTTTACGGCCAACAGCGCCTCGAGCTGGTGCGAAGTGCCCGACCCCGCACCGCGGTGGCGCACGACCGCAGACGGAGTGAAGAGGATTCGCCCCCCCGACCCCCGGATTCGACGACCGTAGTCGGTCTCCTCGGAATAGAGAAAGAAGCGGGTGTGGTCCCACTCACCGACGAGCTCGATCGTGCTGGTCCGCACGAGGAGTGCGGCTCCCGTGGCCCAGTCGACCGGCGCCGGCGAGGCGTACTCGTCGCGGTCCCGAATCATCTCGGCCAGCCAGTGCGGGCGGCGTGGCCAGCGATCACCGAAGACCGCCTCACCAGCCGATCTCAGCACAGTGGGTTCCCGTCGAAGCGAGGGCTGTGGGGCTCCGGATTCATCGAGAACAAGAGGAACGGCCGCAACTACACCGGCGGTGTCACATGCGCTGACGAGAGCGGATGCCGCTGCTGGTTCGAGCAGGAGATCGGGGTTCAGGAAGAGGGTGAACCGCGATGACTCGGCGTGGGCCATGCCGTGATTGAGGCCACCCGAGTAGCCAAGGTTCGCTCCGGCGTCGATCACCGTGACATGGTCGTAACCAGAGAGCCGCTGGCGAAGGTCGTCGTCACCATAGTTGTCGACGACGATAGCGCGCCAACTCAGCGCACTCATCGCCGGCGGAATCGACTCAATGAGCCCCGGCAGGTCACCAGCGCTCTTATAAGCCACGACGATGACGAGACAGTCGATCATCTGCTCACATTAGCGCGGCACACTCGTGAAACGCGAAGCGGCACCAGGATGTGTGTCCTGGTGCCGCTTGTTGTCGCCCGACTTCGGCGCGTGGAGAGCGGTTAGCCGCGTCCCGGGGTGGCGACGAGTGCGCCGGTGCTCTGCAGCACATTCCCCGTCCACGCGTTTCCGTTGCCCGATTCATACGCGATCGCGGGGCCGTAGCCGCCGCACTTCGAGGAGTACTTGTTCCCGAAGGTGTTGTCGATGAATTTCGTGTTGCTGGCACCATACGAGCCGCCCAGGCCCGCGTACACGCAGTACCCGCCACCATCGAACAGGTTCCCCTGAACGAGCACGTTGTTGAACGCTTCCATCTGGCTGTACATGGCCAGCGATGCCGATACGTTCGGCGCGTCGCCGGCATCGAGACGGTTGTTCAGAATCTGGAAGTTGCTGCCACCCAAGCTGATGATCGCCTCGTTGTGGCTCCCGCCGTTGGCCGGATCCCCATGCACGACGATGTCGTGCACCCACGAGTTCTTCACCACCACATCCTCCGACAGGGCGAATCCCTTGCCCCAGCCGCGCACGTTGCACCCATCGCAGGTGAACCCGGTATAGCCCACCGCCGCGAAACCACCATCGGCAGCACTGTTGTACGGCCCAATAATCTCCACCCGCTGAATCATGGTGCGCGGATTCTTATTCGCATCACCCGTGTCGATACGACCCGTGACCCGAGAATTCTTGATCGTGACATCCGACGCGCTGATCGTCAGCGCACCCTTGATGTCATACCCATCAATCACGGTGCCCGCCTTCGTGATGTTGAACGGCCCCGAATACGGCTTCAACGCCACCCCAGCAGGAACACCGGTATTCGACGCATCCGGCCACCCCGACGACACCGGAGCAGGAGCAGGAGCAGGAGCAGCCTTGACGGGCGCAGCCGCCGGCGCAGGCGCCGGTGCGGGAGCCGGAGCCGGAGCCGGAGCAGGAGTAGGTACGGTCGCCTCCACGCTCACGCTATTCTCGTCCCCGTGGTTCGACGACCACCATTCCCCACCGCTCCAGTTCGTTTCAGCGGCGACCTGCGAGGTGGCGCTGGTGTCCTCTTGCGGGTGCGCCGCAGCTCCCAACGCTCCGATTCCGCTGACCGAGAGCGCGGCCGCGCTGCCCAACGCCACGACGGAGAGCCGCAGTGAGCGATGCGCTCCGCGGTGTTGCACCCCGAAATTCGAGTTTCTTTCCGAACTGTAGACATCACGCATTAACAACGACCTTTGATCCATTTGCAGGCCGCTTTTCACCACAACCCGCCACTCATGCCCCCCTTTTGAGTGGCATGCCCCCTATGACTCGTCGACTATAACGAAGGATCTCAGGCCGTCAAACTCGCTGACGATTCGTCGCGATGCACAGTCGTTATGTAAAGCCCTTGATTTGCGAATGAACTGATGTATCTGATCGATAGATGGCGGTATGCTTCGCGATCAGCCGCGTCCCGGGGTGGCGACGAGTGCGCCGGTGCTCTGCAGCACATTCCCCGTCCACGCGTTTCCGTTGCCCGATTCATACGCGACAGCGGGGCCGTAGCCGCCGCACTTCGAGGAGTACTTGTTCCCGAAGGTGTTGTCGATGAATTTCGTGTTGCTGGCACCATACGAGCCGCCCAGGCCCGCGTACACGCAGTACCCGCCACCATCGAACAGGTTCCCCTGAACGAGCACGTTGTTGAACGCTTCCATCTGGCTGTACATGGCCAGCGATGCCGATACGTTCGGCGCGTCGCCGGCATCGAGACGGTTGTTCAGAATCTGGAAGTTGCTGCCACCCAAGCTGATGATCGCCTCGTTGTGGCTCCCGCCGTTGGCCGGATCCCCATGCACGACGATGTCGTGCACCCACGAGTTCTTCACCACCACATCCTCCGACAGGGCGAATCCCTTGCCCCAGCCGCGCACGTTGCACCCATCGCAGGTGAACCCGGTATAGCCCACCGCCGCGAAACCACCATCGGCAGCACTGTTGTACGGCCCAATAATCTCCACCCGCTGAATCATGGTGCGCGGATTCTTATTCGCATCACCCGTGTCGATACGACCCGTGACCCGAGAATTCTTGATCGTGACATCCGACGCGCTGATCGTCAGCGCACCCTTGATGTCATACCCATCAATCACGGTGCCCGCCTTCGTGATGTTGAACGGCCCCGAATACGGCTTCAACGCCACCCCAGCAGGAACACCGGTATTCGACGCATCCGGCCACCCCGACGACACCGGAGCAGGAGCAGGAGCAGGCGCCGGCACCCGACCACACGGGGTCAGCGTGGCGACCCCGTTGCCGAGAGCGCCCGCGCCACCTAGCAGGACGACATTTCGCACCCCGAGCAGGGTGAACTGGGCCAGAACGGCGACGGGAACGCACGTCGGCGGGACGATGAAGAGGGGAGCCGAATTCCGGCCAGCAAGTACAGAACCTGCGAGAGCGTCCGGGTAGTTGTACGCGGTCGCGAGGTAGGCGGTCGCGCTCTGGCTGTAGGCATCCTTATTGATCGATAGCGACGTGGCGAACCGGTCCGCTCCGTGGAATCGTTCCACTGTGATTCCGGTCGATGCGAGTGAGGTGGCGATACCCGAAGCCACCGCTGCTGTACTGCCCGCAATCTTCACACCGTCGACGTCGAGGTCGTGAAGCAGGCCCTTTGTGGCCGTGCTCACCGAGTTTGCGCTGCCATCGACAAGAAGCACAGGAACGCCGTTCGACCCCGCGGGCGACCCGGAGGTGAGCGCGTCGGGGAAGTTCGCTCCAGCCGAGATGTACGCACCCCTGGTTCCTTCGGCGCCAAAGGCGTAGTGGGCGATAGCCCGCGATGACGCGTACCGATCGGTACCGGAAATCCTCATGGTCGGTGCGAGGCGATTCAGCGCCGCGAACACGACCTGCGACACCGCAGCCGGCCCTCCGACCACGACAATCTTCCGTGGCGCGAGGCGCCTGATCTCGGCGATGACGCTGCTCGGCAGCGCCGACGGCCGCGTCAGTAGTAGCGGGGCGTCCTGCACAATCGCGGCCGGAGCGGCACTCAACGCGTCTGGGTAGTTGTCCCCACTCGAGACGTAGACGGTGCCTGCACCCCAGGGGAACGCCTTTCGGGAAATCGCGTTCGCCACGGCGTAACGATCGAGCCCGCCGATCCGGGATACCGTGATCCCGGCCGGGACCGACATAGCCGTACTTGTTTTCGTCTCTGAGGCAACCGCCACGCCAGCAGGCGCGCTTACCACGACCCCGGCAACCAGCAAGAGAGCCGCCAACGAGGCAAGCGACGAACGAAACACAGAAACCAACATGGAAATCCCCCCGGATCCAGAACCACCCCAACATGGCGAGGCTAGCAACCCGATACAGGTGGCAACAGGGGGGCCCTGTGACCACTTCGGGGCGTCAGTGGCTAGCGGCGGGCGAACAAGGGACTACTCGCTCCGCGGAGGGGGAACCTTGCGACCTGAACTCTGCAGCACATTCCCCGTCCACGCGTTTCCGTTGCCCGATTCATACGCGACAGCGGGGCCGTAGCCGCCGCACTTCGAGGAGTACTTGTTCCCGAAGGTGTTGTCGATGAATTTCGTGTTGCTGGCACCATACGAGCCGCCCAGGCCCGCGTACACGCAGTACCCGCCACCATCGAACAGGTTCCCCTGAACGAGCACGTTGTTGAACGCTTCCATCTGGCTGTACATGGCCAGCGATGCCGATACGTTCGGCGCGTCGCCGGCATCGAGACGGTTGTTCAGAATCTGGAAGTTGCTGCCACCCAAGCTGATGATCGCCTCGTTGTGGCTCCCGCCGTTGGCCGGATCCCCATGCACGACGATGTCGTGCACCCACGAGTTCTTCACCACCACATCCTCCGACAGGGCGAATCCCTTGCCCCAGCCGCGCACGTTGCACCCATCGCAGGTGAACCCGGTATAGCCCACCGCCGCGAAACCACCATCGGCAGCACTGTTGTACGGCCCAATAATCTCCACCCGCTGAATCATGGTGCGCGGATTCTTATTCGCATCACCCGTGTCGATACGACCCGTGACCCGAGAATTCTTGATCGTGACATCCGACGCATCGATGATGAGCGTCCCGTTGATGTCATACCCATCGATGACGGTGCCCGCGGTGGTGACCGTGAACGGTCCGTCGTACGGCTTTAGCACGGTGCTCGCTGGCACGCCCGTGTTCGACTCATCCGGCCACACCTGAGGGGGAATCGGCTCGTTTGGCTCGGTCGGCTCGGTCGGCTCGGTCGGCTCGGCCGACTCAGCCTGGCGTTGGCCCCCGTCTCCACCCTCCGGGGAGCGATAGGCAGCGTTCCAGACGCTGATTCCGACCACGACGACGGCGAGCACCACTGCTCCCGCAATCCACCACCGCACCGCACGAGTGGTGAATCGCCGGACAGCGGGGCGATTCGGTTGCATTCCCGGGCTGGTCACCGGTCACCCCTCGCGAACAACGGCTGGAGACATCGCACGTTCGATGAAGACAACAGGATCGCTGGACCCGTCCGCCGCGACCGCCCAGATGTCGTTGTCACCGACCGCGTCAATGCGGGGAAGGCCGTAAAGCACCGTGCCGTCGTCGAGCCATTCCGCCTGGTCATCGATGCTCTGCTCGCCAGGGAGCACGACCTCGACACCGGTCGCGAGGTCGAGAACGGCGATTGCCCACCGGGCATCCGCGCCAGGATCGAGATCTTTCTTGTATGCGAGACGACTCCCGTCCGGTGAGAGAGAGGGGCACTCCGCACCCTGCTTGATCGCAACGAGCGTGCGTGCGGCGAGATCCCCCTCGACGAGCCATGTCTGTCCTCCCGATGCCGCCGTCGCGAAGAACGTGTTGTCGTCGGCTGCGAAGGTGACGCCCCACATGTTGCGGTCGGGGCTCGTCACGCGGCGCCCGTCGACCGTGAACTCGAATTCCTGGATGTTGGCGCTGGTCCCCGCGACGGTGTCTGTCACGACGGTTTCGGTTGAGAAACCGACCGCCACATAGCTGTGGCCGGTGACGAACGCAGTGGTTGCGACCAGGCGAGAGCTCTCGGAAAGCCGCGTGCGGCTCGGGATGCCCGGGAGCGGCCAGCTGCTCTCCTGAGTGCCATCGGCACCGTACACCGTTGCCTCGAAGGTGGTAACGACGCCCCGCACCGTTCTCAGGCAGACCGTTCGCTCCGGCGTCGCGTCGACCCTGTCGCACTCGAGATCGGAAACGGCGCGGGGCGCCCCAGGGTCATCCAGTGGAACAGCGGCCACACGGCCGTAGTCGTCCCCGACCGCCGTGTTTCGAAAAATCACGCGGGGGCCGCTGAGGGAGGGGCCGGTCGCGACGTCGACGGAGCTCGGTGCCGCCTGGAGTGACTGGTACCGTCGCCACTCGCCCACCCCGTAGACCGTGGCGGCGGTCATGACCAGGGCTGCGATGGCGGAGAGCAGCCACCACCGGGACCGGCCCGTCACGCGTCGGCCCGCACTCGCGCTGGCCGGCGCAGCAGCAACGCCACGACGGGGATGACGATCGCAAGGGCCACGGCCACCCCGATGACGGCGGCCTGGCTGCCGTACAGGAACCAGAGCAGCCCGAACGTGGTCGAGGCGACGAGACGCGAGAGGGCGACGACTGTCTGGGCTGCGGCGATGCCGGTTGCTCTCGCCTCCGGCGGCGTGAACTGGGAGGCGAGTGCGGCGAGGATGCCGTCGGTCGCGGCATAGAACATCCCGAGCAGCAGCAGGCAGGCGATCGTGAGCAGAGCGCCGTTGACCGGCAGCGCCGCAACGACGTAGGCCGCGAGCAGAGCGAGGTGCCCGACAACGAAAATGCGCGCGCGACCGACCCTGTCGGCGAGGCGTCCGAACGGGATCGCGAGGGCGAGGAACGTGAGATTCGTGCCCACGTAGAGCAGGGGGAAGTATTCCGCGGCGAAGGCTCCCCTGGTCTGGAGCAGGAGGTAGATGAAACCGTCGCCAATCGTGAGCAACCCGAGGAGCCCTGCCGCGACGAGGAGCCGCCTCAGCCGGGGATCGGTGAGCTGGTTCCACCGGAACCGTGGCGCTGCGGGTTGCGTCGCGGCGGGCCTGTCGGAACGCCCCTCGGAAGGCCCCTCGGAAGGCCCCTCGGCGGGGCGAATGTTCGGCACGACGATTCCGAGCAGTGCCACACCGAGAAGGGCGAAGGCGAGCGAGACGACGAACACGGTGCTGTAGCCATCGGGGATGAGGAAGAGGATGACGAACGCGAGCAGCGGTCCCAGCGCAGCACCAACCGTGTCGAGCATGCGGTGGGTTCCGAAGGATCGGCCGAGGTTGTCTGGATCCGATGACGCGCTGATGAGCGCATCGCGCGGGGCCGTCCGGATGCCCTTCCCGAGCCGGTCGACCGTGATGACGGCCGTGAGCGCGGCGAACCCGCTCGCGAAGAGCAGTCCGACCCGCGCGAGCGCCGACAGCCCGTACCCGAAGAATGCCACCCACTTCGGTTGCCCGCCCCGGTCCGATGCCCAGCCGGCAGCAATGCGCACGAAGGCGCTGATGCCCTGGTAGATGCCGTCGAGGAAGCCATAGGCGATGGTGGATAGCCCGATGACTCCCGTGATGTACAGCGGCAGGATTGCCGATACCGACTCGGACGAGATGTCCGTGAGCATGCTCACGATGCCGAGGGTGATCACCACCGATGAGACCTTGGCACCCCTGCCGGCGCCCTGGGGGCGCATGTCGTCGGGTGCGCTCCTCAGCGAAATGTACACGCGGCCTCCCCGGTCATTTCGCGGTGAACACGCCCACGACCGTGTACGCGGTGCCATCGGCACGTTCCGCAACGGTCAGGGTGATGTTGTCGGCCCCGCGGGTGAATACGAGCGCGGTCGAGCCGGCCACGGCATCCGTCTCGCGTTCGGTGAGGCCCAGCGAGGTGAATACGGCCCGGTAGTGATCGATAACGGCGTTGGCGGCATTCGTGGAACGTGCGGTGAGCCCGGCCTGCACCCGATCGCCCTCGACCGCGAGAGAGGTGCTGTCGACCTCCGAGTCGGGGGCGACGGGGATAACATCGCGCGGGAATCCCTCGACAACGTCGCCCTCGGCCGATCCCGACTCCGGCAGCGGGGCCGCGACGAGCGACCCTTCGTCGGCCGGCAGTGGAAGCGGCGGAGTGGATGCCTCACTGAATTCCGGAACCTCGGAGCTCCTCTCGACAGTGGAAGTCGACGCGTCCCGGTCGCCCGAACCGGCGGGACCGATGATCGCGATCACGATCACGGTGATCACAGCGGCGGCCGCGAGGACGATGATCGTGATGACCACCGGGCGGCGCCTCATGCGCGCCGCTCGCGGCGGTGAGAGCACACGCCGAACCCGGTCGCGGCGGCGCTGGCGACCGTCTGCGCAGTGAAAGGGTTCGGGTTCCCGGTCATAGTAGAAGTTGAGGCTATCAGTTGTCTCATGACGAGTGCCCCCCTTGAATTGACTGGAAACCGGGCGGTGCAGCTTCACCAGCTCCGGACCCACGCACGACACGGAGCCGCCAAGGTGAGAGACAATTGGGTGACCGAGGCGGCATGACCTATGTGCCGGGATGAAGGGAGCCACAGGTGCAGCGACGCAGCTTCATCTTCGGCACGGCAACGGGCCTCACCCTCGTCGCGGTGAGTGCGTGCACCGGCCCAGAGCCGGAACCGCGACCAACGCCGACCGCGACCCCCGACGACATCCCGATTCCTGAGCCCGCCGGCATGGTCCGATCGTCGTGGTCGGCGGATCCCTTCGCCCTCGGCGCCTTCAGCTATCTCGGCGTCGGCTCGAATCCGGACCAGCGCGACGCTCTGGCCCGCTCGGTCGCCGACCGGGTGTTCTTCGCCGGCGAGGCGACCTCCACCACGCAGCCGGGAACGGTCGCCGGCGCGTGGGGGTCGGGACAGCGCGCGGCCGAAGAGATCATCGCCGTGGCGGAGCCGACCGAGCGGATCGCCGTGATCGGTGCCGGTGCCGCAGGTGCCGCCGCTGCCAGGTCGCTCGTCGACGCCGGGTTTGAGGTGACCGTGCTCGAGGCGAGCGAGCGCGTCGGCGGGCGCATCAAGACCGTTGCGTCGGATGACTGGGTGGTGCCGGTCGAGCTCGGCGCCGGCCGGTTCGACTCCGCGACCTCGCCCGAGATCGTCGCCGAACTGTCGCGACTGGACATCGAAACGCAGGAGCTCGACCCCACCAGGGCCATCCGCACCCCCGAGGGAGTCGAACTCGACGAGTCGACCGTCGGCGCCGACATCGTCGCCGGCGCGATTGCCGCCGCTACCGCGCTCCCCGGCGACGTCACGCTGGCGAACGCGCTCGATCTGGTGCCGCCGGTGGCGCGGCCGGAGGACGCGCTGGTCGGTGACGCCGACTGGCTGCAGAGCTACCTTCGCAACGATGTCGCGATCCGCTTCGGCGCGGACCCGGATGAGCTGTCGGTGCGCTTCGGGCTCGCCGATGGGGCCAGGACGACCGACACGATCGTGCTCGGCGGCTTCCAGGAGCTCGTGACCGATGCCCTCGACTCCGTCGCGGTCTGGACGAGCAATGTCGTCTCCGAGGTTGCCTACGGCGACGAGGGCGTGAGCATCCGGTTCGCGACGGGAGAGTCGCTGCAAGCCGACCGCGTGGTCGTCGCCGTTCCTCTCGGCGTGCTCAAGAGCCGGAACATCAAGTTCGAACCGCAGCTGCCGCTCAGCCACACGCTCGCAATGATCGGAGTCGAGGTCGGCACAGTCGACAAGATCTGGCTGCGATTCGGTGAGGCGTTCTGGAATACCGATGCCGTGCACTGGACCGTGGTCGGCGGCGACCTCGACATCACCTCGTGGATCAACCTGGAACCGGCGACCGGGTCACCTATCCTGATCGGGCTCGTCGGAGGTGAGAGGGCTGCCGCCCTTGCCGAGCTGGACGACGAGGAGGTCATCCTCCGGGCCAGGGCGAGCCTCGAACCGTTCTCCCCGGCCTGATGCGCCCCGCCGCGGCCTGTCGAGGTTGAACCCGGGCGGGCGGCCGGGCCTGGGCAGGTACCGGCTGGCGAGAATCAGAATCGCCGCGATCAGCATGATGAACGACAGCACGATCGCGCCGTTAGCGGCGAATTCCACCGGCCCGCTCATCTGGTGCGGGTCGAGGAAGAAGTACGGGTACCAGCCGACCATTGCCCCGCGCGCCATCGTGAACGCCCCCCAGGCGATCGGAAACGCGAGGACGCCCCGCAGCGAGATCCAGCCGATGCTCGCCCGCCTGGGCGCGAGCAGCCAGTCGACGAGGGCGTAGGCGGGCATCCAGTAGTGCAGCACCTGGCTCGTCCACGGAACCTGGATCGACACTCCCCTGGCGACGGCCTGCGCCACGATGATCGTGTAGACAATGCCGGAGACGACCTGATAGGTCGTCATCAGCATCCTCGCGGTGAGGACCCAGCGCGGATCCGCCGGCCTCCGCAGGGCGATCACGCCGCCGATTATCCAGAGGATGACCGCGCCGATCGCGCTCTGCATGGTGAAGTAGCTGAAGAAATTGGGCAGAGCCCAGGCTCCGGATCCGAGGCTGTAGTCGAGGTGCAGCGCGAGCACCAGAATGCCGAGCGCGCCAGCGACGAGTCTGGCGACTCCAAAGGCTTTGCGCATGCGCCCCTCCTCCGCCGCGGCCCACGCGGCCGAGTGATGGCGATCCGGCCACTAGCGCGCGAGGCTCCCGGGGCAAGGCTCGATTCTATCCCACAAGAATCGCGCTCACCCGATCGAGATGGCTTCGAGCATCGCCTCGCGGGCACGCCGCGGTCCGGTGCCGCCCGCGAGCGACTCCCCGAGTCTCACGAGAGCGTGGCGGTTCGCGCCGGATGCGGAGAGAATCCGCTCGACGGCGGCGCGCAGCTCCGAGGCCGAGGCGCCGTTCGGATCGAGTGCTTCGCCGAATCCGGCCGCCGCGATCGCGGCCGCGCCCGCGAACTGGTCAGTCGAGAACGGCAGCAACAGCATCGGGACCCCCGCCGTCATCGATTCGGTCACCGAGTTGTTTCCCCCGTGCGAGACGGCGATGGCTGAATGTTCGAGTAGTCGCACCTGGGGCAGGAAGCCCCGCACGAGCCAGCTGTCCGGGATAGCGCCGAGCTCGTCGGCGTCTGTCGATCCGGTCGCGAGCGCGACCCGCACGTCGAGCCCGCGGAGGGCGTCGGCTACGCGTGCGAGCACGTCGCCCCGCACCGAGAGGAAGCTGCCGAAGCTGACGTAGACGATGGGGATGTCGTTCTCGGCGAGCCACCGTTCCACCTCCGCGTCGGGCGCCTCGGTGCGCACGGCGGATCCGAGGAAGGCGTGCGGCGGCAGGAGCTCACCGCGGACGGAATCGTGCAGTTCCTGCGGGTAGTTGAGCAGGAGCAGGTCGCCGCTCTCGGCGAAGGCATCACGGCTCGGGACGGCGCCGGGGTCGAGTTGGCGGAGCGCCTCATTCCATTGCGCGGTGAAGTCGTCGCGCACGCGCTCGCAGAGGCGCAGCAGGGACTCGAGGGCATCCGGGGACGGATCGAAGGCGTGGGGCCAGTCCGGCGGATAGCCGTAGACCTCGTCGCCGACCGGCAGTGCGGAGGGATGGCCGAGGACGACATCGGCGTGGGCGATTCCCGCACTCGTGAGCGCGAGCCTGGCGCTGAACGCGAGGTGGTCGACGATTACCTGGTCGGGGCGAACCTCGGCCACGATCCGCTGCACGTCACGAGCGACGGCGACAGGATTCCACAGCAGGTCGTCGCTGCGGGCCGCGGCCTGAAAGGCGAGCGTCTCGACCATCCCGACGCGGGTGGCGTCGAAGAAGCCGCGCAGGGCATCGTCCTCGCCTGTGGGTTGGTCCTCGGCGCGGATGACTCCGGGGTTGGAGCCGCGGCCGAGTTGGAGGTGCACCCGCTCGAATCCGAACGATTCCACGATCGCGTCTGTCGCCGGTCCGGTCGCGACGACGACGCGCTCCCCCGCGGCCTGCCACGCCGTTCCGAGGGTGGCGAGCGGGTAGAGGTGGGAAGCGTAGTCGGGGCTGATGATGAGCAGGGTCACGAGGTGCTGAACGCCCAGTCGATGACCTCGTTGGCACCCGCGACGTCCCGATAGACGGTCGCGAGCGTCGTGGCCATGCCCTGGATGGTGAAGGTGCCGGCAACCATGTCGCTTGCGCGCTGGGCATTCTCCGGACCGAACGGTCCGACGGCGGCGTCGAGCGCGTCGGAGATCCCGGTGGCAAGAGCTGTGCGGTCGCTCGTGTCGACGAGGAATCCGGTGACTCCCTGCTCGACGTAGGTAGCGGGCCCGCCCGCGGCCGGCGCCACGACGGGCAGTCCCGTCGCCATGGCCTCGAGCAGGGCGATCCCGAACTCTTCCTTCATGCTCGCGCAGACGTAGACGCCGTGCGGTGCGGCGAGACCGGGCCGGCCGAACCTGGCAGCGGCGAGCCAGCGGGCTGCGGTGTCATTGGCACGGTGCCCCGCGAGGATCAGCCCGCTCGAGCCGACATCGCCGGGGAGGGCTGCGGTGATTCGGTCGAGCTGCTCGCGTTCGTCGGTGGAGGGATTCTCGAGATCGCCGCCGATGATCAGGAGGTTGCAGCGTGTGCGCAACTCCTCGTCCGCGGCCCAGGTCTCGACGAGGGTCGCCATGCCCTTCACCCGGTGGAGACGGCCGACCGTGATGGCGAGCGGGAGCATCCGGCGAGATTCGGGAAGGGCAGACAGCAGAGCGTCGAGCGTCTCGAAGGCGGTCCCGGTGGCGGGCACCTCGGAGCCACCCTGCCCTGCCGCCGCGCGCGCGTCGGCGCAGGCGGACTCGATCACACCGATATCGATGCCCTCGGCGACCACGGAGTGCCGCTCGGGGTGGGCTGCGATGTCGATGCCGACGAGGTCGCGCATCGTGCGCCCGAGGTCGGCCCGCGGAAACAACACCGTGTGGGCGGCGTCGGCGGCGAGACGCTGCACGAGTCGGGCGCGGAACCAGAAGTGCTCACGTTCGTCGATGCTGCCGAAGTTCGCCCGGGTGAGGGTTCCGCTCGCGTCGAGCGAGTGGATGACGCCGTGCGGGTCGGGAGCGACGGTGAAGACAACCGGGATCTCGAGTTCCCTCGCAACGGTCGTCGCCGCGAGGGTGCCGATGTCGGCCATCCGGAGGTGAATGGCGTCGACGCTGCCCGCTGCGCGCAACACGCGCCGGATGCCCCGCTGTGCGGAGACCCGACGTGGCCACGCCTCGGCGAGCGGCACCGGCTCGCCTGGGAACGGCACCGACGCGAAGGCGTGCCCCGACAGGGTCGATCCGACCTCGGAGAGGCAGGCGAGCGCATCGGCGGAGCTGCCGCGCGACAGGGTCAGCACGCGGCTCACCTGCTGGTCACGGTCAACTGCGGCCCGCACGTCGGACGCGGGGTCGCCGGCCACGAGGGCGTCGCCGAGCCGCACGAGGAGCGTCGCGATCCCCCCGTTGTCGCCCGCCCCGACCTGGGACAGGGCACGGTCGATGTCGGCGTGCAGGAACAGCTGGGCGATGGTGAGCCCCTGGCTCCACGGAGCGCGGGGGTTCACGCCCGCCGTGAGGTCGAGCAGAGCGAGCCTGGCCACGTCGGCGAGCTCACCGGTGCCGTTGGCAAGGCCCGTGACTATACGAGTGACCGCGTCAGTGGGGTCGCGGTCGCCGAGGCCGGCGATCGCGGCGGAGCGCACCTCGGTGGCCTCGTCGGTGTCGGCGGCGATGCGCCGGAGGAGCCGCTCGGGAATGCGGCCGGGAATGAGCCCGATCGTCTCGACGAGGCGGGCTCTGGCGCTGGCGTCATCGACGCCCAGGACCGCGCCCTCGAGGGACAGCCCGACATGGTCTGGAGCGGAACTCCCCCACTGTTCGAGGGTGCGCTGGGCGAGCATGCCCGAGAACCCGCCCGCGATAACCATTGCGGCAAGGCCGGCGATCGCGTCGAAGCGCGGCAGGCGCGCCCCGAACGCCCATGCCGCGTGCTCCCGTAGGTACAGCTGTTCGTGAGAGAGCAGGCCGATCAGCACCTCGTCGGCCGACTCATCGAAGACCTGGGCGAGGGAGTGCACCGCGGCGATGGCGGTGAGCTGGTCGCTCGTGTCGTTGGCGGCCTGTGCGAGCAGCCGGACCGCCCTCGTGCCACCATCGCGACTGGCCGCGACGGTCAGGTCATCCGCGCTGCGGATTCCTTCCAGGATGGATCCGGCGTCACGCATCGCGTCGAGGGCTGTATGAGTTGCCACGTTCTGGTACCTCTCTGCGGCTGGGACGAGCCCGTATCGTCGGATCGCGGCCGCGATCCGATTGCACCACCGCGCGCACGCGTCAGATCTTCTTACTAAACACTCTCAACCGGAGCGTTGCCTGACGGTCCACTGGGAGCTGGAGCACCCGGTCCGGAAAACTAGAGGTTCTCTCCGATCGCCTTACCTACAGCGGCGCCCGTCGACCGGCCTGTGATGATCTCGGAGAGGTCGATTCCGACCAGATCCCGGATGATCTGAGTGGAGGTGGCAAGCTGGCTCGCGACGCTCTGGCCGACCTGCTCGGTTCCGCTCCCGTCCGTCGCGATGATCGTCATGGTGCCGATCGCCGACAGGGGTTCGGATGCCGCGCGCACGATCTCGGGAAGCTGACTGATGATCTGCTGGCGGAGGAGGTCCTCTGCCCGCTCGTCGAGCGCATCCGCGCGGGCCCTCGTCGCCTCGGCCTCGGCGGCCCCCTTGACCCGGATCGAGTTGGCCTCAGCCTCGCCCTCGGCCTGCAGCGCCTGGGCTGCGGCGATTCGGCGGTTTTTCTCGGCGACACCCTCGGCCTCGACGGCCTCGGCGGCGGACTTGCGCCGGTCGCGGTCGGCATTCGCGGCAGCGACGCTCGCGGTGGCGGATGCTTCGGCGTTTTTCTCGACCGCGTACGCCTCGGCATCCGCGACGGCACGGATCTCGGCGTCGAGCTCCTGCTTGCGCAGCCCAACACGCTTGCTGGCGGTCACCTCCTGCTGGGAGATGACCTCTTGCTGGGCGATCGCCTCGGCGAGCGGCTTGGCCGCCGCAGCCTCGGCCCTGGCCTTGTCGGTCTCCTTCTGGATCTCGGCGTTGCGCAGGTCGAGCTTGCGCTGCTGCTCGGCGACGGCCTGGTCGGCGCCGATCCTGGCCTCCTCAGAGGCCTGGCGCGACACCGACTCGGCGATCTCGGCGACCTGCTTGACCCGAGCAGCCTCGCCGCGTCCCAGGTCGCGGATGTAGCCGTGGTCGTCGTCGATCTCCTTGATCTGCAGGGTGTCGATCTCAAGGCCCTGCACGTCGAGCGACTCGCGCACGGCCTCGAGCACCTGGCCCTGCAGCGCCGAGCGGTTGGTGATGATCTCGGTTACGGTGAGCTGCCCAACGATGGAGCGGACGGAGCCGCTCAGCACCTCCTCGGTCGACGACTCGATCTGGTCCTGCTGGTTGAGGAATCGCTGGGCCGCCGCGCGCACCATCGACTCGGAGCCGCCGACCTTGACGACGGCGACCGCGTTGACCTTGATGGTGATCGCGTCCCTGGTCTGGGCCGTCGCCTGCACGTTCAGCTGGCGGCTTCGCAGGCTCAGCTTGAAATGGGCCTCCACGATCGGCTTGACGAAGACCCGCGAGCCGAAGACGACCCGCTGGCCCGCGTTCTCGGTCTGCGCGTCGCCCGGCTTGAGGGTGCGTTGGCGCGAGGTGACGATGATCGCCTCATCGGGCTTCGCGACCTTGATGCTCCGCACGAGCGTGAACAGCACGGCAAGGACCACAAGGGCGACTGCCGTAATGGTGAGGGCAGTGGTGAGGGTTTGCGACGCGAAATCAAGCAACTTAGTGGGCCTTTCGTGGCACTCCGTGGATTTTCCCGAGGATCCCTTGAATGCTATCGTGCGGGCCGGATGCAGCGGAGGGGCGTCACGCGGGGTAACAGGCTTTGCGCCGGCGGCCGCCCACGGGACATCCTGTGGTCACCACACGACACCACGCGGACAGCGCCGCGACCGACTCATCGAGAGGACAGCTCGTGACGATCCACAGCCAGACGGCGCAGGCCCAGGCCCAGGCCCAGGCTCAGGCCCAGGCTCCAGCCGCCGCCGCGCACTTCGCGGACTCGCTGTCGTCGGGCGACTTCAAGGCCGCCTTCCGCAACCACGCCGCCGGGGTGTCCCTCATCACCGCCGACGACGGCTCGGGGCCGGTCGCCCTCACCGCGACCTCGGTCATCTCGGTGAGCGCCGAGCCGCCTCTGTTCGTCTTCTCGGTCTCGGCGCAGTCGTCGAGTTCGGCGACGATCACCGCCTCTGACACGGTCGTCGTCCACCTGCTCGAGGCCGATCAGCTCGAGCTCGCCCAGCTCGGCGCGACGAGCGGGATCGACCGCTTCGCCCAGACCCCCGAGTGGTCCCGACTGGTGACCGGCGAGCCGGTGTTCCACGCTGCCCCGGTGTGGATCCGGGGCAGGATCATCAGCCGGATGGATGCGGGGACCTCCACTGTCATCGCGGTGCATGCCCTCCAGTCCAACGTGTCGGAGAGCGGCAGAGTGCCCACCGACGCCGATGATGCGCCCGAAGCTGAGCCGCTCGTCTACCACAACCGCACGTGGCACCGGCTGGGGTCGCACTCTCGGATCCCCGCGTGAGTCAGAACGACGGCTCCATCCGCAACCTCCTCACCGAGAACCGCCGCTACCCGGCCCCGGCCGCCTTCGCCGCCCAGGCCAACGTCGACGGCACCTGGTGGGACCTCGCCGCGGCCGACCCCGTGGCATTCTGGTCCGAGCAGGCGAAGCGCCTCGACTGGGCCGAGCCCTGGCACACCGACCACAGCTGGGAGCCCGCGCTGCCCCAGTCCGACGGCACCCTGTCGATCCCCCGCGCCGAGTGGTTCGCGGGCGGGCGGCTCAACGTCGCTGTGAACTGCGTCGACCGGCACGTCGCCGCAGGCCGCGGCGGCAAGGTCGCCTTCTACTTCGAGGGAGAGCCGGGCGACCGCCGCACGATCACCTACGCCGAACTCGAGCGTGAGGTCGCGAAGGCGGCGAACACCCTCACCGGTCTCGGCATCGTGCAGGGCGATCGGGTCGTGCTCTACCTCCCGGTCATACCGGAGACCATCATCATCACCCTCGCCATCGCGCGCCTCGGCGCGGTGCACTCGCTCGTCTTCGGCGGCTTCTCGGCGGAGGCGCTGCGATTCCGCATCGAGGACACCGGCGCGAAGCTCCTCGTCACGACCGACGGCCAGTACCGGCGCGGAGCGGCCGTCGCGGTGAAGTCCGCTGCCGACGCCGCCGTCGACGGCGTCGCGTCCATCGAGCACGTTCTCGTGGTCCGCCGCACCGGCGACCTGACACCCGACCTGCCGTGGACGCCGGGCCGGGATGTCTGGTGGCACGAGAGCGTTGACCGAGCGCCCGACACGCACCAGGCGGAATTCTTCGACGCCGAGACTCCGCTGTTCATCATCTACACGTCGGGCACGACCGGCACGCCGAAGGGCCTCGTGCACTCGAGCGGCGGCTACCTGACCCACGCGTCGTGGAGCCACTGGGCGGTCTTCGATGCGAAGGACGACGACGTGCACTGGTGCACGGCCGACCTGGCGTGGGTCACCGCGCACAGCTACGTGCACTACGGACCGCTGTCGAACGGCACGACCTCGGTCATCTACGAGGGCACCCCCAACACCCCGCATCCGGGCCGGCACTTCGAGATCATCGAGCGCTATGGCGTCACGACGTATTACACGGCACCGACCCTCATCCGCACCTTCATGACGTGGTTTAAGGACGGCGTGCCCGCGGAGTTCGACCTGTCGAGCATCCGCCTGCTCGGCTCGGTGGGCGAGGCAATCAACCCCGAGGCGTGGGTCTGGTTTCGCGAGCATCTCGGAGCCGGCACCGCACCGATCGTCGACACCTGGTGGCAGTCAGAGACGGGCGCGGCAGTCATGGCTCCGCTGCCGGGCGTCTCGACGCTCAAGCCGGGTTCGGCACTGCGCGCCCTGCCGGGCCTGACGACCCGTGTCGTCAACGACGCCGGCGACGAGGTGCCGCTCGGATCGGGAGGCTACCTCGTCATCGAGGGTACCTGGCCGGGGATGGCGCGCACCGTGTGGGGAAACCCGGAGCGCTACCGCGACTCGTACTGGGCCAGGTTTGCCGAGCAGGGCTACTTCTTCTCTGGCGACGGCGCCAAGTACGACGACGACGGGGACATCTGGCTGCTCGGCCGGGTCGACGACGTGATCAACGTCGCCGGGCACCGCCTCTCCACGATCGAGATCGAGTCGGCCCTCGTCTCCCACCCCGCGGTCGGCGAGGCCGGCGTCGTCGGCGTCGCGGACCCGACGACGGGCGAGGCCATCGCCGCGTTCGTGATCCCCGCCGTCTCGCCGGCGGACCCGCGCGACCCGGCCGCCTGGGTCACCCTCCGCGATGAGCTCACGCCGCTGCTGCGGGCGCACATCGCCGACCAGATCGGTCCTGTCGCCAAACCCCGGGACGTGTTCATCGTTCCCGACCTGCCGAAGACCCGCTCGGGCAAGATCATGCGGCGCCTGCTCGGCGACATCGTCGACGGGCGGCCCCTCGGCGACACGACCTCGCTACAGGATGAGACGACGCCAGGGCAGATCGAGCTAATAATCGAGGCCGGGCGCTAGCTACCCGCCGGGGCCCCTGCGCCACCACCAGGGACCATCGCCTCTGAGGTCAGCCGGTGTGGGAAACTACCATGGTCACAGCGGCCATTCCCCGCCGAAGGGACTCCATGACCGAATCGACCCCGCGTAGCGCGGCCTCAGCCGACCCAGCTCCCGTCTGGCACGCATCCCACTCCGAGGACGTGCTGGATGCACTCTCGACCTCCATGACCGGGCTGACCGCGGATGAGGCCGACCGCAGGCTCGACGAGACCGGCCGCAATGAGCTGGATCTTGTCGGCGCCACACCCTGGTGGAGGGTGCTTTTTCGCCAGTTCATCAGTCCGATGGTTGCGATTCTGCTCGTGGCGGGTCTGGTCACCCTCGTGCAGCGCCACTTCGTTGACGCTGGCGCGATCTTTCTCATCCTCAGCATCAACGCTGCGCTCGGATTCTGGCAGGAGCGCAAGGCGGAGTCCGACGTGCGGGCGCTGCAGTCGCTGTCGACCCCATCGTGCCGGCTTCTGCGCGACGGCCGTGAGCAGGAGATCTCGGCCCCGCTCGTCGTGCCGGGTGACATCGTGCTGCTCGAGAGCGGGGAACGCGTGCCCGCCGACATGCGACTACTCGAGGCGAACGCACTTCAGGTCGACGAATCGATGCTCACCGGCGAGTCGCTTGCCGCCACCAAGTCCACCCGCCCGGTGCCGCGGGACGCGACGGCGAGCGACCGCAGCAACATCCTCTTCAGCGGCACCTTCGTCACATCCGGGCGCGGCCGTGGGGTTGTCGTAGCCACCGGCAACCACACCGAGCTCGGCGAGATCAACCGCCTCGTTCAGGGACCGTCCGCGAAGACCCCGATGCAGGTACTCACCGACGCCCTCGAGCGCCGAATCGGCCTCGTCGTCCTCACCGGTGTGGCCGTCGTGTTCATCGTGGGCCTCCTGCTCGGCAACTCCCCGTCAGACATGCTGCGCACCTCAGTGGCCCTCGCCGTGGCATCCATCCCCGAGGGGCTCCCCATCGTGCTCACCGTCGCGATGAGCGTCGGGGTCTCGCGGATGGCGAAGCGCGGAGCAGTCATCCGTTTTCTTCCCGCGGTGGAGACGCTGGGGTCCACCGACGTGATCGCCTCGGACAAGACGGGCACGCTCACCCGCAACGAACTCACCGTGGAAAAGATCTGGACAAGCGAGGGGGTCCACGACCTTCCACCCGTTCAGGCAACCGGCGACCAGCCGTTCGACCCCTCGCTCGAGTCGCCGCTGGTGCGAGATGTGCTTCGCGCGGGCGCGCTCACCAACGAGGCCACGCGCGATGAAGGGGAGTACCTCGCATTCTCCGGCGACGCGGTCGACGCGGCGATGGCTCATGCTGCGGTCCGGCACGAGACCGTCGACGAAGACGAACGCCGGGCGGAGCCGGAGGCGCACCTGCCCTACGAACCGGACCTCGGATACTCCCAGACCGTCCGCACGGACTACACCGGCCGGCGGGTGCTCTACGTGAAGGGCTCCCCCGACGCACTCGTCGAGATGTCGGTGGACCTCGCGGACGCGCACGGCACACGTCCGTTCGACCGCGGCATTATCGAGGCCGCCAACCACGAGATGGCGTCGAGAGGCCTGCGGGTGATCGCGACCGCGGCACGTGTGCTGCCGCCCGACGAGCAGCTCCGAGATCCCCTGCCCGAGCCGTCGGGTCTGACCTTTCTCGGGCTCTCCGGCATGACCGACCCTCCGCGGCACGGGGTTGTCGAAGCCATCGGCGACTGCCAGCGGGCCGGCATCGCGATCAAGATGATCACCGGCGACCATCCCGCGACGGCGATGGCGATCGCCGAACGGCTCGGGCTGCCGACGGATGCCCCCGCCCTCACCGGGGCGGAGCTCGCCGAGCTCGACGACGATGCCCTTGCGGCCCGCTTGGACGAGACGAGCGTCGCGGCGCGGGTGACACCGAAGGACAAGCTGCGCATCGTCGGCGCCCTGCAGCGCATGGGCAAGGTCGTGGCGGTGACTGGCGACGGGGTGAACGACGCCCCGGCACTCAAGGCCGCCGCGATCGGCGTCGCGATGGGCCGGTCCGGCACCGATGTGGCGCGGGAGTCCGCGGATCTGGTGCTCACCGATGACAACTTCGTCACGATCGTGCACGCGGTCGAGCAGGGACGGGTCACGT
Source organism: Marisediminicola antarctica (assembly GCF_009930795.1). Taxonomy (GTDB): domain Bacteria; phylum Actinomycetota; class Actinomycetes; order Actinomycetales; family Microbacteriaceae; genus Marisediminicola; species Marisediminicola antarctica. The sequence continues at coordinate 2,556,939 of NZ_CP017146.1, forward strand.
TCGCGTCGATCCGCAAGGCGACCTACTTCCTCCTCTCCACGGGAGTTGGCGGATTCGTCGCGGTCGCGCTCAGCGTGCTCGCCGACCAGCCTCTGCTGTTCCTCCCCGTGCAGATGCTGTGGATCAACCTCGTCACGAACGGCGTGCAGGATCTCGCCCTCGCCCTCGAGCCGGCCGAGGGCGACGAGCTGACCCGCAGGCCCCGACCCCGGTCGGAAGGGGTGCTCTCGCGAACCCTGTGGTTCCGGATGCTCATCACCGGCACCTGGATGGCCACCGGGGTGCTGCTGACCTTCGCCTGGGCGCTGTGGAGCGGGCTGGAGCTCGAGCATGCGCGCACCCTCGCCCTGACCGCCTTCGTGCTGTTCAACTTCTTCCAGGCGATGAGCTCGAGGGCGGAGTACCGGTCGGTGTTCCGCCTGAACCCGCTGCGTAACAAGCCCCTGCTGTTGTCGTCATTGGGTGCGCTGAGCCTGCAGTGGGTCGCGATGAACTGGTCGGTGTCGGCAAGCCTGCTGAGCCTCACGCCGCTGACGGCGCTGGAGTGGCTCGCCTGCGCGCTCATCGGGTCGACGGTGCTCGTGATCGTCGAGGGTGAGAAGTTCGTGAGGCGCTGGTCTCACCGCCGGGATGGGCGCTGACCGCCACCGACGAGCATGCTCAGCGTGCGTACGACTCCGCGAGCCGGCGCAGCCCCTCATCGATGCTCACACTGGGCTGCCAACGCAGGTCGGCTCGCACGGCGCGCTGGTCGAACCAGTGCGAGGTCGACAGCTGCTCGGCGAGAAACCGGGTCATCGGCGGTTCGTCCAGGCCCGGGCGCACGCGCCAGATCGCCTCGATGAGCGAGCCGGCGGTGCGGGCGACGGATGCCGGAATCCGCACCCTCGGCGGGGTAACGCCGGCCGCGCGGCAGATGCCCGCGAGCATCTCGGCGACCGGCCGGGGCTCACCGTTCGTGACGACATAGGAGCGGCCATGCACCTCGGGGGCGTGCTCGAGAGCGGCGACGATCGCGCTCGCGGCGTTGTCGACGTAGATCGTGTCGATGAGCGCCGCCCCGTGGCCGAGCAGCGGCAGCCGACCGGAGCGCGCGCGGTCGACGATGCGCTGCACGAGCTGCGTGTCGCCCGGGCCCCAGACGAGGTGCGGACGGATGGCGACGACGCTCAGCCGCGCAGAGTCGGCGGCGAGGGCGAGCAGCTCCGCCTCGGCCTTGGTGCGCGCGTAGTCGCCGCGGGCCGCCCCCGGGTCCGCCGGGAGCGCCCCGTCTCCCATGATCGACGCCCCGGAGTGGGCCACCGACGGCGACGAGACCTGCACGAACCGCACGGGCTCACCGGATTCCAGCCCGGATGCCGCCGCGAGCATATTTCGGGTGCCGCCAACGTTCGCCCGCTCGAACTCGGCCGGGTCCCCCGCGAGCGAGACCTTCGCAGCGAGGTGCACGACGGCATCCATCCCCCGCACGGCGTCGGCGACAGCAGGCGGATCGGTGACCGAGCCAAGCGAATCAGCGATGCCGGGAATCCCGGAGGGACGGCGCTGGAACGTGCGCACCTCGTGCCCCGCGGCGGCGACGGCGCGCGCGACCGCGCCCCCGAGCAGCCCGCTCGCACCCGTCACGAGCACTCTCATGGCTGGCGCATCGGCCCGCCCGAGAGCACCACGGTGGCCCAAGCGGCAAGCCGTGTGCGGTCGATCTTGGAATTGTGCCGGATGTCGGTGGGAAGCTTCGGCACGACGAGCACGGCCGCGAGCGGGAGGACCGCGGCCAGGCGCACGGCCGCCGCGAGTTCGGCCGGGGCGAGCGAGACCCGTCGGGATCCGGCGATAGTCTCGACGATCGCAACGAGCTGCTGCGTGCCGCGCGGGCCGATCCCGACGATCGCGGCGCGCGAGACGGGCGCGATGCCCTCGATGCGCTGCTCGGTGGCGACGGGGGTCACGACACCGCTCGCGGTCACGACAACATGCGGCAGGCGCCCCTCGACCCACAACCGGCCGGCGTCGTCAAGGTGCCCGACGTCGCCGGTACGGTGCCACCGCTCGCCCGGCTCGGTGCCGAGCCGCGAGGCGCGGTCGGTGATCCACAGCCGGTCGTAGCCGTTCTTGATGTGTGGCGCCGATACGACGATCTCGCCCGTAACGTTCGGCTGCAGTGAGGGTTCCCCGGTCGGGACGCCGAGGCTGTTGATCGCGCTGATCCGCACCACGGTCGTCGCCGTCGGCGTTCCGACGCACACTCCCCCGGCGTCCGCCTCGCCGCGGCCGGCAGAATCGCGGACGGCGTGCCGGATGCCGTCCAGAGTGGTGTCGGTCAGCAGAAGGCCCTCAGTCATGCCGTACGGGGTATGTGCGACCGCGCCCGGCATGAGCCGTGCCGCGGCGGCGAGCAGCGGTTCGGACACGGGGGCGCCGGCGGACAGGAACTCGTGTACCTCCGCAAGGCTGGCACGGTGCGCCGGGGTGAGGTCGGATTCCGTCGCGACGACGTTCGCGATCGCGGCGGGCGAGAGGAAGACGACGGTTCCGTCGACCGCGGCGACGGCGTCGGCGACCGCTGTCGCGGTGAGCGTGCCCGGGGACGTGACGTCCATGTCGGGGGTGGCCGAGCGCGCGCCGAGGGCAGGGCCAAGCAGGGCGAAGGGTGCGAATCCGGCGACGAGGCCCGTTCCCGGGCCGACGCCGTACTGGCCGGCGAGGGCGAAGCGGATTCCGGAAAGCTGGGCATGCGTGTAGACGACGCCCTTCGCCGGGCCGGTCGACCCCGACGTGAACAGCACCGCAGCGACATCGTCCGAGCCCGGTTCCGGCGGCAGGCCAGCGCCGGCGGCGAGCGACGCCGCTCCGATCTCGACGAGGTCGGCCAGGCAGTGGGTGACGCCGAGCGCGCGGCCCGCGGGGCCGGGAAGCCGCGTCGTCGAGATGCGCCGCCCCGGCCAGCCGAGGGCGAGTGCGGCGGTGAGCCCCTTGGACTGTCCAATGACGTGGTCGGGTCTCGCCCCGCGCACGGCACGGGTCAGCCCGCGCAGGCCGAGACCGGCATCCGCGACGACGACGATCGCGCCGATGCGCACGCACGCGTAGAGCACGGCGGTGAGGTCGGCCCCGGGTGGAACCAGCAGTGAGACGCGGTCGCCGCGTCGCACCCCGGTGCGGTCGAGGCCGGCGGCGAGCTCCCGAACCCGGCGGGAGAGCAGCCGCCAGCTGACCACTCGTGGGCCCGACTTCTGAGCGGCGCCCGACATTGCCGACCCGCCCGGCGCCATCTCCACGAGCGCGGTGTCGTCGCTGTCTCGCAGCTCGTCGAGGTAGTGCCAGAGAGGCTGGTAGTGATCATCCCGGCCGGGCCGGGCGGGAGCTGCGCGATCGGAGCTCTGGTCGCCCAGCCAGGCCAGCGCGGCGGGCGCATAGTCTGCGTCCTCGGCGATGAGGTGGCCGGCCCCCTCGAAGCGGTGGACGTCGCTGCGCGGCATGCGCTCGAGGAGGTCGTCGAGGTAGCGGTCGCCGAAGATCGGGTCGCGGGGGCCCCAGAGCAGGAGGCTCGGTACGCCGAGGGTGCGGATTCCACTGGCGATTCGGTCGAGTTCGGCGAAGCTCTCGTGGGCCGCGTCGGCCGGGATGTCGGCGACGAATCCGCCGATCCCGCCCCGCAGCTCAGCGTGCCGGTAGGGGGCGCGGTAGCCGGCCTTGACGGCTGCCGAGAGGGGCGGATGCGCGAGCGCAAGGGTCGTCTCGAGGAACGCGGGCGTCGACACGGTCGCGCGGCCCAGGATCGAGCGTCGCAGGGCCAGGCGCAGCGGCGCCGGGATCGGCTCGTCCTCTCTCTGGTGCACGGCGGTGTTCAGCAGCATGACCCCCGCGAGCTGTTCGGGGTGGTCGACGGCCCATCCGAGCGAGACCACTCCGCCCCAGTCGTGGCCGAAGGTGACGACCGGGCCATCTAATTCGAGCGCGCGGGTGAGATCGCCGAGGTCGCGCACGCGGCGCTCGAGGGTGCGTACGGTTCCCGTGCGCTCGGAGAAGCCCATCTCGAGCTGGTCGACGGCAACGACGCGCCACGCCGCGTCACCGCGGGCCGCGGCATCCGTCGCGTCGGCGACAAACGCCCGCCACAGGTACGACCAGGTCGGGTTGCCATGAACGCAGAGCACGGTGCCGATGGGCTCGACTCCGAGCTCGGCGAGCTGCGCCGCGTTGTCCAGCAGGTGCCACGTGCGGGACGCACCAGGTATGCCCGTGCGGGACGCACCAGGTATGCCCGACTCGGAAACCTCGACGAGTCGGGAGAAGCCGGGGCGAAGCCCGTCGAGGTCGGCCGGCGGCAGCGATGCCCCGGCAGCGACCGTTGCGGCCGGCGGCATCCTGAACCTCACCAGGCGAGTTCCATCATCGCGGTGTTGAGCCCGGAGCCGACGCCCATGAGGAGCACCCGGTCGCCGCGCTCGAGCTTCGAGGACTCCTCGGCGAGCGTGATCGGGATCGACGCGGGGCCGACGTTGCCGAACCTGGGGTAGGTCAGTGGCACGCGCGCGCGATCCATGCCGGTCGCCTTGATGATTGAGTCGGTGTGCACGTCGGAGACCTGGTGGATGATGTACCGGTCCATGCTCGTCCAATTCCAATCGCGCTGGGCCTCTTTCCAGGCCGAGAAGACCAGGTCCAGGCCACCCTTGAGCAGCGCCTTGGCGTTCGTGAACATGCCGTCGACGCTGCCGACGCAGAGATCGTTGAACTCGGTCGCGGCCCTCGTGACGCCGCCGAGCAGGCGGTGACCCTCCGGGTGCGCGTCGGCCGGGCCGAGAACGGCCGCAGCAGCACCGGAGCCAAGGGTGAGGCTCGCGAATTCGCTCATGAAATCGCTGCGGGCGAGATCTGAGTTGATGAGCCGTTCGATGGTGTTGGTCTGAATCTCGTCGGCATCCTCACCGTCGATGACGATCGCGTACTTGATCTGGCCGGAGTCGATGAGTCCTGCGGCGAGGCTCATCCCATTCACGAAACCCAGGCAGGCGTTGGCGATATCGAAGTTGATCGCCGACGACGGCAGCCCGAGGCCGTGGTGGATGCGCACGGCGACCGAGGGCTCAAGGTGCTTGCGGGTCACCGAGGTATTGATGAGCAGGCCCACCTGGCTCGGATCGATTCCCGCCTCGCTGAGCGCTCGCTTTCCCGCCGAGATCGCCTCATCGTCGAACCGCTGGCCTTCATTCCAGTTGCGGCGTTCGTGAACACCGGCGACTCGCTGTAGCAGTCCCCGGGGCAGGCGCAGCCGCTTGAGCGCTGGCGCCAGGCGGGCGTCGATATCCTCCGACGTCGTGATTCGTGGGGCGATCCTGCTTGCCACCGACAGCAGCGCCACGTTCCGATGCGTCGTGGTTGCGTTTCCGTCCAACGGGTCTCCCTATCGCCTTGCAGGCGGACGCGATCAAACGCCCAGTTTATAAGTCTGCCCCACACTCGCTGATCATTCCCGCCACACGCCTAACGATGCCCCCTTTCGCGCGCCGCCTCCCAGCTGGAATAGTGGGCGAGATGATGCACGGATACTCGGCGGCCCAGATCCGTGACGCGGAGGCCCCGCACCTTCTGGCGGGCGAACCGCTGATGGCCCTGGCCGCGCACGGCCTCGCCCAGGAGATCCGTTCGGTGCTGCGATCCCGGCCGGAACCCCGCCCACAGGCCCGGGTCGTCCTACTCGTGGGGTCCGGCAACAACGGCGGCGATGCCCTCTTCGCGGGGGCTGAGCTCGCGGCCGAGGGAGTCGAGGTGGCGATCGTGCCGACCGCGGACTCCGTCCACCGCGACGGACTCGCTGCGGCGCTCGCGGCGGGGGCGGTGCTTCAGCACGTCGTCGAAATCGAGAGTGCCATGGCAGTGGTCACGGGGGCCGACGTGGTCGTCGACGGCATCCTCGGCACCGGCGCAGCCGCGAGCCCCGCCCTGCGCGGCCCCGCGCGCACCATCGTCGAGGCCATCCTGCCGATCGTGCTCGCCCCGCGGGGACCCGCGGTCGTGGCCGTCGACCTGCCGAGCGGAATCAACCCTGACGACGGCACCGTGCCCGATCCTCTCGTGCTGCCCGCCGATGTGACCGTGACATTCGGTGGCTGCAAGGCGGGCCTGCTGCTCGAACCGGCGAGCGGCCTGGCCGGGTCGGTGCGCCTCGTCGACATCGGGCTCGGCCCCGATCTCACCCGGATGGAGCCGCTTGTGCGACAGTAGCCTCACTGCAGCGACGAGGTGAGCCGCGCCAGGTTGCCCCACACCTTCTGCCGCACCGGACGGTTGAGCCAAGCGTCGAACACGAGCGGCACCCTGTTCGCCCGGTAGTCGTCTTCGACGAGACGCATTCTGTCGACGAAATCCCGGCCGTGCACGAGCACCGAGACTTCCATGTTGATGCTGAAGGAGCGCACGTCCATGTTGCTCGATCCGATCACCGCCACGTCGTCGTCGTTCTCGAAGCTCGGGCCGCTCGGCGCCGGAGCGACGGGGAAATCGCGACGGCGCTACCGTGGCGCGGTGGCGACGTACACGCTGTTGGCCGACGATCCGCCCGTGAGCGGGTTGGGGAAGGTGACCACATGCGATGCGCACGACGCGAACACGCCGGAGAGAACAGCTTCGAATTCGACGTCCGGCGGGTCGTCGGACCACAGCGCGAAGGCGCCTCCCGGGGCGAGGTGGCGCGCGACGCGGCGCAGCCCGTCGGCCGTGTAGAAGTCGGAATGGGTAGAGCTGAGGAGGTGGCGGGGCGAGTGGTCGATGTCGACGAGGATCGCGTCGTATCGCCGGTCCGGCTCCGGGACGGCCCGCATTCGTGCGAAGAAGTCGTCGTGCACCAGAGAGGTCCGCGCGTCGCCGACGAGCTCGCCCGATACCGGGAGCAGGCCGCGCTGGTGCCAGTCGATCACGGGATCCAGCGCCTCGACCACGACGACGGAGGCGACGCGGGTGTCCTCGAGCGCCGCACGCGCCGTGTAGCCGAGACCGAGACCGCCGACCATCACCCGCAGATTCTCGCCGTCGACCGCTGCGAGCCCGAGAGTCGCGAGTTCGATCTCGGCGACCGTGAACAGGCTCGACATGAGAAACTCATCGCCGAGCTTCACCTCGAAGACATCGGTTTCAAGCACCGGATCGCGGCGGCGGCGCAGGCTGATCTCGCCCATCGGCGTCTGCTGCCATGCCAGCTCGGCGAATCGTGCGCTCATAGTCTGCCCCGGCCTCTCCCGCTCTGCTGTCAACCTACCAGCGGCGCGACACCGTTCAGGGGTGGCCCGGCGGTCGCTCAGCGCCCTATCGCCCTATCGCCCTATCGCCCTGTCGCCCTGACCAGCGAGGCGAACCTGGCGTTGGTCGGCAGGTCGTCGATCAGCACAGCGACGCCGTCCTGATCGGCGAGTGGCACCCGCCAGTTGGGGTACTCGTCGACCGTGCCCGGCTGATTCTGCGTGCGCCGCTCGCCGACGGCATCGACCAGGGCGACACCGAGCAGCGACGACGGGGTCAGCGCGGTGAAGGCATAGAGCGCCTCGACCGTTGCCTGCACCGACGGCTGCACCGACGGCTGCACCGACGGCTGCACCGACGGCTGCCCCGGCTGCTCGAGCAGGCCCCTCTCTCGGACGAGTTCGAGCACGGACTCCTGCTCCGCGGCGTCGGCCCGCCTCTCTTCTTCCACCGGGCGACCCAGCAGACCGAGCGACTCCCGCAGCGACACATGATCGCCGGCGAGGAACCCTGCTGTTGGCGGCAGATCGTGGGTGTTCACGCTCGTCAGGCAGTCCCGGCGATACGCCTCCGGGGCGACGGGCACCCCGTCGATGCGCTCGAACCACAGGATCGAGGTGCCGAGGATCCCCCGCTCGGCCAGGTACACGCGCACCCACGGTTCGAACACGCCGAGATCCTCCCCGACGACCGTCGCCCCGGCGAGCTGCGCCTCGAGCGCAAGGATCCCGATCAGCGCCTCGTGGTCGTACTTCACATACACGCCCTCGCCGGCGCCCGCGCCGGCCGGGATCCACCAGAGGCGGAAGAGTCCGAGCACGTGGTCGACCCGGATGCCGCCGGCATGGCGCAGGATGCTTCGGAGCATGTCGCGGTACGCGGCGTAGCCGGTCTCCGCGAGCCGGGCGGGATGCCACGGCGGCTGTAGCCAGTTCTGGCCCTGGGAGTTGAACATGTCGGGTGGGGCGCCCACGGTCACTCCCTGCGCGAGCACGTGCGCGAGCGTCCAGGCATCCGATCCGTGGTCGTGCACCCCGACCGCGAGGTCGTGCACGATGCCGATGCCCATTCCCGCGTCGGTCGCCGCCCGCTGCGCCGCCCCCAGCTGCTGGTCGCACAGCCACTGGAGCCAGCAGTGGAAGTCGATCCTGTCGGCGAGGCCGGCACGCCGCTCCGACGCGAGGAGACCATGGGGGCCGCGCGGCTCGATCGCCCATTCAGGGGCGTCCGACGGCAGCTGCTCTGCGAGCGCGCACCAGAGCGCGAAGTCCTCGAGGCCCTGCCCCTGGGTCTGCCGGAAGGCGGCGAACTGGTGGGCGCGGGCCGGGGAGGGCCGCACCGCATAGACGGCCTCGAGGGCGGCGAGCTTCGCGGCGTAGGTGCTGTCGCGGTCCAGCACGTCGGCATCGAGATTTGCCGGATGGCGCTGGGCTGCGAGTCCCTCGACAACGGTGCGCGACTGGTGGTCGAGGTAGGCGTACTCGGCTACATCCTCGACCCGGATGTAGAGCGGATGGAAGAACCGCCGGCTCGCCGGCAGATACGGCGACGGCTCGACGGGGGGCTTCGGCTCCGACGCGTGCAGCGGGTTCACGAGCACGAAGTCGGCGCCGTACTGGGCGCCGGAGAGCGACGCGAGATCGGCCAGGTCGGCATAGTCGCCGATCCCCCACGAGCGCGACGACCGCACCGAGTAGAGCTGCGCCATCAGGCCCCAGCCGGAGCCGGCCGGGGAGGGGGGCGCACTGGTGAGCCGCCCCGGCGTGACCACAAGGGAGCACTGTGCCGTGCGCCCCCCGATCTCGGCGTGCAGCGTGTGCCAGCCGAGGGGAAGGTGCGTCGGCACCGCGAACGCCGTCTTCGCGGTGCGCACGCCGTCGACGACGCGTACTTCGCGCGCACCGTCCCGCTCAGGCACCTCGTGCCGTGAGCCGTCCTCGGCGATGATCCAGACGGCGACGAGTGAGCCGTGGGCCGCGTGCACCGGCACGTCTGACTCCGTCGCCTCGCGCACGACGACAACGGGTGGGAGCAGGCGCCGCCACGGCGCAAGCTCGAGCTCAGCGCGGGAGCGGCGCACCTCGTCGGCGGTCCCGGCCACGACGCCGAGCGCCGAGAGCACCGCGCGCAGCGCGTCGACGGGCACGCGGTCGCGGGCACCGCCCCAGAACGACGTGTCAACCCCGGCGGCTTCCGCCAGCTCCACGAGCTCGTCGAGCAATTCCTCGGTCTGATCTGGCGCCATCGCCCCACTCTATTGGCGCACTGCAACCGCGATCGTCGGCTTCCGCACTGCTGGATTTGGGCCACCACGGTGGACAACATGCGGTAGTATTTGCGCACTGTCCCAGTCTCCGGCAGAAAAATTGCAGGAGAGGACTCCGTAATGCACCCTTCGCCCCCGCCGAATATCGGTGTTCCGTGTCGGTGGTCGTGATGCCCGCACGAACCGGGAAATCTGCTGGCCTTTCAGCCCCCGGCAGTGCCTTCGATATGCTGGTTCCCTTCCTCACGGCACTGCCGATCACGGGTGCGTTCATCTCCGTATCCGACGCCTCAGGACGCCAGTCGAGTCTCTGCTCGAGCGACCCCGTCGCCGCCCGCCTCGACGAGCTGCAGTTTGAGCTCGGGGAGGGACCGCAGCGGGAGGCCACGCGCACGGGCGCTGTTGTGCTGATCGACGATGTCGCCGAGTCGTCGCACGCGCGCTGGCCCGTCTTCGGGATGGCCCTGCGCGAGCTCGACGTTGCGGCACTGTTCGCGATCCCACTCGTTCTGGGCGCCGTCACCGTCGGGGCGGTGGGCCTCTACCGCAGCATCCCCGGAAGCCTCACCGACCAGGAGCTGGCGACGGCGACCGCGGCGGCCTCCGCGATCGCGAGCGTCGCGGTCCGGCATGCTCTCGCTGCGGCGGGCGAGCACGGGGCGCCGGAATCGTCGGCAGCCCCCGCGATGAGGCGCGAGATTCACCAGGCAACCGGGATGATCGTGGTCCAGCTCGAGACAACCGCCACGATCGCCTACTCCCGCCTGTTCGCCCACGCCTTCGGGAGCGAGCGCAGCGTGCACGATGTCGCCCACGACGTCGTGTCCCGCCAGCTGAACTTCGAAACACTTCCGGAATGACTGTCCACTACCGCACACCGTGCACCAGAAGAAAGAGCAAGAGATGAGTAACGCGTCCAGAGAGGCACAGCTGAGCGCAGCGTTCGTGAAGCTCGCCGACACCCTCACCGCCGACTTCGACGTCGTCGACCTCCTGCATACGCTCGTCGAGGAGTGCGCCACGATCCTCGACACCGAAGCCGGCGGAATCATGCTTCTCGATCCGGCTGGCGACCTGCATCTGGTCGCGTCCACCAGCGAGGAGGCGAGCCTCGTCGAGATCATGCAGCTCACCGCGGGCGCGGGTCCGTGCGTCGACGCCTTCGCCTCGGGCACGACTGTGACCGTCGGCGACATCGAGGCGTCGGGGTCGCGGTGGCCCGCCTTCCGCGACGAGGCGCTGAAGCATGGGTTCAAGTCGGTGCACTCGACCCCGCTCCGGCTGCGCGGCCGGGTCCTCGGGGCGATGAACCTGTTCAGCACCCGGGTGGGAGAGCTCAACCCTGCCGACATCGTCGTCGCGCAGGCGCTCGCCGATGTCGCGTCGATCGGGATCCTGCATGAGCGGAGCACGCGGGAGAAGGAGGTCGTCTCCGAGCAGCTGCGGTATGCGCTCGACACGAGGATCCTCGTGGAGCAGGCGAAGGGCGTGCTCTTCGAAAGCACGCCGATGACGATGGACGAGTCGTTCGGATCCCTGCGAACCTACGCGCGCGAGCACCGGGTGACGCTGCGTATCGTCGCCTCCGGCGTCATCGACCGCAGCATCGGGGTCGACGACCTCGTGGGAGCGGGCGTCCCGAAATAGCCCGGCGAGGCGCGCTGCGTCGGCGAACCCCTCCCGACCGCCGGTCTGCGGATCGAAGCAGGGCACTCTCACCGTGCCCGCATCCGCGCGGCGATGCCCCTCGAGGATCTCCACCGTGGTGTGGTCTTTCCCGCCCCGTTCGGGCCGAGCAGTGCGAAGATCTCGCCCTGCTCGATGGTGAAGGAGAGGTCGTCGACCACCGCGACCGCGCCGTAGCTCTTTCGCGGACCGTCGACTTCGACTGCGATCATGGCGTCGCACCTTCCTTGCGTGCCCGGCTGGGCTGCACGCGTGGCGGCTCCCCCGGCATCTTCGGGTAGTCGGGCGGGAACGGCAGCTCGCCGAGGCCAGCATCCAGATCACGTTGCCACCAGCCCAGCAGCTTGTCGATCTGGCCGGGGGCCTCCTGAAACCGGGCCCACGGATCACCCGTCTCGCGAAGCCTCTCCGGCACCGTCAGCACCGTGAACCGGGTCGGATCGGCACCCTCAAGCTCATCCCACTCGAGCGGACACGACACGGGGGCGTGTCCGAGCGGCCTCGGGCTGTATGCGCCCGCCATCGTTCGATCACGATTGGCCTGGTTGAAGTCAGCGAAGACGCGGGCTCCTCTCTCCTCCTTCCACCACGCGGTGGTGACCTTCTTCGGCATCCGCCGCTCGAGCTCGCGGGACGCGGCGATCACCGCATGACGCACATCAAGGAACTCACGCACGGGCTCGATGGGCGCGAACACGTGCAGCCCGCGGTTGCCGGATGTCTTGACGAAGGCGGTGAGCCCTGCCTCGGCGAGCACCGCGCGCAGCTCGAGCGCGACCGGGATCGCATCGTCGAAGTCGGTCGCCGGCTGCGGGTCGAGATCGATGCGCAATTGGTCGGGATTGTCGGTGTTGCCAGCCCGCGACGCCCACGGATGGAACACGACAGTATTCATCTGCACCGCCCAGACCGCGGCGGCGGGCTCGTCGATCACGAGCTGTGGATGCGTCCTCCCGCTCGGGTAGACGACCATCACCTCGCGCACATACTCCGGTGCCCCCCTGGGCGGGTTCTTCGAGAAGAACTGCTCCCCGTCGATTCCGCCCGGGAACCGCTGCAGCGAGAGCGGCCGATCACCATTCGCCGCGACGAACGCCTCGCCCACGTCGACGATGTATCTCGCGAGGTCGAGCTTGGTGATACCGCCCTCGGGCCAGAGGATGCGGGAAGGACTCGAGATGCGCACGTCGCGGTCGCCGTGCGGTCCGGGGACCCTGAGCGTTTCGGCGTCGCGTGCCATGCCCACACGCTATCCGTGCGCGGCCTCCGCGTCAGCCCCGCACGACGTCCGCCTCCGCGGCGGACCGGCGCGATGGTGAGTGTCACGACGACACCGCCGGGCGTCTCGAGCTATGCCTGGTGGTGGTGTCCCGCTCGGGCCGACGGGGAGAACTCTTCCGCTTCGGTGGAGTTGGCGTTGGCGTTGGCCTGCAACGAAACGGCCTGCTCGCGCGAAGGCCGCCAGCGCGGCCTACGCTAAGGCCATGATGCGGCCGATCGTGACTCTGACCATGAACTCCGCGCTCGATGTGAGCACTTCGACCGACAAGGTGGTGAGCGAGCACAAAATGCGCTGCGGCACGACCCGCATAGACCCGGGCGGCGGCGGCGTCAATGTCGCGCGGGTGGTGCGCCGGCTCGGCGGGCAGGCGCTCGCGATCTACACCGCCGGCGGTGCGACGGGCGGCGCCTTCCGGCAACTGATCGAGGCCGAGCGGGTGCCGACGCTCGCCGTTCCCATCGCCGGGAGCACCCGCGAGAGCTTCACCGTCGACGAGACGTCGACGGCCAAGCAGTTCCGGTTCGTGCTCGAGGGGCCAGAGCTGACCGAGCCGGAGTGGCAGGCATGTCTGGACGTTCTCGAGCAGTGGCTCCCGATCGGCGGCTTCGTCGTCGCGAGTGGCAGCTTGCCGCCGGGGGTGCCCGACGATTTTTACGCACGCGTGGCACGCATGGCCCGCCAGCACGAGGCGCACTGCATCGTCGATGCATCCGGCCCCTCACTCGCCGAGGCCCTTGCCGAGGGCGTTTTCCTCGTCAAGCCGAGCCGACGGGAGCTCTCCACACACTTGGGCAGGTCCCTCGACACGGAGGAGAGCCAGATCGACGCGGCCTCCGCGCTCGTCGCGGAGGGCGCCGCCGAGTTCGTCGCCCTGACCCTCGGCGGATCGGGGGCGGTGCTTGCGTCGAAAGACGGCGTGATGCGCCTGCAGGTGCCGCAGGTCCGGGTGCAGAGCACAGTGGGTGCGGGCGACAGCTTCCTGGCCGCGTTCGTGCTGCGCCTCGCGCAGGAGCATGGGCCGGATACCGCCTTCCGTGCCGCCGTTGCCGCGGGCTCAGCGACCGCGATGACACCCGCGACCGAGCTCTGCCACCGTGACGACGTCGAGCGGCTCGAGGCGGAGCTCGGGGCGAGCAAGGTCTGGTTGTAGCTACCCGGGGACTCTCGATGAAGTCGTCGAGGTGTCGTAGCCGCCCCAGAAGTCGGCGAAAATCAGGCCGACACCCTTCCGGACCGCAGGGGCAGAGCAGTGCATCTGGACACAGGCCCTCGCGCCAAACATTCGTATGCCATCTGGTGCTCACTGGCGGACTCACCTAGGTTGAAAGTGCACCTCGCTCGTGAACGCGAACACAGGAGTGGACCGTGACAGCATTCGACCCGGATCTCGAAGAGGTGCACGTTCGCGAGCATCCGCTGCCCGGCTCCGCCAGGTTCTTTGAGCTGACACTCTCCGGCGGCACGGTGCTAGAGATCTTCACCCAGTCGGACTCGAGCGACAGCCATCTTGCCGTTCTCCCTCCCGACGCCGACACCCCCGTGGTGAATCTCCGACTGAGCAAGGCCGAGGCGATCACCCTCTCCTCTCTCATCTCCGGTGTGAAGTTCGTGGTTCGCACCCACGAGGGCACCGACGCAGCGGATACCGCGGGTCCGTCAACCGTGAAGCTCCGGGCGTCGTCGCCCGCGGTGGGAAAGACGCTGCGGCAAATCGAGGCGCCCGAGCCCGACCAGGCCCAAGTTCTCGCGGTGATTCGTGACGACACCGAGGAGCTCCTCGAGGGGGACGTCGAGCGACGATGCACGGTCGGCGACCGGCTGGTTCTAGTCGGGCGGCCCGGCGCATTGGCCCGCCTCGTCCGATACCTGAACGGCTGACGGTGGCCGGTCTCGACAGCTTCGCCACGATGGCGGCCGTGCTCGCTGTGGCCGCCATCGTCGCATTTATCGCGCACCGCGCGCGTCAACCGCTCATCGTCGCCTTCATCGTCGTGGGGGTGATCGTCGGCCCCTCCCTCCTGGGCTGGGTGGAGGAGGCTGGCACCCTCGAGCTGTTGGCCGAGATCGGCATCGCGATCCTCCTCTTCCTGGTCGGGCTCAAGCTCGATATCCGGTTAGTCAAATCGATCGGCCGGGTGGCACTGGTCACCGGGCTCGGCCAGGTGCTGTTCACCTCACTCGTCGGCTTCGGCCTCGCACTGCTGTTCGGAATGCCCGTGGTTCTGGCCGCCTATGTGGCCGTGGCTCTGACCTTCTCCTCGACGATCATTATCGTGAAGCTGTTGTCCGACAAGCGGGAGCTCGACGAACTCCACGGCAGGATCGCCCTGGGCTTCCTGATCGTGCAGGACATCGTCGTCATCGTGGTGATGATCGCCCTCTCCAGCTTCGGCAGCGAGCGCGACGGTCCCCTCTGGGAGCAAATCGCCGCCGTCCTGCTCGCGGCAGTTGCCCTCATCGGTGGCCTGGCTGTCGCGATGCGGTGGGTGCTCCCCCGCCTCCTCCGGCTCGTCGCCAGCTCGCAGGAGCTACTAATCGTGTGTTGCATTGCCTGGGCTGTCGCGGTGGCCGCTCTCACCGACTATCTGGGCTTCTCGGTCGAGGTGGGCGCGTTCCTTGCCGGCTTCGCGCTCGCGTCGACACGATTCCGGGAGTCGATCGCGTCATCTCTAGCGGGGCTTCGCGATTTCCTCCTGCTGTTCTTCTTCATCGAGCTCGGCGCTCAACTCGACTTCTCCTCGATCGGCGCGCAGGTGCCCGCCGCACTCGCCTTCTCCGCGTTCGTCCTGATCGGTAACCCGCTGATCGTCCTCGCGATCATGGGGGTGATGGGGTACCCCAAACGCGTCTCATTCCTCGCCGGTCTGGCCGTCGCACAGATCAGCGAGTTCTCGCTGATCCTCGTCGCCCTCGGCCGAGACCTCGGCCACGTCGATAACGATACCGTCGGGCTTGTCACGCTCGTCGGCATGATCACGATCGGCGCATCCACCTACATGATCCTGTACTCGAAACCGCTGTTCGCCGTGCTCGAGCCGTTCCTCGGCATCTTCGAGCGCCGCCGCACAATCAACGTTTCGGTCCCCGAGCCGAAAGCGTACGACGTGATCGTCTTCGGGCACGGGCGGTTCGGCAGGCGCCTGATCGAGGAGTTCGCCACCCTCGGCTACTCGGTGCTGGTGGTCGATTGGGATCCCTACGCCGAGATCAGCCTGGACAACCCGGCGCTGGCGGATCGCGTGGCGCTGGTTTACGGGGACGCGAGCAACGGCGAGTTTCCCGATATCCTGCCGCTGGGTTCCGCTAAGTGGATCGTTAGCACCATCCCGAACGTCGAGGTCAACAAGATTCTCGCCACATCTCTCCGTCGGCATGGCGCAACCGCCCCGGTGGCGGTGACTGCCCACAGCGAGGCGGAGGCGGGAGCGTTCAGCCGGGAGATCGACGAGAAGGTCGTCAACCTCGTTCTCGAGCCCTTCGATGACGCCGCAGACGATGCCATCGCCGCGCTCAGGGCGCTGTGACTCCGGTCAGCGTGGGAACCGCGTCAGGACAGGATGTCCTTCGTGGCGAACCGGCTGTAGGCGAGCGCCCCGAACACCGCGATGTAGGCGGCCTGCACGAGTGCGTTGGCGCCGAACGATGTGAAGTCGAGCGGCTGGCTGAGAAGCTCGGCGAATCCCAGCCAGTAGTGGCTGAACAGCCACGGGTGCAGCCAGGACAGCTGAGGCAGCACGTCGAGGATCTGGGCGACGACCGACACGACGATCGTCGCAGCCATGGCGCCGACCGGCACGTCGGTGAGTGTCGAGATGAACAGGCCGATCGCCGAGAGGCCGAGCAGCGAGACGGTTACGTAGCTTGCCACGAGCAGCGACCGCAGCAACGATTCCGGCACGCTGATGACGTCCCCGGAGAGCAGCGTCACCGGCCCGACCGGGAAGAGTGCGACCCCGATCAGGATGCCGGCGAGCATAAGCGTGAGCGTCGCGACGAGGGAGAAAGCCGCAGCGCCGATGTACTTGACCAGCAGCAGCCGCACCCGACCGGCCGGAGCGACGAGCAGGTAGCGCAGTGTTCCCTGGCCGGCCTCGCCTGCGATCGTGTCGCCCGCGACGACCCCGATCGTCAGCGGAAGGAACAGTGGAATCGCGACAACCATGGCAGTGAAGCCAGTGAAGAGCCCGTTCTGCGTCACCCTGTCGAGGAAGGGCGGGCCCTCCCCGGGTGCGAGGGCCTCCGACGAGAGGCGCACCGCGACAGCGAGCAGGATCGGGATCAGCGCGACCGCGACCAGCATCGCCCAGGTGCGGCGTCGACGGAACAGCACGGACAGCTCCGATCCGAGCAGGTCCAGACCGAGGCCTCTGCGGGCGCCAGTACCGCGGGCGGGCTTCACCGCGAGACTACTGGACGACATCGAAGCCCTCCCCTGTCAGTGCCACGAATCTCTCTTCCAGGCTCGGCTCTTCGATCGAGAATCCGCGGATGCGAACTCCGGCGGAGACGAGCGCGTTCACGATCAGCTCCGGCTCGGCCGCCCCTCCCACGAGAGGCGCACTCACCCACGGGTCCTCGCCCTCACCGGGAAGGGAGGTCACCGGAGCGAGCCCGAGCCCGGCCAGCACTCGCTCGGCTGTGCCGGCATCCGGGGTCCGCACGCGCACGCGCGTCTCGCCCACTTCGCGGAGTTGGGTCAGGGTGCCCTGGGCAACGATGTTGCCGGCGCTCATGACGGCCGCGTGGGTGCACATCTGCTCGACCTCGGCGAGCAGGTGGCTCGAGACGAACACCGTGGTTCCCTCGGCGGCGAGCGAGCGCACGAGGCTGCGCACTTCTCGCGTGCCTTGCGGGTCGAGCCCGTTGGTCGGCTCGTCCAGCACGAGCAGGTCGCGCGGCTGCAGCAGCGCATTCGCGATGCCGAGACGCTGCTTCATGCCTAGCGAGTACGCGCCGACCTTCTTGCCCGCGGCGTGGCTGAGACCCACCCGCTCGAGGGCGGATGCGACGCGGGTGCTGCGGGTGCGCCGCGAGGCGTGCGGGTCGGCGGTGTCGAGCCGGCGCAGGTTCGCGTCGCCGGAGAGGAACGGGTAGAACGCGGGCCCCTCGACGAGGGCGCCAACGCGCGGGAGCACCTCGTGCAGCCGGACGGGCATGCTCTCGCCGAGCACGCGAATCTCACCACTGGTTGCCTGGGTGAGTCCCAGCAGCATCCGGATGCTCGTGGTCTTACCCGAGCCGTTGGGCCCGAGAAAACCGAACACTGCACCGCTCGGCACGGCGAGGTTTATTCCGTTGACCGCGACCTGCTGGCCGAACCGCTTGGTCAGCCCCACGGTCTCGATCGCGAGTGCCCCGACCGGCAGACCTCCGGCCGCGCGGCTCCCGACCTCGGGTGCCGGCGCGACCGGGCTAGCCTGCGTCACTGCGCTGCGGCGGCGGCTTGCAACTGCTCCACCGGGACGGATCCCGCGAGGACGCGGCCGTCGGTGGTGAGCAACACGTTGACGAGCGAGGTCGACAGCAGTCGTCCACCCTCGACCTCGGTCGCGAGTTCCGCGACGAGCGGGTTGTCGCTCAGCTCGGTTGGAACGGACTCGGCCACGATCTCGACGATCGAGCTCCACGCCTCACCCGTGACGACGGGCGATGCGCCCATGAGCTCGCCGAACTCGCCGCGCGCATCCGTCGCGTCCTTTATCGACGGGATTTCCTGCTCCTCTACAGTCGCACCGGCGGGCGGCGTGAACTCGAACAGGTCGGCGGAGGGCGCGGAGAAGTCGATCGAGGTGAAGCCGACTTCGAAGGCCGGGGCCTCCTGGCCTACGGCCCGCACGACGAGCTGGAGCGGCATCCCGGTTTCGGAGTCGACCGAGATCGCGACCGTCTCGACGAGGGTATCGGTGGTCTTCGGTGTCAGGACGAGCTCGTACACGGGGCGTCCGGCGACCTCACCGTCGGCGCCGACCGAGACGGTCGTGCTCGGGTCGATCTCGGCGAGGAAGCGGTCGGCGACCTGCGCGGGCGTCGACAGGTCAGCCGGGGCGAGCACCTGGAGGGCAGCGAGCTTCTCCTCGACCGTCGCCTCGAGATCTGCAGGGATCTCCGCGTGCGTCGCCGTGTTGGTCTGCGAGTCGTAGAGCCAGGCATCGGTGCCGTTGCTGACGATGTTGCGCTCGTCGAGCGGATCCTTGATCTGGACCCGGACGTTGGTCGGGCCGTCCACGTAGACGCGCGCGGTTTGCGAGCCGCTGAACAGTTCGAGTGCGGAGGTGAGGGCTCCGGTGGTTGCGGCGCCGGGCACGAAGTCTTCCATGCCCTCAGGAATCGACTCGGACATTTGGTCGACCATGCCGGGCGAAAGTCCGGCGCTCAGCTCCATGTTCGGCAGCCCGAGGTCGGCCGTCTTCTCGACGGTTCCGGAGAACGAAGTGACGGTGCTGTCGCTGACCATGAGCAGCACCTGCTCCGGCGTCTTGTCGGGCAGGTCTACCGCCGCTCCGGCCTGCAGGGGCAGGGCGATGACGCCCGCGACGACGACCGCCGGAACAACCACGGCGGGAAGCCACTTGAGCGAATTACGCGACACGAACATCGACTTGGTTCCATGCGGATTCATGGTCCGACTCTAAGCCTCGGAACTGGGCGTTTCCCCGGCACGGGCCGTCGACCGGGCGGTGAATATGAGGTGCTAGGCGAGCACTGGAATCGGCCCGGTGGCGGTGTACTCCCCCGGCGCCCCAGAGGTGCCGACGGATGCCGCAGGGCCGGAGGATGCCGCAGGGCCGGAGGATGACGTAGGGCCGGAGGACATGATCGGGATCGGCGCCGTCACCGCGGCGACGATCGGCAGCGGCGCGGTCGTGGTGATCACCGAGATCGACCCCGTCGTCATCGGGATGATCGGGATGGACTTGGTGAGCGGTGGCAGGCGCCTTCCGCGGCGCACGACCACGATCGTGGCGACCGAGAGAGGGAAGCTGATCAGGCTCGGCGCCATCACCCAAAACGACCCACTCAGCGCGCCAAAGAATCCCCAGAGCAGGTAGCTGGCCGCCGACAACCACTGTGTCGTCTCGGACACCCCGGCGAGCTTCTGGGCATTGTTTCTGTTCTGCCAGGTGATGCGCGCCTGCGGAACCCACATGAAAATGGCGAACAGCGTCGCGACGAATCCCAGCACATTGATGATCAGCTCAGTGGTGTCCATCCCGGTCACATCGTGCTTTCTAACCGGTCCGTGGGAGAGCCCCAAATGGACAAAAACTGCGAGGACATCAGCGATGCCGAAGTCATCATAAGTTCGGAATATGCCTCGCGTCTATACGCCACTCGAAAGTAATTTGGGGCGCGTGAAAGCAATCGTGCAGGAGGGCTACGGAGGGCCCAATTCTCTGCGATTCAGCGACGTCGAAATGCCGCGCGTGGCCCCGGATGGAGTGCTCGTGCGGGTGCGTGCCGCATCGGTGCATCCGGATGTCTGGCACGTCGTTTTCGGACGTCCGTCCGTCCTGCGCCTCATGGGCTCCGGGCTGCGGAGGCCCAAGAACCGCGTGCCGGGAACCGACCTCGCGGGAACGGTGGAATCAGTCGGACTCGACGTGACGGAGTTCTCACCGGGCGACGAGGTTTTCGGGGAGACCCTCACGACACACCAGTGGACGAACGGCGGCGCCTACGCCGAGTACGCGTCGGTGCCCGCGGCTGCCCTGAGGATCAAGCCGGCGAACGTCACGTTCGAGCAGGCCGCCGCGGTGCCGACCGCGGGCATGATCGCCCTGCGCAGCGTGCGCGACGAGGGGCAGGTTCGGGAGGGGCAAAGTGTTCTGGTCAACGGCGCTGGCGGAGGGGTCGGCAGCCTCGTCGTGCAGATCGCGGTCGCGTTCGGAGCACGGGTCACCGCGGTGGACAGCACTGCGAAGTTGGACGCGCTTAGGGCACTCGGCGCGCACGACGTTATCGATTACACTCGCGAGGACTTCACCCTCCGTGCCACGCGCTATGACCTCATCGTTGACATTCCGGGAAACCACTCGCTTTACGAGATCCGCCGGGCGCTGACCATGAAGGGCGCCTACGTGCTCATCGGGCACGACGATTTCGGCCGCCAGGGGCGACGGTGGATCGGCAGCATCGGCAAATTCGTCTCTCTTCTCGTGGCTCGCCTGTTCGTCAGCCAGAGGGTCAACCCCCGGGCAGTGAGCACGACCGAGGATCCGCTGGGAGTGCTCAAAGGGATGGCGGAGGCCGGGGCGATAACCCTCGTCATCGATCGCGCGTTCCCGTTGGAGGAGGCGGCCGACGCGATCCGCTACCTCGAGCAGGGTGCGGCGAGAGGGCGGATCGTCGTCACGATGTGACAGCCGAGACCGCCCCGACCGTTGTGCGGAGTCGGCCGCGCCGAGCTGAGGGTCGAGCAGGGCGAGGACCGTGAGCCTGCCGGTTGAGCAGGTCGCGCAGCGACCGTGGATCTGCCCGTTGGGGAGGTCGAGCAGCGACCGTGCCGTAGCCCGCGACCGCCGGTTGAGGAGGTCGCGGAGTGACCGTGTCGAAGCCGGGCTGCCGGGCGTCTTAGAACGGTGGCGGGTCCTCGTCCTCGGCGTGTGCTCCCTCGTCCGCTTCCTGGTCGCGCGCGGCGGTATGGAGGGCGCGTTGGAGGTTGTCGTGTAGTCCGCTGGTGATGATGGTTGCCGGTTCGGTGATGTGTTTCCGCCCCGCGGGGGAGGTCCATTCCAGGGCGCCGGTGCCATCGCGCGTGTGGGCGACTGCCCAGTTGGTTTCGTCTTTGATGGTGTGATGTTTCGGGCATAAATGGGCAAGGTTGTAGTGGGCGGTCGGATGTTGGTGTTGCCATTGCAGGGTGTGGTCGATGTCGCATTGTTCCGCTTGCCTGCTGCAGCCCGGGAAGCGGCAGGTCTCATCGCGTACCCGTAGGAAGTTGCGCAAATCGGTGGGTACCCGGTACCGGTCCCTGCCGACGGAGAGGATTGCTCCGGTCTCGGGGTGGGTGAGGAGGCGGATCATGCCCGGCGCGCCGGCGGCGAGCAGCCTCGCCGTGTTCGGATCGATCGGCCCGTACCCGTCGAGGGACCCGGGCTCCTCGCTCATTCCGAGGAGCACGAGAGCAGGCACCGTGACGCTGAGCCTCGGTCGGGTGTCGAAGTACCGGTCCCGCAGCGACCCCCTCCCGCGGATCCCGGACCGCCCCCAGCCGACCCTCCGGCCAGCGCGCATCAGCGCGACCCGGACCGCCCGGTTCCGGCGAGCTACCCCACGCCGGGTGCGGCGGGACACCATGCCCAGCGGGCCGTCACCGCCGCTGCCGCTGCCGCTGCCGCTGCCGTTGCCGCTGCCGCTGCCGTTGCCGCTGCCGTTGCCGTTGCCGGTGTCGTTGCGGTCGACGTTGCGGTCGACGTTGCCGCTGTCATCTCCGGCCGTCGTGGTGGTGCTGTCGAGCATGACGTCGCTGAAGATGTCGGCACGCAACTGCGCCAGAGTACGCACCTCCAGCGGCCCCTGCAGGGCTATCGCCGCGTCGGTGAGGCGGGTGAAGATCGCGACAGCCTCCGGTGCCGGGAGCAGCTGCGACAGCAACGCCAGACCATTCTGCTGCGGGTCCAGACGCACCTCCCGGTCCTCCCGCGCCCGCGCATGGCGCTGTGTGATCGAGTCCGGATCCAGCAACTCCCGCAGAACCCGCGCCTTCTGCGTAAACTTCGACGCCGTCAACCGTCTCGCATAGGGCAGAGCCTGCCCCTCCAACACCACCCGAGCAGCAGCAGGCAGACCTGCGGTCTGATCGACCATGACCTGCGCATGCCGGTAACTGATCAACCCTCCCCGCAGAGCCTCGAGGGTGGCCGGGAGTTCATGGACCAGACTGCGACCGACCCCCAGCAGAGCGTCGATGGTGCGCTCCGGGATCCGCAACGCCGCCCCCAGCTCCGCCCGCACACTCCGCAACGCCAACTGCCGGCTGCCCGCCCTCGTGCGCTCCGTGCCCGCCTCGGCCAGCACGAGGGCCTGCTCGAACAACACCGCCCGATCACCCATCAGCCCCGCAATACCCTGCTCCACCCGCTCCAACGCATCGATCAGCCGCCCCATCGCCTCACCCGCCCCACCCGGCCCCGCCGCGACCCCAAACGGATACCCACGACCACCATCAAGCCCAGCACCGGCCTGGACGGCCTCGCCGGCCTGGCCGGCCTGGCCGGGCTGGCCGGCCTGGCCGGCCTGGCCGGGCTGGCCGGGCTGGCTGGCCTGGCTGGCCCCGCCGGGCTGGCCGGCCTGGCCGGGGCAGTCGGGGACGCCCGGGTAATCGTCCTCATCAGCCCAGCGCGGGTCATCCAAATCCGGATCATGCGGGAACAACCCCGCCGGCATCCCCTCAAACGGCAAACCAACCCCCGGCCGGTACCCACGCGCCGCCATCTCCGCATCCGCCTCGATATTGAACTGCAGCATCGACTCAGCAAGCTCCGCCTGCTCCTCCGCCGTCCACCGATAGCTGCTCATACCCATAGTGAATACCCACCCACCGACACTCGACACGCCCAAACCGGACCGTGCGCGCCGAGCCACAAGCCCCACACCGACACCCGGATTCCGTTCATGACCACAGCCCACACCCCACCACCGACATACCACCGACATTCCCGCCACCCCCGCGAAAGCCGCGGAAAACTACCCCCGCCGCGACCCTGGGGAGGACAAGACAGCCGTGGAGCGGACCACCCCAGAGCAGCGGCCGACGGCGACCAGCTTCGTACCGTACTGGCACGTGCCCGGCGTAAATGGCTCATCCTTACGGGCAGCGCACTCCGGATGAGGTGCTGCTCGACGCGATGTCCGAGTGCGCGCGCCAAGCAAGCGGGCGCAACATCACCGCGTCCGGTTGGGCTGCGGTGCTGCGCTCCCCGACCATGACGAGAAGCCCGCCCGCTCAGGCGCCCCGCAACCTAGAGGTTCTTCACCGCACTCAACACCTTGGTGAGTGAGGCCTTCGCGTCGCCGAAGAGCAGGGTCGTCTGGGGCTCGTAGAGCAGCTCATTCTCGATTCCTGCGAAGCCGGGCCGCATCGACCGCTTGAGAAAGACCACCTGCCGCGCGGCCGCGACATCGAGGATGGGCATGCCGTAGATGGGCGAGCCCGGGCTTGTCTTCGCCGCCGGGTTGACGACGTCATTGGCCCCGACAACGAGCACCACATCGGCCGTCTTGAACTGCGGGTTGACCTCGTCCATCTCCTTCAGCTGCTCGTAGGGCACATTGGCCTCCGCGAGCAACACGTTCATGTGCCCGGGCATGCGCCCCGCGACGGGGTGGATGCCGTAGACGACCTCGATCCCCTTGCCCTCGAGCGTCGACGCCAGCTCGGCCATGGTGTGCTGTGCCTGGGCGACCGCGAGCCCATAGCCGGGCACAACGATCACGCGCTGCGCGTAGGCCAGCAGGATCGCCACGTCTTCGGCGGATGACGACCGAACGGGACGGTCGGACACGGCCGTCGATCCGGCCGTCGACCCTCCCTTGAGCGCCCCGAAGATGATTCCGCTCACGTTGCGGCCCATCGCGGATGCCATGGCGCGGGTCAGGATCGTTCCGCTGGCACCCACGAGGGTTCCCGCCACGAGCAGTAGCACGTTGCCGAGCACGAGGCCCGACGCCGCGACAGCGAGGCCGGTGAAGGCGTTGAGCAGCGAGATCACGATGGGAACGTCGGCGCCTCCGACCGGGTTGACCAGCAGCACCCCCGCGACCAGGCCGAGCACGAGCAGCAGCGCGGCTCCGAGCATCCACTGGTCGATGACGACAACGACAGCCAACGCCACCGCGGCGATGAGGACCAGCCCCATGGCCCAGGCCTGCCCGGGGAAGATGAGCGGGCGACCCGGCAGGATGCCCTGCAGCTTGGCGAACGTGATGCCCGACCCCGAGAACGACACGGCGCCGACGAAAACTGTGAAGGCGATCGCGCCGGCGGCGAACTGCGTCTCGACGTGGGCGAGCTCGAGCAGGCCGACGATCGCGGCCGCGCCACCTCCGACGCCGTTGAACAGGGCGACCAACTGGGGCATCGCCGTCATCTGCACGCGCCGCGACACGGGGGTGGCGATGAGCGCACCCACGAGGATCACGCCCACGATGAGCGGCACGTTGTCGAGATCGGTCGAGAGAAACACGGTCAGCACCGCGATTGCGGCGCCGGTGGCGCCTATGAGGTTGCCGCGTCGGGCCGTACGCGGGTTGCCAAGGCCCTTGAGCGCGAGGATGAAGCAGGCGGCGGCGGCGAGGTAGAGCAACGCCGTCCACTCCGTGCTGAGCAGACTCATCGGTCGCCTTCCTTCGCGGCTGCAGAGGCCTGAGCCGCGGCCCTGCGCCCGCCGAACATCTCCAGCATCCGGTCGGTCACGACGAAGCCGCCGACGAGGTTGATCGTCGACATCAACACCGCGGCGAGCGCGGCGATCAGGATGCCGACGTTCTCGGCCTGCCCCGCAACGATGATCGCGCCGACGAGGATGATGCCGTGGATGGCGTTGGCCCCCGACATCAGGGGCGTGTGCAGGGTGCTGGACACCTTCGAGACGACCTCGAACCCGACGAAGACAGACAGCACGAAGATCGTCAGCAGGGTGACGGCATCCATCAGTTGGCCCCCTCCAGGACGTCGCGGGTGGGTTGGTGGGCAACGGTGCCCGCGTGGGTGAGGCAGGTACCGCGGACGACCTCATCGTCGAAGTCGGGAACGACCACACCGTCGACTGTCATGAGCGCGACGAGGTTGGAGATGTTCCTCGCCAGGAGCCGCGAGGCATCGCTGGGCATCTTCGACGGGACGTCTTTCATTCCGAGCACCACGATGTGTCCGTCGGCGACCGCAACCTGCACCTCCTCACCGGGGATGCTTCCCTCCACATTGCCTCCCGACTCCGCGGCAAGGTCGACGACGACCGACCCGCCGCGCATCCCCCGCAGCATGTCGGCGCTCACCAGGCGCGGCGCGGGCCGGCCCGGGATAGCGGCGGTCGTGATCACGACATCGGCATCCGCAACACAGGGAGCCAGCCGTTCCTGCTGGAGACGCGCCCGGTCCTCGGCCAGTTCCCGTGCGTAGCCTCCCGCCCCGTCGATCGCGTCGAGGCCGAGGTCGACGAAGGTGCCGCCCATGGAGCGCACCTCATCGGCGGATGCGACGCGCACGTCGTACGCGGACACCCGTGCCCCGAGGCGCTTGGCCGTGGCGATGGCCTGCAGCCCCGCGACGCCGGCGCCCAGCACGAGCACCTTGGCCGGCGGGATGGTGCCGGCCGCGGTCATGTAGAGCGGAAAGAAACGGGGCAGGCGCATGGCAGCCTCGAGCGCGCAGCGGTAGCCGGACACGAGCGCTTGCGAGGTGAGGGCGTCCATCGACTGGGCGCGGGAGATACGCGGCACGAGCTCCATAGCGAAGGCAGTCACTCGCGCATCACGCAATGCCGCGACCGCCGCGAGCTCACTCGTCGGTGAGCCGAACCCGATCGTGATCGTGCCCGCGCGCAGGCGCCCGATGAACTCGGCGGTCAGCGGCCGCACGTGAGCGAGCAGATCAATTGTCTGCGGGTCGATACTCGTCACGACCTCGGCGCCGGATGCTGTGTAGGCGGCATCCGTGAACCCGGCGGCTTCCCCCGCCCCCGCCTCGATGACGACGTCGAGCCCGTGGTCAGCGAGGTGGCGGACGGAGTCCGGCGTCGCGGCGACGCGCAGCTCGGCGGGGTCGCGTTCCCGTTTGACGGCTACCTTCATTGCCAGCTCCTCGCATCGTTGTGCTCAGCTGACGCTATCGAGAATCTGTGGATTCGTCGGGGAGGTGGGCGCGACATTCGGTGAGGAGCATTCCGCAGGGCATTCCGCAGGCAGGCGATCCTGGGGGACCTTGGCCCCTGACGTGCGAGCGTGCTATGGCCCAACGTGGGAGAACACGACGACTGGAGGAGTCATGCCCCCTCACTGCGATTCGCTGGACGGCCCGGTGGTCACCGCCGCCCGGAAGGCCCTCGAGGCCGAGGACGTGGAGCTGGTTTTGCCCTACGTTCACGCGGGGGGCGAACCCGAGTTGCGCAGCATGTTCACCACGGTGCTGCCGGTACGCCGCCAGAGCCCTGCGGCCAGGGCTGTGGCGGACCAGCTCTTCCTCGAAACAGTCGTTCGTGTGCATCGTGCGGGCGATGGTGCGCCCTATACGGGCATCAAGCCCGCGGGGCTCACGGTCGGCCGGGTGATTCCGCTCGCCGAGCACTCCATCGAGAGTGGTTCGTCAGAGGCGCTCGTGCGGTTTCTCAGTGAGGTGCTGCGCGACGAATTCACCAGCCGGCTTGAGCACGTCAAGCTCCTCGACGCCATGAAGCATCTTTCGCTGGACTTCGCGCGAAAGCACGTCGAGGCGATGCTCGGCTTCGAGGCCTACGCCCATCTCGTGTACCAGGCACTGTCCGCCCGCGCGATCCACAACCCGGGCGATCTCGCGCACCATCAATGATTTGTTGGAGCTGAGCATCAACACTGAAGAAGGAGACCGGTGGAAATGGCACGACGGTGGGGCGGTGATCATCGGCCTGAACTTCATCGGGCCGATCGCCTATTTCGCATTCGGCCGCCGGCGCGACTGACCGTACTGGCCGGACTGGCGATGGACGATCGGCGGGGTTCCACCGTGATCGCCGCGACCTCCTTCGACTCGGGCCTCAGGTAGTCGCCGCGCACGACGATGCCAGAGACCCAGCGAATCCGTAGCCCATCGGGGGTATCAACGAGGCTCGCAAGGCAGTTGTCGAACCACGGTCCCTCGATACCCGACCAGTGGAAAGGCGGACCGCCGACCCCAGCCGTGCGGGCGAGCCGAGCGGCGAGCTTCGTGACG
Source organism: Marisediminicola antarctica (assembly GCF_009930795.1). Classification (GTDB taxonomy): domain Bacteria; phylum Actinomycetota; class Actinomycetes; order Actinomycetales; family Microbacteriaceae; genus Marisediminicola; species Marisediminicola antarctica. The sequence continues at coordinate 2,584,317 of NZ_CP017146.1, forward strand.
ATTCCGTAGGCCAGCACCGCGTTAAAGGTGCGCAGCGCCACGTGCATGGGGTTGCGGATCGGCGAGCACACCGCCTGCACGATGCGACTGCCCGATGACCTCTCCACCTCGGAGATGTAGGAGAAGTGCACGTCGCCGGAGAGGAAGGTGACGCTCTCGGGTGCCTCGCCACGCTTACCGTCGGCCACCTCGGTCGCCATCTCGGCCACCTGACGGAAGCTCCTCTGGAATGCGCCCCAGTGTTCCAGGTCGAACGCCTGACGCAGCCGTTCGCCGACTCCGGCGGCGAGCCGGCCCCAGGCGCCTTCGGCGATCGCCTCGTCCCAGGACTCCACATGGTGCAGCCCCGGCGGCAGCAGGAACGGCAGGGAGGTGCCGATCAGGAGATGCCGAAAGCCTCCCCGCATCCGCTCATCGAGCCACGCGGTCTCCACGTCGTCGACGAGTGCGCGCCGCGCCGGGTCGAGCTCGCGGGCGGCGCGGGAGTCGAGCACGATCAGCCGCGAGGCGGTGAAGTCGCGGCAGAAGCTCCACCGGTAACTTCTCGGCTCCCGGTCGCACCGAGCGGCAAACTCGTCGAGCACATCGCTGAGGTCGAGCTCTGACCCGTCGTCGTGATCGGCGATCCGCCGCCAGATCTCGTCGTCGGCACGCCCGGCAGGCGAGAGATTGCCGAGGTGCTGGTGCACCCAGTACGACGCCAGGCCAGCGACGATGCGACCGTGCCACCAGGTCGTGGCCTCCACTTTGCGTTTCCAGCTGAGCGAGGCGTTCCAGTCGTCGCGCACATCGTGGTCGTCGAAGATCATCGCGCTTGACACCGTCGACATCAGCCAGCGGTTGGCCTCGTCTGACCAGGCCAGACGGTACAGGTGCGCGTACTCCTCGTAGTCGGCGAGCTCCGTGCCGGGCGGCTCGTGGATGTCGCGCCGGGCAGAGATGAATTGCTGCATCGCCGTGCTCGTCGAGTCGGCGTACACCTGGTCGCCCAGAAACAGCATCAGATCAGGCCACTCGACCACCCGGTCCCTCGTGGCCAGCTGCAGCGCGAAAGCGCGCAGCGCATCGACCCCATGGGCGCGGTTGCCCGCCTTGTCGTGCGGCACGCTCGTGCGGCACGACCCGAACGACAGCCGGAGCGGCCGCCCCGGCTCCAGGGTGGAGATGACGGATGCCGGAAGAGACGAGTCGACATCCGGCCACGCCCGCGTTCCGTCGACCTCCACCGAGTAGGGCGTGACCGTGCCGGGCGCCAGGCCACCGACCTGCAGCAGGGCGTAGTGGTGCCCGTGCACGCCAAAGGTTCGAGCCGACGTTGTGCCGTGCGTGGTGCTGACAGTCACCGTCGCGGACTCCCTCGTCTCGACCCAGATGGTCGCTGACACCTCGTCGACGTACCGGAGGATCGGGCCGAGGACCAGAGGAGACGTCGTCATGACTAAAGGTTTAGCAAGCTGTCGTCGCCGCGGCTAGGGTTCCTCGTCCCAGCGGGTGCCCTCGAGGTCGCCGCGCAGCGTGCCGGTCGCGTCGTCGACGGCGGTGCCGACCGTCTCCGCGAACCGCTCCGGCGGAAATCGCCCGCCGAGGCCATAGGCGCGCAGGAGATCCTTCACCGGGCCCTTCATCTCGGCGAAGATCAGGGTGATCCCGCGGGAAGCGAGGAAGTTGTCGAGCTCGACCAGCTCGTCAATCGCCGTGGTGTCAATGTCGGTGATGGGCTCGGCCGCGAGGATCACGGTGCGCACACCGACGCCGGCCGCGGCGACCGTCTCGCGCACGTAGTCGTCGAACAACCCGCCGTTCGCAAAGAAGAGCGGTGCGTCGAAGCGCACGATCACGATGCCGGGCAGGCGTTCACCGTCGGGATGGCGTGAGAGATCGTGGTAGCCGCGAACGCCGCGCCGGCGGCCGAGCTCTGCCCGGTACGGTCGCCACGCCTGATTGACGAATGCCACGAAGGAGAGCCCGATCGCGACCGCGATGCCCTGGATCACCCCGACGGCGAGCACCCCGACCAGCGCCGCGAGCGACAGGAACGCGTCGACCCGGTTCATCCGGGCGATGGCGATAACACCCTTCACGTCGATGAGGCTGCCGGCGGCGACTATCACCACCGCGGCGAGCGCCGACGAGGGAAGGTACGCCGTCAGCCCGGGAGCGATCAGCATAAACACGACGATGAGTGCCGCGCCGACCAGACCGGTGAGCTGGGACCGGGCGCCCGCCTTCTCGGCGACCGGGGTGCGCGACGAGGATGCCGAGATCGGGAATCCGCCGAACAATCCGCTCGCGAGGTTGGACACCCCGATCGCCGCCATCTCCTGGCTGCCGCTGACCGACTCGCCGCGCCGCGCCGCGAAGGTGCGCGAGAGCACGGCGGTGTCGGTGAAGGCGATGAGGGCGATGCCGAGAGCGGGCAGCGCGAGCTCCGCGACATCCGCCCACCCGATGCCGCCGAGCGCCGGCGTCGGCACACCCTGCGGGAGTGCCCCGACCACGGGCAGCCGTTCCGACAGCCCGAGGATCGCGGTGAGCGCGGTCGCGAGCACCACCGCCACCAACACGCCGGGCACTCGCGACAGGAACCGGCCGAACATGACGATCACGGCGAGCGATCCGAGACCGACGGCCAGCGCCAGGGTGTCGATGCGGCCCTCGGCAATGCCGACGACGATAGCGGAGACGTCGCTGAGCGGGGACTCCCTCTCGATCGAGAACCCGAGCAGCGGTGGTATCTGCGAGACAAGCACGAGCAGGGCGATCGCGTTGAGGTAGCCGACCCGGATCGGCTTGGAGATGAGGTCGGTCACGAAGCCGAGCCGCAGCAGTCCCCCCACGAGCAGGATCACGCCGACCATGAGGGCGAGCAGGCCAGCGAGCGCGACCGCGCGCTCGTCGTTGCCGAGTGCAAGCGGGAGGATCGCGGCGGCGATGATCGGGGCCAACGCCGAGTCGGGCCCGAGCACGAGGATGCGCGACGGCCCGAAAATCGCATACGCCAGGAGCGGGAGGATGGTGGCGTAGAGGCCGGTCTCCGGCGGTAGCCCCGCGACCTCGGCGTATCCGATACCGGCGGGGATCAGCAGGGCGGTAAGCACGACGCCGGCACGGAGGTCGGGCAGCAGCCATGCTCGGCGGTACCCGCGTGCGGTCTCGAGACCGGGTAGCCAGCGCCGGGGCCTCCAGTGTCCCGGCCCGAGGCGGCGAGACGCCGCGCCTCCAGTTGTTCCGTTGTCGCCCATTCGGCTCATTGTGTCCCAGTTCCCGCGCACACAGAAGGGCCGCCCGCGAAGCGCTGCGCGGCCACCAACCCGCAAACCCGAGGAAAGGTTCGTGGGAGGAGGGGCACGCTATCGACTACCGTTGTACGGTGACGCATCCTGACACGACCGCGCCGAGCGAGGCAGACACTGCCAGCGACGCTAAGACCTTCTCCGACCTCGGACTGAGCGACGCCATGCTCAAGGCGCTCAAGAGCGTGGGGTACGAGACCCCGTCGGCCATCCAGGCCGCGACCATCCCCCCGCTCCTCGCCGGCCGCGACGTTGTCGGCCTCGCCCAGACCGGCACGGGAAAGACCGCCGCGTTCGCGCTGCCGATCCTGTCGCGTCTTGACGTGTCGCAGAAGAACCCGCAGGCGCTTGTGCTCGCCCCCACCCGCGAGCTCGCCCTGCAGGTCTGCGAGGCGTTCGAGAAGTACGCGTCCCACATGCGCGGCGTGCACGTTCTCCCCGTCTACGGTGGCCAGGCCTATGGTGTGCAGCTCTCCGCCCTGCGGCGTGGCGTGCATATCGTCGTCGGTACCCCCGGCCGCATCATGGACCACCTCGCCAAGGGCACCCTTGACCTCTCCGAGCTCAAGTACCTCGTGCTCGACGAGGCCGACGAGATGCTCAAGATGGGCTTCGCCGAAGACGTCGAGACGATCCTCGCCGATACGCCCGACGACAAGCAGGTCGCCCTCTTCTCGGCCACCATGCCGCCGCAGATCAGGCGCATCTCGCAGAAGTACTTGAACGACCCCGAAGAGATCACCGTCAAGAACAAGACGACGACCTCCGCGAACACCACGCAGCGTTACCTGATGGTGTCGTACCCGCAGAAGGTCGACGCCCTCACCCGCATCCTCGAGGTCGAGAATTTCGAGGGAATGATCGTCTTCGTGCGCACCAAGAACGAGACGGAGACGCTCGCCGAGAAGCTGCGCGCACGCGGCTACTCGGCCATGGCGATCAGCGGCGACGTCGCCCAAGCCCAGCGCGAGCGCACCGTCAACCAGCTCAAGTCGGGCAAGCTCGACATCCTCGTCGCCACGGATGTCGCGGCGCGCGGCCTCGACGTCGAGCGGATCAGCCACGTCGTCAACTACGACATCCCGATCGACACCGAGTCGTACGTGCACCGCATCGGGCGTACCGGCCGCGCGGGCCGCAGCGGCGCCGCGATCAGCTTCGTCACGCCGCGCGAGCGCCGCCTGCTCGGCGCCATCGAGAAGGCGACCCGGCAGCCGCTCACCCAGATGCAGCTCCCGAGCGTCGACGACGTCAACATCACCCGGCTCGCGCGCTTCGACGACGCGATCACCGAGGCACTCGGTCAGGCCGACCGTATTGGCGGATTCCGCGACATCATCGCCCACTATGTGCAACACCACGACGTGCCGGAGACGGATGTCGCCGCTGCCCTCGCGGTCGTCGCGCAGGGCGAAACGCCTCTGCTGCTCTCCCCTGACGATGCCCGGTTCCAGCGCCCCGAGCGCGAGCGACCTCCCCGCGACGACCGCCGGGACGACGGATGGGACCGCGCCGACCGGCCCGAACGGGCCGAGCGACGCCCCCGCGACAGCAACCGCAAAATGGCCTCGTTCCGCATCGAGGTCGGGAAGCGGCAGAAGGTGGAGCCGCGCCAGATCGTCGGGGCGATCGCCAACGAGGGTGGCCTGAGCCGGGAGGACTTTGGCGCGATCAAGATCCTCCCCGACTTCTCGATCGTCGACCTGCCCGCCGACCTGCCCGGCGACGTTCTCGAGCGGCTCAAGGACACCCGCATCAGCGGCAAGCTGATCGAGATCCGCCCCGACCGGGGCACCCCGGGCAGGCGTAACGCCGGCGGCGAGCGCCCGCCGCGCACGAGCTACCGCGACTAGCGCCGCACGCGGTTCACGGCAGCACCAGCCGGTCCAGATCCCACGGCACGGCCCAGTCGAGCTCGTCGAACATGCGCGAGAGCACAATCGCGGTGAATCCCCAGATGAGTGCGCCGTCGAGAGTGATGAATGCGGGGGTGTGGAGGGTGCGACCGCGCCACTCGTGCGCAACGCTCGCGCGGTTCGCCGGGTCGAGCAGGTCGGCGACCGGAACGCGGAACACGTCTACCGACTCTCGGTGGTCGACCGCGACCACCTGCGAGGTGCGTGTCCACCATGCGGGAACGGGGATAACCACGTTGTTGCTGACCGGCAGCGGCAGTTCGGGCAGCATCCCCAGAATTTCGACGCCGTGCAGGTCGAGGCCCGTCTCCTCGACGGCCTCGCGCAGCGCCGTCGCGCCCGCGTCGGAGTCGGACGCGTCGACTCCCCCACCCGGGAACGAGATCTGCCCGGGGTGGTGCCCCATCGTCGCTGCCCGGCGCTGAAGCAGCACGTCGAGGTCGCGGGCCACCGGGCTCGCGACGGTGGCGGCCGTGGCCTGCGCCGGCAGCGAGTCGAGCACCCCGAATAGTACGAGCACGGCTGCGCGGCGCGCGCGGGCGTAGTCGAGCAGCATCCGCGAGGGATCCACCGACCAGTCGAGCCCGCGCGCGCACAGGTCCCGGAGTTCGGCGCGGGCGTCACCGTTGGGCTGCGACATGGCCGCAAGCCTAGGCGCGATACGCCCGCGCGTGCTCCGGCATACGTTCGGGCGGGGCTCAGACCCTCAGACCCTCAGACCCTCAGTTCCGCGAGGATCGCGTCGATCTGTCCGATCGCCTCCCGCATGCCCTCCGCCATGCCCATCTCCATCATCTGCTCGAGCTGCTCGGCGCTCTCGAACCTCGACAGCGAGGTCATTCGGGTCTTGCCGCCGGCCGCCTCGAGCGTCACCACGCCGTGCACAATGCCCAGTGCCTCGACGGGGGTACCGTCGTCGTCGGCGAACCCGTCGTCGAACTCGAATCTGGTCGGCTCCTCGATCGCGGTGATCTGCCACCATCCGCGGGGCTTCTCGCCCTCCGGACCGGTCATGTGATAGGCGGATCGCCCTCCAACCCGAAAGTCGTGCTTATCGAAGGTCGCCGGGTAGGTCGGCTGTCCCCACCAGCGCTCGAGCTGGCGCGGATCCTTCCAGAGCTGCCAGACCCGGTCGACGCTCGCATCAAACTCCGCGACGAACTTCATCGTGAGGGCCTCGGCGTCTTTCTCGATGCTCACTACGGTCATTGCTTCATTCCTTTCCTATCTTCTGCCAGCAGCTGGTCCATGCGATCAGCCCGGCCACGCCAGATCTCCCCATAGGAGTCGAGCAACCGTGCCGCCCTGTGGAGCGTGCTCGGGTCAGGGTGCACGATCTGCTCCCTCCCGCGACGCTCCTTGGTGACGAGCCTCGCCCGCTCGAGCACCGCCACGTGCTTCTGCACCGCGGCGAAGCTCATCGTGTACGCGCGCGCCAGATCAGAGACCGACTGCTCCCGGGTGCTCACGCGGGCGACGATGTCGCGGCGAGTCGCATCCGCCAGGGCCTGGAAGATGCGATCCACGTCGGTGTCGCTCAACTCGGTGTCGCTCAACTCGGTGTCGCTCAACTCGGTGTCGCTCAACTGGGTGTCGCTCAACTTTTCTACAACCATTTGGTTGTACGTGAGCCCTCAGCTCGCGACGACGCAACGGGCAGCTTTACCCCTGTCGTGCACGGCGACCGCGGGTCTGCGTTGGACGCATGGTGGAGCAGATCACGCCGAGGCAATTCCATGATGGCACCGGAGTTGAAGATTGGCGGATGCTGCGAACCATCACCCCGACATCGACCTGCGCTACGACGACGTCATGGTGCGACTGATCACGCACGAACTCGGCGGGCTCAGCACTCGCGACGCCAACCTCGCGCGCCAGATCTCCAAGGTCGCCCGCGAACTCGACATTCCGGCTGACCCGTCCGCCGTGCACGACATCGATCTGACCATCGACGCACTCGTCGCTCCGCAGGTCATGCCGTTCTGGCGCAGGTTGCTCGGCTACACGCAGGTCGGCGACGCAGACCTCGACGATCGGCACGGGCGCGGACCCTCGATCCGGTTCCAGGAGTCGAATGGGCGCTGGCCGACGCCGAGGGTAACGAGATCGACGTGGCCACATGGATGGGTCGCGACTGACGGTGGCGTCATTCAGGCGCCATGCGCCCCCGTGGGGGCAACTCCCACTCGTCGTTGGGAGTGCGGAGCACCCGAAGCGCGAGGAAGGCCATCCCGAGCGTGGTCAGATTCCACGCCACCAGGTCCAGCCAGCGCAGATCCGTGATGACTGCGACGAGGTGCAGCGGCTGCGACACCACTAGAAGGATGGCCACAAGTCGAGGCATCAATTTCGCGCGAAGACCGAGAACGCCAAGCAGGACGACTCCGACGATGTGTCCAATGATGAAGACCGAGAGGATCAAATCCTGGCTGGGCAGGCGGATCAGTTGTTCGCCGAGCGCGGTGACCTCGCCCGGAGAGAGCCCCAGGTTGGTCGCGGCGAGTAGGGCAGCGTCAATTCCCAACAAGACCCCCAGCGCGAGATACCCGGGGATGAGGAAGCCACCGGTCACGAGCGCCAGCGTCGGTCGATATCGCCTGACGAGTTGGAGTGCCGCCCACGCCCCAGGGAGCAGGGTGAATAACGCGATGACCCCGCACCAGACGACCACGTGCTGGGCGCCTGGATTAGCGACCACCGCCTCGCCGGCCGGTGCACCCGGAATCAGGAACCGGATCACGGACACGGCGACCGGCCCGATGGGCATCAGGAGCGCCGCCAGCGTGCGGTCGAAGGTGCGGTGATCCCGCACCGTCTCTGCTCTCGTGCGCTCGGCGGTCACAAGGCGGCCCTCGGGCGCTGGAGCAAGAGCACGACCGCCACCACGGTGATGAGCACTGTGGCGGCCGCGAGAGAGATCGCCTCCACCGGAACCCCCGCAACAAAGAACGCCGGCAGCGCTGTCAGTGCGGCAATCGATCGCACGGCCACAATCACCCAGATGGACCATGTCGCGCCTCGCCAGGCCGGCACGGCAGCGGCGGCGGTGACCATCCCAGCGACGATCGAGGCTGAGCTGACCGCTGTGGGAACAACGCCTCCCGAAATGAGCTGAATAACGCCGAACACGATGTCGGATGCACCGAGCAGGACCGCGAGGAGCAGGCCATTGCGGGTGGCGGTTGAGATCCCGGATTTGTGACGGGAAGGAGAATCAACGGACATGGCAAATACCTCCTTGGTTGTGACAGCGGGTGCTGTCGACCAAGCGTGACCGCCTGGTGCATGCGGCGGATGAGTGCGAGACCTCGATCTTCGCGGCGTCGCCGGGAACTTTTGCCCAGACGCGGTAGGGGTTGGCCCCTATTCGGCCTCGCCGCCGCGCGGCCATAATCAGGCCATGACAGTCGAAGCCGATGCGCGCCCCGAGCCCATCCGGGTGCTTCTCGCGGACGACCACCCAGTGGTCCGGCACGGCCTCGTCGCCCTGCTGGGCACACTGCCGGGAATCGAGGTCGTCGGCCAGGCAAGTTCGGGAGCAGAAGCCGTTCGCGAGACCGCGCTCGCCAAGCCCGACGTGGTCATCATGGACCTGCGGATGCCGGATCTGAGTGGCGTCGAGGCGACAGAGCGAATCCTGCGCCACGCTCCCGGCGTCGGCGTCCTGGTGCTCACCATGTTCGACGAAGACGAGATGATCGCCGACGCGCTCCGTGCCGGCGCTCGCGGATACCTACTGAAGGGCGCAGAGCAGGAGGAGATCGAACGGGCGATCAGAGCCGTCGCCGCAGGCGAGGCGATCTTCAGCAGCACCGTCGCCGCGCGGGTTCTCGGTCGTCTCTCGAGCCCCGCCGCCGTGGTGTTGCTCCCGCAGATAACCGAGCGCGAACGGCAGGTTCTCACGCTCATTGCCTCGGGGCTCGATAACACCTCTATCTCGTTGCGGCTGAATCTTGCGCCCAAGACCGTGGGCAACCACATCTCTTCCATCTTCCTCAAGCTCGGTGTCGCGACCCGAAGCCAAGCCATCGTGCTGGCGAGGGAGTCCGGTCTGGGCGGTCATGATTGAGGCGGCGGGGATACTCGAGGTGAGCCGATCACGCGCCCCGATGCTTCGCTGGCGACTCATCATCGTCATCGCCCTCGTCTCAATCGGCGCGGCGCTCGCCGCGTTCGTGATCACGTCCACGATCGCCTCGAGTACGCCCTGGCGGGTGATCGTCGAGAGCTACACGCTCACGAACATCGTCATCGGGCTCAGCTGCCTGGTGTCCGGTGGCCTCATTGGGTGGTTCCGGCCGAAAAATGCCGTCGGTTGGCTGTTTCTGGCGAGCGGCCTCGGCCATCTTGTCGCCGCAGGCCTGGCGATGGTCCTCAGGTTCGGCGTCGAGAGCGGTTGGCCGGAGACGACCACCCGATCGCTGACCACCGTGTTCCACCTCGGCTGGCTGATCGGACTCCCCGGCCTCTTCCTCCTCGCGCTGCTGCTGTTCCCCACCGGCCGACTCCCCTCCCGATGGTGGCGCGCGGTCGCCGTTGCCGTCATTGTGCAGACGGGCTACAACGTCGTCACCGCCGCGCTGTCGCCCGAATCCCTGCTCGGGAGCCCGGCGACGGTATCGATACTCTCCTCCGGGTACGTCCCTGCCACCGGGCTGGCCGCAGCGGTCAGCATCGTGGGCGGTGCGCTTTATGCGCTTGTCGCCGCCTCTCTCGTCACGCGGTACCGCAACGGCGACGAGCAGACGAAGAGCCAGCTGTTGTGGCTGATTCTCGCCATCGTGGCGGCGGGCGTGCTGAATTCCCAGCGGTGGGCCACGGGCAATGGCCCGATCCTGCCGCTGTTGGGCATTTCGCTCGTGCCCATCGCCATCGCAATCGCGATCGTGCGCTACCGGCTGCTGGATATCCGCCTTGTGCTCTCACGCACGCTCGTGTACACGTTGGCCATTGCGACGGTCATCGCGGTCTACGCGACCCTGGTGTCGGCGACCGCGTTACTGGTTCCCAGCGACGCCGAGCGCGGCCTGTCGATCGCGGCGGCCATCCTGGTCGCCGTCGCGTTCACCCCCGTGCGGCTGCTGTTCCAGCGGCTGATCAACCGGGCATTCTATGGCTCTCGCGGGGACCTCGCTGGGGCTGCCTTCCGAATGTCGGAGCGCATGCAGCGAACCGACGACGATCTCGTCAACCTTCTGGAGCGCGCACGCCTCGACCTCAAGCTCCCCTACCTGTCGATCCGCAGCACCGATGATTATCAGGTCGCAACGGCTGGCCAGCTCGACGCCGACGCGCCCGCCGCCTCGGTGCCTCTGAGCCACCGCGGCGAACCACTGGCAACTCTCCATGTCGGCCTGCGTCGCGGAGAGCGTTCCATACACCCCTCCGACCTCCGGACACTGACGATGATCGCGACCCCGCTGGCGGTCGCGCACCACGCGATCGAACTGACCGACCAGGTGCGCGCGGCACGCGCCACCATCGTGCAGGCCCGGGAATGGGAGCGGCAACGGCTCTACCGTGACCTGCATGACGGACTCGGCCCCGACCTGACCAGCGTCGCCTTCCGCGCCGATGCGGTGTCGAACCTCGTGCGAAGTGACCCTGATCGGGCACTAAAACTCCTTGGGGAGTTGCGCCAGCAGGTGCGGTCGTCGATCAACGACGTTCGCCGAGTCGTCTACGGATTGCGCCCGATCGAACTCGACAAGCACGGCCTCGAGGGCGCGCTGATGAGGCGAGTCGCGAGCGCGAACAACGACAGCGATCGCCGCCTCGTCGTTACCGCGACGATGCCAGCGCAGATGGCGGGCCTCTCCCCCGCCACCGAGCTGGCCACGTACAGGATCGTCAGCGAGGGGCTCGCGAACGCCCTGAGACATTCCGGGGCAACCTCTTGCACCATCGACATCTCGATGGGTGCGTCGCTGCGGATCGTGATCACCGACAATGGATCCCGCGGGCAGGACTGGGCCCCCGGTGTGGGAGTCGCCTCCATGATCGACAGAGCCGAGGAGCTGGGCGGATCAGCATCTGCCGGCCCCACCTCGTCGGGCTGGAGCGTTATCGCCGACCTGCCACTGTCGGTATGACCCTGCCAACCTGACGGGCTACCCCGCGCCGGCTTCCGCGAGCTGCTGCGTCGGAGCGGCGAGCGGCTCAGGGAGCACGTGCAGCCCACCGACGCTGTTCGCGCACCTCATCAGCTCCTCGAGCCACACCGCGTTCACCGGCCCAACCGCCACCTTCGAGTACTGGAAGCACACGGGGATGTTCGGGTCGAACCAGATGCTCACGCGTCCTCCGCCGGTGTCGACGGGCAGCGTCCACGTGCACATGAACCGCTCGTCCCGGCGGAGCTTCGCCGTGATCACGAGCTGCAGGTGGATGAGAACCCGGTCGTCGAACTCGAACCTTGTCATTCCGGTGCCGTAGAGCAAAACACCCACGTGTGACCTCCTTGATGCTATCCCCCATAGTAGGAGAAAACAGTGACAGAGTCTCGGGGCGAAAGTCCTCACTAGTGTCGAGAGTTAACAATCTGTTCATGTTCGAAACTGCCGAGGACACCTGCCCGGCCCGGTACGTATCGCCTCATCCACATGACGGGGTTCCAAACGCGAACGAGGGTCCACACAAAACGCCCTCCCGGAGGAGGGCGTTCCGTGAAGCTGGTCTAACCAGCGCCGATCGCGAGGATCAGGCCTCGCTCATCGCCGTCTTCTCGGCCTGGCCCTTGGCGGCGTAGTACGCGGCACGGGCCGCGATGCGACGCGTCTGCTCGGCCTGTCCGGCATCCAGAACGTCCTGCGCCACCTCGACGTTGGGCACCCGGCTCACACCGTTGTGCTTCGCGATGTAGGCGTCGAGCTGGGGCCCCGACTCCCACGAGGTGATCAGGCAATAGCGCGGGTCGGCGCCGAGGTGGGTGGCGGCGTGCCAGAGCCGCTGAGTGTCGATGATCAGCTGGGCGCCGGCCGGCAGCGCAATGCGGTACTCGACGCTCGGGTCGGTGCGGTTCTCCCGCAGCACGAAGTAGCTGGTCTGGTCGTCGGTGAGGTTGAAGAAGCCGCGCACGACCCAGCCGGTGCCATCGGGGTTCAGCCGGTTGTTGTCGTCCTGGTGCAGGTTGTAGAGGCAGTCCGCGTAGGTGTTCGGCAGCAGCTCGATGACCCGGCAGCGGCCGACGTTGGAGCCCGGCTCCTGGGCGCGACGAGTGAGGTTCGGTGCCGTCTCGACCTGCGAGTCGATCCACACGCCGTCCTTGTCGGTGCGCGGCGGCTTGTGGTTCCAGAATCCGTTGACCTCGATCTCGCCGAATGCGCTGGCGAGCGGAGCGAAGCGGGTCTCGCCGGAGGACTTCCAGTCGACATACTCGATGTCGAGCCACTCCTTCGGGTCGAGCTCCTGGTTGTAGCGGTCGAGTACCACGTAGCCGGTCTCGTCGAGTGCAGCAGATTTGATGTAACCCATGATCGAGATCATGTCCTTTCGTCAGGGGCCAGCACGTTTTAACAGGCCCAACTTAGGTAAGCCTACCTTCGGATACAGTTGGTCAACATGGCCACTGCCACCAACATCACTGCGACCGCGGTCAACACGATTCGCTGGCTCTCCGCCGCGGACACCACCATCGTGGTGCCCGTCTATCAACGCCAGTACCGCTGGGACATCGGCGGATGCGAGCAGCTGCTCGCCGACATCCGCGCCGTCGCCGACTCGGACGACCTGCACCGGCACTTCATCGGCTCGATCCTCTCCGCCGGGAGCACGGCATCCGAGGAGCTCGTGCTCATTGACGGCCAGCAGCGCATCACCACGCTCATGCTGCTGATCGCGGCGTTGCACCACACCGTTCAGGGCCAGCAATTCGGCGATCACGCGCTCGCCACCGAACTGGAGCAGGTGCTCGTGCTTGCTGGCGACGGCAGCCGAACCAAGCTCCGCCCGCATCGGGCCTGGGCCGACGTCTTCGAGAGCGTCGTGCTCGGCCGACGGCTGGCCGGCGACGAGCTGCGCGACTCGCGCTTCGATGACAACTACGCCTTCTTCCGCAGCCAGGTTCCCGCCGAGGAGGTGCCGCGCATCTGGGCGGGACTGCAGCGGCTCGAGCACGTGGCCATCACCCTCGGCGCAGACGCCAACGCCCAGCAGATCTTCGAGAGCCTCAACTCCACCGGCGAGCCACTCCGCGACCACGAGCTCATCCACAACTACGTGCTCATGGGCCTGTCGCATGCCGAGCAGACCGAGATCGAGGCGTCCTTCTGGCTGCCGATCGAGCAGAACACCGGGGGGTCCATCGCCAACTTCTGGCGCCACTACCTGGTCATGACGACCGGCCGCGAGATCGACGTCAGCGGCGGACGCGGGGTGTACGACGCGTTCCGGCACGAGTTCCCGCGCCTCGACCTCGAGACGCTTCGCACGCTTGCCGCAGAATGGGCCGCATACTCGGCGGTGTACCGAATCCTCCTCGAGCCGGCGCTCGAGCCGGACGCTGAGCTGGCCCGGCAACTCGGCTACGTCAACACCGTCGGGCGGGGCATGTACCCGCTCGTGATGCGCGCCTACCGCGACTACTCGCGCCGCATGATGGACCGGGATGCCCTGATCAGCGCATTGGAGCAGATCCAGTCGCTGCTGCTGCGCAGGACCGTGGTCGGCCTCAGCAACGACCGGCTCGTGGCGCGCCTCTGCCGCGCCCGGGACGAGGGGCCTGCGAGCCTCGACGCCGCGATCGCCCGGATCACCCCGTCGGATGCACGCGTGCGGGTGGAACTCAAATACGGCGCGCTCCCCCACGCCGCCTACGTTCTCGGTCGCCTCTCCGGTGTCGACAGCCTGGCCGAGCTCGACGTCGAGCACATCTTTCCGCTTGGACCCGGTGACGCGTGGAGCGGCGATGGGGTGCGGGAGTGGGCCGACTACAGCGACGACGAGCAAAACAGCCATCGGGCGCTCGCCGACTCGCTCGGAAACCTCACCCTGCTCGAGGAGTCGTTCGCCGAGCGCGCCGCCGACGCCTCGTTCCCAGAGAAGCGCACCGCCATCTACGCGCGGAGCGCGATCCCCTCGACCCGCGAGCTCGCTGACTCTCCCGCCTGGGGCACCGCCGCGATCGCCGAGCGCACCGGGCGTCTCACGGCCGACTTTTTGGCGATCTGGGCACGCTCGACGGCCGCCGGCATCGACGACGACGGGCTCACCCCGATCCTCGACGCCCAACGGCGGCGCGGCTGGCCGCGCGGCTGGGAGCGGGAATTCGAGTACGTCGAGTACCGCGGCGAGCACTGGGAAGTCCCCGACATCAAGTACCTGTTCAACCGCATCTTCAGCCGGCTCTGGGCCGACGACGGCGACAAGGTCACCGCGTTCAGCGCCAGGCGCGGCGGGCCCATCTTCGAGGCGCGGGCTTGGAACGGCCACTGGGATGCTCTCGACGAGGCCCACTTTCTCTATATGGGCTGGGACTCGAAGTACATGCTCACCGCGGTGCAGGGCGTGCTCGAGGAGACCGGACTCGCCTCCGAGGTATTTGTGAAGTACTCGTATATCGGGGCGGCGATGTAGCGAGGGGTGGTATCGGCTCCAAGGGGCGCGAACCAGATGATCTAATCCGTGGTCCGCGCCCGCCTGAGTCGCCCTCGATGCCGTTGCGTCTAGCCGGCCGTTATTCCTGTCGCGCCGACGACTCCACGCGGGACAATGCCGCTCCGGACTCCGCGGCAATCGCCTTGATCAGCGCTGACGCGTTCTGCTCTGACCATCCAGCGTCCATTGCAGCATCCACATAGTGGGCCGCGGCCGACACACTAGGCACGGCCACACCGAGGCCCGACGCGAAGTCCTGGATGAGACGACTGTCCTTCTGCATCAGCTTGAGGGCGAATGATGGCGAATAGTCGTCAGCAAGCACCGCAGGTCCGACCCCATCGAAAATGGGCGAACGGAAGTCCGTGACCTTGAGCACCTCGAGCACCTTATGGAGGTCCAGACCAGCCTGAGCAGCCAGTGTCAGGGACTCCCCGAGGGCGAGAAGCTGCGATGCGACAACAAGATTACCGACCAGCTTCATGCGAACGCCCGAACCGCCTGGGCCCATGAGGTGAACAGTCTCGCTGATCGGCTCAAGTACCCCGAGCGCGTCGTCGAAAGTACCAGGATCGCCTCCGACCACAATCCACAGCCCACCGTTGTCGGCCTCGCCGCGTGAGCCGAAGACAGGAGCATCGAGGAAGCGAACTCCCTTCGCTTCAAGTGCCTCGCGCTCATCCGCGCTTGCCTCAGGGCTGATGGTCGACAAATCGATCACTATCGAGCCGCTGTCGACGACAGAGGCGAGGCCCCCCTCGGCGAGCACCACGGCGCGAACAGCGGCATCGTCGCTGAGGCAGTACATGACGACATCCGCGCCCTTCACCGCAAGCGCGATACTTGACGCCGAAGTTGCTCCCGCGGCGACTGCTTCTCCGACCGGAGCCTCAGACCGGTTCCAGACCGTGACCTGATGCCCGGCCGCGAGCAGGTTCTTCACCATTCCGATGCCCATTGTGCCGAGGCCAAGATATGCAATTTGTGTCATTTTGTCTGGTCTCCTATTTGGGCCGACGCCGCAAGCGCGTTCGCCGACTTCCACGACTGCAAGAACCTCAGGAAAGCGGTTGCGCCCGGATCTTGCAGCCCGATGCTGCGCTCCTGCAGCCACGACGCCCTACCGCGGCGGGATTGGAGTTCTTTCGAAACGATGACCCCGCGCTCAGCAGCGCTGATTGCCGAATCGAGCGCAATTTCGCTCGAGCCAGTTTCAAGCAGCGCCTCCGCTGCGGGAAACATTGCGTCGAGGATTGTCTTGTCACCGACCTGTGACTTGCCGCGCTGGCTGATCGACTCCGCCGCCGCAAGAGCGAATCGCCCGACTTGGTCGCCGACCACCGTTGGTGAATCACCCCAGACGCGCGAGCCCGCGAGTAGTGCACCGGCGACCAGCGCCGCCATGGTCGACGGATTTGCGTTCGCGAACGCCTTCGCGCACGCCAACACGACTTCGGTTGGCGTGGCGCTCGTCGGAAGAGCTTCCAATGCCTCGATGACAGCGGCCGCTCCCAGCGACACTGTGATGCCCAGGTCCCCGTCTCCGAGAGCTTGGTCGAGATCGCCGAGCTCTTCTGAGTAGGTGGTGAACTCGCCGAGACAATTGCGAATCGCGATGCTTACTTCGTTTCCGTTCATGAGTGACTCACGCTTCCTTGAAGAATGGGGATTCGGCCGGCGCGTTGAGGAGGGCAAGCCTCTCATCATTCAGCGCAAGCAGAGAGATGGATGCTCCGGCCATTTCGAGGCTCGTTGCATACTCCCCGACATAGTTTTTGTCGATTGTGATTCCTTGCTCGCTGAGCAGCTGGTGCACACGGCGAAAGAGGAGGTAGAGCTCCTCGAGTGGAGTAGCGCCCATGCCGTTCACGAGCACAGCCACGTGGTCACCCGAGCCGATAGCAAGATCGGTTACGAGTCGTTCGGTAAGTCGTTCCGCAATCCGGTCCGCCGTCTCGAGGGCGCCACGATGGAATCCGGGCTCGCCGTGAATGCCGATTCCCACCTCCATTTCGCCGTCTTCGAGTTCGAAGCTCGGCTTTGCTGTTGTGGGCAAGATCGTCGGCGAAAGGCCGATTCCCATCGTCGCGGTGTTATCGATGATGTCCTCCGCGACAGCGGTGACCTGCTCGAGTGAGTCGCCTCGCTCTGCAGCAGCACCTGCCGCCTTGAATGCGAACATGATCCCGGCAACGCCGCGGCGGTCCCCGGAACGTTCCTTGGGCTGGCTGGCCACGTCATCTCGCCCGACAGCTGTCTTGGTGGGAATTCCCTCGAGCTCCGCCATGTCCGCCGCGAGATCGAAGTTGAATACGTCGCCGCCGTAGTTGCCGTAGAGGTAGAGCACCCCGGCTCCTCCGTTCACGGCTTTTGTCGCCTCCAAGACCTGAGAAGACGAGGGGGATGAGAAGACGTTTCCGATGGCCACTCCATCGCACAGACCGCGCCCGACATATCCCTTGAACAGCGGGAGGTGCCCGGATCCGCCGCCTGTGACGATGCCGACTTTGCCCGCGACAGGAGCGTCTGCACGCACCAACACTCGCCGATCATCCGCAGGGTTCTTGAGGAGATCGGGGTGAGCTAACAGGATTCCCTCGACAAATTCGTCGACGAATGAGGCGGGTTCGTTAATGATTTTTTTCATATCTTGGTCCTTTTCCGGATCAGGGTCGTAGGAGTACTGCCTCGGAGGAGGCCGCAGCGTCGTGCGGTGGATTTTTCTTCTTCGGTCGTTTCGTTCGCGATGACGACACAGAGTCGAGAATCATTACTGTGATCAAGATCACGCCTTGGGCGATGGCGTACTCATACGACGAAAGCCGAATTGCGGTGAACCCGCTCGACACCACCTGCAGCGTGAGAGTAGCCAGCACGACCCCGGAAACTGACGCGAAGCCACCAGTGGGCTTCGTCCCTCCAAGCACGGCGATGACGATGACCAGAAGGACGTAAGACGAGCCGTAGTCAGCCGACGCCGTTGGGTTTCGTGCCAAAAACAGCACTCCCGCGAGCCCGGCAAGTAGCCCGCCGAGGGTGTAGGTCTTCAGGAGCACGGACCGTCGCGGAATCGCCGAATACTGCGCCGCTACAGGGTTGGCACCTTCCAGCTGAATCATGCGACCTAACGCAGTTCGGTTCATGAGGACGGCAACGAGGATGGCAACTGCCAGGAAGATAATGAAGAGCAGTGGCGCATTGGCAACAGCCGCCTGGCCGATTGCTCCGAGCATTGTCGGCGCACCGTATAGGGTCGATCCTCCAGTCCAGACGATCGCAATTCCGTTGTAGATCTGCATCGTCGCGAGGGTTGCCAGGATCGGCGTGATCCCCACGACGCTGACAAGGAATCCGTTGAACGCTCCGCCGAGCATTCCGACTGCCATTCCGGCGAGCACGATGAGGATTCCGAGATTGTTTGCGAGGTCGGGGTCGCTTGCTGCGATCGCGGTGTGCAACGTCGAGATGGTGATTGCCGAGAAATTGGCTATGGCCACAAGTGACAGATCGATTCCACCGGTGAGCATGACGACCATCATTGCGATTGAAATGATGCCGATCTCTGGTGCAGCAACAGCGATGTTCTGAAGGTTAATCGGGCTCAGGAAGACTCGCGGGTTGAGGACGGTGAACAGAGTGACCGCCAGCAACAGCGCGACAACCATTCGCCCGGCACCCTGGTGTGCGCCCGTTCGCCGCACGAACTGGCTCGTCCAGCCTCCAAGTTGGTCGTTGAACTGTCGCAGCGATTGTGCGTTCGTCGTAGGCGGCTCGTTGCGCACCTTCGTGTTGCGGCTCATGATCCCACCTTCTGTTCTTGCTTCTGCGCGGTGTCGAGATCCTCGATCACACGCATCCGCCGGGAATTCCTCCGGGCTGCAATCGCCTGAATGCCGACACCGAGAACGAGCAAGACACCGACCGCGGTACGCAGCCACGCGCTCGGCACCCCCACCAGTAGGAGGCTGTTCTTGATCACTTGGATCAAAAGCACGCCCAGTACCGTGCCGATTACCGAACCGCGGCCGCCGAAGATCGATGCACCACCGAGCACCACAGCAGCGATGATGTCCAGTTCGCCGCCGACCAGGTCGCGCGGATTCGCACTTCGGCTGAGGACGATGTGGATGACTCCTGCGATCGCCGCGAGGGCGCCAACCAGAACGTACACAGACACCTGAGTGCGTTTGACCAGGAATCCGGCTCGGCGCGCTGCCTCCAGATCGCCGCCCATAGCGTAGAGCGAGCGGCCGAACATGGTGCGCTTCAGGACCCAGGCGACAAGCACGCAGAGCAGCAGAACGGGCACGACCAACACATGTAAGTAGGCACGCCCTGCACTCGTCGTGACGTCGAGCAGATTGCTGGTGGCGAGAGCCGCCATCGACCCCGGCAGCTCGGCGTAGTAGCTGGCTCCGACCCAGGTGTACATCGCTCCGAAGAACACACCCTGGGTGCCGAGCGTCACGATTAACGTGGGCAGGTTGAACTGGGCGATGACTATGCCGTTGACGAGCCCCAAGGCGGCGCCGACCGCGATCGCGATCGCGAAGATCCCTGGCAGGCCGGGATCAAAGCCCGCGTTGAGGCAAAATGACACCGTGGCGTAGCCCGCGAAGATCGCGATCGCGGCAAAGGAGACGTCGATCCCGCCCGTGATCACTACGATCAGAACGCCGAGGGCAAATACCACCGGAACAATTGAGCTTCGCAAGATAGAGAACCCGGTGTTAAGGGTAAAGAAGCTGGGGTTGGCGATTGACATCGCCACTATCAGGCCGACCAGCACAAGCGCGAGCACGCCCTCGTTGTTTGAACCTCGCAGACTTCGCAGCGCACCCATCAGGCTGACATCCGCTCTTGAATCGTATCCACGGTGATCTGATCTCCCTCGAGGGTGTGGGTCAGGCGCCCCTGCTTGATAACGAGGACCCGGTGGCACGACGCGACGAGCTCTGGCGCGTCATCGGAGATGACAATCACCGACATGCCCTTCGCCGCTTCGACGCGCAGCAACTCCAGAATCTCCTCTTTGGAACCAATATCCACACCCACAGTTGGCCCGTTGAGCATGAGCACGGTCGGTGCGGTTGCCAACCATTTCGCAAGGACCACGCGCTGAGCGTTTCCGCCCGAGAGTGTGCGAACCGGCGACTGTGCGTTCGGCGCATTGATTTTCAAGCCCACGAAGTACCGCTTGATCGTGTCGGCGATCCCAGCGCGATTGAGTGTGCCCCATCGAGTCCGATGCGATTCGAGTGAGGCCGCAACTATGTTGTCCGCGATCGACTTTTCGAGGAACAGGCCCTGCGACAGGCGGTCCTCTGGGACATATCCGATTCCAGCTGACACGGCATCCTGGATCGTGCGAATCGGCACAAGCTCACCGGCGACGCGAATTTCGCCCTCGTCAGCGGGGGTAACCCCAAAAAGGGACTCGGCGATCTCGGTGCGACCCGACCCAAGCAGACCTGTCACACCAAGGATTTCCCCGCGGCGTAGTGCAAAGGAAACATCACGGTACGCGCCGGCAAGGGAGAGATTGGTTACTTCGAGAGCGAGAGGCGCAGTCGAGTCGAGGACGCTCACTACCCGCGATTCATCGACTTCGCGACCCGTCATGTGGTGCGAAATCGAACGCTGATCGAATTCGGAGGTCAGCCCGCTCACGACCTGGCGCCCCGATCGCATGATGGTGAGCCTCTGGGAGATGGCGAGCACCTCTTCAAGCTTGTGGGACACAAACATTAAGGCGACGCCCCGCTCGCGAAGGCGCTCCACGAGTGCGAAAAGCCGCCTCACTTCGGTGTGGGTGAGGGCAGTGGTCGGCTCATCCATGATTATCGCGCGCGCATCGTTGACGAGCGCACGGCAGATCGCGGTGAGTTGCTTGTCGGCCACCGATAGGTCGCCTACCTCGCGATCGAGGTCGAGGTCTAGTTCAAGTTCCCGCAGAATCGCCTCGGCCCTTGGCCTGACCGACCCTGGGGAGTAGAGACGCCGCCCGCTCGCTACTTCCGCGGTCAGCACGATGTTCTCAGCCACTGTCAGATTGGGAAAGAGCGAGAAGTCTTGGTAGATGACCTGGATGCCGCTCTGGATAGCAGCATGGGCGTTGATCTGGCCGTGCGAGACACCGTCGATGACAATCTGTCCCGAGTCGGGTCGCTCCGCGCCCGAGATGATTTTGATGAGAGTTGACTTGCCGCAGCCGTTCTCCCCTGCGAGGCAGTGCACTTCGCCTGGGATCAGTTCGATCGAAACGTCGACAAGGGCGGGAACTCCGCCGAAGCTCTTGGAGATTCCCCGTGCGGAGACAAAGGGTGATGGCAACTGGGAAATGGGCGTGGAAGTCATGAGATTACCTTTCCAACTCGAGCATCGGGGCGCGCACCAGTCGGATACGCGCCCCGAGCCGAACTCGATTGCCTAGAAGTCGTACCCTGCAGCCGTCTCGGCATCAGCAGCGACCGAAGCAGCCCCAACGAAGACGTTGTCGTAGCCATCCAGCTTCTTGAGCGAGGTGTAACCCTCTACGCCGAGGTCGGTGCCTTCCTCGATGGTGCCGCCCTCAGCCAGAATCAGTGCGATAGCGAGCTGCGCCTCACCTGCGAGAGCGGGGTCCCAGAAGAAGATCTTGTCGATGGAGCCATCGGCAAGGTACTGGTTTGCCACGGAGGGGATGGACGTGCCCATCACGCAAACCTGATCCTCGAGGCCCGCCTCCTGCACTGCACGAGCGATGCCGGGAACGTCATTTCCGGCGGACCCCTGGAATCCGGCGATGTTCGGGTACTTGGCAAGGACTTCCTTGGCACGCTCGTATGCGGTGCCCTGGTCGTCGGTGCTCTCGATTGGAGTCTCAACGCGCGTCATGTCGGGGAAGTTCGCGGTCTGATTCTCATAGGCCGCGCCGACCCACTCCATGTGCGTCTGTGCTGTCAGTCCGCCAACGAATTGGACATACTCACCCGTTCCGCCCATGCAGTCCGCCAGGTTGTCCATGATCTCTGAGCCGTACGACGCGTTGTCGAAGGCCTCGATGTCGATGTCGACGTTGTCGATACCAGTCGCCTCGTGGGAAACGACGATGATTCCCTGGTCTCGCGCCTGCTTGAGTACCGACGAGAGAGCCTCGGGCGAGTTGGGCACCACGGTGATCGCTGTGGGCTTCTGCGCGATGAGGTCCTGAACGATCTGGACCTGCTTCTCCGGACTGACGTCATCTGCGCCCTCCTGGCGAGCGTCAACACCAGTCCTGTCAGCGAAGGACTGGACGCCGACTGCCATGCGCTGGAACCACGGGATGGTCTGGGCCTTGACGACCGTCACCATGACCATTTCCTCGGACGACTCCGCGCTGTCCGGCTCGCCTGCGATCGTGCCTACTGACGTACAGCCGGTGAGGGCGAGTGACGCTCCCAAGAGCAGTGCTGTGCCCCTGAGGGCGTGCTTGCGATTCATTCCGTTTACTCCTTTGTGAACGTGTCGCGGCCGAGGCCACGATTGGTGCAGCACACTTAGGGATGCGCGCTATGGGATGAAATTATCTGCAATATGCACAGAATGTCAAGCGATAATGCGCAGCCATTGCGCATAAATGAGCATGACACCGCGCATTACTGGCCTATTGCTCGCGAAGTGGCCTGCCACTCCTCGTCTTGACGGCTCCGATTACGCTCGAACCGGAGCACTAGCGCGGCGATATCGGCGTTTCGACCTGCGACATCCCCAGCGCACGGCAGTACGCCGATGCGCACTTTCGCGCAGTATTTTTGCAATCTGACCACTGCCGGCGCTAGCCTCCAGTTAGTACAGGTTCAACGCTGAGCAGGGGAGGTAGACGCGTGTCACGACAGGCAGAGATCGTTGAGGCCCTCAAGGACCAGGGTTTCCAGTCCGTTAATGCGCTCGCTGCACGCTTCGCTGTGACCGCATCGACCATCCGGCGCGACCTCGAACGACTCGAGGCGATGGATCTCGTCCAGCGAACTCATGGAGGTGCGATCCCGGTCAAGCAATCGGAAACACCGCATCAGTTCAAAGAAGAGTTGCACCTCGCGGAGAAGTCCGCCATTGGCAAGGCGATGGCCGAGCGAATTCTTGAAGGTCAGACCGTTCTGCTGGACGGAGGCACCACGACTCTGGAGGTTGCGCGTCACCTGACACGACGCCGCCTTACCGTGGTGACTAACGACCTCCGCGTTGCAATGGAGATCGCTCAGCGGCGTTCGGCGCACCTAGTCTTCATTGGCGGAGAATTGCTGCCCGACATCTACACGACCTGGGGCCCGGCAGCAGGTCTGCAACTCGAGAACTTGCGAGTTGACGTGGCCATTTTCGGCGCGGACACCGTCTGCGACGATGGGCTCTATCACACGAGCAGCTACGAAGTTGAGCTCAAGAGGCTAATGCGTTCGATCGCTAAGGAAGCCTTCTTTGTCGCGGACAGCTCCAAGTTCGGCCGCGAGGCGCTCTTCAAAGTACTAGAGGTCGACGACTTCACAGCCGGGATTACCGATGACCTGCTAGACCCGATACGCGCCTCGCAGTTTCCGATCCCGATAATCCAGGTGGGCACACATACCGCTCAATAACAGTCGGCCCGCGGTCAGGGCGAACGCCGTCGGCGACAGTCGCCATCTTCGAGGTCCCCGCCGTCGGTGAATCCGAACGTCGCGTATCTCGTCGTGAACTTCTCCCCGCGCTGGACGAGCGTGCTCCTCCGGGGCTCAGCCCGCCGCACTCCAGTCAGCACCCACCCTCTTATCCCGCGGGATCGAAGACCACGCCGTCGTCGTTCTGAACTGCCCAGCTGAACCACATCTCGAAGTAGAAGGGGATCTCGGTGCCGTCCGCCCCGCTGATCACCAGTTCGCCGTCCGTCTTGCTGAGGGCAACCCGCTCTCCGTCGACATCCGTCTCGTAGCGGCGCCCGTTCTCGAGGGCGAGCCACGGGGCCGCCACCCGCGTTTCGTTGACCGTGAAGGCGACGAAGATCTCCTTGGCCTGGTACCGCTCATCGACCTCGCTCGGGCTGAAGTAGAAGCCCCCGCTCTCGTCGTACCCCGCGTAGGGGTTGCGGGAGTAGTCGCGCGCATAGCCGGTGTCGTCACTCTGGATCACTGCCTCGGGATACAGCTCCTTGATCTCCCCGACGGTCAACAACTGGAACGGGTGCAGCTCGAGCTCGTGAGGGTAGTGCTGCCCAGCGAGCGCCATGCCCGTGCTCTGCTGCCAGAGTGTCTCGGTCACACGATCGAACATGATCATGTTGCTCTCGAGGAGGCCACCGCTGACACCGAAGGTGGTTGCTTCGCCGCCCGGCAGCATCCGCTCGAATACGACGGCGCTGCCGCACAGCGGGCAGAACGTGACGGCGATCGGGGTGCCGTCAATCGTGTCGTTCACGATCTCGTGCCACACCAGGATGTTGTAGGGGTAGGCCTTCACCTCGGTATCACCGACCACCAGCAGCGCCTGCACGTCGTCGGGGTTGCTGAACTCCGCGACCGGTACAAAGCTCGGGTCGTCGATCGCCGGAATGCCGTCTTTCGGGGGGCCTCCGCTCAGCGCCTGCCCGATCGCGGGATCAGCCTTCGACCAGTCCGTGTCGGGGAACGACTGCCGCAGGAAGCTCGGTATCTCGGCCTCCGCGGCATCCGGCGGCTCGTTCTCTCCCACCGAATCGAGGAAGCCCTGCTCGAGCACCACCGCACCGAGCAGACCACGGTCGATCAGCCAGGCCTCGATAGTCCTGATCGTGCCGGTGGCGATCAGCAGGCCCACGATGACGAGGAACACACCGAGGCCCCGGCGAAACTTGCCCTCGGGGTCGGTGGCCCAGCCGAGCCGCCTGGTGACCGAGCGCCCACCCATCGCCACCGCGAGCATGACCGCGCTCAAACCGAGCGTGTACGCGATGATGTTCGCGATGCCCTCACCGGTGTCGGCCGGGAGCACAACCGCGAGGATGAGCCCGTAGGTCGGGCTACAGCTGGTAAACACCGGCCCGAGCGAGAGGCCGAGCAGCACACTGCGCGCCGTGCCGGTCTTGTTCGCCGAGCGATCGGCGAGAGTTCCGGCCGCCGACTGCAGCCCCACCCTGCTCGAGATGGTGTCCCAGATTTTCGGGAATGCCAGAGAGGCGCCGATGAAGGCGACCAGGCTGCCTGACACGATCAGCCACACATTGCTCGGCACGCCGAGCAGGGCCGTGGTCGCCTTGATGAGCAGGGTGAAGACCACGACGGAGACCGCGAGGCTGCCGATCACGATGTAGGGCGCACGCTTGCTCCCGGCCGCCGAGCCCGCGAGGACCACGGGCAGCAGCGGCAGTACACAGGGCGAGAGAACGGTCAGCACCCCCGCGAGCAGCGACAGTGGCAGAAGTTCCATGGCCGACTAGACCAACGAGTCGAGCAACTCGCCGAGGGTTCGGGTGAGGTGCCACTGTTCGATGGCGTCCCCGTTCGAATCCACCTGAACAAGGGTGTGTTGAAGGGTGACGCCGTATCTCTGCTTCAGATCGGTGGCGGTGTCGAAGTCGACGAGGAGTATCTGCACGTCGTCGGGGATGCTGTCGGCATTGGCCGTGATGTCGTCCGCGAGCAGCTTGCAGGTGGAGCACCAGGTGGCATGGAAGAACAGCACCACCGTCGCGTCAGTAGTCGCCGACGACACCGCCTCCGGCGTGTACTCCTGAAACGCGGCGGACGAGCCGACAGCGGTCACGGGCGCCGGGTCCGTCGTGGTCGACTGCGCGAGCAGGATGGCACCAGCGGCGACAGCGACGCCTGCCACGACGATGATGGGTGTTCGCTTCTTCATACTTGTCTCCCGTGTCCAAAAAATTGTAAGCAGTGCCACGGCCACTGTTGTGTGTTCTGGGACACAGTTGGGGGCAACTTCTCGGTAATCGTGACTGGCAGCAGCTCGGATGCCGGATGCCATGACCGCCCCTCGCCCGGCGGCGGTCTGCCCGTGTCGATCCCCGGCGGTACCGTGCAACAATCTGCATATGAATGCAGATACGCGAATTTGCGGCTTGTCCCCTGACAGCCAGTACGTCGAGCTTGCCGTTGAGGTCTTCTCGATGCTGGCTGACGCGACTCGGGTTCGCATCATCCTCGCCCTCCGCGACCAAGAACTGTCGGTAAACCAACTGGCCGATGCCGTCGACAAGCCACCCGCCGCGGTCTCGCAGCACCTCGCAAAGCTGCGGCTCGCCAGGATCGTTGCGACGCGCCACGAGGGGAATCGAGTGTTTTACCGGCTTGCGAACGAGCACGCCCGGCAGCTGGTCGCAGACGCAATTTTCCAGGCCGAGCACGCCCTCGACATCCACCCGGCACACCACCGGGCCGAGCATCCGTCTTCCGCGACCGGCGGGACCATCGCCAATGCTTAGGGTCCTTCGCAACAGCGCCTACGCGAAGCTGTTCAGCGCCCAGATTGTCGCACTGCTTGGAACGGGTCTGCTGACCGTTGCGCTCGGGCTGCTCGCGTTCGACATCGCCGGTGGCGACGCCGGCATCGTGCTCGGCACGGCGCTCACCATCAAAATGTTGGCGTATGTGGGCCTCGCTCCGGTGATCGCCGCGGTGACCAGCCACGTGCCACGGAAAGTGCTGCTCGTCGCTGCGGATGTGCTCCGCGCCGCGATCGCGATCAGCCTTCCCTTCGTCACAGAGGTCTGGCAGATCTACGTTCTGATCTTCGTGCTCCAGTCCGCATCGGCGACCTTCACCCCCGCGTTTCAAGCCGTGATCCCGGAGATCCTGCGGGATGAGCGGGACTACACCCGCGCGCTCTCGTTGTCGCGGCTTGCCTACGACACCGAAGCCCTCGTCAGTCCGTTCCTGGCCGCGGTGTTGCTCACCGTGATCAATTACCACAACCTGTTCGTCGGCACGTTCGTCGGGTTCGTTGGCTCGGCGATTCTGGTGCTTTCGACTACCTTCCCCGCAATGAGGCAGGCTGCGCCGACCCCGTTCGCGGAGCGACTCACTCGCGGCGCCAGAGTCTTCTGGTGCACCCCCGCATTGCGCAGCCTCCTCGCCATGAACCTCGTCGTCGCGTCGGCGACGGCCATGGTGATCGTGAACACCGTCGTACTGGTGCAGGGAGACCTCGGCCGACCCCAAACGGACGTCGCTCTACTGCTTGCCGCCTACGGCGCTGGGTCGATGACCGTGGCGCTCGCCCTCCCCGCGGTGCTGGATGCGTTGCCCGACCGAGCCGTCATGCTCGGCGGCGCGGGTGCACTGCCAATCGGGCTCATTGCCGTCGCGATAGCGACCTCATTGCCGACGACCACAGCGAGTTGGGTGGCTCTCATGACGACCTGGCTCTACCTCGGTGCTGCCACCGCCCTGATCCTGACGCCGTCGGCCCGGCTGTTGCGGCGCGCATCGAACGACACGAACCGGCCAGCCGTGTTCACCGCGCAGTTCTCCCTCTCGCACGCCTGCTTCATCGTCACCTACCCCGCGGCCGGCATCCTCGGGGCGCTCATCGGCCTCCCGTCGACGGCATTGGTTCTCGCCGGCATCGCCGCGATCGCGGCCACGATCGCGGCGATTGCGTGGACGCCCCACGATCGCGGCGATCGCGTGGACGCCCCGCGATCGCGCCGACTCCCTCGAGCCGACGGCAGCAATCGGGCCGTAGGGGACGCCAGGCCGTGAATGACCTGGCGCACCTACGGTGTCGGCATTCCCCCGTTGACGTTGAGCGTCTCACCGACCACGTAGCTGGACTCGCCCGACGCGAGGAACACGTACGCCGGCGCAAGCTCCGCCGGCTGGCCGGGGCGGCCGAGCGGGGTCGCCTCGCCGAACTCCGGCAGCGCCTCGGTCGGCTGACCGCCCGCAGTCTGCAGCGGGGTCCAGATCGGTCCGGGGGCCACCGCGTTGACGCGGATTCCCTTGGGGGCAAGCTGTTGCGCCAGCGCCTTCGTGAAGGCGTTGATCGTCGCCTTGGTCGAGGCATAGTCGACAAGGCTCTCCGAGGGGGAATAGGCCTGGATCGACGTCGTGTTGATGATCGTCGAGCCGGCCCCCAGGTGCGGCAGCGCCGCCTTGGTGAGCCAGAACATTGCGTAGACGTTGGTCTTGAAGGTCTCGTCGAACTGCTCGTCGGTCAGATCGGCGAGGTCGGCGACCGTCTGCTGCTTGCCTGCGTTGTTCACGAGGATGTCGAGGCCGCCGAGTTCTTTCACGGCGATGGCGATCAGCTCGCGGCAGAACGCGGCGTCGGTGAGGTCGCCCGGGAGCGCGACGGCCTTCTGCCCGGCGGCCTCGATGAGGGCCACGACCTTCTGAGCATCCTTCTCCTCCTCGGGAAGGTATGACACGGCGACATCCGCCCCCTCTCTGGCGTAGGCGATCGCGACGGCCGCGCCGATGCCGGAGTCCCCACCGGTGACGAGAGCCTTGCGGCCAGCGAGACGGCCGAGCCCCCGGTAGGACTTCTCACCGTGGTCGGCGGTGTCGTTCAGGGCGGAGTCGAGGCCGGGGCCCGCCTGATACTGGGCGCTCGGGTTGATGTCGGCGTACTTCTTGGAGGGGTCTTCGAAGGCGTACTGGTCGGAAGCGATGATTCGTGCCTTTCGTCGGGGGGCGGATGTCTGGCAGCCGGTTGGTTCGGCGCCAGCAGGGTATCCAGCCTAGGAGCGTGCGAGCTGGGCGGTCCGTGTATTCGCTCTGGGGGTAGCGACGAGTGGGGCCGTCGTGTAGTGAGCCTCCATGATCGCGAGAAACGTCGACCGAGTTCTGTGAGGCCTTATCCAGCAAGGGTGGACGCACGCTCCTCCGGGTCAGGAAGCACACGCCTGAGAACATCGGCGAGCGTCACGATACCGACGAATCGCTCGCCCTCCCTGACCACCGCAAACTGCTCGCCGGCCTCACGTAAGCGCGCGAGTGCCTCGTGAACCGGGGTGCCGACAGCGATCACGAAGGCGGTGCGAGCCAGCTCGCGAGCCGGACGCGCGGCCGGTTCGAGAAGCGTGTCGCGCACGTGCACAACGCCGGGCAGCGAGCCCGCGAGCTCCGGGTCGGCTGCGACGAGAATGCGCATGTGGCCTGACCGGGACGCAGCGGTCTGCACCTCGGCGACACTGGCGCCGGACGGGACCGCCGTCGGCTCGCTGTCCGAGGCGATGAGCTGCTCGACGTGCATTGTTTCAAGCTCGATGACACTCGAGATCTGAGAACGGAACGACGACCCCAGCGACCCCACGCTGGCGGAGTGCTCTACGAGGTGACGGATCGTCTCGGCATTGAGCCCGCCGACAGCGGCGCTCTCAACCGGCTGCACCCCGGTCGCGGCGACGAGGCGGTTAGCGATGCTGTTGACCCAGCTGAGCAGTGGGCGGAACAACCACACGAAGGCGCGCGAGGGAATTCCGATGAGAATGGCCGAGCGCTCAGGGTGCGAGATGGCCCACGACTTCGGTGCCATCTCCCCGACCACGAGGTGCAAGAAGGTGACCAGCAGCAGCGAAAGCGCGAAGGCAGCGCCGCCGGCCGCCCACGAAGGCGTCCCCCACGACTCGAATATCGGGCCCAGCCATCGGTCGACCGCGGGCTTGGTCACGGCGCCGAGCGCGAACGTGGCTGCGGTGATGCCGAGCTGAGCGCCGGCGAGCATCAGGGTTAGTTCGTTCACGCCGCGCAGGGCTGCCCTCGCCGAGCGGCTCGTCGCCGCCGATTCTTCGAGGCGGTGACGCCGTGCGCCCAGCAGGGAGAACTCGATGACCACGAAGAACGCGCTGAGGGCAATGAGAAGCACGGTCACGATAATGATCACCCAGGGATTGCTCATCGCTCGACCTCCTTGTCGGTCTCGGGCGCGACGGCGACCTCAACCAAGCTCACCCGCACCTTGCTCGGCACGTGACGATCGACCCCGAGAATGTCGACATCGAGCATGCGTCGAGTCGGTTCATCGAGAACCAGGTCGGCGGGGTCGATGGGAAGAGCGATCCGCACCCTCTCTCCCACCAGGGGCAGCGCACCGCGCTCGGCGATGAGGAGCCCCGCCACGGTC
This sequence comes from Marisediminicola antarctica, assembly GCF_009930795.1. Taxonomy (GTDB): domain Bacteria; phylum Actinomycetota; class Actinomycetes; order Actinomycetales; family Microbacteriaceae; genus Marisediminicola; species Marisediminicola antarctica. The sequence goes on from NZ_CP017146.1 coordinate 2,614,174, forward strand.
TCGAAGTCGCCGCGGGGCAGGTCGTGACCGATGGCGCGCTCGGCCTCATCGACGTGCACATCGCCGCCCATCAGCCACACGTTGTCGCCGTCGGGCTGAAGAACTGAGGTTGCGGCGTCGTCGTGCTCGTCGGTGATCTCGCCGACGAGCTCTTCAGCGAGGTCTTCGATGGTGAGCACGCCCGCGAAGCCGCCGTACTCGTCGATAACACAGGCGAGTTCGTTGCGGGTGCGCGTGAGCTGGGCCAGGGCATCCGGCAGCCTCATGAGAGTCGGTACGACCATCGGCGGCCTCATGATCTGCGTCACTGGCGCGTTGTCATCGACCCCGCCGCGGAGCAGATCAGCGAGTTGCGCGACGCCCACCGGCTCACCGCGAGCATCGATGACCGGATATCTGGTGTGGGCCTTCGCCATGAGGATGCGTAGCTCCCCCACCGTCGTCTCCGGCCGCACGGTATCGACGTGCGCGCGCGGAATCATCGCGTGCTCGACATCGCGGTGCGGAAAGTCGAGGATGCGGTCCAGCAGGTAGGACAGTTCGTCGGGCAGGTCGCCGCTCTCGCGCGAGTCCGAGACGATGCGTTCGAGGTCCTCGGCGGTCGCGCTCGTGTCGACGTCATGCACCGGCTCGATGCGCAGCGTGCGCAGCAGCAGATTGGCGGCGCGGTCGAAGACCGTGATGAGCCAGCCGAACGCGGTCAAATAGATCGTCGTCGACCTCGCGAGCCCTTTGGCGAGAGGTTCGGGGTTGGCGATGGCGTAGTTCTTCGGGAACAGCTCGCCGAAGATCATCTGCACGATCGTCGAGGCCACAAGCGCAAGCAGTGTTCCGACCGTGATGCTCACCGCGGCAGGAATCCCGACTCCCCCGAGCAGAACTCCGAGGGACTGACCGACGAGCGGTTCTGCGACGAACCCGACGAGCAGACCCGTCACGGTGATTCCGAGCTGCGCACCCGAGAGCATGAACGAGGTGCGGCGCGTCACGGCGAGCGCGCGCTTCGCCGATTTGTCGCCCGAATCGGCCTGTGCGGAGAGCTTTCGGCGGTCGACCGACATGTAGGCGAATTCTTGGGCGACGAAGTATCCGTTTGCCGCGATGATCACCAGAATCACCAGAATGCCCAGAAGCAGCGTGAGCACCTCGCCGATCATTGGCTGCCTACTGAGAGCGTTTCGCGATCACAACAATGGTCGGGGTCAGAAGATGACCCTGTAGAACTGGTCGTGTGGTCCACGTGGGTGGCGATGCCTCCTGTTTAGATGTTTGAGGAGGAGCTTACAACGAGCGGCTGGCGAGATACTTAATGCTCTGCGGAACGGCAAACCGACAGATCACCCCACCAAGCAGCGGCACACCGCCAACTGAGGACACGAGCAATGGCCGAACGCACTGACAAGATCACCCTCGCTGGCTCGATATCGCTCGGCACCGGGGTGATGATCGGCGCGGGGATCTTCGCTCTCGTCGGCCAGGTTGCCGGGTTCGCCGGCGACTGGTTCCCGCTCGCGTTCTTACTCGGAGCCATCGTCGCCGGAGTTAGCTCTTACTCCTACACCCGCTACTCCAGCGAGAACCCGTCGTCGGGCGGTATCGCGATGCTGTTGAAGGATGCGTATGGTCCGGGCGTGGCTGCGGGCTCGTTCTCGCTGTTCATGTACGTGTCGATGGTGGTCGCCGAGAGCCTGCTGGCACGCACGTTCGGCACCTACCTGCTGCGTCCCTTCGGTCTGCAGGACTCGGCGATTCTCGTGCCTGTACTGGGTGTTGCGGCCATCGTCGGAGCGGCCGTGGTGAACCTCCTCGGCAACAAGCTCGTCGAAGGCTCGGCGACCACGACAGCGGTGCTGAAGATCCTCGGTATCGCCGTACTCGCAATGGCCGGACTGATCGGAACCGCCGTATCCGGCAATGGGTTCTTCGCCGAAGCATCCGGGGACTCGTTCGATGTGTTCGGCCTGCTCGCCGGGACCACCCTGTGCGTGCTCGCCTACAAGGGCTTCACGACCATCACCAATCAGGGTGATGACATCCAGGATCCGAAGAAGAACATTGCGCGGTCGATCGTCATCTCCCTGCTCATCTGCACCGTGCTTTATCTGCTGATCACGGTGTCGGTCGAGTCGAGCATCGGAGCGAAAGGGGCGGTCGACGCCCGCGACTACGCACTCGCGCAAGCGGCCGAGCCGCTCTTCGGTGCCTGGGGCGTCGGAATCACCGTCGCCATCGCCGTCGTCGCGACACTTTCGGGCCTCCTCGCGAGCCTGTACTCCGTGTCGCGCCTTTACGCGATGTTGCAAGAGATGCGACAGGCGCCGTCACTGCCGAACAAGGTCACACACCAGCCGATGATCATCACCGCCGGCCTGGCCATCGTGGCCACTGCATTTCTGGATCTCAGCCAGATCGCCTCAATGGGAGCGTTCCTCTACCTCGCCATGGACATCGCCGTGCAATGGGGCGTCATCCGCCATCTGCGCGCAAAGATCGACGCGAAGCCCTGGCTTCCGGCGCTCACAATCGCCCTCGACCTCGCGATCCTCATCCCCTTCACCATCTTGAAAGTGCAGAACGATACCCTCACCGTCATCGTTGCCGCATCGGTTGCCGCAGCCATCGTCATCGCGCAGGTCATCACGATGCGTGTGCGTGCCCGGCAGGAGTAAATCGCTCGGAGCGCACCCGGACCACGAATCGACTGGGAACTTGCCCCGATTCCAGTAGTGGACGTGCGGCATGTTCCGCGTAAACCGGCACTTCGCAATCTCTTAGTTCACGACTGTATAAAGATGACTCACAACCGGGTTCAATTGGCCGCGTCAATCGCGAGTTCTCTGCAATTTGGGCAATAAACCTACGTCTTCTGGCGATTGAAGCTTGCGCAAACAGCCGAAGTATGTTTATTTAGTCCTGAACAAAGGTGTTGATATGAGTACTCGAATCTCCCGTGCAGCCGATGTGCGACGGTCGGCGATTCTCGCCAGACTCGGCGCGCAGGGCTCTGCGTCGCGAGCCGAACTCGCCCGCGCGCTCGACGTCTCCCCTGCGCTCGTCACCCAGCTCACCCGCGCGCTCCTGACCGACGGTCTCATCGTCGAGCTTGAGACGTCGTCGTCTCAGGGCGGCCGCCCCGGACGCCTGCTTGGACTCGCATCCGCCGCGGGTCACTCCATAGGCGTGAAGATCGCCGCCGACCACGTCGCGTTCGTCGAGGCCGGCATCGACGGTTCCGTTATCCGCAGTGCAATCGAGCCGTTCGACGCAACCTCGCCCGACGCCATCGGATCCCTCGTTGGTTTGCTGCGCCGGTTCATCGAGGGTGACAGCGAAGGACCCATCCTCGGCATCGGCGTCGGCCTGCCGGGAACGGTCGACGACCAGGGCGAGGGAATCGTCGAGTCGACCCAACTCGGCTGGCACGGCGTGAAGCTCGGGGCGGCGCTCCGCGACGCGCTCGCGCTGCCCGTGCTGATCGACAACAACGTCACCGCACTCAGCATGGCTGAGCTGCTCTACGGAGAAGGCCGCACGGTTTCCTCGTTCCTCGTCGTCACCGTCGGCACCGGCATCGGGAGCGGCATCGTCTTCGACGGTGCAGTGATGCGCGGGCACGCGGGCGGGGCGGGCGAGATCGGCCACATCCCCACCGTTGAGAACGGCCCGCTCTGCCAGTGCGGCAACCACGGGTGCCTCGAGGCGATCATCGGCGAGTCTGCCCTCGTGGCGCAGGCGCGCGAGCTCGGCGTGATCGGACGACTCTCGGGAATGGCGTCCCTTCTGGCCGAGGCGAACGCGGGCAACCCTGTCGCGCAGAAGTTGTTCGGCGATGCCGGGCACCTCCTCGGGCGCGCTCTCGCCGGCGTCGTGAACCTGCTCGACCCCGCGGTCGTGCTCCTCCTCGGCGAGGGGATGCCTGCATGGCCGCACTGGGCCTTTGGCTTCGAGCCGTCCTTCCGCGCCTCACTAATCCCCGCCAAGCGCAACCTCGACGTGATCGTCGAGTCCTGGCAGGATGACCGCTGGGCACAGGGAGCCGCCGCGCTCGTGCTCGCCACCCCGTTCGACGCCACGGGGATTGCGGGCGACCAGGGCGAGCTCGTGCGGAAGCGACTCAATGCCTTGATGACCGACGACTCCGCATCGGGACTCGACGCTGCAAACGCCATCATCGACGGATCGGCGGCGAACGCATGACCGCCCTCCACACGCCGCCCACCTCCACGATCGCTCCGGGGGTGCCGTCCGTCGCCGCGAAGGCGAAGCTCCGTGCTCCGAACCGGTCCCCCCGCAGCTCCCGGCTGCGATACACGCTCGTCGTGCTCGCGTTCCTGCTCCCGAGCGCGATTCCGCTCGTGATGTTCACACTTGCCCCCATGTTCGGAGCCCTCTGGGTGAGTCTGCATGAGTGGAACCTCATCGGGAAGATGGAGTGGGTGGGGTTTGCAAACTACGCCTCCCTCGCCGTCGACCCCGACACCCACCGCGCGTTCCTGAACACCATCTACTACATCGTGGGGTACCTGCCGCTTGTCTACGTCGGCGGGCTGATGATCGCCCTCGCCCTCAATTCACAGATGCCCGCGCGCGCCTTCCTTCGCGGAATCTACTTCCTCCCCGTCGTCACCAGCTGGATTGTCGTCGCGCTGGTCTGGCGCTGGCTGCTCAACCCCGAGTACGGGGTCGTGAACTACGTGCTCGGGCTCGTCGGCATCGATGGACCCGGCTGGTGGACCGACCCGCAGTGGGCGATGCCGTCGATCATCCTCGCGTCGGCGTGGAAGGATCTCGGGTTCGTCATGGTGATTCTGCTCGCCGGCCTCCAGGCGATCCCCACCGACCTCTACGAAGCCGCGACCGTCGACGGGGCGGGGCGGTGGCGCCGACTTGTGTCCATCACGCTGCCGATGCTCTCACCGTCGACCTTCTTCGTGATCGTCATCTCGTTGATCAACGGGTTTCAGGTCTTCGATCAGGTGTACGCGATGACCGGGGGTGGGCCTGCGGGGGCCAGCCAGGTCGTCGTGCAACAGGTGTACGACCTGACCTTCCGCTATGGCCGGGCCGGTGAGGCATCCGCCCTCTCCTGGATGCTCTTCATCGTCGTTCTCGCCGTCACACTCATCCAAATCCGTGGCCAGAAGAAGTGGGTCAACTATGCGTAAGCGCTCAGCTGTCGCCCTCACGATCGTGGTCTCGATCGGTGCGCTGGCAATGTTCTTCCCCTTCCTCTGGACGATCATCACCTCGATCTCCAGCGGCGCCGGGCTCTCGGCATCGCCGCAGCTCATCCCGGATGACCCGTCTCTCTCGGCCTACGCCGAACTGTTCGACAACACCCCCTTCCTGCAGGTAATCGCCAACAGCCTCGGTCTCGCAATCGCGACGACAGTTGCCCAGCTCGCCACCAGTGCACTGGCCGCCTACGCCTTCAGCCGGCTCCCTTTTCGCGGCAGCAACCTCGTCTTCGCGATCTACCTGGCGACGATGATGATCCCCATCCAGGTGCTCATCGTTCCGCTGTTCATCGAGATCAAGATGCTCGGACTGCTCAACACCTACGTCGGGGTTCTGCTGCCCGGTCTCGCCTCGGCGTTCGGGGTGTTCCTGCTCCGCCAGGCCATGAACGCGGTTCCGCGCGAACTGGACGAGGCCGCAAAGATCGACGGTGCCGGCCACTTCCGCATCTTCGGCACGATCGTCATGCCACTCGTCGGCCCGGCTGTCGCGACCCTCACCGTGTTCGCGTTCATGAGCAGCTGGAACAGCTTTCTCTGGCCGCTCATCGTGCTCCGCACCCCCGAGCTACAGACCCTGCCCATCGCACTCGCGGGACTGCAGGGCCAATACACGACCCAGTGGGACGTGCTCATGGCCGGATCGGTCATCAGCGTGATCCCGATGGTGTTGATCTACATCTTTGCCCAGCGTTACGTGATCCAAGGCGTAGCAAACACCGGAATCAAATAGACCACAACACTGCACCACCAATCGAAGGAGATTACACAGCATGTCTCGCCTCACTCAGATCGCCGCGTTCAGCACTGCCGCAGCCGTCGCCGCCGCCCTCGCCGGATGCTCCGGCGGAGCATCCGGAACCGCCTCGGGAGATGGCGGCGGCGACGTCACCATCAGCTACTCCAACTTCATCTCCAACGGCGGCAACGAGGAGAACCTCGATGCCATCGTCGCCGCTTTCGAAGACGAGAACCCGGGCATCATCGTTGATGTCGCCACCCTCCCCTACGCCGACTACTTCACTACCCTGCAGACCGACCTCGCGGCCGGAACCCAAGCCGACGTGTTCGACATCGAATACGCGAACTTCGGCACCTACGTCGCCGACGGCGTCATCGCACCACTCGAGGATGTCGACACGAGCGTCTACCGCACCTCGCTCGCCGACGCGTACTCGTCCGACGGCGCGCAGTACGCGCTCCCGAGCTCCTTCTCCAACGTCGTGCTGTTCTACAACTCCGACCTGTTCGACGCGGCAGGGCTCGACTACCCGACCTCCGACTGGACCTGGGAAGACGAGAAAGTGGCCGCGGAGCAACTGACCGACGAGGCAGCCGGGGTGTACGGCGACTACCAGCCGATCAGCTACTACGAGTACTACAAGGCCGTCGCCCAGGCCGGCGGGGACTTCCTCGCCGACGACGGCATATCCGTCGCCTTCGACTCGCCGGAGGGCATCGCCGCCGCCGAGTGGCTCGTCGGCAAGAGCGGCACCGTGATGCCCACCCCCGAGCAGGGCGCCGGCACACCGGACTACGACAGCGGCCTCTTCCTCGACGGAAAGCTCGCCATGTGGCACTCGGGCATCTGGATGTTCGGCGCCCTCGCCGACGCCACCTTCAACTGGGACATCGCGGTCGAACCCGGAGACGCCCAGAAGGCGAGCGCACTCTTCTCCAACGCAGTCGCCGTGTCGTCGAGCTCCGACGAGAAGGAAGCCGCGCAGGCCTTCGCCGAGTTCCTCACCTCCTCGAGCACGATGGTCGAGACCCGTCTCGACGCCGGCTGGGAACTGCCGCCGGTCTCGGATGACTCACTGCTCGCCTCCTACCTCGGCAAGGGCGCCCCGGCGAACCGCCAGGCCGTGTTCGACGCCCTCGAGAACGTCGCGCTCCCGCCGATCGTCGCCGAGGGGCAGACGGAGATGCAGGACATCGTCTCGGAGGAGCTGACCGAGGCGGCCGCCGGCCGCAAGAGCGTCGAGGAGGCCGTCTCCTCCGCCGCAGAACGGGTCAACGCGGTCATCGGCTGACCCGCACCACACCCAATTCATCCATCACCACCGTTCCTGGAGCACTCATGACCCTCGCCCCGCCCACCGATCACCGATCCATCGTCGACACCTCGATCGACGTCATCGCGAGCCTGCAGCAGTCGAGCGGCGCCTATCCGGCGTCCCCCGACTTCTCGGCTTACACCGGCTTCAGCTGGTTTCGCGATGGCGCGTTCATCGCCGACGGGATGTCGGCGGCGGGGCAGGTCGACTCTGCGAACCAGTTCTTCGATTGGTGTGGAGGGATCCTGGGCCGGTACCGCCCGACGGTCGACGAGATCGTCGGGCGGGCCGCCGGCCCCGACCCGATGGCTGGCGAGGCGATGATGCCGGCGCGGTTCCACTTCGACGGCACCATCGGCGTCGAGGAGTGGGGCAATTTCCAGCTCGACGGCTACGGCACCTGGGTGTGGTCGGTAGTCGCGCATGCCGACAGGCACGCGCTCCCCCTTGCCCCCTGGGCCGACGCGATCATCGCGAGCTGCGAGTACCTCGCGAGCTCGTGGAACCGCGAATGCTGGGACTGGTGGGAGGAACACCCCGAGCGCATCCATGTCTCCACTCTCGGATGCGTCGGAGCAGGCCTTCAGGCCGGGCTCGCGTCAGGGCTGCTGGAGCCGGAGCTGTCCGACGCCGCCGCCGAGGCGGTGCGCGGCATCCGCAGGCTCATCGACGAGCACGGCACACACAACGGCCACCTCGTGAAGTGGCTCGACGAGCCGGCCGTCGACTCGAGCACTCTCGCGATCATCGCCCCGCTCGGTTTCATCGACCCGACAAGCGAGCTCGCGACACGCACGATCGAGGCGGTACGCGATCAGCTCGAGGTCGACGGTGGAATGCACCGGTTCGCCGACGACACCTTCTTCGGCGGCGGCCGCTGGCCACTGCTCACCTGCTTCCTCGGCCTGTGCCTGCTCGAACGGGGGGACGTCTCCGGCGCGGGACGCGCGCTCGACTGGGCCGCGTCGACCGCCCTCCCCGATGGCAGCCTGCCCGAGCAGGTGAGCGGTCACCTTCTGCACCCCGAGTTCGAGCAGTTCTGGATCGACAAGTGGGGACCGGTGGCGACACCGCTGCTGTGGAGCCATGCCATGTTTTTGCGTCTCGACGCCGCCCTCAGCGCGCACCGTACGGCGGCGCAGTCGTGATCCGGCACACCGCCGGAGGATCAGGGCACCCGTACTCGGTCGATACCGAACAGCGCGAACCATTCGCCCCCGTCTCAGGCGAACCCGTTCGTCTCGGCGTTCGAGCCTCCGCCGACATCATCTCCGTCGTCTGCAGCCTGAACATCACGTCGGCCACTGGAGAGCGGACGACACGTGACGTCGACCTGTCGCCCACCGCCAATTCGTCGCGCGGCCGCACGGTTGACGGCGGGCACCTCGCATCCGCCCAGGCTCGGCTGTCCCGCGCCCAGGGTGGCTGGTCGGTCACTATTGACGGCCTCGGCGCCGGTGATCGTGTCGACTACCGGTTCACCGGCACCTCCCAGACCGGCACGACAAAGCGCACACGATCATTCGGCACGCGGGTCGCCGCCTGGCGCGATGCACCCGGCGCCCTCGCGGTGTCCGGTACAGCCGAGCGCGTCGCCCCTGGCAGCATCAGCGTGCTCGACGATGGCGAACGGATCGTTCGGGTGCGGTTCGCGTTACGGCTCTCCACTGGCGAGCATGTCGCCGGCTTCGGCGAGCGCTTCGACGCCATCGACCACCGGGGGCACAGCCTCGACTCGGTCGTCTTCGAGCAGTACAAGAGCCAGGGCGCCGAGCGGAAGACCTATCTCCCCATGCCGTTCGCGCACGTCATCGGCGGCGACGGGTGGGGATTCCACGTACGCACGAGCCGCCGAGTCTGGTTCGACATCGGCCAGGCCGACCCCGACCTCCTCATCGTCGAGGTGGAGGCGGATGCACCGTCCGACAGCGACACCATCGTCGAGCTCTCCCTCTTCTCTGGCACGCCTACCGACGTGCTCTCGCAATTCCTTGCCGAGGCGGGCGGACCGGAGGAACTACCCGACTGGGTCTTCTCCCTCTGGGCGAGCGGCAACGAATGGAACACCCAGGCCGAAGTCGAGCGGCAGATGGCTCTGCACCGCGAGCACCGCATACCCGTGGGCTCGGTGGTTATCGAGGCGTGGAGCGACGAAACCACGTTCACGGCGTTCCGTGACTCGGCCTACGAGGTGAACGAGGATGGCGCACCCCACAGGCTCGCGGACTTCAGCTTTCCCGAGGAGGGCGCGTGGCCCGACCCGAAGGGGATGGTCGACGCGCTGCACGACGACGGCGTGCGCGTACACCTCTGGCAGATTCCCCTTGTCAAGCTCCGCCCGCACCCCCGCGGGCAGGCCAGAGCGGACGCGCGTTCGGCCATCGCGCAGAACGCCGTGATCGCCCAGCCCGATCCGTCCGGCGGCACCAGACCGTACCGCAACCGCGGCTGGTGGTTCCCTCTCTCCCTCATGCCCGACCTCACCGACGACGGGGCGGCGAAGTGGTGGACGGAGAAGCGGCGCTACCTCGTCGACGAGATCGGAATCGACGGGTTCAAGACCGATGGCGGCGAGCACGCGTGGGGCGACGAGCTCGTCTATCTCGACGGCCGACGCGGCGACGAGAAGAACAACCTGTTCCCCGTGCACTACGCGAAGGCGTACGGCGATCTCCTTCGCTCCTCGGGCAAGGCCCCGGTCACCTTCAGCCGGGCCGGGTTCACCGGGTCACAATCGCACGGCGCATTCTGGGCGGGCGACGAAAACTCCACCTGGGACGCATTCCGCTGGTCGATGCTCGCCGGGCTCTCGGCGGCGGCATCCGGAATCGTCTATTGGGGCTGGGACATCGCCGGGTTCTCGGGTGACATTCCCGATGCGGAGCTGTACCTGCGGGCCATGGCGGCCTCGGCGTTCGTGCCGATCATGCAGTACCACTCCGAGTTCAACCACCACAGGACACCCTCCGTCGACCGCACCCCGTGGAACATTGCCGAGCGCACGGGCGATGAGCGGGTCATCCCGGTCACCCGCTCGATCGTGGAGTTGCGCGAACGATTGCGCCCGTACCTCGCGAATCAGGCGCGGGCGACGATCGCGACTGGTGCCCCGCTGATGCGCCCGCTGTACTTCGACTCTCCGCTCGACGAGGAGGTGTGGAGCCACCCGCTGCAGTGGACCCTCGGCAACGACCTCCTGGTCGCGCCGGTCGTCGCACCCGGCGTCGACCGCTGGTCGGTGTACCTCCCCGAGGGCGAGTGGGTGGACACCCGCGACGGGTCGGCGCACGGACAAGGACTCGTCGAACTGGATGCTCCGCTCGACAGCGCCGTCGTGCTGTGCCGTGCGGACGCGTGGAACTCGGGCCTGCGCGAGGTGTTCACGGGGTGACGACGCCACGAATCCTGATGTGAAGGCCACCGACAAAACTCGGTCCGCACGCCAGAACCGCCCCCCGCCAACATTCGGCGCGGGGCGGTTCAGGCGTGTCTGCTAGTTGATCTCGCCGCAGCTCACGGGGAGAGTGGCTACGTACTCAGATTCGACGAAGCCGCCGTGCAGCACGATCGCCTCGTCCGAAAGGTCGAGCAGGTCGCCGTCGACGGTGAACGTGGCCTTGTAGTTGATGGTGCCGTTCTCGGCCATCGGGAATGCCTCGAGCGGCAGCAGAATGGGGCCGTAGAAGGGCAGGCCGTCTGCGAGGTCGAGAATGCCGTCCGGCCCGGCGGCGGAGGCCGGAGGACAGGTAGCGTTGGCGTTGCCGTCCAAGCCGTGGATGTGCTGCGGGTGCAGGGCGTTCGGAACGAGTCCCGTTGCGCGGATCTTCACCTTCAAGGTGTCGCCCTTGAGGACGAGGATGGCCTGGCCCTCGACTCCGGAGCTGTTCAGCTCGTTGAGGTCGACTTTGTAAACCTGGGCGCCCTGCGACATACCACCTCGGTCGGGCATGCCGTTCGAGCCTGAAGCGGATGCGGGGCCGGCACCGAGGGCGGCGATGCCCAGGCCGAGCGAGAGAGAGAGTGAGATCGCACGAGTTCGAGTGAGACGTGACATGTGAGACAACCTTCGTTCGACGTTCGATGGAGGATGACGCTTTACCCCCTGAGTCTGGTTTGGTCGCCAGCAGGTACTCCACCCCATTGAATCGACTCCCCCGTATGACTAGCATGCCCCCCTTTCAGGGCACACGGCCCAGGCAATGCCCGTAAGCCGGCCCGTGCATGTGTTGCGCAGGGAGCGGCGCGCAGGATGGGGACATGAAATCGCAGACTCTCCCGAACACGAACCTCGAAGCATCCAGCGTCATCCTGGGGCTGATGAGGATCTCCTCGATGACCGATGGAGAGATTCGCTCTCTCGTGAGCGCTGCCCGCGACGCAGGCATCAATTTCTTCGACCACGCCGACATCTACGGAACGGAGACGCACGAGTGCGAGAAGCGCTTCGGTGACGCCGTGACGTTCTCCGCTGCCGAGCGCGCGGCCGTGACGATTCAGTCGAAGGTCGGTATCCGCTCCGGATTCTGGGATTTTTCCACCGAGCACATTCTTCAGTCCGTGGACGACTCCCTTGCCGCACTGCAGACGGATTACCTCGATCTCTTGTTGCTCCACCGCCCCGATGCGCTCGTGGAGCCCGACGAGGTGGCTGCGGCGTTCGACGCGTTGCAGCGCTCCGGCAAGGTGCGCAATTTCGGCGTGTCCAACCACACCCCGGGGCAGATCGATCTTCTCAAGAGCTCGGTGAGCCAGCCGCTGGTCGTGAACCAGGTGCAGCTCAGCCTCACGCACGCGCCGATGATCACCGCCGGCATGTCAGCCAACATGGCCGGTCTTGAGCAGTCCGTTGACCGCGGCAACGGCATCATCGACTACTCCCGCCTCAACGGGATCACCCTTCAGGCGTGGTCGCCGTTCCAGAAGGGATTCTTTGACGGGATCTTCCTCGGCGACCGGGAGACGTATTCGGCGCTCAACGACGTCATCGACGAGCTCGCGGCGAAGTACGAGGTCGCTCCCGCGGCTATTGCCGTCGCGTGGATAACCCGGCACCCCGCCGACATTCAGGTCGTGCTCGGCACCACGAACGTCTCACGCCTCACCGACGCCGCCGCCGGCGCCGACGTGCGGCTCACCCGCCCGGAATGGTACCGCCTGTTCACGGCCGCGGGCCACGTGCTCCCGTAGCACGCTGGTCACCCCAGGAGCGTCGTGCCGAATGCGGTCAGTATCGGCCCCGCGGCGATCCCGATGACGAGCACGGTCAACGCGCCGGTGACGGCAGCCCGAGCAGCCCAGCTCGGCTCCGACACCGGCGCTTCGGCATCCCACCGCCCCCGCGAGAGAATCGGGGCGAGCCAGCGCAGGTAGTAGAACAGGCTCGCCACGGTGTTGATCGCTGCGACGACGACGAGCCAGGCGAGGCCGCCGTCCCAGGCCGCGGTGAAGGTGCTGAGTTTGCCGACGAACACCGCCGTCGGCGGGGTACCGGCGAGTCCGAGCAGGCTCACGACGAGAGCTCCGGCGAGCCACGGGTGCGCCGCCGCGGCGCCGCGGTAGTCCTCGATCGAGCGGCGGGTCGGCAGTGCGCCGACGACCGCGAACGCGGTGATGTTCGACGCCGCGTAACCCGCGAGGTAGAGCAGGAGTGACGGCAGGGCGAGATCGGCATTGCCCGCAACCGCGACGGGCAGCAGCAGATAGCCCACCTGGCTCACCGTCGACCAACCGAGAAGGCGCCTCACGTCCGTCTGCCAGAAAGCCGCAAGGTTACCGAGTGTCATGCTCGCCGTGGCGAGGATGGCGACCAGTAAGGGCCACTCGACAGCGCCTGAGCCAGACCCGTCGGGAAGCATTTCGAAGAAGCGATAGGCCGCGATCAGTGCGCCGAGCTTGGGAATGGACGTGAGGAACGCCGCGACCGCCGTTCCCGATGCCTGCGTCGCGTCGGGCACCCAGAAGTGGCCGGGAACCCCGCCCGCCTTGAACATCAATCCCGCGACGACCCCGACGATCCCGGCGAGGACCGCCGCGGGCGGTGCATCGCCGAGCGTCGACCGCAGTTCGGAATACGACGTGCTTGCGCCGACTCCGTAGAGGATAGTGACCCCGAGCAGCAGTGCGATGCCCATGATCGCGCCGATCAGGTAGGTCTTAAGGGCGGCCTCAGCCGCGCCGGGCGAGCGGCTCATGCCGACGAGGGCATATAAGGGAATGCTCGCGAGCAGGTAGCCGGCGGCGAGAACGAGCAGGTCGTTCGCTCCCGCCATCGCGATCGCGCCGAGCGCAGAGAGCATCATCAGCGAGTAAGTTTCGCTCTCTCTCGCGCTTCCGCCGAGCTCCTCGACGCCGAGTACGAGAACGAGGATCGTGGCGAGCGGGATGATGATCCGCGCTGCCCCGGTCGCGACGTCGACCGCGAAACCGCCTTCGAAAATCGTCATCGCGGGGGAGGTCATCCCGGCCACCGCCGCCGCGGCAGCCAGCAGCAGCGCGACGATCGCGACAGATCGTGTTACCCCCTGCCGGTCCCGGGGAAGGAACGACCCCGCAAGCAGGACGATCACCGCGCCGGCGAGAACGAGGATCTCCGGGAGCAGCGCGAGGGTATCCCGTTGCATATTCACGAGGACGCTACCGGCTGACGAGTTCGATGACGACGGATGACGCGGGCTCGATGACATCCAGCAGGAAGCGCGGCACGATTCCGATGATCACGGCCAGGAGCAGAAGCGGCGCGATCGCAATGATCTCCCGCCGGTCAAGGTCATGGAATCCATCGGACAGCCCCCGAGTCTCGCCCATGAGCATCCGCTGCAACGCCCGCAGGAACATCGCGGCCGTGATCAGGATGCCCGGAAGGGCGAACGCGGTCAATGGAACGGGACCGATGCTGCCGGCGAAGATCTGGAACTCGGCGATGAAACCGCTGAAACCGGGCAGCCCGAGGGAGGCGAACGCCGCGACCACGAAGAAGGCGGCGTAGCGCGGCGCCGGGGCCGCGAGTCCGCCGTAGGAGCCGATGTCGTAGCTGCCCTTGCGGTCGTAGAGCACCCCTGCGAGAAGGAAGAGGGCGCCGGTGATGAGTCCGTGGCTCACCATCTGCACGACGGCGCCGGTGATCGCGACCTCCCTCGCTTGAGCAGCGCTGTCGCTCACGACCCCCGCTGCGCCGACCGCGAGCACCACATAGCCCATGTGATTGACGGAGGTGTAGGCGATCATCCGCTTGAAGTCGGTCTGGGCGAGCGCGACGAGTGCCCCATAGAGCACCGAGATCACGCCGATCACGACGATCAGCCACGCCCAGTCTCGCCAGGCGTCCGGCAGCATGGGCATGGCGATGCGCACGAAACCGTAGGTGCCCATCTTGAGCAGGATGCTCGCCAGCACGACCGAACCGATCGCCGGAGCATCCGTGTGGGCGGGCGGCAGCCAGGTGTGGAATGGGAACGTTGGCGTTTTGATGGCGAGGCCGATGAAGACGGCGGCGAGCACGAGTCCGCCGACGACGGGCTGGTCGCCGAACGGCGGGTTTTGCGCGAGCTCGACCATATCGAAGGTCTTCGCCTCGGAGCCGAGGTAGAGGCCGATGAACCCGACGAGCAACGCGAGCGAGCCGAGGAAGGTGTACAGGAAGAACTTCAGCGCCGACCGTGCCGCGTTGCCGTGCCCCCAGCCGGCAATGACGAAGTACATGCCGACGATCGAGAGGTCGAAGAATACGAAGAAGAGGATGAGGTCCTGCGCCGCGAAGACACCAAGGCTCGCCGTCTGGAGGAAGAGGAACAGAGCGGCCTGCGAGCGGGGCCTGTCGGTGTCGCGAAGCGCGAAGACGGCACAGACGACAAAGATGAGCGACGTGAGCGCGACGAGCGGCAGCGACAGCCCGTCGAGGCCGAGGTGATAGCTGCTGCCGACGTTCGGAATCCACGGCAGCTGCTCCTCGAAGGCCAGACCCCCCGCACCCGGGTCCCGGTAGGACACCCACAAGCCGACCACCAGGGCGAGGTCGAGGAGTGTGACGACAAGCCAACTCCAGCGGGCCGCGGCATCCGTGATGCGGGGCATCACAGCGAGCACGATCGCCGCGAGCACGGGGAGGAAGATGACAAGGCTGAGCATGGGTTACCTCACGAGAAGGATCAGGACGAAGACGACGGCCAGGGCGATGGCGATCTGGGCGTAGTACTGGTGGATCTGGCCGGTCTGCGGGCGCCTCGCGAGCGTGCCGAGGCGTCGCAGCTGGCGGGCGAGGCCCTCGACGGCGCCGTCGATGCCCCGGATGTCGGCGCGCGCCGCACGCGAACCCGCACGTGTCCCAGCGTGCGCGGTCGCGTCGACTGCAGCATCGAGCGCGGTGTCGTCGAATCTCGCGAGCCGACGTGCGCTGGCGACGGCGGCGCGCGCGGATCGATGCAGGCCGCGGTCGAGGATGCGGTCGTCGAATCTCGCGAGCGCTTCGCTCAGCGCGAGCGTCGGGAGCACCACGACGAGGTGGACGGCTCGCTCGAGTCCCAGCCAGTTCACTGCCCAGGGCGGCCGCGGGAGCCCCCGTCGAAGCGCCACCGCGACAAGGGCGAGCATTGCCAGCGCCAGCACCGCCGAGCCGGCGAGCTCAACCGCGCCGGGTGTCGCGGTCCCGCTCTCCCCCACCATCGCCTTCAGCCGCTCGCTCACCTGGGGCAGCGCCAGCAGTCCGAGCAGTGCCGCACCGGCCGCGAGCACGGCGAGCGGGAGCCGTTCCCACCGTCCGATGTGACGGGTTCCCGGCTGCTCGTCGTCGAGCCCCGCCTCGGTCGCGTCATCCGCTCGCCCCCAGACGATCAGGAGCGCCTTGCCGGAGTAGACCGCGGAGAGTGCCGCCGCGCTGAGGCCGACGATGTAGAGCACGGGGCTCGTCTCCAGGGCGACGGCGAGCAGTTCGTCTTTGAGCGCCCAGAGCGAGAGCGGCGCAATGCCCGCGAGTGAGAGTGCCCCGACGGTGAACAGCACGCCGACGAGCGGCCACCGCCGAGCGGCGCCGCGGAGCGCCGACAGCTGCTTGGTGCCGAGAGCGGCAAGCCACGCGCCCGCCACGAGGAAGAGCAGCGCTTTGGTGGAGGCGTGCGCGACGAGGTAGCCCGCACCGCCGGCGATCGACCCCACCCCGGCCGCCAGCACGACGAATCCCAGTTGGGCGGCGGTCGACGCCGCGAGCAGCTGCTTGAGATCGCGTTGGGCGACCGCGACCGTGCCGAGCAGCAGGGCGGTGAGCGCTCCAATCCACGCCACGGTCATCCCCGCCCAGACCGTCGCCTCGAGCAGCGGCGCCACCCGCAGCAGCAGGTATCCGCCCATCGCCACCATCGCGGCCGAGTGCAGCAGTGCACTGACCGTGCTCGGCCCTTCCATCGCGCGTGACAGCCAGGAGCTGAACGGCAGTTGCGCGGCCTTGCCGAGGGCGGCCGCGATGATGCCGGCGGCGATGACGTCTCGCCACGGTGAGGACGCGGCCGGCAGATCGGCGAGCGCGAGACCCGCGCCGCCCATCAGCGCGGCGCCCGCGGCGAGATAGAGGCCGAGATCGCCCGCCCTCGTCATCGTGAAGGCGACGAGCCCCGCCTGCACGCGCCGGTCATCCCGCCAGTGGAAGCCGATGAGCGCCCACGACATCGCACCCATGATCTCCCAGGCGAACAGCAGAGCGGGGAGCGTCGTCGCGGTCACGGTCACCGCGACGGCGGCGGCGAAGATCAGCATGAGGCCGTGGAAGCGTTCCGGTGACTCCGTTCCCTCGGCGGCCGCGAAGATCAGCACGAGCAGGGTCACGATCGCGACGGCCGGAAGCACCAGGGCGGAGAGCCCGTCGACAGCAAGCCCGATCGGCGCGCCGGCGATGAAGGGGATCTCGAGCGCAGGGCGCGTGAAGGTGACGGCCACGGCGAGCGCGGCCGTCACGGTCGCGGTCGTGAGCGAGACCGGGATCGCGGCGGCCCGTGCACGCGGTCCGGCGAGGCAGAGCGAGATTCCGGATGCCGCGGGCAGCAGCACCACGAGGACGAGGGCGAGCCCGCTCATCCGGAGAGGTCCGTCGCCGAGTCGGTCATGTCTGATCCGCGGGACCGGTGCAGCAGGGTCGCGACGGCGAAGCCCATCGCCATCTCCACCGTCATCGCGGCGATCACGATGAGCAGCAGCACCTGGCCGTCCGGGGCGGGCGCGAGAAACCACCAGAAGGCGCCGGCCGCGAGGATGACTCCGTTGAGCATCAGCTCGAGTCCCATCATGACCATCACGACCACCTGTTGGGACAGCGCACCATATAGGCCGACACAGAACAGCGCGGCGGCGACGAGAAGAACGGCTTCGAGTGTCATCGCCCGAGCCCTCCCCGCATCGGATCGTTCGGCGTGCCGCGCTTGAGGTCATCGCCCCAGCGGTCATACCGCCCGCGCGGGTTGGCGATCACGAGGCCGGCGATGATCGTGGCAAACAGCACGGGGCTGATGGTGAGCATCGCGAGCATCTTGGGCCCCATGATCGCCTCGCCGAGCGAGGCGGTGAGGTCGGCTGCGGGTGCACCCACGCGGGCGGGCCACGGGATGAGCAGGGCTCCCGCGGCCAGCAGCACGAAGGTTCCCACCGCCAGCACCGCCGACCAGCGTTTGCTGTGGGTCATGTCCATCGGCATCAGGGCCGGGTTCATCCCCATGTACATCACCATGTAGACAGCCATGATCGCCATCTCCATAACCATCATGAGAATCGTGATGATGCCGATGTACTCGAGACCGGCCATCACGAGCATGATCCCGACGGCGATGAACGAGACCGCGAGCGCGTAGGTGGCCCGCGCCATCGAGTCGACCACGAAGACCGCGACACCGGATGCCACGGACACGAACGCGAGCGCCCAGAACAGCAGGTCGACCAGCATCCTCAGCTCCCCACGGCGATGATCGCGACGACGAGCACCTGCAGGAGCGCCGCAGGCAGCACGATGATCCAGGCCACCTCGGCGAACCGGTCGGGGCGGATCGTGGGCACCCTGTGGCGGATCGCGACGAAGGCCGCGAGCACGAGCGCGGTCTTGACGATCGTCCAGAGCCAGTCGGGCAGCAGCGGACCCGCTCCACCGCCGAGGAAGAGCGGCACCGCGAACGCGGCGCCCGCAGCGAGCACCGCGTAGCGGCCGGTGAGGATGAGCAGCCTGTCGACGCCGGAGACGTCGGCGAGAAAACCGCCCGCAATGTCCCGCCCGGCACCCGTCGCGAACGGCCCCCAACTCGAGAAGGCGATGACGCTGCCGCAGAAGATGACGAACGCGACCGGCATCCAGATCACGAACCACAGGTCGTGCTGGGCCGCGACAACGTCGCCGACCCGCAGGCTGCGGGCGGCGACCGCCGGCGTGATCAGCGCAAACATCAGCGGCAGCTCATACGAGACAGCGAGCGACAGGAAGCGATAGCCCCCCACGAGCGCGTGCGCGCTGTTCGCCCCCCAGCCGATGAGCCAGAACAGCGCCCAGATCATGACGTCCATCGTGTTGAACCAGACGACGCCGACGTCGAGATCGGCGAGGGTCCACGGCCCGAGCGGGATGACCAGGATCTTGAGAATAGCGACAACCAGGAGGCCACCAGCACCGATCCGCCACAGCAGCACATCGGCCGCGACGGTGACCTGTCGTCTCTGCCTCAGCAGCCGTGCCACCTGGGCGAACGGGGCACCCGCTCCTGAGCGGACCGGGCGACCGGCCGACCGGGCCACGAGCGCACCATTCAGCCCGGCTCCCGCGAGGGCGAACAACAGGAGGGCGAGCGGCGCCAGCACCGCCCAGGCCGGGCTGACCTGCACGATGGGCTCAGTCATGAGAGTGCTCATGGGTTTCTCTGAGAGCGGCGGTGTCGAGACCGAGGCCGGCGATGAGCAGGCGCGCGGTTCCGAGATCCGTTCCGCGGAGCAGGTCGGGCAGGGCGTCGAGCGCGTCCTGCGCCTCCTGCGCCTCCTGCGCCCGATTGGCATCGTGCGCCGCGATCGGCCCCCCACCGGGGATGGTCCCGGCCAGCTCAGCAGCCTCGCGGAGCCAGCCGATCAGGCGATGACGGATGCTGAGGTCCGCGCCGTCGTCGCGGGTCGCGGAGCCTGTGAGCTTCAGTCCCTTCAGCGACCAGCGCAGCAGCGTCGAGCGCTCGACGCGTCGGCGCAGCCGATCGAGTGCCGCGCCATGATCAGTGAGGTCCGCGCCCCGCAGCGAGTCATCACGCAGCCGGCGCGCGTTCTGCTCGGCAGCCTGCCAGCCGGCGAGTGCGAGTAGCTGCGAGGCCTGGTCGCAGAGCCGGATGATGCGCCGGCGAGCGTCCACGACATCCGTCATCGCTTGCTCCGACGCTTCCGTCGGTGCGGACGCCGCCTGGAGGATCCGGGCCTTGGCGCTCACGATCACGTCACCCTGCAACACACAATCCACCACGAGGCCGGCCGGCCAGTGGGGCAGCACCGGACCGAGCGGAACGTTGAGCATGTCCATCTCGAGTCCATCGCGGTCGTCGCCTCCACCGGCCAGCGGGATGCCGCCGGGCATCGGCATGTCCATGGCTCCGTGATCCATGTCTCCGTGATCCATGTCCTCGTGATCCATGTCCTCGTGCGACATGCCTTCGTGCTCACCGGCATCCGGTGTCGGATCCTCGGCAGCGACGGGCTGGGATCTCGCGCGGGCGTCCTCGCGTTGCCGTGAATCGTCGACGAGGTGCGCCACTGCTCCATCGAGCAGTGCCGGCAGCGCGGCTGCCGTGGTGACACTCACCCGGGTGCGTGGTCCCGGCAGCTGATTCCACACGAGATCGCATGCCGCCCGGAGCTCGTCGCCCGGTATCCCGCACACGGCGAGCAGGTCGGCGTCGGCCGGGGAGAGAGCGACACTCCAGCCTCGACGGCCGAGCTCGGCCTCGAGCAGCATCCGCGACTCGTCCGAGCCCGGCACCTCAACGACGAGGACACGCACGCTCGTGGAGGCCCACCGGGCGAGCACTGAGGTCACACCCATCTCAGCGATCCTTCCCGCCAGGCCCACACGACTCCCACCATGAGCAACCCGAGGAAGACGAACATCTCGATGACTGCCGTGGGACCCTCGCTCGCCACGACGACGGCCCAGGGGTACATGAACAACATCTCGACGTCGAAGGCGAGAAAGATGATCGTGAGCGGATACCAGCGAGCGTGGTAGCGGGACAGAGCGTGCTGTTCGGGCATCCAGCCGGACAGGAACGGCGTGGTCACGAGCGGCTCCGATGACACCGACGTTGTCCGGGCCACAAGGTAGAGCACGCCGATTCCGGCCAATGCCGCTCCAAGGATCACTGCGACGCTGAGATAAGCCGACACTGGTCCTCCTCATCGCCGTGCGCTCAGGGCAATTTATCAGCTACGAGAACCTGGCTGGGAAATACTCCCACCGTGGTGGCCTACGATCGTGCAAGCAAACAAGGGCGGATGAACGGCGAAATGTTTCGGGTTATGGCAGGTGCACGACGGCAGCATGTCTCCGTCACCGCAATGATCGTCATTGCGGCCGTGCTGTTCGGAATCCTCGCTATGCACACGATGATCAGCTCAGCTGCTGCCCCGTCGGCCCATTCATCGGTCGCGACGGCGAACGCCGCGTCCGAGGACGGTGCGGCAGCGGCATCCGGATCTCACGAATTGCCGGCTGAAGCGGCCTGCTCCGCCAGTTGCATGCCGGATTGGATGCTTGTCGGAATGGCGTGTGCAATCGGCGTTTTCGCGGTCCTTGTCGCGCTCCTGCGTCACAGACCGGATCTGCGGCGGCTGATGATTTTGCCCCTCGCACGTGTCATCCGCATTGCCGGCACTCGGGTCTCCGTGCCGCGGACACCATCACTGGAAGCCCTCTCGATCAGTCGAGTCTGATGTATCAGTCGCGCCCGCTCCCGGGTGCGATAGAGCGCCGTCTTTGCGGCACCCCCGATACATCCATTTCTACTGATTGGCACGATCACACATGTTCAACAAACGCATTCTCCTCGCCGTCGTCGGCGTTCTCGCCGCCTCCCTCACCCTCAGCGCCTGTTCTACGGGCACCTCGGACACCGGAAGCGACTCCCCCGGATCGTCATCCGACGCCGCCGCGACGTTCAACGACCAGGACGTCTCGTTCGCTCAATCCATGGTCGTGCACCACAGTCAGGCCATCGATATGGCGCAGGTGATTCTCGACAAAGACGGCATCGAACCGCGCGTCACCGAACTCGCGCAGGACATCAAAGATGCCCAGGGGCCCGAGATCGAGCAGCTGAACGGTTTCCTCGAGCAGTGGGAAGCTCCGTCCGAGATGGAGGGCATGGACGGCATGGACGGCATGGACGGCATGGCCGGCACAATGTCGGAGCAGGACATGGCGGACCTGGAAACGGCGACCGGTATCGAGGCGAGCCGGCTGTTCCTCGAGCAGATGACCGTGCACCACGAGGGCGCGGTGGAGATGGCGCAGGTGCAGGTTGATGAGGGCGAGGATCCGGATGCCACGGCTCTCGCCCAGAAGATCATCGACGACCAGAACGCCGAGCTCGAGCTGATGGACGAGATTCTCGCGACGCTGTAAGCGCCCGCGTCGAGTTCCGACGCCGCATCGGGGTCGCCGTGATTCAGCACGCGGCGACCCCTCCCTCGCAGTCCGCACGCATCACGGTGCGTCGATTCCCAAGGATGACAATGAAATCCACAGCACCACGACCATTCACTAGCTCGCTTACCACGCGCGTCGCCGCAATCGGCGTAATCACTCTCTCGCTCACGGCCTGCACCGGTTCGAATCCTCCTGGTGCGGGCGCGCCCGATTCTGAGATGCCGCCACAGTCCCAGCCCGCGGTATTCGGACATGTCCACGGTCTCGGCGTCGACTCTGTGACCGGTGTCGCCTATGCCGCGACCCACGGTGGCCTGTTCGAGCTTCCCCCTGCCGGTGCCACCCCGATCGCGGCCGCCGACCTCGGTGATCCGATTGCCGGTCGGGCCCAGGACACGATGGGGTTCACGATCGATGGGCGGCAGATGTTCGGATCTGGACACCCCGATCCCGCTGAACAGTCCGCCACCCCGAACCTCGGTTTCATCACGAGTAATGACAGCGCCCAGACCTGGCAGACACTGTCGCTCGGCGGCGAAGCCGACTTCCATGACATCGAGGTGGTCCGTGACGCAGCAGGCGCCCTGAGCGTCTATGCCGTCGATGCCCGCACCGGACAGATAACGACCAGCACTGACGGAGGAGTGACCTGGCACTCGGGCGCGGACGTCATCATGCGCGATCTCACTGCTGACCCAGCATCCGGCACCGTGTATGCGACCACCGAGCAAGGCCTCGCGGTGAGCGACGATGACGGCGCAACCTTCGAGGTCGATCCCGACGCGCCGGTGATGTACCTCATCGATTGGGTCGACGGCCCGTCGGCTGACGGACTAGTCGGAATCGACCCTGACGGAACCGTGTGGACGAGGATCGGCGCCGAGGACTGGCAGAAAAGAGGGTCGGTCTCCGGCGATGCCGAGGCCATGGCCTACTCCCCCGTCCCGCAACCCGTGCTGCTCGTGGCGGATGCGCGAGGCATCGTCACCAGCGACGACTTCGGTGCCACCTGGCTGGCGGTGGTGGAACGATGACGATGCTTCCGTTTCTGATCCCCAGCCCTGACATCAGCTACTTCGATCTGGGGCCGGTCCGCATCCGTTTCTACGCCTTGTTCATCCTTGCCGGCATTGTGGCGGCAGCCTGGATCACATCTCGCCGGTTGAAGAAGGCCGGCGCCGACAGCGAGGCGGCCGTGGATGTCGTGATGTGGGCAGTCGTTTTCGGAATCGTTGGCGCTCGGATTTATCACGTGCTGACCCATCCGGCCGACTATTTCTTCCCCGGCGCAGATTTGCTGAGAACGCTCTACATCTGGGAAGGCGGCATCGCGATTTTCGGTGCCGTGACCTTCGGCGCCATCGGCATCTACATCGGAACGAGGCGTGCCGGAATCCCGTTCCTCGTCTACGCCGACGCCCTTGTTCCCGGACTGCTGCTGGCGCAGGCAATCGGACGACTCGGGAACTACTTCAACCAAGAACTGTTCGGCTCACCGACGACGCTGCCCTGGGGGTTGCAGATCGACCAGACCAGCCCCGCTTTTCCGCCTGGGCTTGCGGCAGACACCCTGTTCCACCCCCTGTTCCTCTACGAACTGTTGTGGAACCTCATCGGCGTCGGCGTGATTCTGCTCGCGTCGCGACACAAAGCAATCGGCAGCGGAGTCGCGCTCGGCACCTACCTGATCTGGTACGGCATCGGTCGGGCCTGGTTTGAGTCGTTCCGCCTCGACCCGACCGAACTGGAGGTCTTCGGCATCAAGGCGAACATCATCACCGCCGTCATCGCCGCCGCCGTGGGAATCACGCTCATCGTCATCCGGAATCGGCGCGAGACGGCGCATCCGGATGCGCCCTTGCCGGGCGCGACGGGAGCCATCCCGAGATAAACCGAATCACAGGTGGCCTGTAGTCGGCTAGGGGCTCGCCTCGAACTCCGGAACGGGTCGCTCGTCAGCCTCGTCCGGCGTCGTGACTACGCCGTTCTCCTCGATGTCTTCGATGAGCCAGGTCATCTCGGCGATCTCCTTGCGCTGCGCCTCGATGATGTCATCCGCGAGTTCGCGGACCCGGACGTCGTCGATGTCGGCGCGTTCGCTGGTCAGGATCGCGATCGAGTGGTGTGGGATCATGCCCTTCATGTACGCCTGGTCGTCCACGAACACCTGCGACCGGGACAGGCCGAGCGCCACGCTTCCCAAAACCAGTGCGCCCAGGATGATCGCGACGTTGATCTTGACGTTTTTGTACATCATCGCCCACATGAAGCTCAACATGATGATCGCCATGGCGGCGCCCATCAGCAGGGCCATGTAGACGCGTTCCTCGCTCCAACGCACGTGGTCAATGCTGAACGAATTGGTATAGGTGAGCACGAACATCACCACGGTGGAGGTGGCGATCATGGCACCGAAAATCAGGTACATGCGTCGTTCGCGCCGGCGGGCGTTCGTCTCACTGTTATCGCTGTCGGACTGGACTGTTCGATCCTCGTTCTGTGAACTCATGGTCAGGCCTTTCCGTCGCTCTCCGTTGTGGGAGGACTCCTCCGATGTCGTTGTGCTTGTGGCAGGAACTCAGAATTTTAGGCGAGAGGAGCCTTGCATTTCAAGCAGGTTGTGGGCGCTGGCCATCGCGACTCGGTCGGAGGCCCTGTCACGATTCCGGGGTCGCAACTACGTCCACAGGGGACAGAGCCGACTCGATGGAGCGCGAGGATTCGTGGCCATCGCCGAGACCCGCCATCGCATGTGTACGCTCAGCGGCCGAAAAAGTCACCGAGCCCAGGAAGGTTGAAATCGGATCCGAATTCGCTCAGCTGATCTCCCAAGCCCGAGACGGTTTCGCCCGCGCTGGCCGCCAACTCGCCCATGCCCCCGGTGAGGCCCTCGAGGTCGATGCCGCTCGCCAGGGCGTCGAAATCGACTCCGAAGTTCGCCGCTTGCTCGAGGAGGGGGCCAGCGACGGAGCTGACGACGGCTCCGCCGGCAACCGCGGCAAGAACACCGCCTGCGGCTAGTCCCGCTCCCGCGGCCGCGCCGCCCAAAAGCGCTCCACCGCCGATGCCGCCGGCCGAGCGCGCATTGTGTCCTCCGGCGCGGGCGAGGAGGCCTTGGAGGGTGCCGGGGCGGCTGGCCTCCGTTCGGGCGGCCGCACGTGCGAGGTCGTTGGCACCTGAGGTGCCGGGACGCTCGTGGGCGGGGAGTTCTGCGCGCATCCGCTGTTGGATCTGATTGCGCTGCGGTGGGGTGAGGCGCTCGAATGCCTCGCGGTGCACCTGCTCGATCTGGTGCGGGTCGGCGGTTTGCAGGAGGTAGTCGTAGCGAGCGATCGCCGCCCGATCGGCGTTGTCGATCGCCCCGGATGTCGCGGCGGAATCGGGTCGACGAGGCTGCGGAGAGTGCGCGCGTGGCTCGTCCGGGCGGCCGTATGAGTCGAGGGCCCTCTGAGCGAAGCCGGTGAGTTTGGAGAACATGCTCACTTGGAGTGTTCCTTCCGGGTTGAGTGGTCAATCGGCGTGGGTGTGCCCGAACGCGAGCTGTCTCCACGGGTCTTGAGCAGGCTCGCGACGGTGGCCACGGTAATCGTGGCGCCGATGAAGAGCAGGGAGAACGAGATCGGGATCTCGGGGACCCACAGGAGCGGCTGGCCGCCGTTGATGAACGGCAGCTCGTTCACATGAAGGGCGTGGAAGACGAGCTTCACGCCAATGAAGGCCAGGATGACCGCGAGACCCTGCGCGAGGTAGACCAAGCGCTCGAGCAGCCCGCCGATGAGAAAGAAGAGCTGCCGCAGCCCCATGAGCGCGAACGCGTTCGCCACGAACACGATGTACGGCTCGCTCGTGAGCCCATAAATGGCGGGGATGGAGTCGACCGCGAAGATCAGGTCGACGAAGCCGATGGCGACGATGGTGAGCAGCATTGGCGTGATGAACCGCTTGCCGTTCTTCTTCACGGTGAGCTTGTCTCCGTGGTACTCGTCAGTCACGGCAACGTGGCGTCGCACGAAGCGCATCAAGCGGTTGTTGGCCGGGTCAGTTTCGTGGTTCGAGAATGCCTGCCGGTAGGCCAACACGAGCAGCAGTGCGCCGAAGATGTAGAAGATCCACGACAGGTTCTCGATCAGTGCCGCGCCGATGGCAATGAATCCGCCACGGAGGATGAGCGCGATGACGATGCCGATCATCAGCACCTTCTGCTGGTAGATCTTCGGCACCGCGAACGCGCTCATGACCAGCAGGAAAACGAAGAGGTTGTCGATCGAGAGTGCCTTCTCGGTGAGGTAGCCGGCGAAGTACTCCCCACCGAAGGTCCATCCGGAGGTCACACCGACGCCGACGCCGAACAGCAGCGCGAGACCGATGTAGAACGCCGACCAGCGGGCCGACTCACCGATGGTGGGCGCGTGCGGCGTGCGCACGTGCGCGTAGAACTCGTACACGCAGAAGGCGATCGTCACGGCGATGGTGATGATCCAGATCAGGGGTGTGATCTGCATGAGGAGCTCCAGAGGGATTGGCGTGAATAGGGCGCCAAGGTCTCCTCCGCTCTGATCACATCAGAACCGGCGGCCCGGAATGCAACAATGCATTCGTATTGACGGGCCGACCGCAGACGGGAGTACTCCCCTTGATTTGGTCAACTGTACAAGACAACTGCCCGATCGCTGACACCGGTAACCGCGGTCTCAGGATTCAGCGCCCATAAGCGGCAATCATCACAAGCGCTACCGCGCGCCATCCGTCACACTGAACACGACCTCCAGTCCTTCGGCGTTCACCTCGATGCCCAACCCGTGGCCGGTCGGGGCGGAGCCGCGACCACCGACAGAGCGTGGGGCGTACCCGGCGACGTGACCATCCGTCCAGTCGTTCATGAACGAGGCGTTCTGAAAGTTCTCCGGCCTGGTGCTGGCGGCGAGGTGGCTCACCGCGGCAGTAACGATGTCGCCTCCCCAGGCGTCTTCGACCGACACCATCAGGTCGAGCTCCTGCATGAGGTCGCGCATGCGTGCCGCTTGGGTGAGCCCACCGACACGGCTGATCTTGATGTTGATCGATACTGCTCCCGCAACATTCTTCGCATGGAATACGTCCTGCTGGGTGAGGATCGATTCGTCGAGCACGAGCGGCAGGGCGGAGTGCCGCATGGCGAAGATGCTGTCTTCGGTTGATCGACACGGCTGCTCGATGTAGATCGGGAAGTCGGCGAGTCCCCGCACCGCGATCTGTGCTGCACGCAGGTTCCAGCCCCCGTTGGAATCGGCGACGATCAGCGTGTCCCGATCCGCGACATCGACGACCGCGCCTGTTCTGGCGATGTCGTCGTGGGGGTTGCCTCCCACCTTGAGCTGGAAGCGGTGGATGCCGGCATCCTGACGCTCCGAGACGAACGCCGCCATCTCACCCGGCGTTCGCAGGGGAACGGCCTCGTAGAGCGGGAAGTCTTCTTGTAGTACGCCGCCGAGAAGCACCGAGACGGGCAGACCGGCCGCCTTTCCGAGCAGATCCCAGCAGGCCACATCGATGGCGGACTTCGCAAAGCCGCCGCCGAGGAGTGTGCCGTTCATGATTCGATGGATGCCGGAGAGGTTGGTGGGGTCGGCGCCGATCAGGCGGGGCGCGAGCGTGTGCAGCGCGGCGCGCACTTCGGCCCAGTAGGTCGGCAGGTACAGGTCGCCCAGGGGCGTGATCTCGCCCCAGCCTTCGAGCCCCTCGTCGGTGCGCACGCGCACGAGCGTGCCGACCTCCGACGTCGCCGCGCGGCTCCCCGACATGACGTACTCGCCGTGTGCATAGTTCAGGGAGTAGCCGAAGCAGTCAATGGCCGTGATCTTCATTGGTCCGAGCCCCTTGCGTTGTCGTCGGCCAGCGGCGCCCGTGTTCCGGGCATCCGCCTGCGTTCAAATATGTGGCATATCACTGACACGATACACGCGATAGGTGCTCGATTCTCACGCCTGTCCCCCGTAGTTCGGGAACGGTTCGGTCGTCCCTAAGCGCAAAGGAACATTTGCAAAGTAATCTTTGCAGTGCTAAATTGTCGGCATGGCCGAAGAGAAGAAGCATCCGGAGCGAAAGCTCGACCTTGCGGGACTGAAGGGCCTCGCGCACCCGCTGCGCGTAGAGATCTTCGACGCTCTCTCGGTGCATGGCCCCGCAACCGCAAGTGGTCTCGCTGAGCGATTGGGCGAGTCGAGTGGTTCGACCAGCTATCACCTGCGTCAGCTGGAACGGCATGGCTTCGTGCGAGAAGTTGAGGGTCGTGGAACCGCGCGTGATCGCTGGTGGGAACGGATGCCCGGCGGCGTGACGCTCTCACCGAGCGAGATCGGAGACTCCCCCGCCGGCCGAGCCGCCACCATGGCGGTACTGCGCCAGTGGGAACGCAACCGGTCGGCGCTGCTCGACGACTTCATCGGGCGCGGCTTCGACGTCCTGCCGGGCTCATGGGTAGAGGCAAGCACAGTCGCGACGGCCAACCTGCGTGTGACGGCCGAGCAACTCGCCGAAATCGCCGAATCATGGGATGCCTGGGCGAAGAAGACGCTCGAGCCCTACCGCGACAAGACCCCGCCCGGATCCCGCCCGGTGCAGATCCACTTCAATGCGTTTCCGGTGCTCGACGGAGCTCTCACCGAGCCCGTCGCCGAGCCCGTCGCTTACCCCCGAGAGAAAGATGAATCATGACCTCCACACTCCAACCGCGCACCCACGGGATGGCGATCGTCACCCCAGGCAATAAGGAGGCATGCGAGCGGGATGTGACCGCCACGGGCCCCTTCGGGGTGCCGCACGCGCGTGATCACGTCATCGATCTTCTGGTCATGCGCGTGAGCCTCGCCGCGCTGACCTGGGCACAACGCCGGGCCGACCGCGCGCGGCTAACTCGCGAGGAACAACAACGCCGCTACCGCGTGGCCCGCGAACTCGAGCAGCGCGATCACCACCTGCGCCTCACCGTGCGGGCGTTCTGACTACTGCGACGTAGCTGACCCACGCTCGTTACCGGCTCGTGTAGCCCCCATCGACCAGGTATTGCGACCCCGTGACGAAACTCGCGGCATCCGACAGCAGGAACAGCACCACTTCGGCGACCTCCTCCGCCGTTCCCAACCGGCCGATCGGATGGAGGGCGACGAGCCCGTCGCGCATTTCCTGAGGCGCGCCTTCGAGCAGCGGGGTGTCGATATAGCCGGGATGAATTGAGTTGATTCGGATGCCCTGGCCCGCGTACGAGATCGCGGCGGCCTTGGTCATACCCGTAACCCCGTGCTTCGCTGCGGTGTAGGGGATCGCCACCGGCTCGCCGACCAGGCCCAGGATCGACGACATGTTGACGATCGCTCCGCCGCCGGCTTCAAGCATCGGCGGGATCTCGTACTTCATGCCATAGAACACCGAGTGCAGATTGACATCCATCAGCGTCAGGTATTCGTCGATGTCGATGTCGTGGATGGGTCCCTGAGGTCCGCCTATGCCCGCGTTGTTGAACGCCAGGTTCAATCCCCCGAACTCCGCTACCGCCGTGTCGACGGCGGCCTTGACGTCACCCGCTTTGCCGACGTCACCGGCCACCGCGACGGCTTTCCCTCCTGCGTCAGTGATCTCGTCAACGACCGACTGCGCGACATCCTGCTTCAGGTCGTTGACGACCACGTTCGCGCCGTGCCTCGCGAGCGCGAAGGCGACAGCCTTGCCGATGCCCGACCCTCCGCCCGTGACCAACGCCGACTTTCCGTCAAAAAGATTCATCATCGCCTCTTCCTTCACCCGTGCGCAGCCGACTGGCGAGGAGCGGTTGTTCCTGCCGCGACGGCTGCAGTCGTAGCCCGATCCTCTCCCGTGGGACAAGGCTCGAGAAGGGCGTTGACAGGCGGTCGCACATGGACGGACGAGGGCTGGCGTCGATGGGTTTCGGGTGAATCCCAGCGCTTGCAACACTTCCGGGGCGGGAATATGCCGCACGCAGCGACGCGGCTACTCGACATCCTGACGGTAAATTCGTACCTCCCAGGGACGAAGCGGCCCTTCGGCTTGCTCGTAGTTGCCCAATAGCCACTCGCCGGCTATCGGATAGCTGAGGGGAGCAGTTCCAAAGTTCGCTGCGACGGTGAGTAGCGTGCCGGAGAAGCGCCGTTCGAAGGCGAAGAGCGTGGGGTGGAGTGGCTCGACCAACCTGAAGTCGCCATGGACCACCGCTGGGACCTCGTGACGCAGAGCGATCAGAGTCCGGTAGAACTCGAACACCGAGCCTTCGACTCCCACCTGCGCCGCAGCGTTCACCACAGTCGTGTTTGGGTTGAGAGCGATCCAGGGTTCGCCGTCGCTGAAACCGCCGGTCGGGCCCCACTGCATTGGCGTTCGTGCGTTGTCTCTGCCAATGCGCTGGATCGACGCCATCGCCGACTCCTGGGATGTTCCTGCGGCGAGTGCCGATTGGTAGAAGTTCAGCGACTCGATATCGCTCACGTGGTCGATGCTGAGCGCATGCACATTCGTCATGCCCAGCTCTTCGCCCTGGTAAACGAAGGGGGTCCCTCTTTGCAGATGCAGAATGGCGCCGAGGGCCTGCGCCGACTTCTCGCGGTGCTCGCCGTCGTCACCGAATCGGCTCACCGCTCTCGGCTGGTCGTGGTTGTTCCAATACAGGCTGTTCCAGCCGACGTCACCGAGGCCCTGCTGCCACTTCGCCATCGATTCTTTAAGCTCGACCAAGTCGAGCGTGCGTGCCTCCCACTTGCCGCTCGGACCATGATCCAGACCCACATGCTCGAATTGGAAGACCATGTTCACTTCGCCGCGCGCTGGATCCGTGAACCGCTGCGCCTGCTCGACGGTCACTCCCGGCATCTCGCCGACCGTCAGATAGGTGCCCGAGCGTCCGCCGAATACAGACTCGTTCATTTCTTGCAGATACTCGTGCACTCGTGGCCCGTAGCTGAAGTGGGGGAAGCCGTCACCGAACGGAGTTCCAGCTATGGGTTTTCCGTTGGGGAGGCCGGGGTCCTTCGAGATGAGGTTGATGACGTCCATGCGGAACCCATCGACACCACGGTCCAGCCACCAGCGCATCATCGCGTAGATGGATTGACGGACGTCGCCGTTCTCCCAGTTGAGGTCGGGCTGCTTCCTCGAGAAAAGGTGGAGGAAGTGCTGTTCCGTCTCGTCGTGCCACTGCCAGGCCGACCCCGAGAAGAAGGACTCCCAGTTATTGGGTTGGTCACGCCAGACGTACCAGTCGCGCTTGGGGTTCTCCCGGGACGACGCGCTTTCGACGAACCACGGGTGCTCGTCTGAGGTGTGATTGACAACGAGGTCCATCACGAGTTTCATTCCACGGGAATGGACGTCTGCGAGGAGATTGTCGAAGTCGTCCAACGTACCGAACACGGGATCAATGGCCTCGTAGTCACTGATGTCGTATCCGTTGTCATCCTGCGGGGAGCAGTAGATCGGGGAGAGCCAAATGACATCGACGTCGAGGTTCTGAAGATAGTCGAGGCGGCTTCGAATGCCGAGCAGGTCTCCGATCCCGTCTCCATCGCTGTCTGCAAAGCTCCTCGGGTACACTTGGTACACGACAGCGCTCCGCCACCATTCGGCATTGGAGGTGGCAATGCCGTTCCTGGTTTCAACTACGGTCATTGTCTTCTCCGCCTTGGTTCGTAGGGTCAATCAGTACGAGCTGCCACAGTGACAGGGGCGGAAGATCCGCGAAAGCAAATTCGCCGTCCACCGTCACCTCGACGTCGATCAGGCGTCCTGCTCCATCGGGGTCGGCAACCTGGACCCGGGGTCGGCATCCGGGAATCCGACGGATCTTGAGCTTGCCCCCGCCGATGTTCGTCATGGCATTGCGGGGGGCGTCCCACAGGGAATCCGTCTGGCCGACCAGATTGATGAGGTGGACAATCCGTCGACCGTTGGACTCGGTGACTCGTCGCCACACCTGCCCTGCCTGGGCCGTCTCGCCGACCACGGCGGAGTCAAAGGTGACATCGGTGTCGTCGTTGTACTCGCCAACGGTGGCGCCCGTGACGTCAACGATGCTCGGGTCGAGCAGCAGTTCATCGTGCTCGACCAAGAAGTCGTACCACCGCTTGAGTAGATCCGCCGTGGACAGCTCGATCGTGTGATTTCGCACGTAGTAGGGGTCGACCAGGATGCGGTCTGCCTCACCCGCGAGCAGGTGGGTAGCACCATGGGAATAGAGGGTCGCCATCGTCAGTCCGGTTGCGCGATCGGCCTCTTCGGCTGACGCCGAGTCATATACGTGCTGGTACGCGGCGATGACCACGGGCTTTGAGCCGGCGACCGACTTCGCCCGCGCCACGGTAGAGCCGAGCGAACCGAGCGTCTCCTGAGGCGACCACAATTCGATGTAGACCGCATCCTGGGGCGAGGATCCGGTGACCCAGGTCGGGAAATCATTGACGTTGTTGAAAACCAGGGTGGCGTCGGGCAGTTCGTCTCTCACCCCTTGGATCATGGTGGCAAAGGAACTGGCGACGTCGACGACGGTTCCATCCGGGCGACGGGCGACCTTGGGGTACCCGTACTGGTCGAGATGGAACCCGTCGAACCCGACGGACTTCACCGATGCGTCCAGCTCTCCGACGAAGTGACCCAGCCAGTCTTCTGCCGCAGGGTCGACGAGACACAGGAAGTCGCCCAGACCGTAGGGCGCTTCTGCACCGTTCAGCAGCGCCTGGTGCTCCCAATTGCCCCATTCCTGGGGGCCGACTGCGTACACTGCCGCGTAGCCAAGCGCTTTCGCTCCTGCCTGCTGCACGGCGTCGACGAGACTTCGAACAGTCGCAAGCGAAATCGGCTGGTCCAACGCGTCGGTGTAGTTTTCACCGCCGCCGAGAAGCGATGCATGCCGGTATGCCCAGTCGTAGAACTGCACGCCCGTGAGGTGAAGACGGCGCACCGTGTCAGCCACCCCCTGCAGGTCGCGAGCGGGAGAGTAATCGACGACGAAGCCATAGCGGAGGCGCACCGTATCGGTGGCGGCGACCTGAAGAGCTGTTCGGATTGACGCCGAACCGGTCGAGAACTCAACGCCGTACCCGCCAGCTGGGAGAACCCCAACGGGAATGACGCTGGAGCCGTTGTGATCGAATTCGCGCACCACTTCACCCAGGTACCACACGCGAACCGTGCCGCTCGTCGCAGCTCCCCGAATCTCGATCTCGACGTGTTCTTCTGGAGTGAAGGTCGATTTGGCTGGAAGAAGTTCACTCATCCTTTTACTGCTCCTGATGTGAGGCCCTGCACGAAATAGCGTTGGAATACGAGGAACACGATGATGACGGGGACGACCGCGATCATGGAGGCGGCAAAGACGAGGCCCCACTGCACCGCGTTGTTTCCCTGGCCGGCGAACAGCTGAATTGCGATCGGCAGCGTTCGGTTCTCGGGCGAGTTGGTGAGGGTCAGAGCGATCGTGAACTCATCCCAGCAAGCGAGGAAGGTGAAGATGGTTGCGGTTGCAAGGCCGGGTTTCGCCAGCGGAAGCGCGAGCTTCCAATAGCGAAGCCAGGCGTTGGCCCCGTCAACCTGCATAGCCTGATCCAACTCGGCAGGAATCGACTCGAAGAACCCCCTCAGCAGAAACGTGTTCAGGGCGAGCGAGCCTGCGACATAGAACAAGATCAGCCCGAGCAGAGAGTCCAGGAGGTTCAGGTTCTTCGCGAGAATGAATTGCGGAATGATCAACATGATCGCCGGGATCATCAGACCGAGCAGGAGGACTCGAAACAGGATCTCCTTGAACCGGAACTGGAACCGCGCGAAGGCGTAGGCCATCATCGAGCTGACCAGCAAAGACAGCCCGGTCGCGATCACGGCAACAACCAACGAGTTCAGAAAGTACCTGACGAAATCCGAGGACTCGATTGCCTGCTCATAGTTCGCGGTCGTTGCCGGATCGGGGATGAACTGCGGAGGGTTGGTGAAGACGAACGTCTGTTCCTTGAACGAGGTCGAGAGCATGTAGAGGAACGGAATGACCATGATGATAGCCAGGATCGACAGGACAACAATTCGCAGCGCGTTTCCTGCGGCGGCATTTCGCTTTCTCACTGTGCACCTCCACCGTTGCGGTCACGGAAGACCTTCATCTGAACGACTGAGAGCATAAACACCATGATCGTCAAGATCACCGCGATCGCGGAGCCGTAGCCGAAGTCCAAGTTGTTGAATGCTTGTTCGTACATGTAGGTCAGCAAAACGTCAGTTCGACCCGCGGGTCCCCCGCCGGTCATGAGGTAAACGGAGATGAATACATTGAATCCACCGATCACGAGCATCACCGTGACAAACAGAATGGCCGGCCAAATTGCTGGCACGGTGACGACTTTGAATCGCTGCCACCGATTGGCGCCGTCCATGTTCGCGGCTTCAATGAGTGCCTGCGGCACCCCTTGGAGGGCAGCGAGAAAGATCATCATCGACCAGCCGATCCCCTTCCACACCCCGAGTGCGCAGATCGCAATCAGACCCGTCCACCGGTCGGCGAGCCATGCCGTGTCTCCGTTGGTGACGTGCAGGAGATCTCCCAGCGCGAAGTTGATCAGGCCGCCGTCAGAGAAGAGAAACTTGAAGAGAAACGAGACGACTACCCAGCTCGTCACGACCGGCAGGTAGAACAGCACTCGGAACAGCGGTTGGGTAGGGCTCTTCTTCTGGATGAGTAGCGCGAGCCCGAGCCCGATGACGATCTGCGGTGCGACGGTGAGCACCATGTAGATGCCGCTGTTGCTCAATGCGAGCCAGAAGTGATCGTCTGTGAATGCGCGTGCGTAGTTGTCGAGGCCCAGGAACTCGCTCGTCGCCGAGCCGACGATCTTCCAGTCGAAGAAGCTCATCTGGAACGCTTGGAGCGTGGGATAGAGCACCGTGACTGCGAACAGCACCAGTCCAGGCGCGAGAAAGAGGTAGGGCGTTGCAGCCGTAGCCGCGCGGCGGCGAGACATCCGCCGCGATCGGCTGGGTGGTGCTGGCGTGGCGGAGAGGACCTCCGCCACGCCAGCGCTGACCCGTTCGCCCGAACGGAGAACAGTCATGGTTACTCTTCTGCCAGGAGCTCGTCGATCTTCTGTGCTGCGCTGGTGAGTGCATCCCGCACCGTTACGGTGCCTTCGAAGGCAGGTACGAGTGCTTCGTTCAGGATGGTGTCGACCTCAGAGGCCTGCGGGATCGCCACTCGGGCCTTGGCCGTCGCGAGCTGGTCGGTGAACAGCTCGAGATAAGGAAGAAGCTCGACCTGCTGGTCACCGAGCGCGCTGATGACAGTCAGCTGTCCGGTGGGGACCAGTGCCATCTGGAACTCCTCGGACTGCGTGAACTCGATGAACTTCATCGCCGCGTCCTTGTGCTCGGAGGTAGAGGTCAGCACTATGTCTTCGCCGCCGACGACACTGACCGAGCCACCATCACCCGCTGGCATGGGAGCGTAGATGGGCGTGAATTCCGGGAACTGTTCGCTCCAGATTCCATTCATCCACGGTCCATCGAGAATGTTCGCGTAGTTGCCGCCAGGAAGCCCCTCAGATGTCGAGGTGGCACCGGCGTTGCCGATGATTCCATTTGAGATCTGGTCGTTCGCGTAGAGGTCGACGAGCATCTGCACGGCTGCCACAGACTCGTCACTGTCGAGGTATCCGGTGGATGTGGTGACCTCGTCGTCCGTGATTGCGCCGCCGCCGGACCAGATCCACGGAGAGATATTCCACGCGCCCAGGCCACCGTCGGCGAACACCTGCATGCCCGAGTCGGACAGGGCATCGGCACCGGCTGCGAACTCCTCGAAGGTGGCCGGCGGTGCGTCGAGGCCTTGCGCGTCGAGTGCCTCCTGGCTGGTGATCAAGACGCGGGTGTTGGTGTCCAAGGGCAGTCCGTAGTACTTGCCGTCGTACAGGTTGGTCGACAGGACGCCCGGGTACGTGGCGTCTGCGAGCTCCTGGAAGTTGTCCATTTCGTCGGATAGCGCAACCAGAACGCCGAGGTCGGCGAATTTCGGTACCCATCCGAGGTCGGCACGGACTAGGTCCGGCAGCTCGTCGCCTGCGGCGCTCGTCGTCAGCTTCTTGAGTAGATCGTCGTACGGGATGTCGACATACTCGACCTTGATTTCGGGATTGGCTTTCTCGAACGACGGGATCAGCGTGTCGTTGAGCACTTCAGCCTGCGTGGAGTTACCGCCGTTTCCGTACGCACCCCAGAACGTGAGGGTGACCGGATCATCAGCGGTGCCTTCCGCCTCTGATGCTGTCGAGCAGCCCGCAGCTGACACGGCGACGGTCGCGGCGACTGCCACCGCGATGATGGTTGAACGCTTCATTGCTGTTCTCCTCAATGGTGTGAACATGTTGACTCGGAGGTAGAGCCACCCATGTCGTGATGAATTAGTTCTACGCCAAAGGTAATCCACTGTCAAATATGACCTGACACCTGACGAATGTCGGCGATTTGCTTCCTCAGCAAAAGAAATAAACGCTAAGGTTGAGGGGATTCGACGACGAAGAAAGGGGTCCTCGTGCCGGTGAAGGATCAGTCCTGGACTCGCGAAGGTGGCGCATCTCTGGCCGTCGCGCTCGAAGTCCTGCTCAATGGCCCCATCTCTCGGAGCGACATTGCTCGCCGGCTCGACTTGTCCGGAGGCTCGCTGACTCGACTGAGCACACCTCTGATTGACGGCGGTCTTCTCATCGAGGTCGGTGAACGCGCCGACGGACGCGCCGGCCGTCCCTCGACCCTGCTCGATATCATCGCGCCGTCCCGGCATTTCATCGGAATGAAAATCACCGCGACCGACGTGCTGGCGGTCGTGACGGACCTTCGCGCAAGCGTCCTTCACCAGCGGTCCGCGCGTCTGTCCACAAGGGACCCCGCCGCGGTGACGGCCGTCATCGCCGGCCTCGCGTGGGAGCTGGCACGAACCGTGCCCTCTGTCACCGCGCTCGGTATCGGCCTCGGCGGTTTGGTCGGGCCCGGCGGCACGGTTGAGAGCGCACCGTTCCTTGAATGGACCGACGTGCCAATTGGCGCACTCGTTCAAGCGGCCACCGGGATACCGACCGTGATCGACAACGACCTCGTCGCCTTCACCGAGTACGAGCATTGGTTCGGGGCCGGTAAAGGACTCGAGAACTTCGCCGTTCTGACTCTCGGTGCCGGAATCGGGTACGGGGTTGTCATTCACGATGAGTTGGTGACGAACAGTGATTCAGGAATCGGGCTTGTAGGCCACTGGCCACTCGACCCCTTCGGTTCCGTCTGTCCGGCGGGTCACCGCGGATGCGCCAAGAGTGTTCTCGAGCAGGGCGCGATAGTGCGCAACGTGTCGAATGCGCTGGGTCGCACCGTGTCGTACGACGACGCCCTCGATCTCGCCGAGGCGGGGGAACCAGCTGCTCGGCGAATCGTTGACGAGGCAGGTGCAGGACTTGGAACTCTCCTTGCCGCGATCGCCAACCTGACTATGCCGAAGAGAATCATTCTGGGCGGCGAGGGGGTGCGCCTCGTCGAGGTTGCCGCGGCCGCCATCGACGAAGGAATCAGTGCGCACAGGGACCCACGAGCGTCTCCGATCGACTTGTTCGCGACCTCCGGCGACAACACCGAGTGGTGCCGCGGCGCGGCCGTGCTGGCTATACAGAAGTACGTACTGAACAAGTAGTCGATCCGTCTCGCGCGAGCTCGGAGCCGGCGGAACCTCAGCTGGCGGCCATCACCGCGGAGAGGACGGCGTATGCCACCTCCTTGCCGGTCACGTCTCCGTGACTCTTCACGAACGCATCCGAGTTGAGCGACGACACCTTTCCCCGCTGGAAGGCGTAGTGCCCCCCGACTGACTGAAGGGGCACCGTGGCAAGGGCTGCTGGCGTTTTGAGAGCGCCATTGCGACCGATGCCTCCGTACCTGTCGTCGGCGTCGCCAAGACCCGCCCCAATCTGCCTGGCGATCCGGGATGCGACGGGATAGGCGAGTCCCACGGCCTTGTCGTTTTTCGTAAAGGTGATGATGACCGGACCGTCGATCTTCTTGGGGACCTTCCAAAACACGCCGTTCTTCTCGGCGCCATCCCAGCCTTGCGCCATTCCGTAGTGGCTGTAGGCGGCCTGGAGCAGACTCATCGACGACACAGGCGCGGACGTAGCGAGTGCGGCGGCGGTAATGGCGCGGCCCCCGAACGAGTGTCCGACGAGGTGCAACCGGACGTGCCCATTCTTGTGTTGGAGCTTCTCAAGCAGCTTCGCGATACCCCGCTCGCCGACGACCCCTGCTCGATCCTTCATCGTGAAGTAGGTCGTCGCGTTGAGCACGTTGCGGGCACCCTCGAGGATGTCGCCAAAGCTGAAGCCAGCGCCGCCCCCCGTCTCGTCGGGGGCGGGAAATCCGGCGGGATCGATCGAGGCGGCGCCGCCGACCGCAGCTGGTGCTGCGTCGTCGTTGTCGGCTCCGGCAGCCGCCTGCAGCACCGACTCGGGATCCGCGTCGCGGAGCGCCTGGGGTGCGGAATCGGGGTCGTCGTCATCAGTGGCGCCGTCCGGCAGCTCGCTGCGCAGGAGGGTGACGAAATCCCGTCGCGCCGCGGAGGATGTCTCGAGCTCCGGGACGAGCGCGAGGAGCTTCGCGCGGAGCTCCGGCTCGGGCACCTGCCGCGCCAACTCGGCTTCGAGGTTCGCGGCCGAGCCGCCCACGCTGGCTCCCGCCCCGTCGTTGTCTGGCGCCGCCCACTGGATCGATGGCCACAGCACGCCAACAACCACGAACCGGCGTTTGGTTGCGCCCTCGACGCCGGAACGGATGGCGACGATCGAGCCGATGAGCCGGTCGTAGAGTGCCCGCGCATCGCCGTGCGTGTTGTTCCAGCCGTGCGAAATCACGAGCACGTCGGTGGCACGCTCGTCCCCGATCAACTTTCGGGCCTCCTCGACCTGCTCCGGCGTGACAATCGCGCCCTCCTTGTCGAATTCAACCTCCGCATATGGCAGCTTCATGGCCCTTCCTTTCCTCCGGCCGCGCAGCCGTGCTGGCGATACTCAATTTTCAGACGCTCTGTATGGCCCGCATGGCATCGACGAGTCCGGCGCCCTGGAATGAGCGCTCCCTGCCCAGGTCGCTCGCTGACTCCATCAAGATCCGCTTGACCTCGTCCGGTTTGCCGATGAACTCCCGATGGATCGAGAGAAAGGCGGCCGCGACTCCGGAGACGTGCGGTGCCGACATGGATGTGCCGGAGTCCTCGACGTACGTGATCTGGGAGGCCCGCTGGCCCGGTTCGAGCTTGACGGTCGCACGGGCTCTCTCGAGCAGCTGCCCGGCGCCGGCGCTCACGACGCGCTCGCCGGGAGCGACCAGGTCGGGCTTGAGCCGGCCGTCCCCGGTCGGTCCCTTCGACGAGAAGTACGACACCCCTGTGGAGTGCGGCTTGAGCGACGTGGATCCCACGGTGATCGCCCGCGACGCGTTGCCCGGATCGTTGATCGTCATTCCGAAGCTCAGGCGCATCTCCCGACCGGCCGTGTCGCGCGCCGCACCATATCCGGTGTTGCCCGCCGACACGACGACGCACACGCCGTTCGCCACCAGCCGGTCAACTTCCCGGCACACGGGCGACTGGCCCGCGGCGAACCAGGAGGGATCGAACGGATAGCCCAGCGACAAGTTGACGCCATGGACGTTGAGTTCCCGACCGCCGCGGTTGAGCTCCTGAATGTACTCGAGCGCCCCGAGCAGCGACGCAAGGTCGCCGGTGCGGTCGTCGCGCAGCACCTTGCACGAGAGGATCTTCGCCCGCGGAGCCATGCCGCTGATGCGGTCGAGAGTGACCCGCTCGACGCCCGTGTCGCCGTCTCCGGTGCGATACCAGGTGGCGGCGTACACCTTCCGGCGCGGATCGTCCTGCCATCCCGCGAGGATCCCCGCGACGTGCGTGCCGTGCCCGTTCGCGTCCCGCAGGGCGTCGTCATGTGTCGTGCCCGCGACGAAGCTGCGGTGGCCCAGTGTCTGCGGCAGCCCGAGGGTGTCGTGGTCGCCGCTGAGGAAGTGGCGGTGCTCGCGATCCACGCCCGTGTCGAGTACGGCCCAGACGATACCCTCGCCGGTCGCGTTGAACGACCTGACGGCAGCGTCCGACTTGGTGGTGATGATCGACCGGTGAATGGTCGCGGTCACCTCGAAGTTCGGCCAGATGCGGTTGATCAGGCTTCGCGGTGCGGTCTTCTGCTCCTGCCGTCCAGCAACCACGCGCCCGCCCTTGCGCGAGTCCCTGTTCACCAGTTCGAGGATCTGGGCGGCGGTCATCTCGGCAACGACGTAGTTCCCCACCTGCCACGCGCTCTCCTCGGCCGGATCGGTCTCGCCGACGACGTCGTGGACCAAATCGAGGAGCGCGGCGACGACCTCTTCCGTCGGCAGGCCTGCGTCGGTGCGGAGCTCTATCACGACGCCGATCGGGTCGTGGCGGGCAGAGGCCATGCGCTCGGCAAGCGGCCGTGTGATCACGGAATCCGTCACGAGCGACACCGTCCTCGGCATGTCGGGCAGGGCGAAGGCCGGAGCATCCGTTTCGCGCGCTACCGTCGGATCGGTGGCACGGGGAGCCTTGCGTAAACGCTCGGCTTTTTCACCGGAGGGTCCGGGTCTGGGCGCGTCGGGTTCGAGATCGGCTTCTGGATCGATCGCAGGGAACTCCTGCGGCAGCCGCTTGCGGTTCTTCGGCGTCTCTGCCATTCCTTCCCGCTTTCTCCCTCGCAGTGAGAGTACCGCCGAGGAACCGCGCGTGTCACTGCCCGCTATGCCGAAACCTCACGCATGTTGGGCTCGCCCGGGACGCCGGCGTCAGGCGAAGGCGAGGCGAAGGCGAAGCTCTAGCGTGCCCCCCGCGTTCGTCGAGCGGCGAGCATGGCCTGATGGTCGAGGCCGAAGGTTCGGCGGGCCGCAAAGCCTCCGATCGTTGTTCCCGCCGCGAGCCCGATACCGGTAGCCAAGGCGACCACCATGGCCGGAAGCGCCTCCGTCACCGCGTATTCGGAATCCATGAATCCGTAGAGCGCGCGGTACACAGCGAGCCCAGGGATCAGAGCGATTATGCCCGCCATGGTCATCGCACCTTCGGGCACCTTGAGCCAGCGGTAGGTGAAGTAACCGATCACGCCCGCAGCTGCTCCGGCGATACCCGGCGCCAGCCCCGGCTGTGGGGCCAGAGGCAGAACCACCGAGTACACGGCGAAAACGAGACCGGCCGCGGTCGCCGTGAGCGGCACCAAACGGAGTCGCATGTAGGACGTGAGCGCGAATCCGACTCCGATGAGCGTGGATCCCACCACCCCGGGAACCAGACTGATTCCGTCACCCAGGGAGGTCGCAACCGTTACCGGAACCCCCATCCGTAGCGCAGCGCCCAACACGAGCGAAATTCCCACCGCGAGACCGAGGGTGAGCATGAGAACCTCCATGCCTCGTGCTGTCGCTGTGACGTAGTACCCGTCAATCGCGTCGCGGGCGGATGCGGTGAGGCCGATACCCGAGAGCAGCATGATGATTCCCGCGATAACGATGACGGTCGGTTGGTTCGAACCGGGTAGTTCGATGCCCACCGAGCGCAACCAGAAGATGAATACCGCGATGCTCGTCGTCGCTACAGCGGCGGCCATCTGGGCGAAGAAACCGGGAACCGACCACTTTCCCAGCCGGCGGGTGATGACGTCAGAGATGATCGCGGAGGCGGCGGCAACGAGCACGAGCACGAAGCTCACATTGAACATCACCACCACGCCACTGGCCAAAATGGCCTTGCCTGCAGTCACGACCCAGCGACGGTAGGGGTGCGGGCTCGTCAGAATCGAGGTGAGCCGCTCTCGCGCGTCGTCCACATCGACCGGGCTGTCTTGGCCGGCAATCTCATCGATGAGCAGGTACACATCCTGCAGCCGCGTGTAGTCGGTGGTGCGTACCCTCACAATGCGCATCACCGACATCGGGTCTTCGTTCATCCCGCGATGGATCGAGACAGTGATCGACGTGAAGGTGATGTCCACGTGCATGGCGCTGATCCCGTAGGCATCGCTGATTCTCAGCACGGTGGCCACCACGTCGGCCGCTGAAGCGCCGGTCGCAAGCATCGCTTCTCCGGCACGCAGACACAGGTCGATGACCAATCGGGCGTGCCTCTGGGGCAACTGATCGTCGCCGCCGACAAAGGAAATGACCTGGGTGGGAGTGTCGATCCCCCGGATCGCCCCACCGGCCAGCTCGATGAGAGATTGGCTCACCCGTCGTCGTAGAACACCTCGTCGGTCGTTGATGCCATCAGTCACACCTTTAGGCTACGGGCACGGGCGTCCGATCTCACCCCGTACGGTTCCAGCCCCGATGCCGCCGCCCACGTCAAAGAAATGGGGTGGGACAAACTGTGCGGTGTGCGGCCCAAGGCTCCCGCCACCGATCCAGACCTGCTGGTCCCGCCGGTGACCGACGATGTCTGGATTGCTGTGCTCGAGGAGTGCGCGATGCATTTCCATAATGGCGTGGTCGTCGATGGACTCGGACAGGACAAGGGCCGCTCGTAAGGTTCTCAATCTCTGAGCCGACGCCAAGTACGGGCCTGACGCCAGACGCTCCTGTGTTCGTGAGCCATACTCGTCCTGGACGCGCCGCCTGACCGTACGCTTGGATCGCCCGGCACGAGAAGTCCTGAGGAGAAACCATTTCTAAACCATCTCGATCACGCAGCGCGGCCATGCCGTCGGATCTCGCTATTTCGCGCGCTGCGACCCGTCGTCCGCTCGAAGAGGTTGCAGCCGACATGGGCATCGGTCCACACCTGCTGGAACCCTACGGAAGTGCGGCGTCGAAGATCTCCCTCGACGCGATCGATGAACTCCGTGACCGTCCGCGGGCCAAGTATGTCGTCGTCAGCGCAATCACGCCGACTCCACTCGGGTCGGGCAAGACAACCACCGCGATCGGGCTCGGTCAGGGTTTCCGGCACATCGACAAGCTCGGGGTCGTCGCCATACGGCAGCCGTCAATGGGGCCGGTGTTCGGCATCAAGGGTGGAGCCGCTGGTGGCGGCTACGCTCAGGTGATCCCGATGGAGGCACTCAACCTGCACCTGACCGGCGACATGCACGCCGTTACCGCGGCCCACAATCTACTGTCGGCGATGATCGGCAACCACATCCACAAGGGAAACCATCTCGGGCTCGACCTCCAGGAGATCACCTGGCGGCGTGTCCTCGACGTCAACGACCGCGAACTGCGCAACATCATCACCGGGCTCGGCGGCCCTGACGACGGCAATCCGCTTCAGACCGGTTTCGACATTTCCGCAGCCAGCGAGGTGATGGCGTTGTTGTCGCTGTGCACGTCTTTGCGGGATCTCCGTGAACGGATGGGACGAATCGTCGTCGGTTACGACCGCGGCGGCGAACCCGTGACGGCCGAGATGCTCAAGGCGGCCGGCGCCATGACGGTGATACTCAAGGACGCCATCAAGCCGAACCTGATGCAGACCGCAGAGCAGACGCCAGTCCTCGTCCACTCCGGTCCGTTCGGGAACATCGCCACCGGTAACTCCTCGGTCGTCGCCGACCTGATCGGCATCCATGCTGGCGACTACCTCATCACCGAGGCGGGGTTCGGCGCCGACATCGGCGCGGAAAAGTTCTTCAACATCAAGTGCCGTGCCTCCGGGCTGACGCCGGATGCTGCCGTCATCGTCGCGACTGTGCGTGACCTCAAAACTCACTCGAACAAGTACCGGGTCGTCGCCGGCCGGCCGCTGCCACCGGAGATGCTCACCGAGAATCCCGACGACGTGATCGCCGGGGCAGCGAACCTGCGCCAGCAGATCGCCAACATCCGACGGCACGGAGTGACGCCGGTCATTGCGGTGAACGCATTTCCCACCGACTATGCCAGTGAGCATCGGGCGATCATGCACGTCGCGGCAGAGGAGGGTGTGCGCGTGGCGATCAGCTACCACTTCACCGAAGGCGGGAAGGGTGCGGTCGAGCTGGCCGAGGCGGTTGCGGAGGCGTGCTCTGAACCGTCGGGCTACCACCGGCTCTATCCCGACGAACTTCCCCTACCCGACAAAA
Organism: Marisediminicola antarctica; assembly: GCF_009930795.1. GTDB lineage: Bacteria > Actinomycetota > Actinomycetes > Actinomycetales > Microbacteriaceae > Marisediminicola > Marisediminicola antarctica. Next base: position 2,658,224 of record NZ_CP017146.1, read on the forward strand.
TCGATGTCATCGCGCGCGAGATGTACGGCGCCGACGGCGTGGACATCTCGCCTCTAGCCGCTCGGCAACTCGACAAGTACGAGCGGGCAGGCTTCGGCAGTCTGCCGGTGTGCATCGCCAAGACCCACCTGTCCCTGTCGGCCGACCCCAGCATCAAGGGAGCACCCACCGGGTGGCGACTGCCGGTCCGTGAGGTCCGTGCGTCGATCGGCGCCGGGTTCATCTATCCCATCTGCGGCGACATGCGCACCATGCCGGGTCTCTCATCCGCGCCGGCCGCCGAACGCATCGACATCGACCACAACGGCGAGATCGTCGGGTTGTCCTGAGGAATGGATCCGGGGTGCGAGGCCGAGCTCTCTGATCCGGTGGACCTGTCGCGAAAAGGAAGGAACGACTATTTCAAAACCCCGACATCGAACCATGTAGCGAGACATCTCACCCTTGCGATTCCAGTGAGATGTCGCCGCATGTCTACGGAGAGAGGGCAGCCATCGGCCCTGCGCCGACCAAGACCCGAAATGCCCCAATTTCGAGTAGTTCTGCCAGCCAACAACGCTGTCGCACTATAATCACAGCCAGATCGAAAGTAGGGGATTTGTCATGTCGAGCCGCGCTGGAACCATACTCGCACTTGCTTCGATGCTCTTGGTCGGCCTCACCGGCTGCGCGCCCGCCTTTCTGACACCATCTGCTCTGGATGAACCCGCGACACCCAGCGACAGTCTCCCTCCAAGCATGGTCGATCCACTTCAAGCGGAAAAAGGCGCGAATGCGATCGTCGCCGATGTCGACAGCTCGCGGCTGATTGGCACGTGGTCAGGGGTCGATGTTTACCTCATGAAGGCGTCCACGAAGGACCACTACTGCGCCTTGGCTTACGAGGACGACGACTCATGGGGTCAGACCTGCTCCCGACCGCCCTTCACGGTCGGACTGAGCGATATCGCCGAAGTTCGAGTCGACATCCCGGAAACACTGCTGGATGACAAGTGGGTGCGGCTTGACGAAAACGTGGCCATCCGGAAACCCGAATAGGCCGGAGCGAGGGCCAGCTGTCCTATGGATTCGGGCCACTGACGATCACTTGCTCCGTCTTCGGGCATCTCACTGAAATCGTAAGGGTGAGACATCTACAAACGATGTCTCGAGACATGACACTGTGGGCTGTTCCAAGGGCGTGGGCTGGCCCGGAACGACGTTGACGAACGTCGCCTTTTACCTTGTTTTCCTCGAGGCGCCTGCCGATTTTCCCCCACTGGGCACTGAGCGCCTCAGCTGGGACTGATCACACCCCGGCGAGTGGCGGGTGCGGGCGGCAGGGTCACACCGATTGAACCGCTGTTGTAGTCGAAGACGGTCGAGCGAGTCGTCTCAGTCTTAGTCGATCATCACTCGGGATGCTGGCTGTGATCCTCAACGTCTGGTTTCGTCCGCAGGACGTCGGCGATCTCTTCCTCCGGACGCGGCGCGATGGTCTGGTCGACCTCGAGCACTGGGATGGTCGACTCATCCGGAGCGGGAATGCGCTGCTGAGGGGACTGCTCATTGGGGAGAGACACGGCGAATCCTTTGGTCGGGAACATCCACAGGGTATGCGATTAGCGGCCTGCGCAGCGGAGAATCGCGGACGATCCTCCACCGCACACCACAGGCTGGCTCTTCGCTGATTCCAAATGGGCTGAACCGCCCCAGGTTCTCTGCCGCTCCTATGCGGGTGTCGTCGGGTTGACCTTGATCAGCTGATAGACCTCGCGGATGACGTAGCGCTTGAGGCTTCGGATCCATCCGACCCAGGTTCGGCAGTAGGTGAAGTCCATCACTCAGGTGTGATCCGGGCGCGGCGCGGTGAAGTCACGATTCAGCAGGTCTCCGGATCGCTCCGCGCGACGCGCCGGGGATCGTGGTGCGGCGGATCATCACCGTCATCTTCCGACGACCTTAAAGGCCTTCCGGCGTGAGCTTGCGGACCTGGCGCCCGGCTTCGACGGTGGTCCACGAAGCCTCGCGGGCTGCGTCGGCAACCTGCGCGTCGGTGACCGTGCGGGCCGCTACAGCACCTCGCCCCAGGCACGGTAGGTGCGCGCGTATCGATGAAACCCATCATCAACGGTTGCGGGGGTCGAGTTCCCCCACGAAGAAACTCGTCGCCGCCCGCAGGATCGCAACATCCTCACGCAGACGCGTGTTCTCCGCCTTCAGCCGCTTGATCTCGGCATGCTCTACGGAGGTCACCCCGCCACGGGTCCCGTCATCGATATCGGCTTGCAGCACCCACCGGCGCACGGACTCGGGCCCGACACCGATCTGGCGGCCCAATCGCGGACGGCAGGATCGATCTTCTCAGGCATGGTGTACATCCTTCCAACTCACAAGGATGCGGCATCAAACCTGAGGCGCTTCACTCCGAGACGCCCATCCGGTTTCCCTGCTGAACGCAAGCCGGACCCCCGTTTGCGTCCCCGCCAGATCAGGGGCGTGGCGCCCTAGAGCAGGCTCGGAATCTTCTGCTCCTGCGCAACGTTTGCGCGACGGAACACGAACGTCACGAAGGTCGCGACAATCACGATGAAGAGCGAGTAGAGCGCCGGCACGATCAGGATTAGCCCGATATCGGGGTTACCCGCGAAGGTCAGGAGCACGATCGCGATCGCGAGAGGGCCGTTCTGGATTCCCGCTTCGAGCGCAATCGTGCGCGCGTTCATTGGATGCAGCCGAATGGCCCGAGAGATCACATAGGCGATCACAATCCCAAAGAGCCCGAGACCGATTGCCACAACGTAGGTCTGCCATGGGGTCGAGGTCAGCAGCCCCCAGTTGCGAGGCACCCAGGTGGCCATGAGGAACACAATGAAGAACAGTCCGAAGAAGCCGCCCATCAACTCCATGACAGCCCCGACGTTCGCGCTGTAACGGCGGAGAAGCATACCGAGCACGACCGGCACGAGCAAGATCGCGAGCGTCACAACGATGTTCGTGATCGGGATCTGCAACGGAGAGCCCGCCTCGAAGAGCAGGGAGCCGAAGAACGTGAGCAAGAGTGGCGTCATGAGGATGGCCCACAGAGTTGAGTTTGTCGTCATCATGACGCTCAGCGCGAGATTACCCTTCGAGAAGTATGTGAAAATGTTCGACGTCGTACCTGCCGGAACACAGCCCATGAGTAGAGCCCCCAACGCGACCGGAGCGGCGTACTCTCTAGGCAGTTGGAACAGCACCGTGGCGACGAGAACGTACGCCAAGAGCGGCATGATGCCGAACTGGGTGACCCAGCCGATGATCAGCCCGTACGGTCGACGAACGGCCAACCGGAAGTCGCGTGGTGTGAGCCCGGCCCCGAGCCCGAACATGATCACGAACACCAGCCCGACGAGCAGGTTCTGCTCGAACGGGGTGACGACGTCTTGTTCATTGACCGTGGTCGACCTCTGAGTCAACAGGATGAGTGAGGCGCCGATCATGAGAGCTCCCTTCCCTGCGTCGCGATGCTGGCTGTCGTTGACGTAACGGCGGTCGCGCGCAACTCACGGCGTAGGATCTTGCCGATCGGACTCTTCGGGAGTTCATCGACGAAACGCACCGACTTCGGCGCCTTGTACGCCGCGAGTGCTTCTCGGCAGTGCGCGATCACCTCGCCCTCGGTCGGGGGCGTTTGGGGGGCGACCACATAGGCACGCACAGCCTCGCCGCCCATGTCGTCGGGAACGCCGACCACGCCAACTTCCAGCACGTTCGGCATCGCCGCGATACGCTCCTCGACCTCGTTGGGGTATACGTTGAAGCCGCTCACAAGGATCATGTCCTTCTTGCGGTCGACGATCGTGAAGTAGCCATCGGCATCCATCTGAGCAATGTCGCCTGTGTGCAGCCAGCCGTCCTTGAGCGTCGCGGCCGACTCGTCGGGCCGTTGCCAGTAGCCGAGCATGATCTGCGGCCCGCGCGCGACGACCTCACCGGCCTCACCGACGGCGACCGGTGTGCCATCCTCGTCGACGCACCGTAGGTCGGTCGACGGTACCGGAATGCCAATCGTGCCGTCCTTGCCGGTGCCCCCGAGCGGGTTGAAGGTGAGCACGGGTGAGGACTCGGTGAGCCCGTAGCCCTCGACGATCGGTGTGCCGGTCATTTCACGCCAGCGGACGGCTACTGGCTGGTGCAGCGCCATGCCGCCGGCTGCCGAGGCACGCAAATGCCGTGGCGGGCTGTCAACGAACCAGCGCTCGTTCATCAGGGCGTTGAAGAGGGTATTGACGCCGGTCAGCCAGGTGATGCGGTAATTCTCGAAGGCGCGCTTGAGGTTGCTCGGTGGGCGCGGCGATGGCACGAGGATGTTCCGCGCACCAAGGTGGAAGAAGCCGAGCAGATTCACCGTGAACGCGAAGATGTGGTAGAGCGGCAGAGCCGTCAGCACGATCTCGGCCCCTGGACGCATGAAGGTGCCGCACATCGAAATCATTTGCAGCGTGTTGGCGACAAGATTGCCGTGCGAGAGCATGGCGCCCTTCGAGACGCCGGTGGTGCCGCCCGTGTATTGGAGTGCCGCGAGGGTCTCGGGCCCGATGCCGTCGAGGTAGCGCTGCGGGGAGCTGTCGTTCTTGCGGCCACGACCGGCGGCGAGGGCAGCCTGCAGTCCGGTGTGCTCGACAGTGATGTGTGGAAGCGAACGGTTCCAGAAGCGTTGCACCCCGCGGATGACTCCGGCGATCACCGGGGGGAAGAACTCGGCAATGCGCACGGTGACGACGGTCTCAATCGAGGTCGCGGCCTTCACCTCAGGAACCCGGCCGGCGAACATATCGATGACGACGAGCACGCGGGCTCCCGAATCCGAGAACTGGTGAATCATCTCCGGGGCGGTGTATAGCGGGTTTGTGTTGACGAGCACGCAGCCGGCCTTCAGCACGCCGAACGCGACGATCGGGTAGCTCAGGCAGTTTGGCATTTGCACCGCAACCCGGTCCCCTTGCTCGAGGCCAACCACCTCACGGAGGTACGCCGCGAAGTCGTCAGAAAGCGCGTCGACCTGCTTATAGGTGAGCGATCCGTTCATGCCGTTCGGCATGCACTGTGTGAACGCAATCGTGTCGGCGTAGGTGCTCGCGGCCTTGGCGATCAAACCGGGAAGATGGGCGAATGGGATTTCACCCACCTCATGCGCAACACCGGTCGGGTAGTGGGCAAGCCATGGGCGTTCGGTCATCATTGATCTTTCGCCAGAAAGGTAACCGCCGGCGGATATGCCAACGGTGGTATGTTGACCGATTATATCCCGAGCGCCAATTGCTTCTGATACCCCTGACAATCCCGGCACCCGCCCGTCCTGCCCAGCGACGAGCGCATGCCGAAGCGGGTCACCAGAGCCCGAAGTTCACCCGAGGTGCCTTCTGAATACCTCGACCGGATTGGACGGTCGTGCCGATGGGTCGACGCCCTCATCGCTCTCGCCATGCTCAGCCCCGGCGGCCAATATGACCGGTACTCCCGGGCCGGAACTAACCCGCGGAGGTGTCAGGAGAGCCCCAAAAGCATTGTTCTTCGTCGCCCAGGAAGCGTCGGATACCAGGGGGCGTTCAAGCGGAAGCGGGTGCAGAGGAGCAGGTTCGCGGTCGAGCGCATGTCTTGGCTGCTGGAGTCGTCACGGGCGGCAGAAGTGTATGCCCAGCGCGCGTGGTTCTTCAGCCGCAAGCCAGACCGTTCTGGGTGTTGTTTCACTGAACATGGAGTGAGGACACGGGCGCTCGCCACCCCCGAAGTTGGGAAGTAGCAGGCGGTCGAATCGAGCAGCACGACGAGTGGGAAGCCGGCGAACGCCGCTACTTGCCCGAAGCCTCAATGCTTGAGCTGACCGTCATGAACGACCCAACCGAGGTCTCTGACGAGGCGGTGATACTCCCCGAACTCGCCGCCGCCTCAACTAGGACCGCTGACCTGCACGGTGTTGAGAAACTCCACCACTCAGCGACACGTGACCGACAGCGGCGTGGTGGTCGCGGTCTCGGTGGCGCGTGCCGAGGTGATGCGATCGATCAGCAGACCGACCACAACCGCGAGGACCACGGCGACGGCGGCTCCGAGAAGCGGTGTCTCGCGAAACCACGCCCCGGCCAGCACACCGACCCCCACCGAATACAGCGACCAGGAAACCCCGGCAATGATCGACAGCGGAACGAAGCGGCGGTAAGAGAACCCCGTCGCTCCCGCGGTGAGGTTCACGGCGATACGACCGACCGGGATGTATCGGCCCGTGATGATGAGCACGCCGGCCCGTTTGTCCAGGCCGCGGCGAGCCCAGTCGAACGCTCTCACGGAGCGGGCCCCGCGCATCCAACCGAACCGGGTGAGTCCGAGTTTACGTCCGAACCAGAACGTGAGATTGTCTCCGCCGATGGCTCCGCTGGCCGCGAGCAGAATGACGAACCACACATTGGGTTGCCCCGTAGCGACACCGAGAGCGGCCGCCGCAACCACGACGGTCTCGCTCGGGAACGGGGGAAAGAAGGCGTCGAAGAACACGATCCCGACGATGAGGAGGTAGATCCACGCCGAACCCGCCGCCGACAGGATGGCATCGTTGAGTGCCTCGAACATAATGGTCTCCTTGATCACTCCGCCACGGTCGTGACCGGCGAGTGAAGGCTACGTTCGGGGGAGGCCCCGAGGCATCACCCCCTGGTACCGTTGCAACCCCCTACCCCGGTATGAGATTTCTGCGCCAGAGTGGCACCTCACCGGTCATCAAGGAGACGACCGAGTCGTAGTCAACGCAATCTCTGAGGCGCTGACCCACGGCCTGCTGTTCGCCATAGCACCAGGCGCTCTCTCCGAAGCCAACTCCTCGACTGACGTTTCGGTGTCAGCGCCAGCCGCGATCCCGTAAGTGTCGGACAGCATCGTGACGGGAGGCGGTTCCGCTATTTTGCATAGCGCTCGAGAGATAGCGGAATCATCGCCGTCATCCCGCAGCCCTCCGACCAGATCGGGCACCGCAAACGCCGCGGCTCCGCCGGTGGCCGGCCACCCTCGTTCGACGCCGACGACTACCGGGGCCGCAACGTCATCGAACGCAGCTTCTGCGACCAGAAACAATGGCGCGGCATCGCCACCCGCTACGACAAACTCGCCATCACCTACCGCGGCGGCGCCGTCCTCATGGCCATCACAATCTGGCTCAAAGCACCAGGAGAGACGCCCTAGTCCCGACCGGACGCGACGACGCCCGTTTCGTACCCGAGAACGACGGCGTGGATCCTGTCTCGCAGCGCGAGCTTCATCAGGATGTGACCGACGTGGGTCTTCACTGTCGACTCCGAGAGAAACATCTCCGCTGAGATCTCGGCGTTCGTCCTGCCCTTCGCAACTGCACCGAACACCTCGAACTCGCGTTCGGTGAGCGCTGCCAGCAGAGAGTTCCGATCGGCGGCCGGAGCGCGCGGCGCGGCGGCGTCATCCGGCAACTGGCTGCCGAAGAGATCCAGCATCCGCCGCGTGATCCTCGGGGCAACGATCGCGTCGCCCGCCGCCACCGATCGGATCGCCTGAATGAGCTCGGCTGGTCGCGCATTCTTCAGGAGGAAGCCGCTCGCTCCGGCACGGAGCCCGGCGAACGCGTACTCGTCCAGATCGAAGGTGGTCAGAATGATGACGCGCGTCAGCGGAAACCGCGAAGCGATGAGCGAGGTGGCCTCGATGCCGTCGACTCCCGGCATCCGCACGTCCATGATTACGACATCGGGCCGGAGCGACTCAGTGAGCGCCACACCCGCAGCGCCATCGTCGGCCTCACCGACCACGCTGATGCCGTCGACACTGCCGAGCACCATCGTGAACCCGAGTCGGATAAGGGGCTGGTCGTCGACGAGCAGCACCCGAATGTCGGACCCAGTCGAATCACTCGTCTCGGTGGTCATCGCGCCTCCTGTGGCTCTCTCGGAAGGGAAGCGCGCACGCGCCATCCACCGCCCGACCATGGCCCCGTCTCGACGATGCCGTCGTGCACCGCAGCCCGTTCGATCATGCCGATGATGCCGCGCCCGGCGCCGGATGATCCGTGCCTCAGCGCGGACCGCTGGCCATCGTTGGTCACGGTGAGAATTGTCTCGGAGTCGATGAATACCAGTGCGACTTCGACTCTCGTGGGGGCGACGGCATAGCGCAGCACGTTCGTGAGCGACTCCTGCGCGATGCGGTAGACGGTCAGCTGAACGGCAGGGCTGTCGGTGGGCATGCCCGTCGTCGACAGGCGAACGGGCATGCCCACCGCGCGAAAGCTCTCGACAAGTGAATCGAGATCGGTGTACCCGGGAGTGGGATGCAGCTTGGGGGCGAGCGGCTCATCGTCTGACAGCACGCCGAGCAGTCGACGCATGTCGTTCATCGCGGTTCGCCCCGTATCAGAGAGCCGATCGAGCGCACTTTTCGTCGCCGCGGGGTCGCTCTGCGCTGTCGCGGTCGCCCCGTCGGCGAGCGCGACGATGACCGAGAGGCTGTGGGCCACGATGTCGTGCATCTCGCGCGCGATTCGCGAGCGTTCGGCAAGCGTCGCGATCTGCGCTTGGCTGTCACGCTCCCGAGCCACTTGCCGGGCACGATCGACGAGGATGCGGAGCTGCTCGTGTCGCCCGCGCACCAGCATGCCGGTCAATATGGCGGACACGCAGAGCATGGGAAGAGCGGCGCTGATTTCGATCAGGGCGATCGCATCGCGATAGCTCGCCCCATCGGCCCCGGGCATCGACGACCACAGTTGAATACCGAACAATTCGATGAACGCGAACCCGAGCAAACCGAACCATGCCACGCGGGGAGTGCCGTACACCGTCACGGCGTACAGCGCGATGGGTACGGCAACGAGGTCGTTGGTGTCGCCGAGAGGCGGGCTAAGCACTGACCCGATGACCGCGACTGCGATGAGCACGGTGACGGGACGATGCCGCCGGAAGACCAGACACGCCGCAGAGACCGGCACGAGCAGGAGAAGCCAGATCGTCTCCCCCGGCACCCCTGTGACCAGACTGTAGGCTCTCGCGAACATCAGTTGAGTTGCATATACGACGGCGATCGTGATGTCCACAAGCCAGGGGTGTGACTGCGGGAAGCCGATTCTCGCCGGGAAGTCGTCGGCGGAGATGGGCACTGCCCCGGCAGGTGAGGTGGTCGCCTCGCCCTGCCGGGCAGATCGCGATCGTGTCACTACACGTCTTTTCTCTTCAGCAGCACTATGGCAAGCGCGACCGACGCGACTACCCAACCGAGAAAGACCAGGAGGCCCGTCGCAAGCGTCCACCAGCCGACGGCATCCACCGGCTGAAGCAGCATCATACCAGCGGCGCTGGGCAACAACTGGGCCAGCCGCGAAGCGAACTCGCCGGGAACGAGGCCGAGGATGCTGGGAACGACGAGGAATAGCCCGAGCACGATGCCAGCGCCCGCCGCGGTGCTGCGGACCACCGACGCCACCGCGGTAGACATCACACCGATCAGGCCAGTGAACACTGCCGCACCGACAACGACCTGCGCGAGAATCGGATCGAGAAGGGATTGCTCGAGCCCGTAGTGTGCGAACGTCGGCGCTGTGATCAGCACCGTCGCGACGGCCGCGACGAACCCCAGCACCGTTCCCGCGACGCCGCTCAGCAGCAGCTTCGCGGTGAGCGCGGGAGTGCGCGAGGGAACCGCGACGAGCGTCGTGTTCCACAGTCCCGACGCGCGCTCGGTGCTGATCAGGAGAACGCCGAGGATGGCGACGAGCGCGTAGGTGAGCTTGATGTCGAAGCCGATGACCGCGAGCGCGGGGCGGTCGCCGATCTCGCTGAACATCTCGGCGGCGGTGAGTGTCGAGTCGAGGGATGGACCGACCAGGAAGGCGTACGCCATGAGGCCGGCGAGACCGGCCCCGCCGACGAGCGCGAGCGCGACCCCCCAGAGAGTGGACCGGATCGTGGTGAATTTGATCCACTCCGACCTCAGAACTCGGGCGAAGCTGAGCTGCCCGCGTGCGGGTGGCACCGAGGCGACCCCGAGAGCGGGGGAAATGGTAGAGGCTGACATGATTCTCGGTTCCGATTCTGTGAGAGAAGAAGATGGGGTGGGCGTCGCGTTCATCGAACCGCAGCCCCTGAGGTGAATTCCACCGATGACCGGGTGAGTGACATGTAGGCGTCCTCGAGCGACGCCGTGTGGGTGGAGAGCTCGTGGAGCAGCACGCCGGCGTCTGCCGCGACGCGCGCGATGGTGCCCGCGTCGATGCCGATGATCTCAAGCTCATCGTGGGCGACCGTCGTCACGGTGACCGAGGGCGCGGCAAGGGCCGCTGTCAGGCGAGCAGCGTCATTAGTGCGAACGAGCACCCGGCTCTTGTCCTCGCCCGCCAGCACCTCGGCGATCGGCGAGTCAGCGATGAGCTGGCCGCGACCGATCACGATCAGGTGGTCGGCGCTCATCGCCATCTCGCTCATCAGGTGCGAGGAGAGAAACACGGTGCGGCCGCCGGCCGCCAGTTCGCGCAGCAACTGGCGAACCCAGAGAACGCCGTCTGGATCGAGGCCATTGATCGGTTCGTCCATGACGAGGGTGGCGGGGTCGCCGAGAAGTGCCCCAGCGATACCGAGCCGCTGGCCCATGCCGAGCGAGAAGGTGCCAGCACGCTTGTTGGCCACCGATTCCAGTCCGGTCAGCTCGATGACCTCGCGCACCCTCGTGCGTCCGATCCCGTGGGTCGCGGCAAGCGCGAGCAGGTGGTTCTTCGCGCTGCGGCCCGGGTGCACGTGACCCGCGTTCAACAACAGGCCGATCTCGTGCAGCGGCGCGCGGTGATCTGCGAGCCGCTTACCGTTGACCGTCGCCGTGCCAGCACTCGGACGGTCAAGTCCGGCGATGGCCCGCATTGTTGTGGTCTTTCCCGCGCCGTTGGGGCCAAGGAATCCGGTCACCTTGCCGGGCTGAACCGTGAACGAAATGTCGTTCACGGCCGTCACGTCGGCAAACCTCTTGGTGAGATTACTTACCTCGATCATGTCTGATCGCCTCGATTTCAGGTCTGGAGTTTCGCCTATCGCAAACTCATCAACCTGAATCTAGGAATCTCCGGACGCTGCGACATCGCACCACGGTGCTTACTTGTCCGCGGCATCCGGCACCCCGGTACTAGGCGAGTGATTCCGTTTGGGTGGCACAGTCGCGTGGGCGCTCTTGATCCTTGGCGGAGGGCCTCACACCCTTGGTGTGAGCGATGACCACAACAGCCTCCTGACCACTTTTTACGTCTTCCTCGATGATCGGGTCTTGCCGGGGGTCGGGCTGTCTAGAACCCATGTCCGCGGTCGCAAGCGTCGGCTGGTGAACGCCGAGTTGCTGCGCCTGGTCGCGGGGCCTGTTCCCAGCGCTTCCTTGCCAATCCGGATGCAACAAACGGGTTCGCGCCCGGGCCGCCTGATCTTCGCTGTGATCTTCTGGCGAAGGACACCCCGTCCCGGCACGAGCATCTCCCGCGGGTCGACTCCACACCAGTGCCAGCCGGAATGTCCAGAAAGACCACGAAACGATATGACCTAGCCGGGGACGCCGGCTACGGCTATTGCCCCTCGCATGCCCGCTACAACTGGGGATTCCGTATCTATCTGATCGCCAACGCATCCAGGAACGCACCCAGTTCGTGCTGCGCAACAAGGAGAAACCCGACGCGAAGGGCCGCACCCCAAAAATGTGTCCGGCGCTGGGCAACAGCCCCACCGTCACCTGCCCCGTCCGGGAAATCTCCACAAAGGCCGCCGACAAACCTCGGCCCGGGGTGGATCCGGAGGATGTGCCAGAGTTCCTCGACAACATCTGCACACAGCACGCCGTGACCTTCACCGAGCAAGACACCATCCGCCAAAAGCAGGCGCTCCCCTACCAGAGCAAGGAATGGGACAACTTCCACACCCACGCCCGCCAGTCGATCGAGTCCCTCCACGAGGGCTTCAAAGACCCCGGCACCGAACAGATGGAACTCTCCGGACGCCGCCGCGTGCGCGGCTTCGCCGCCGCCCAACTGTTCATCACCATCCTGCTCGTCAACTACAACCTGAGAAAGATCGCCTCGTTCCTCTGGGACGAGGAACACGGCACCACCGCACCGACGAACCCGATCATGCGCCGCCGCGACCGCATCTGGGACAACCCCTACACAAAGACCCTCGCCCGCGAGTCCGCCCTCGAACTGCAACGCCTCGGCAAACTCATCAGCCCCCTGCGGACCTAAACCGATACTCCGGCAACCCCGACACCGCCCGGAAGGGCAAACCCACCGCACACCGAACAATTCGCCGCGCCCCGAAACGGGCGCCACCGTCATTTAACGACCCAAAGCCGCGAAAATCGGACCCGCCACCGGCGCCCGACCGCGGGCCGCCGCCGAAAACACAAAACGCTCCCGAGTTTCCTCGGGAGCGTTCTGTTTTACGGGAGTACTTTCAATAGTTCTTAGTACAGTCCTTTGGTGGGCTGTCCCAAGAACTCGAACTGCCCCGGAATCCCGGGCTAGATTTTCGGGGGTCAATCGCGTTTTCCTCCCTGCCCCTCTGGATTTTCCTCTTTTCCAAACCGCGTTCGTTTCCAACGAGTCACCAGCGGTCCCAGTGCAGTCATGACCCATTGCGGCCGGGGGCACCGACCGGTGGTGGAGCCGGCGAGACGGCCCGAGGGAAATCCGGGTAGACCTCCGGCGACGGCACCTGGTACGTCGACGGCTCCCCCGAGTATCTGAAGCAGCCCGCCCAGGCGTCGCTCAACCGGTTCTCGGCGATCGCGGCGAACGAGGTGGGCGCGGCGATCTCAGCGACAGCTTGGTCAAGTAACAAAACCGGTAGGTCGACATTCAGACGACGCATTGCGTCAAGCAGTCGTGAACGGATGAGCAGCTCACCCCACGTCTAACGCTCGCCGGTACCCGGGGCGATTTCCATCGCGACGTTTTGGCTCTCACGGGAGCGGCTCTGCGAGAGTCGAGCGCGGCCCCCTCCTAGCCTGCTTCGGAGACTCCGGTCATGACTTCGCGATGCGCTGTTCGGTCATCTTGCGGATGACATCGAGGAAAGTCGGAGCGTATTGGCCCCACGATTCGCCGATCTTGTCCAAGTCGAGCTTGCCAGTGTGCACTTGTTCGCTGAGCCGCAGCCACCCCTCGCCCGTGGCGGCGGTGAGCGCAAAAGCAACGCCTGCGCCGACTACGCTTCCGGCACCGGGGATTAGCTTGAAGAAACTCCGCGCCAGCGCCTGCCCGGTGATCTGGACTCCCAGCTGCGCGAGGGCGCCCGCGGAGAGCATGGTCTTGAGTTCGAGGTCATAGATGGCCGCAATACGGCCCATCATTGTCAGTTGGATCGGCGCCAGAATCGCGGCATCCGCGACAGGAAAGGGGATCGCGGCGGCTGCGGCTGCGGCTGATGCGGCGGTCGCAATGATCGGACGTGCCATTTCACGCTTCCAGGGGAGGTTGAGGCGCTGAGCAATGCGAAACGCATCCTTCTCGTTTTCCGGTGAAAGTGTGAGGGTCTCCGTGACAAGCTCACCGAGGCCGTGCCCCTTGCCCTTTCCGTGTTTTCCGCGCGCTGAAGTCAGGATGACCCGCTGGATGGGAATGTCGAGCGGCACACCCTGCTCATCGACCGGGTCTTCGAGCCAGTCGCGGAACTCTTCGACGTCCTGCGGCGCAGTACGCTTGCCTGTCACCGGGTTCTTAGTCCAGTCGACCTTCGTCAGAACGAGGATGACCGGCATGCCGGCGGCATCCATTTCCCTGATCATTTCGATGTCGGGGGACGTAAGCCGCGGGAGCTGAGACAGCACGCAGTACCAGACGACCGACACCTGTTCGATGGCCGGTCTATTCGAGATCGTCTTCAGGTGCCTTCGGAGGATCTCGGCCGGGGATTCGCGTGAACCGATTTCGAAGCCTTCAAGATCCCAAATCCCGAGCGAGTCATCGTTGAAGTAGTGCACGCCCCGCGTCACAGGCAGTCCTTTGCCTACTTTCGCCAGGTCACGCCCGAATACGGCGTTGACGAGGGAGGACTTCCCGACGCCCGTCCCGCCGACGATCGCGAGGTTGAACCGGCCATAACTGCGCTTCGCTTGGGCGTTCGCCTTAAGAAAAGGTTGATCGTCGATTTCGGACGCTTTGACCGCGCTGTCTTCGGACTGCGTCGCCATCTTTGGGTTCTCCTTCTCTTTTGCCGAGGTCATTGCGCGAACTTAAACTCGAGGGTGACACCCGGATCGATTGCCGAGACGATATTCGTGTAGAAGGTGCGGGCTTGTTCCTCCAGCACAGGACGCAGGCCTTCGATGTGCCCGTCTAGGACGTCGTCGGTGAGAAGCTCCTGCGCCAGCTGGAGCTCGTCTATCTCGGGTGTCGCAAAACTGAGGACACCGTTCTTCTCGTTGACGACCGAAAATCTGGGGTCGTCGGTTCCGATGAGAATGAAATCCGGGATCGTCACCAGGAAGGACGTCTCCCCAGTCGGGACTATGGAGACCCCGCTGCCCTCGATACCCACCATGGTGTCGAACTCGTACCGAAGCAGCAACGAACGGTCACTCCACGGAATGACGAAGCCCTTGATGTCGCTGACCTCACTTTCCGGCTTGAGTCCGGTGACACCTGACCTCACCAGCACCACCTGCTCCTCGAGTTCAATGGATCGGATCACTTGGACTTCGCGTTCCTGAGTTGCGCCGAAGAACATGCCCAGCGCCACGCCGCCACCGGCCGCGATGCCCCCAACGACAAGGATGAGGAATGTGAAGAGGAGGACCTTCGCCCACACAGGCGTTTTGCTCCTGACGATGTTGCTGGTCATGTGATGGCTTCCTGAGCAGATCGTGGTGTCGACATTGTCGTATGAGGTTGGCCGGTGAACCGCCCCCGGTTTAGTCGAGAGCGAGTTCTCCCAGCGCAAGCTGACGCTGGGAGTTTTTCTCACAGTAGTACTTGTTCTCCCTCTCCGTGGGCGTGGGGTATCTGATCGATGAGGGCAGCCGGTTCGCCTTGAACCAGTTCGCCCAAGTGAGGGTGGCAAGTTCGGTCTCTGCGGCGTTGCGCGGGCCGTCGATCTTGACACACTGCGTCTTGAAAAGGCCTCGCCCCACTCTGCGAACGCGTGGTCATACGGGCCTCCGGCACGCGATCGGCCGATGTGACCCGAACCCCATCACACCCTTGTTGCCCTCGTGCGCCGAGTCATTCGGGCACCGTACATCCCGCTGATCCTCATCTGCGGGGGCCCTCAGCCTCGGTATCCTCCTCTCGCTAGCCGGCGGAGGTCAGAACCACACCCCTGACGGTCTGTACTCCTTAGGACTGGTGCATGAATGCGAGAGCAAAAAGGATGCTGGAGAGAACACGGTAGAAGGCCATCAGGTAAGAAACGATTAGGGCCGCATAGTCAAGGCCGCTACCTCGTTCGTGCCTCGCTTGGATCTGGTGCAGCGCGACTTGTCCTGCACCCCCGCAAGAACAGCCAGGGCCAGAATGCCGCTGATCATAAATGCGGCCGGGGACAACGACACCAAGACCACCGCGATGATCGCAAGGCGATTTACTCTCGTCGCCGTTTCGCTGACATTGCCTGGTGACGGAATTGCAGCGACTCCATGTTGGGGGTGAGAGTGCTCGAGCCGGTCGGACTCGGCGCGAGTAAAAATTCAATCTAGCGAGCTTCCACGGTCAGTAGTTGAGATCCTGCCGTCGCCCTCGATGTTTGCCGAAACATCTTCCGCTGCTTGGTAGTGCTCGATCACTTCGCCGCAACAGGCGACCTAGATTACCGAAGTGCCCTGCCAAGCTAGCCTCCCTACATCCCCAGTAGTTTGGCCTTTTGTGCCTCGAATTCGTCTTTTGTCAGTAGGCCAGCTTGAAACAAGGCACTGAGCTTACCCAGCTGCTCAAGCGGATCCGTTGATGCTCCGTTGGGTGGGCGAACTGGGGTGACCGGCATTCCGCTCACATAATTGACGGACTGTGCCTGCCGCTGACGGAGCAGCTGAGCTGTCGTCGAGCACCGTTGGGGTACGGGTTAGAGTGTCGTCGGCGAGAAAATCTCGACGACAGAATCACAGTTCGAGCGATTGAGCTCCTCTTCGGGGTTTTTGTTTCTGGTGCAACAAGCCCGTTCGGGCGCCCCACGGCTATTCTTCGCCGCGCAGATATCGCTTTCCGGCGACGATGTACGCATGGATCTGCTGCGCTGAGGTCGTGATCGATCCTTCGCCACGGCGGCGCACGATGCTGAAGAAGACGCCCTTCACCTTGCCCTCCACAATCGCGCCGTGCACCAGATACGGCTGCATCTCGCTCGGTTGCTTGGGGACGTAGATCGCTAACACGCTCTGCGTCGCTGATGTGGGAAACGTCTCGATGATGAGCCCGTCGACCGGCGGAACGATGCGGGCATCCAGCACCTTATTAATCTGCGGGATGTCGAGGACCGAATCAGCGACGGGAGTGAGGCTGCCGATCGCGTTGTCGCCTCCGCTCGTCTCGCGGTAACCGATGACGAGGATCGCATCTACTTGGCCGTTCGCGAATCGGGCGACGTCCTGCGCCAGCTCGATTTTCGCCTTCTCCCCGATATCCCCAGGCGCTGAGATTGGGTGCATCTGCGTCTTTACCTCGAGATACTCCGATTCCTTCTCACCGAGGAGCACGTTGAAGTGCTGCCCGCGAAGAAGGTTGAGGACCCCGATCGCATCCAGCGGACCACCCTGAGTCGCTTTCAAGAAGTCGGCGACGGCGGCCGCTCCATCCATCAGCGTCTCCATGGTGTTCGTGTCATCCGTCGCAACGAAAACCTTCACGTCGTGCGCGCTTGCCGCTAAAGTCTCGATCGTCTCGGCACGGAAGCGCTCCGACCACTCTTCGCCCGCCGGCCAGTGCGCCAGCATCTCTTCGGGCGTGCTGCCGCCCGGAAGAGCGAAGCTCACGTCGGCGATTCGGCAGTCGTATGCGGAAGCGACACGAGAGAGCGTGGCTGCGATCTCCCCTGCCGTCTGAGCCGGTTGGGTCGGATAGCGCTGCGTGACAACCGCCACGACGCCGTCATCCTTGACATCGATGTCGTAGCGCTTGTCGAGGTCGAGCAAGTCCTCGTCGACCGGAGGTGCGCTGCGGTCGACCAGCAGCACCGTCCCGTAGAAATTTCCCGCGATAGCTCTCCGGAGGCTGCCGATACTCACGATGCTTAGCTGCGACTCTGCCGCGATAAGCGGACCGTGCTTGATTCGGGCGATCGTCCATGTGCCTTTGTTGATACCGAAGTCCCGCGAGCGATCGACCACATCGTCGGTCACTTCGGACGGGAGCAGACGCTTCTCGCTGCCTTCTTCGTCGTAGGTGATGACGTAGACGCCAGCACCTTCAGGCTGCGGAATATTCTCGGAATCGGTCACGACACTCAGTCAAGCGCATGTCCGACCCCAAACCCGAACCGCACATCTATCCGCTCGCGCCACTCTCCACGTGAGTAGTCGCAGCCGCGAACGATGCGTACCCCGTCGATCGATCTACGAACGTAAGCACCACGTCGCCTTTCGTGAAGCGGTCCGTGAAGTAGCTACCCTCGATCTCAGTCGGAGTGAGCGATGCCGGCATCAAGTTGCAGGCTCCGCTGCTCCGCACGTTTATGTGCGACTCCGAGACCTTTGGCATGTTGTCGCACATGAACGTCAAGTTGTCGACCAAGCTTTCGTAGCTCGGGAGCCAGGTGGTCGCGGTGCTCTTGCTCGAACTCTGCTCGGTGTAGAGGCGGGTGTTCACTGACCAAAATGATTGATGTATCTCGAGGAAGCCGGGAATGGGGCCGCGATTGCCCCGATCGGAATGTGGGATTGCGGATGTGGAGTCAGCTTCAACTGCCATAGACCGCGGACATCCGGGCGGCGGACCAGCCGCTGCACGAGCGGAAGACGCCACAATCAGAGGTCCCAGGCTACGACACCGATAACGATGACCGTTGGGAGGAAATGAAACGACGAATCTCCACCAGTTCGGAAGATTGATCCCCAGACCGAAGAGGACGATGGAATAGATACCGGAGACGACCACTGTCACTACCCGCGCCACGATGGTCGGACTTCCCATCTACGCATCCCCCAGCTTGGGGAAATTCCAGGCGGCGAAGGCGAACTCGCGTCCGTCCTTCCGCGTCCACTTCTGGGCGCCAAAGAACAGGTACTTCGCTTCGTTCGTCTCGACCCAGCGCTCGTCGATGCCCGGAGGTTCGGAGCTTTCCAGCGCGCTGTAGATGCTTGAGACGACGGCCTTCAGAGTCGGGGTCCAGGTCGGTCTGGTGAACAACTCGTCCGGGCAGTTATAGACGAGGCACTCGAAAAAGAACGACGGCACCTTACGGTGATACCCAGCGTCGACCATCGCGTTCTCGACGCGCTTCATGATCCGAACGGTCTTCTTGAACGCCTGGTTGGTGGGATTATTCTTTGCCGGCCATTCGCTAACTGCAGCGCAGAGCAGTACTCCGTCGATGTGCCATCAGTCTTGAAGACGCGAGCTCCCTCGCGGAAGTTGGCGGGCGAGAAGTCATGGCCGGCATCTCCAACGCCAATCCTCAGCAGATCTGCGAGGCGCACGAGATTTCTAGGTGGCCGGCTCGCCAGCGTGCAGAACCAGTACTCCCCCGCGTTCCTCAGCAGTCAGCCCGAGCTCGACCTCTGCAACGAACTCGGGGTCGCGTTCCTGTCGTGGAGCCCGCTCGGCGGCACCAAGTCCGCCGCCGACCTCGGCACCATGTTCGCCCCGCTCCAGCAGGTGGCGGATGCGCACGGCGAGAGCCCGCAGGTCGCCAACCTGGCGTGGCACCTCGCCGCCTCCCCGCAGGTGAACCCGATCCCGGGGCCGAGCCGGCCGGAGAGCATCCGCGACTCGGTGCGCGCCGCCGACCTCACCCTGACCGCGGAGGAGCTCGACACCCTGGCCGAGGCAGTGAAGCCGAAACCGGTGAACGCATGACTGCCCTCGCACACCTCGACCTGCGCCTCGACCCGACCGTGCTCGACACCGTGCCGACCGTGCTGAACGAGGTTCTCGCCGCGACCCGCGCCTGGCCCGGCATCGAAGGCCTCGAGGTGATCAACGACGACGCCAACCCATCCCACGTCGTCGTCGAGCTGTGGACCACCACTACGGACCACGACGCCTACGCTGCTTGGCGCACCACCCCAGACGCCGCCAGCCACCTGGGCGACGCGCTCAACGCCCAGCCGGTGAAGACGGTGATCGTCGAGCGGATCGCGCTGGTCTTCTAGAGGGACACGCCGCGGAGCCGACGGCGTCGGCCCGGCAGGTCGATTTCCAGCGGCAGGCCGGCGACGTCGAGCAGCTGCGCGAGGAACGCGGATGCCGCCGGGCTCGGCTCGTCGGCCACGGCCAGCGTCCACTCGGGCACGCTCGCCGACAGAGGCACCGCCACCAGGTCGTCGGGCCGCATCAGCGCGAAGCCGGTGGGCACGATTGCCGCTCCCAGGTCAGCAGCGCGTTCGCTTACTTGATAATGACGTCTTGGTGATCGACGGCAATGCACACACCGTTAGCGACTGCGTAGACCTCCACGAAGTGGTGCCCACGGTAGGCCGTCGGTTCTTCACGAGAATGAGTTCCATTGTCCTTCACAATTTGCCCGCGAATTGAGTTGGCAGCGAAAGCTTCCGGCCCGGTGTTGCGCACCTTCCAATAGAGGTCGAACTGACCGGGAATGTTGTGCGTCACACGGAATCGAACCTTGCTAGAGCGATATACGACGTTTCCCATTGAGCTGAGTTCGTAGTGTCGGAAGCCCTTGCGTTTCGCGACGCGCGCGCCGATCTTGAGGTTGAGGCGAGGATCGATGCGAACGGAAAATCTATCCGCAATCTCCTCGTTAGTGTCGCGAATCCCAGCGACGCCTTGGTGCGCCTCTGTGCTCTTCTTGGCGTCCAGCGCGTACGTGCCGAATTTTTCCCCAAAGATTTTGCGCCACTTGACCTTGCTCTCTTCAGGATCGGTCTCGTCCCACGCTTCGTCGATCCATGTCCGATAGAGGTTGATCTTTTTGCGAAAGTTGACGTACTCATCTTCCTTCAGTCGATGATTGAAGTTTTCGGTCGGCGCGCTGGGGTCGTCGATGCTCGGCATGGTCGGGTTGTCCTGCAAGTAGTCGTCGAGAGCGCCGACGATGTTCTTGAGGGCAGTTGGCACGTCGGTGTAATCATCTGTCGCTCCCCAAACGGCTGCATCGTTCACCCGTTCACCGAGCAGGATCGTCAGAATGACGGACTTCACGGAGAACGTGCTCTTATAGTCACGCAGGTATTTCACGAGGCGGATGACTTTCACGAGTCGGCCACTCGCGAGCTTGTTGCGCTCATTCAGCCAGTCGTTGAAGCCTTCGGGGTTTGTCAGCTCAAACTTTTTCTCGACCCGGTCTGTGATGAAGTGCTCGCCGTGACGTTCCATGTAGGGAACAACGTCAATGTGGAACTCGTTCGAGTAGTCGACTTTGACGCAGCGATCGTGTCGGCTGACCATGTCCCGATACTTGCTACTCCCCCGAAACTTGGTGTAGAGCGCCTGAACGTAGTCCTCCGCATCCCAGCCGTCTATTTCTCCTAGCTCAAGAAGCACGTCGGCATCGAACTCGTCCGAAGATGCAACCGGGTTGATGATGGTGCGGTGCGCGTATGAGCCCTGAGGGATAACGTCAAGGTAGCTCGACGCAAGCTCATCCTCACCGGTTTGCAAGAAGTTCGTGACCGATTCAACTCGAGAATCGAGTTGATCGATGCGACCGTCGCTGAGGTTGACCTTGTTCTTCAAGAAAGCGTCGAAGTGCTTGACCAGCTTCATTTTGGGACTCCATCGTTCAGGTCGAGGGTGCGGAGTGGGGTGAAGGGTTCTGAAAGGGTGTCGAAAAAAACAGGTCGAAGTTTTGGCAGTTCTATTCGTGACTGGCTGGCCCCAAGTCCACGTAGCGCTTCGATCCCTTCAACGCCATCGAGCTTGAATCGTCTGGGGCTGACAACGGGCGACACTCGTACGACGTTCTCGTGGCCAAGCAAGAGCTGAGCAGTCCCAAGCGACGATGACGACTGTCCTGCCATAAACACGTTCACAAGCCTGGTTGCCCAATAGTTCAAGCCAAGGCGCTTTGTGTGGTTCGCTTTCATGGAAAAAGCTTCGTCGGTACATCCGACACTTAGCAGCTTCACGTCGCCCTTCGCCCATTACAAAATCCCGAGCGCTTCAACCGCCGCCGCGCCCATTGGATTGTTCGCCCACATGCCGCCATCGACAAGCGGAATGCCAGCTGCGAGGCGATGAGTCGGAAAGTACGTGGGTGCGGCGGCCGTCGCTAGGGCGACGTCTACTACAGACAGTTTGTAGTCCCGTTCGAACCGAGGGTGGTGTGCCGTCTTCATCACATGCACTGCACCCGTTTCGAGATCGAGGGACGGGATCATGAGGCGGGTCTTGCATTCTCCTAATTTCCGATCTCCGAAGACATCGATCAGTGCAGCCCGCAGCGGAGCGGGGTTGTACTTCGCGCTGACCAACTGCTTGAGTCGGCCAAGCCCCTTTCCTCCACGAAAGATCTCAGGTCCGCGTTCCTCGTAAAAACGAAGGATGTCAATCGCGGGTATGCCAATGCCAAGTGCGAGCGCAATGATGCCGCCCGTCGAAGTTCCCGTAATCAGATCGAAGTAGGACGCCAGTGGCGCATCGAGCTCCGTTTCGAGGTCAGCAAGGAACGCGGCGGGAAATACCCCTTTGATGCCGCCACCATCGATGGAAAGAATGCGTTTCATAGTAATTGTCAATTATACCAGATGCAGTGGTCATCGAAGGCCGATGACCACTACATGTTGTGGTTTCGAAATTACTAGTGAGTCCTGAGAGCGAACTCAGCCGAGTGCGATTCAAATTGACTTTTTCGCCTAGGAATCGCTTGAGATCATTTGACTGCCCCACTTTCGTCCTACCTAGCTGTTCCTCACGGTCGACACTGCTTTGCTGCTCAATGTGCCGTGTCAATTGTCCATACGGCTGTTTGAGAAATCTTGGTCGTATGACTGGCTGCGCCATCCGCTGCTCCGCGCCGTCTGATTTGATCCTCGGAGGCCCAAAGAACCCGCGCATCACCGCTGCTCTTCAGCCTCCGAAGTTCATCGATTTGCGGTTGCGTGGGCAAGATTTCAAAGATGTCCGCGATGAGCAGTTCTTGACTCTTCGCCCACGGGCTGAATCTCATGGGGTGATAATGCCGTCCGACGCGGTCATATTTGATGTGTCTAAATGCGCTCTTGGGCAGAAGCCCAGGTGCGACGAGTTCCTCGTAGAACTCCCGCCAGCCGTCGGTCTCTCGTCCGCTTCCGCTCTCGAACCATCGAACGAATGCGAGCAAGTGCTTACCGGGTATTCGCACTCGGAGATCGCCCTCGCTCACATCGTCCGGCTCCAATAAATCGTCGTCAAGAAGGTTCATCTCGTTTCGTATCCCGGATGATGCTGGATGGAACTTGTAGACGCCCCCAACCGGCTGATACTGGTCGAACCGTTTTCCCTCTACGAGCAGATACTCGTTATCGACTCGTATGCGGTAGAGGTATGACACTGAGACGCGAACCCGGGTTCTCCAGGTGCGAAGCGAGTACCACGCGATCTTCAGGAATCGAAAATGGACGATGAGCGCATCAATCAATGGAATCGCGAAACCAATCGCCAAACCGCTAGACACTGCGAAGAATCCATCGCCTGGGTCCGAGCTCAGCATCACCGCCGTTGACCCTATGACGCCGATGAAATAGATCAGTAAACGTGCCAAAAAACGACCCCCCCGAGATCACTGTCTGTGAGTTGCTAGATCAAGTCCGACCGGTCGCCGCTCGCCCTCAATTGACAGCATAGGGAAGACACCGCACTAAGACTGACAGCCGTCGGCGATGAAGCCTCAAGGTCGTCAGCTGCCAATAGGGGCCCTTATGTCCCGTAGCTCTTCCGGCCCTGAACGAACGCTCTAACCTGCCCGCGCTGATCAAATTGCGCTGGGCAGGTTGTCGCCCGCTTGTCGCCGGCGACGTCGGATCGGTCGTCCGTCCGTCACGGAAGACTCCTACCTCCTGCTTACGGTAGGCGCCTGACCGGACGCGCCCTCGATGGGGCAATGAGAAGTTCGTGCCCGACCTCGATGGTGGTCAGCGACCCGGCTGCCTCGCACGCATTCACTCGTACATCGTTCGCCAGATACCCGACATACTGATGGCGTGATGCAAATCAAAGGCATGTCAGGATCCGCCTCTTTCGACGCGGGGTTCCTGACTTTCTCATTCACCGAAGCCGAAGCGAAACTGAAGCGGAACGCCGAGGTGACCATTCCCCTCGAAGCAATCACCACCATCGAATACACGGCGAAGAAACTTTTGAAAGGCGATCGGCTCCGTATCCGCGCAGAAGATGTCGACTATGCCAACGACGCGACTTATGACCCCTGCACTTTCGTTTTCGGTTTAGAAAGCGGTGCAGAATTCCTACGAAGTCTGCAAACCGCTATCAATATCGCGACAACACAAGCGGTGGCAGGAGACGCTGAAGTCCCCGGCTCACTTGCTGCCGTATCCAAGCCCGTCGTGGTGCAGGTCGGACTGTCGGCGGCGGCTGAGAAGGCCGCCCGGCGCGGCAAACTGATCAACAGCTTCAAGAGCTACACCTTGTACGAGAAGCGGATCATCTCTTCCGCGAAGTCGTGGCCAACCCTCGGCGCACAGGCATCCGTGGACGTGGGGGCGTCCACGTCCCGAATCTCGCTGACCAGAGTTGCTGTCGGCGGTGTGGTTGCGGGCGG